>NZ_DAMDBP010000097.1:2211-3164 GCF_032092815.1 Agrobacterium sp. | reverse complement strand
CCAAGGTTGTTCAGCCTTACCGCGACATTCACCCGATCTTCTCGCGCTCCGGCATTGAGGCACAGCTTGACCGCATGCTGCAGCCGCAGGTGACGCTGAAGTCAGGTGGTTACCTCATCATCAACCAGACGGAAGCGCTGGTTTCGATCGACGTCAACTCGGGCCGTTCGACACGCGAGCATTCCATTGAGGAAACCGCGCTGGCAACGAACCTTGAGGCCGCGGAAGAAGTTGCACGCCAGCTTCGCCTTCGCGACCTTGCCGGTCTTGTCGTCATCGACTTCATCGACATGGAAGAGAAGCGCAACAACCGCGCTGTCGAAAAGAAGCTGAAGGATTGCCTGAAGAACGACCGCGCCCGCATTCAGGTTGGCCGCATCTCGCATTTCGGCCTTCTGGAAATGTCGCGTCAGCGCATTCGCGCATCGGTTCTGGAATCAACCACGCAGGTCTGCTCGCATTGCGGCGGCACCGGCCATGTTCGCTCAGAGTCCTCCATCGCCCTGCATGTTCTGCGCGGTATCGAGGAATATCTGCTGCGCAACACAACGCACAACATCACCGTGCGCTGCACACCGGATACTGCCCTTTACCTGCTCAATCACAAGCGCGGCACGATTGTCGATTATGAAGGCCGCTTCGGTGTGGCGATCATAATCGCGGCAGATGCCAGCGTCGGTTCGCAGCACTTTGCGATCGACCGTGGTGACGCCGTTGAAAACCCTGTGAAGATTGAAAGCCTCTTGCAGCTTCTGCCTGTCATTGAAGAAGAAGACGACCCCGTCTTTGAAATCGAAGAGGACGAAGAAGAGGACGAAATCGTCAAGGCCCCTGCTGCCCAGCAGGCCCGTGCAGAAGGTGACGAAGAAGGCAACCGCGGCAAGCGCAAGCGCCGTCGTCGTCGTCGTCGCAAGGGTGGCCAGAACAATCAGGACCAGGCACAGGACAATGGT
>NZ_DAMDBP010000097.1:0-2201 GCF_032092815.1 Agrobacterium sp. | reverse complement strand
GGGCGATGATGAAGGCGACGATGCCGAAGGTGAGGCTGATGAAGGCGTAGAAACCGTTGGTGGTGACGCCGAGGCAACCGCGGACGAAGCATCTGCCGAAAACGGTTCATCCGATGAAGAAGGCCGTCGCAAGCGCCGCCGTCGTGGCAAGCGCGGTGGTCGCCGCAATCGCTCGGATGAAGAGAACGGTCTCGAGGTATCTGGTGAGGCTGATGGCGAAGGCAATGATGAGGCTGGCGCAGATGATGCCCAGGCGGTCGAAGTCGTAGCTGCCGAAACCGAAGTCGTTGTCGTCGAAACCGCCGCCAGCGTGGTTGAAGGTGGTAGCGACGACGTGGTTGCCGAAGCACCGAAGGCCAAGAAGCCACGCCGCACCCGCAAGGCCAAGGCACAGGAAGAAACCCCGGCTGAAGACACTGAGGCTCCTAAGGCTGAAAAACCTGCCAAGGTGAAGGTTGAAACCGTCGAGCCTGTGGTTGTTGAAGAAACGGTCGCAGATGTTGCCCTCGAAGAGGTTGGTGAAGCCTCTGCAGATCTGGCTGAGACATCGCAGGACGCAAAGCCGACACGCGCCAACCGTGGCGACAATGTCTCCTCCTCCGAGCCTGTTGTCACTTCGACAGCCTCGACCGAGGGTGATGGCGATGATCCAAAGCCGCGCAAGGGCGGCTGGTGGCAGCGCCGCGGTTTCTTCTGATAGAAACCAGACATTAGACAGATAAAAAGCCGCCCGTAGAATCACTTACGGGCGGCTTTTCATTTTCTGATTCATGTCCTGTAACGGACATCTTGCCTTTTACGCGTCACATGGCAGGCAGGATGGCGATATCGCGCACGTCATTGTCGGTTCCCGTAACAGCACCAACCTCAGTTGCGGCACCCGTCTCAATGTTTACCGTGTAGAGTGTCTTGTTGGCGACGAGATAGGCAGTGTTCTTGCCGTCTTCACTGCCTTGAATGTCAAAGGCATAAGTTGCTGGTGTGGCTTCGATACCCAGCTTGCCAATTGCCTTCAACGTGCCGTCATTGGGTTTGGTCTGCTGGATCAGCGCGCCAATGGTGGCGTCGATATTATACATGGCGGTCTTCTCAGGCTTGCCCCAGGAATTGGTGTAGGCGGCTGCCACGATGTTGGGTGTTTCACCCTTATGCATGTCCCCTTCTTCAAAGGCCAAGGTGCCGTCCACCGTCACCGCACCCGTATCCGGGTGGACACGATGGTTGGTCGTGCCAGTCATGAAACGCAGGCGGTCTGCCATCGGATTGAAGTCAACCACCACAGGCGCATCGGTCATGGCCAGCGGTTTGTCCATCTTGGCCACTTCGGTTGCCGCACCACTGGTCAGATCAATGGTTACAATTGTGCCTTCCGGAGTCACACCCACCACTGATTTGTTGCCAGGACGGAAATCGATGCCGACCAGCTTGTCGACGCCAGTCACATCCATCGATTTGGACACTTCCGGCTTGTCGGTGTCGAACATTACAAGCGTCTTGTCTCCTGTCAGACCGAGGACGGGTGCTGCCTGTACGGATGCAGCAGCAAGAACGGCAGTAGAAGCAATCAGTACGGAACGGATCATGTGCATGGCATTTCTCCCTTATGTCATGTTTCAGAGAACCCCGCTTCAACCCATGTGAAGCGCCTCTCAATGGGTAGACACGTGGGGGATGCCGTTTGGATGCAGGCAAATAAAAAAAATCCACGTTGCATCCATTTGTCAGTTTCAGGGGTAGCCCACACAGAGAAACATCAGCACTCGCGTTAAAAACAGGACAAGCCGATGTCTGGCACAGGCGCCCTATCTGTGAGATACAATTTTGAGACGAATTTGCGGGGGGAGAACCGTTTGCAGGTCATGCAGGATCAGACCGACGACTTGAATGCTGCGCTTGCAGCCTGCGCCGATGGCGACCGCAAAGGGTTACGGCACATCTATGATTGCGAAGCTGGCCGTCTGGTGGCTGTTGCACAACGCATCCTGCGGCGGCGTGATCTCGCTGAAGAAGCCGTACAGGAAGGTTTTATCCGCATCTGGACGAGAGCCCATCAATTTGAACCCGGGCGCGGTTCGGCACGTGGGTGGATTTACGCCATCATCCGCAACCATGCGCTCAACATGCTGCGTGATGGAAAACGTGAGGATCTGGTTTCCGGCGACAAGCTGGAGGAAATGCGGGAAAGCGAACAGATCGATCAG
>NZ_DAMDBP010000096.1:0-3629 GCF_032092815.1 Agrobacterium sp. | reverse complement strand
CTCAGTCATCACCGCCAGTAACCCATGCGCAGTGCTTTTAGGCAAATCTAAAACGCGTGTCAGCTCGGCTGCTGTAAGGTTACGAGGGGAACCCGAGACCAGATCCAGAATACGCACCGCACGTCTGAGCGCCGGTACAGTGTCTAAAATTTGCGACGATTGCTGAACTTCCGCCATT
This sequence comes from Agrobacterium sp., assembly GCF_032092815.1. Lineage (GTDB taxonomy): Bacteria > Pseudomonadota > Alphaproteobacteria > Rhizobiales > Rhizobiaceae > Agrobacterium. The sequence continues at coordinate 3,451 of NZ_DAMDBP010000096.1, read as the reverse complement.
GGCCTTCCTTGACATAAATGGCCACGCTGGACCATAGTTCATTATAGTGATTCAAGTTCAATTAGTTGAACTTTAACCTGGGAGGGTTCGGTGATCAACCTCAAAAATTCGGCGCTATTACGTGATGCCTGCCTGGTGAATGGACGCTGGCTGAAAGCCGCGGATGGCAAGACGATTACGGTGGAAAATCCTGCCAGATCGATGAAGATTGGTCACGTTCCTTCATTATCGGCAGATGAGGTGAAAGCCGCGGTGGAGGCAGCAGGCAAGGCATTCCATGATTGGAGCCGCCGTGCTGCAAAGGATCGCGCTGCCATACTGCGCCGCTGGTTTGATCTCATGGTGGCGAACGCTGATGATCTTGGCGCATTGATGACTGCCGAGCAGGGAAAGCCGCTCGCGGAAGCAAAGGGCGAGGCCCTTTATGCGGCATCTTTCGTGGAATGGTTCGCGGAGGAAGCCAAACGTGTTTATGGTGATACCATTCCTTCGCCGACCACCGACAAGCGCATTACCATCCTGAAGCAGCCGATCGGTGTCTGCGCCGCGATCACGCCATGGAACTTCCCGGCCGCGATGATCACCCGCAAGGCGGCCCCGGCGCTTGCCGCAGGCTGCACGATGATCGTCAAACCGGCTGAACAGACGCCACTCACCGCACTTGCTCTGGGTGTTCTCGCCGAAGAAGCGGGCGTTCCCGCCGGTGTCTTCCAAGTGGTTACGGGCGCCGCACGCGATATCGGCAAGGTGTTTACCGAAAGCGACACGGTGCGAAAGATCTCCTTTACCGGATCGACTGAAGTCGGTCGTCTGCTGATGGCGCAATCAGCCCCGACGATCAAGAAGCTGTCACTGGAACTTGGCGGCAACGCGCCCTTCATCGTTTTCGATGACGCCGATCTGGATGCTGCTGTCGAGGGCGCGATCGTATCGAAGTACCGCAATGCCGGACAGACCTGTGTGTGCTCCAACCGGATCTATGTCCAGGCCGGCGTGTACGATGCCTTCGCGGAAAAGCTGGCCAAGAGGGTCGAGAGCCTCTCCGTTGGTGAAGGCACCGAACCCGGTATTCTGATCGGGCCCCTGATCGATCAGGACGCCGTGGCGAAGGTCGAGGATCATGTTGCTGACGCCCTTGGAAAAGGGGCGAAGGTCGTTACCGGCGGAAAGCGCCATGCGCTTGGCGGGACATTCTACGAACCCACGGTGCTGACAGGTGCAACGCAGGCAATGAAGGTTGCCCGTGAGGAGACCTTTGGACCGGTCGCCCCACTTTTCCGGTTTGAAACGGAAGAAGAAGCCGTTGCCATGGCGAACGACACCGAGTTTGGTCTGGCGGCCTATTTCTACACCGAGAATGTCCGCCGGACATGGCGTGTCGCAGAAGCGCTCGAATACGGCATGGTGGGCCACAATACCGGCCTCATCTCCAATGAAGTCGCACCATTCGGTGGCATGAAGCAGTCCGGCCTGGGCCGCGAAGGCTCTCACTACGGCATCGATGAATATCTGGAAATCAAATACCTGTGCTCGGCAATCGGCTGAGATCACGCTGGGAGGATCAAATGACCATCAACCCTTTCGAATTCCGCACCGTTCCCTCCATGCAGGTTGCGTGGGGGGGTGCTCAGCGCCTCGGAGAGATTCTTTCCGGCAGGTTCCAGGCGCGCAAGGCACTTCTCATTACCGATGCAGGTCTCATCAAGGCTGGCCTCATCAAACCGATTGCCGACGCTCTGACCGCTAGCGGCTTCAGCGTCACGATCTTCGACAAGGTCGTTGCTGATCCGCCAGAGCACATCGTTGCCGACTGCGTCGAGTCCGCAAGGCAGATCGGGGTCGATATCGTCATCGGTCTTGGCGGGGGCTCCTCGCTCGATATCGCCAAGCTGGTAGCGGTTCTTCTGGTGTCCGACCAGACGCTTGCAGACATGTACGGCATCGGCAACGTCAAGGGATCGCGTCTGCCGCTGGTGTTGGTGCCGACCACGGCTGGAACCGGTTCGGAAGTGACCAACATCTCGATCATCACCACAGGTGAAACCACCAAGATGGGTGTCGTTTCTCCGCAGCTTTACGCCGATTTCGTTCTTCTCGATGCGGAACTGACTGTGGGTCTGCCGCAGGTTCATACCGCGGCTACCGGTATCGACGCCATGGTGCACGCGATTGAGGCTTACACCAGCAAACACAAAAAGAACCCGCTATCAGATGCTCTGGCGCGTGAGGCGTTACGCCTGCTTGGCGCAAACCTGATCGCCGCCTGCAAGGATGGGACCGATCGCAAAGCCCGTGAAGGCATGCTGTTGGGGGCAACATTGGCAGGTCAGGCTTTCGCCAATTCGCCGGTGGCTGCCGTTCACGCGCTCGCTTATCCGCTGGGTGGCCACTACCACGTACCGCATGGCCTTTCCAACGCCCTGATGTTGGGACCAGTGCTGCGTTTCAACGCCAAGGCTGCGGCGTCGCTTTATGCCGAGCTTGCCGATGTGCTCGGCGTGCCGGGCGAGGGTGATACGGCGATGCGTTCGGACGCCTTTGTCCGGCATATGGAAAAACTGATGGATGAAAGCGGTGCGCCGCGGCGCCTTCGTGATGTCGGCGTGACGGACAACACCCTGGCAATGCTTGCTTCCGACGCCATGAAGCAGAGCCGCCTGCTGATTAACAATCCGGTCGAAGTCCGCGAAGAGGATGCACTCGCGCTCTATCGCGAAGCTTTCTGATCCATTTCTTACACCAACATCTTCAGTCCCAAGGGAGGAAAACGAGTGACCGATATCAGACTTTATATGCTTCAGTCAGGTACCCTGAAATGCAAGGTACACAACATCAAGATGAACCAGGGCAATGGTGCGGACTATGAGATTCCAGTCCCATTTTTCCTGATTACCCATCCCGATGGGCACACCGTCATCGACGGTGGCAATGCGATCGAAGTCGCGACCGACCCGCGCGGTCACTGGGGCGGTATCTGCGATGTCTATTGGCCGGTTCTGGATAAGAACATGGGCTGCGTTGACCAGATCAAGGCGCTCGGTTTCGATCCGGCCGATGTGAAATATGTCGTGCAGTCCCACCTGCATCTCGATCATACCGGCGCGATCGGTCGTTTCCCCAATGCGACCCACATCGTGCAGCGCTCCGAATACGAATATGCCTTCACACCGGACTGGTTTGCTGGCGGCGGTTACATCCGCAAGGACTTCGACAAGCCGGGCCTGAAGTGGCAGTTCCTCAACGGTACGCAGGACGACTATTACGATGTGTACGGCGACGGCACGCTCACCACGATCTTCACGCCCGGTCATGCACCCGGCCACCAGTCCTTCCTGGTGCGCCTGCCAAACAGCAAACCGCTTCTCCTGACGATCGATGCTGCCTACACACTGGACCACTGGGAAGAGAAGGCTTTGCCTGGCTTTCTTGCCTCGACCGTTGACACGGTCCG
>NZ_DAMDBP010000095.1:0-4150 GCF_032092815.1 Agrobacterium sp. | reverse complement strand
GCATGGCATGCTGACCGTCAATGCCGACGTGCTGAATGCTGATCTCCTGGCTTTCGTACAGGCTTGATACCGACTTAAAATCAAAGGGATGGTCGCGTTGGATGACACCGCGGCCATCTTCACTCTGTTTCTTTCTTCCTATGAATTGATAAGACGATGCAGCTGACACCCGAACTTGTTGCCTTGACCCTCCGCGATATCAGGGATGACGGCCCCGAGCCGGGCTGGACACCGCTCTCGGACAAGGAACTCGATAGCATCGTCGACAGAATTGAGCGGGAAGCGGGTAGCGATCCCCTGCTGATCTTCGCCTATGGTTCGCTGATCTGGAACCCGGAATTCGAACCAATCAGTAGCCACAAGGCAACCGCTTATGGCTGGCACAGATCCTTCTCGCTGAAGATTGAACGGTGGCGCGCCACAAGCGATCAACCGGGCCTGATGATGGCATTGGAACGCGGTGGCCGGTGCGACGGTATCGTTTTTGAATTGTCGGCCAAAAGCCGACGACAGGATTTGCGGGCGCTGGTGGCGCGTGAGATCAAGTACCGTGAAGTCCGTGAGATGGTGCGCTGGGTTTCGGTGCAGACAGAACACGGTACTCGCAAGACCCTGACATTCTGGGCAAGCACCAAACGGTCCGGACTGACAAAGGCTTTGCCGGCAGAACAGGCATCGAGCCTGATCGCACGCGCCTGCGGGCAGGGCGGATCCTGCGCGCAATATCTGCGCAACACTGTTGTCGATCTGCAGGCTCACGGGATCCGTGACCGCAATCTCTGGCGTTTGCAGGCGCTTGTCGCCGCAGAAATCATCGCGTCCCGGAAAGCCTTATCCGCGGCGCGTTGACTGCAAAATCCATATCAGCCGAGCATCACCATATGCGAGGCAACCTGTTCTTCGAAAAATTTCGAGAAGGACGCGATGCGCGGCGGCAGAGCCTGATAGGGCGGATAATAGAGCGTCAGCCACAAATCCTGTGGCGCCCATCCCTGCAGCACATGCACCAGCCGCCCGGTTCTGATATGTTCGGAAATGTGGAAACCGGGAAGCATGGCGACGCCTGCACCATCGGCGGCCATGTCGGCCAGCACTTCGCCATTATTGGCGCTGAAGGCGCGGCCGGCCGAGATCGATATGCTCGAACTACCATCCGACAGGGCCCAGTTTTCCCGTCGGCTTTCGCCGCTATAGGCAAGGCAATCATCCGGCGTCAGTTCGCTTGGATGTTGCATGTCGACGAACCGGCTTCCCGGTGCCGCCACCAGAATGCGTGGCACAACACGTATCTTGCGCCAGATCGTGAATTTGTCCGATGGCTGTGAGGAAATGCGGATCGCTAGATCAAAATCATCATCGACGATATTCACCAGTCCGTCCGACAGCGAAATCTCGAAACTCATCTTGGGATAGAGCTGCTTGAAGCCGGAAAGAATGGGCGGCAGCACCGCCTTGCCAAACCAGGTGGGTGAACTGATCCGCAGCCGTCCCTCGTCGGCCTTGTGCGCGTTGCGCACATCCTTGCGGGCGGTTTCCAGTGCCTGAACCGCTGGCTGAATCTGTGCTGCGAAAACCGCGCCATCCGTGGTCAGCGATACCTGCCGGGTGGTGCGCACAAACAATTGCACACCGAGATCATCTTCCAGAGAAGCAATCGCCCGCGTCACAGCCGCTGGCGTCATGTTCAGTTCCCGGGCGACCTGCGCGAAGTTGCGCTTCTCGGCGGCGAGCAGAAAGGTTTTGAGAGCTTTGTAATCGTTCATCGCATTATTTCAAAAATCGCAATTCATTCGAAAGAAATATTGCAATTCCGCATCATAATCAAGCCGGTTAAAACTCTACTCAACGAAACGGACAACGCCAACGCAGAAAGGCAACGGCCATGATCAAGGACATCAAGGGATTGCATCACATCACGTCGATGGCATCTGATGCACAGCAGAACAACAGGTTCTTCACTGACACGCTCGGTCTGCGTCGTGTGAAGAAAACAGTCAACTTTGACGACCCAAGTGTCTACCACCTCTATTACGGCGATGAAAACGGTACGCCCGGCACTGTAATGACCTACTTCCCCTTCCCGAACATGATGCTCGGTCGTCCGGGTGTTGGCGAAGTCGGTGAAACACAGTTTGCTATCCCCAAAGGCGCGCTGTCCTTCTGGCAAAACCGCTTCACGGCCCAGGGCGTCGGCGGCATTGAGGCTGACACAGTGTTTGGTGCAAATCGTCTGCGCTTCATCGGTCCTGATGGCGATGCTTTCGCTCTGGTCGAAACGGCGGATGACAAGCGTGCGGCCTGGATCAGTGAAGGCGTGTCGGAAGATGTCGCAATCCGCGGCTTTTCGGGAGCACGGTTCAATCTGCACGATACGGCAGCCACCGCAGAGCTTCTTGGCTTCATGGGTTATGAGCGTGCCGAGGCTGAAGGTGATGTCACCCGGTTTGTCATTCCCGGTGGTAACGGGGCTGATACGATCGACCTGGTTTCGCTGCCAAAGACACCATTTGCCCGACAGGGTGCCGGTTCGGTCCACCACATCGCCTTCGCTGTCGAGAACCGCGAAAAGCAACTCGAAGTTCGCAAGGCACTGATGGACACCGGTTATCAGGTCACCCCGGTGATCGACAGAGACTACTTCTGGGCGATTTACTTCCGTACTCCTGGGGGTATCCTGTTCGAAATCGCTACCAATGAACCTGGTTTCGACCGGGATGAAGATACTGCCCATCTCGGCGAAGCGCTCAAATTGCCAAGCCGATATGAAAACTTCCGTGATCAGATCGAGGCCAATCTGGTTCCGATCGCGGCGTAAGACCGGGGCTTTGCGCCTCATCCACTGACCAAAACATTATCCCGTCTTTCGACACGGCTGCCTCTAGGCAGGCAGCCGACCGCCGGAGGCATCTCAAAACTCAACGCCGCTGATCGGCACTCAAATTTAAATGGAGAACTACCATGTCCAAGCTCGAAGTCCTTACCCCAGCAAACAGCCAGCTCATCTTCATCGACCAGCAGCCGCAGATGGCCTTCGGCGTTCAGTCGATCGACCGCCAGACACTGAAGAACAATGTTGTCGGCCTTGCCAAGGCAGCAAAGATCTTCAACATCCCGACGACGATCACCACTGTTGAAACGGAAAGCTTCTCCGGCAACACCTTCCCGGAACTGCTGGCAGTCTTCCCGGAAAACGACATTCTTGAGCGCACCTCTATGAACTCCTGGGACGACCAGAACGTTCGTGATGCCCTGGCGAAGAATGCCGCAAAAGGCCGCAAGAAGATTGTTGTCTCCGGCCTGTGGACCGAAGTCTGCAACACGACCTTTGCCCTGTCTGCCCTGCATGATGTTGCAGACTACGAAATCTACATGGTGGCTGATGCTTCCGGCGGCACGTCAAGCGACGCTCACAAATACGCAATGGACCGCATGGTTCAGGCGGGTGTCATTCCAGTGACCTGGCAGCAGGTTCTGCTCGAGTGGCAGCGCGACTGGGCACGCAAGGAAACCTATGACGCGGTGACCTCGCTGGTCAAGGAACACTCAGGCGCTTACGGCATGGGTATCGACTACGCAGTTACCCACGTTCACGGCGGTGCCGAGCGCGTCAAGCACGGCAAGCGTATCGGCCCGAACCCAGCCAAGTAAAGGCCCGATGAAACCGCTCCGATACCCCCATGTCGGAGCGGTTTTTGTTTCAAACGAGGAGTGTGTTTCATGAAAATCTATCTTCTTTCTCTTGGTGCTGGCCTGCTTGTCGGCATCGTCTACAGCCTGCTCAATGTCCGTTCTCCCGCCCCGCCGGTTATCGCTCTTGTTGGTCTTCTCGGCATTCTGGTTGGCGAACAGCTCATTCCCTTCGCCAAAACCCTGATCAACAAGGAACCGGCTGCAGTTTCCTGGCTGAACCAGATCAAGCCGCACATGTTTGGTCATATGCCTCGGGGTGACGATGCCGGTAAAGTGATCGCGGCCCGCACCAAACCAACCTCTTCGGACGGTTGACGAAAGGAGGGCGGTGCTGCATCCGGTAACGCCTTTTAAACATCAAATTCGCCACTTTCTTCTTTCATTTCAAAGCCTGGAGTTACGCCGATGTATCCCGACTTGATCCTTCACCATGGTTTGATCACCACGCTTGATCGCGCCA
>NZ_DAMDBP010000094.1:3810-4280 GCF_032092815.1 Agrobacterium sp. | reverse complement strand
TCATGCCGATAGACTATTGCCTCGATCCGCACCAGCCGGTTAAGGCGACGCCTCCAACTGGAACCCCAAGGGAAAACGCTCGGATCGTGCAGAAGTCATCCGCGCGCAAACTTCTCGCACACGAATTAATTTTCGTCTGCTTTCGGCGCGGCTTCAACCGACGCTTCACTCACCACAATGGCTGTCCTATTCAAAAGGCCTGCATCCTCAAGTGCCTCGATATCCGGCAAATCGCGCAATGTCTCAAACCCGAAAGCCGACAGAAAATATTTCGTTGTGATGTAGGTATAAGGCGCACCGGGCATGGGGCTACGCGGCCCGGTATCGAGCAAGCCAGCACCACGAATGCTGGCAATCGTATCGCGTGAAATTTCCTTGCCGAAAATTTTCGATAACTCTCCGCGGGTGATCGGCTGGAAATAGGCAATGGCAATCAGCACCATTGCCTCGTGGTGCGAAATGGCGGGTGC
>NZ_DAMDBP010000094.1:0-3800 GCF_032092815.1 Agrobacterium sp. | reverse complement strand
ATGGCACGGGTTGGTGTTTTTGCGGCCCTGATCGCATGGGCGAAAGCGGACCGAGTTCGATATTGCCAACCACCAGCCACCGATACGATATCATAGGATCGGTTCTTCAATTCTGCTCGAAGATCCGCAATCAACCGGTCAATATCGCATTGTTCACCCACGACACGTGCCAGAGTTTCGCGACGGACCGGCTCAGCAGCAGAAAATATGATTGCCTCCACCCGCATCATCCATTCCCGCCAACGGAATTCCTCCGGCAAATGTTCAAGCTCGGTATCCAATGGGATTTCGATCTTGGCCCCTGATCGCCTGTCGCGCCTCTCCTTTTTGGGTGCGGTTTCCTGATCCATCGTCAAATCCCGTAAATGCGGAATGTAGAGCGGCCGGAAAGTTCCCGCACACCGCCAAAGCTCTCAAGGCGCTCGAAAAACCTGCTGCTGGCCCAACGTGACAGATCCGTGCCGGGCGCAGATGCCGATACCGCATCCTCATTCAGGAGTTGCCAAATTATCCGGTCGCCGCCTTTTGTGCGTATTTTGCCGGAGTTCGCGATCATCCGATCCGCGCGCCGGCCGATGTCATTTGCCAGTTGCAGGGCATCTTCGGCGCCATAAACCACGGCCAGACAAACGGCCCGAGCAAATCCGGCCTCACCCGGCATTACCCGGCCCTTACCACCAGAAATTCGAAACGCTGGCCCATACCTTTGGCTGAGAAAAAGCGGAACAGGCAAATCCCAACCGAGGCGCTGCGTCAGAACCCAATCCGCCAGCCACCATGCCAGAACCTCCGCATCGGGCCGCACCGCATGAATTGTTGTGACAAGCTGAGCTACGGCAAATGGCGCAGCCTGGGGTTTTTGCATCAGATCATCAAGAGCTGAAGGAATGTCCGCAAGTGCGGCATCCCATTTCAGAGTGAACAGCTCCGCCAAGGACTGAAGTGTTTTGGAACTGATGAAATCCATGCGTGTCTTCAGCAATCTGGTTGCCAATAGTACATTGCCTGCCGGTCCGGCATTTTCTCCGGCGCGCGCCATCAACACGGCGTCACGCAACGCTGCTTCATCCGTTTCACGGCCGAGCATCTGGTTGGCAGACAAGGCACAATGGAGCGCCAAGCGGCTACGCCAGCATCCCAACCAGGCATGGCCTTTTTTTATAAATCCATCGAGAGAGTTTAATGCCGCTCCAGCCATAAAAGCCGCATCCGTTTCGGTCGCGGCAGTTTTTTTATCCAAAGCCCAGGCAGAAACAATCGCGGGTGAATAGGCGACACTCACACCGCTGCGTGATGCTCTTTTCATGGGCAAAAGTTAGCAGAGAAGAGCACTTGTTGCCATATCTGTGGGAGATTTACGCACAACCTGTCTCAGAGGCAAGTTTACTGTAATTGCCGGGCCAATTGGGTCTTTAGGGTGGAGTATTTCTATCAACCAAACTGCTGAGTACGTCGCCATGCGGCGGGAGTCTGGCCGGACACCTGGCGGAACGCTTTGGTCAGATGTGCCTGATCTGAAAATCCAAGCTGGGCGGCAACACCGGCAACACTCAGATCACTTTCAAGAAGCATCTTCTGCGCCAGATCAATGCGTTTTCCGAGCTGCCACTGCAGTGGTGTCTTGCCGGTTGTCTGTTTGAAAACATTGGCAAACCAGCTTTCTGACAGGCCGACAATCGTTGCCATCTCCGCAACGGTCATGCGGCAATCACTCCGCTCGTTCATTCCAACGATCAGCTTGTTCATTTGGGCCTGTGTCAGCCGTCCATTGGCCCGCTCGCAACTATCTTCGGGAAGATCAATCAATGCCGTCACGATGCTGGCAATGAGGGTTTCAACGTAAAGCGCGTGTTTGGTTGGTTCGCAAACCTCATCAATGACCAGACTGGCCAGCAGCTCTATGGCGCGAATGTCCTGAATTTCAACCGGCCTGCGCAACGCCGCCAACGCAGCGGATGCACCAATTGACGGTGACAGGAACCGCAGCAGCCGATCCTTGTGCAGGTGCAGATCAAGATGCGAGAACCTGTGTGTTCCCGTAAAATTCGTCCACAATGGCACGCCAGCCGGCACAAAGATGGCCCGCATCATCGGACGATATTGTTGTGTGTCGATCCGATCGTTGTTGGACATCTGGATATGCGAGGACACGTCGTTCAGAAAAATGACAATCCGCGGGTCAGGAGACAGATAATAGGCATTGGCACCATTCTGGCCCTCAGCGTCCCAATACACACTCATCATGCCATCAAGCCCACGCCATTTGACCGGCGCATTCAGCCTTATGCCTTGCGTATGGCAAACCATCGAGTGCAGAAAAGTCATAACAGTTCAGTCAACTTTTTTCGTGAATTCCAACGCGTGATCCCGACCGGGCGTTCAAAGGGAGCTGCCCGACAACGTCAACGTTCATCACGCTTTTTGGAAAATCCCGCCTTTGCTGGCAGTTATTCTCCGCGTGGCCGGCAGATTATTATGACAAAAATATTCATGTTTGACCGATATGGCAACTGTTTTGTCACGAACGGCTGCCTTCACCGGCTTCTCACGACGATATTGCTCGTTAATGATGTAACCACGAATGGGCACAATTTTTATGCCCAGCGCACTATTCAACAAAATAACAATGACATCGTACTATAATCGATGCCAGCACTGCCTTTAATCTGATGCCATGAAGACAATTGGCGAATATGCAATTGCTGGACTGCAACGTCCAAAGCGTCTGCGTTTCGGCGGAGGCGTTGTTGACCAGACCTGATGAAGACCGATACTGCGTCAGCGACTATTTCCTTGCAGAAAATCTGCTATCGACTGCGACAATCCCCTTTAATTCGCAGACTGTTGAAATTGAGCTTTTCCACTGCGAAGCCGGACCTGGCGACACCCGACTGGTCACGCTGCCTCCAGCGGACGCCTTTCTGTTGTTGCTTTATCTGGAAGACGCCCAACACTGCGATGTCATCAATGGTGTGAAAGATCAGGTCAGAACCTTTCGTGAAGGCAGTATCTGTCTGGTGAATATCGAGGCAGGTGTCTCGATCTGCCTGCACTCGTCACTGAAAGCCATCTCATTTCTCTTGCCGTTAAGCGTCATGGACGAGATCAGCGAACGGGCAGCGCCAGGCAGAAATACCGGTTTTCTGTGCCCACGCGGGCGCCCTGACCCTGTTATGCACCATATCGGCCAGGCATTTCTGGACTTGATTACGCCGGGAACACATCAGGAAACCGTCCTGCTCAAACATCTGGTTGCGGCAATCGGCGTGCACCTTGTTTCCCGTTACAGCACGGCGTCACAGAACAATTGATACCCGTCATCCAAGATGGGCGTTCCTCATCATGCCGTCGGATTCTCCAGCTAAAATGTAGCTGTAAATTTCAGCGATACCATTCTTCCAAACAGCGTTTTATTCGACAATAAAAAATCTGCGGCGATCATTAGCCTGTGTGCACCATTTGAAAAAAAGGATCCGTACATGAGCGCCAAGGCCATACCCCTCCCCGGTTCCAAACTTCCAAAGCTTACAGCCATCTCATGGCTGCATCAGGTCAAACCACATATATTTGGTCACCTCCCTAAAGGCGGCAAGACCAATGAAACAACTGCCAGTTCCTCGCAACAACAAAGGGAAAGTTGATGCCGACGCGCCGTACATTCCTTGGCGCGGCCTCGAGCCTTGCCTTTCCCAACCTGTTTTCTGCGGCTGACGCCGCTGATCCCATCCAGACCGGAGCCGCCTCCATGTATCCCGACTTGATCCTTCACCATGGTTTGATCACCACGCTTGATCGCGCCA
>NZ_DAMDBP010000093.1:0-4498 GCF_032092815.1 Agrobacterium sp. | reverse complement strand
CCCGACACGCGGATTATGATTCCGCTGCTCTAACCACCTGAGCTACCCCGCCACAAGGAACGACGACTTTGTTTCAAGTCTTTGTTCCGTTAGGATGAGCGGCTTATAAAGTGCCGCTCCCTTTTATGTCAAGCGCAAGATTTGCAATTTTCTCAGCTTTCGACAAGCCTGTGAATATTGCAGGATTTTACGCGGCAACCGAGCCTTCCAGCAACGTCTTCAAAGACATTTCTGCTTCAGCTGAACGTTCGGAACGGCCAATGAAACCGCCGCCATATACACGGGCATCGGCACCCGGCGCAGAATAGAGTACGCAAGCCTGCCCCGGCGCCACGCCTGCTTCGCCGACCATGAGGTCGACATAGCAGCCGCTACCGTCAAAATGGACAACTGCTTCTGCTGGCGGACGTGTCGAGCGGACCTTGGCAAAACACCGGAAACCATTTGCCGCATCTTCTTCCAGCGATCTGTCACCCAGCCAGTTGATGTCACGCAGATAAACACGGTGTGTTTCCAGCGCTTCCTTCGGGCCAACAATCACCCGTTTGCCGCGCGCATCCAGATGCACGACGTAAAGCGGCTCACCAGTTGCAACGCCGATACCGCGACGCTGACCGATCGTGTAATTGACGATGCCTTCGTGACGACCCAGCACACGTCCATCGAGATGGACGATATCACCCGACAGCGCTGCATTCGGCTTCAGCTTGTTGATGACATCGGTATATTTGCCCTGTGGCACAAAACAGATGTCCTGACTGTCCGCCTTCTTGGCAACAACAAGGCCCATTTCTTCCGCCAGTTCGCGGGTCTGCGCCTTGGAAAGGCCACCAAGCGGAAAACGCAGGTAATCGATCTGCTCCTGCGTGGTCGCAAACAGGAACCAGCTCTGGTCGCGATCACTGTCAATCGGCCGGAAAAGCGCACGACGATTGGGGTGACCGGGCATAGGATTATGCCGCGAGCGGATATAATGGCCGGTTGCCAGCGCGTCAGCACCCAGTTCCTGCGCAGTCGCCAGCAGATCGGCAAACTTCACAGTCTGGTTGCAGGCAACGCACGGAATGGGAGTTTCACCCATGGCATAACTTTCCGCAAACGGGTTGATCACCGTTTCACGAAACCGTGCTTCGTAATCGAGCACGTAATGCGGAATACCAAGCGTTTCACAAACGCGGCGTGCATCGTCAATATCCTGACCCGCACAGCAGGATCCGGCGCGGTGTACAGCTGCGCCATGGTCATAGAGCTGCAAGGTGATGCCGAGGACATCATAGCCCTCACGCTTGAGGATACCCGCCACCACGGAGGAATCCACACCGCCGGACATGGCGACAACAACGCGTGTGTCTTCCGGCTTCTTGTCAAAGTCGAGTGTATTCAAGTTTTTGTCCAATCGTCAGCCATACCGGGGGTCAAGGCCCCGGCGCCTGTCGTTCAAGTCCCCAAAACATGCCGCAGAGCGACTTGGCGCTCAAGGGGCATGACTTCGGGAATTTTGAGGCAGCATATAAAGAGTATCGCGCCCGCAAACAAGTACAGGGCGGGAAACCCGCCCTGCCCTGAAAGCATATCTCTTGATTGTCGTTAAAATCAGGCGGGCGCCTTGGTTCCACCAATCCACTTGTCGCGTTCACGCCACAATGCGGGCAGAGCAAGCAGTGCGATGCCGACGATGGCAATCATTGTCTTTTCCAGCTGCGACAGCTCCGACGTACGACCATCCATGTAATAAACGCCGTAAACGATAGCGACATGCCAGACATAGACCTGCAAGGAATGGCGACCCAGCAACTGCAGGAACTTCAGCGACAGCACCCAGATCACGCCGTTGGCAATGCGACGCACAATCTGGCTGTGATGTTTTGGACCGGCAATCAGCAGCCATGTCAGGCCAACGCCAACCGCGATGAAGTTGATCAGATAGACCGGGCCAAAGTCGGCACGGATTTCCATCGTCGCAAACTTGCCAATCACATAGTCAGGCATCAGACCCCAGGCCGTCGCAATACGCAGTGGCATGAAAAACAGGCAGACCAGCAGCGCAACCTTCGGGATCCAGCTATTTTCCGGCGAGAAGATCTTCTTCCATTCGATCTTGTTCTGGGCGGTCATTGCACCCATCACCAGAGCCGAGAAAAACACGATCTGCCAACCCAGCATATTGAAGCTGACACGGATCCCCTGGTCGTCCGGGCCTTTGACAAGTTCATGCAGTGGCGTGGTGATGACCTTCTGCAAACCAAGCTGGCCAGCCATCCACACAAGCACCGAACCCACCATCACATAAGCCCACTTGCCATCAAGGCACAGCTTGATCAGCACAGGCGCAAACAGCATGTAGACGATGTACTGCGGCAGGATGTCCATGAAAGTTGGCTGGAACACGAAGGTCGCAATGGCAGCCAAACGCAGCGGATCATCGAACGATGTCGCGCCAATCCAGTTGTACCAGACGTAAGATGCATGTGGCAGCACCAGTGTGACCGCCAGAACGGCAATCACCAGACCCATGGCATATTTGTAAAGCTCCATGGAGCGGTTCCAGATAGCCTGACGCCCGGTCTCGTAACCGTATTTCATCATCTTGCGGGCATAGACCAGACCGATCAACAGACCGGACAGGAACACAAAACCCTGCGCATCTTCCACAAAGGCGAACTGGCGGTGGTTGACTTCAACCAGCCAATAACCACCAACAAACACGAGGTGGTTGATCAGCATGAACACAAGAAAGTAACCGCGCATCCCGTCGATCAGGTCAAAGCGTTTCATCTCGATAGCTCTCCATTCTCTTAAGGACCGCGCATCGCCCGGTCTTGTTTACGAACCTCCGGCATCGGTCTGACAACGCGCATTTCGCCAAGCGGTTCCGCAAAAAGCAGCCATCGCAGCAGTGGCGCGATCACGTTTTTGCAAGTGCACAATGGTTACGAAGGTGCCGCTGAATGGTGGATGAACGAAAAAGGGCAATAATGTGAATGTGATGTACACAACAGCGGCAAACACCAGCACAGATTGCAACACATCCATGAATCACCGGAAAATTTCGATTTTTTACACGTAGAAATAAAGAAACGCCGCAGTGTGTTGCAACACTGCGGCGTCTCCAAATTCTTGGATTAAGCTGTATGCGGCTCAGGAAGCAGACTGGATGGCAGACACCTGCCACTCGGATCCTTCGCGGCGCACAAAAGTCCACAGCTCGGTCGATTCGGTTGCCTGGGTCTCATCGCCCTCGATAACCTTGCCTGTCGTGCGGTCGCGCATCACGTCAATACGCGAGTACAGCATGGCCACAGTCGCATAGTCACGACCTTCTTCATGCCAGGCTTCTGCGAGGTCACCCTGCAGCAGATGAACGTCGCGGACGTCGTTCTTCACGCCGCTGGTCGCGTTGTCGCTCAGTTCTTCAGCCAGGTAGGACATGGCTTCCGGCGTGGTAAGCTTGCGAAGTGCAGCATAGTCTTCTGCAGCATAGGCAGCCTGCACGTCTTTCAGCATCTGCTCGAACTGGCCGAGATCTTCACCGGTGATACCGATTTCATCGCCCTCAGACATGGCATTGGCATGCGGTACTGGCTTTGCTGCGGCTACAGGGGCAGCGGCGGCTGTCGCACCAGACAGGGAACCCATCTGCGGGATCTTGAAGCCGCCCTGGCCTGTCGGCGGGTTGGACAAACCGGAATAGTTGCTACGCTGCGACTGGGCACCGGCGTAAGCAGGCTGCTGCTGACGGCGCGATGCGAAGAAACGCATGGCCAACATCACCAGCACACCGATCAGAGCGACCTGCAGCAACATGCCGAAGAAACCGGCCATGCCACCAAAACCGCCGCCCATCAGCATACCGAACAGACCACCCATCAACAGGCCGCCCATCAAGCCGCCAGCCATACCGCCAAACAGACCACGGTTCTGCTGTGGCTGCTGTGCGTTGGCCGGACGTGTCTGCACAGCACCAGGAGCCGCCTGACTTGGGGACGTGTTTGGCGTCATGCTGCGGTTAATCGGTGCAGCTTGACCCGGTGCAGTGTTGGTTGCAGGTGGGGCAGAGAATGTACGCGTTCCACGGCTGCCGAAACCACCGCCAGCGCGACGAGCCTCAGCCATATCCACAGCCACGAATGAAACAGCAATTCCCAGAGCGGCAACCGCAAACAAACCTTTAAAGCGCCGAACGGCAGCAAACATCGTCTTCTCCTGTTGTGCCGCCCTCCCATGAGCGGCTTATCGTCGGAGCATATAGCAACTCTGGATGATCATTTTTAGTGCCTAATTATAAAATTTTTCGTGATAAACAACCCTTGATTGCGACCATCAATGATGCACAAAAAACCCGGCACTGGATTGCTCCAGTACCGGGCCTCTATTGTCCCCTTGGGAGGAACGATATTACTCGACGTTGAACGCCAGCGACTTGACCTGGCGGATGGCCGGGTTGGCGCGAAGCTTGTCCAGAACGGTTTCCGAAACAGGGCCGTCCACATAGAGAAGC
>NZ_DAMDBP010000092.1:0-4513 GCF_032092815.1 Agrobacterium sp. | reverse complement strand
GAATGTGTTCTCAGATCCCGCAAAGCGCAGATGTAGCAGCTTTCCGGTGGCGTCATCGATGTAGACGAGCAGGGCACATTTTGGTCCGCGGTTCTCGAACCACCAATGATGCGATCCGTCGATCTGCACCAGCTCGCCAAAGCAGTCACGTCGGCCGCGTGGTTAAAAGACACGCTTCTTGCGTTCTTTCCGTGAGATCCAGATGCCGGCTTCGGTCATCCATTGGCGCAGCGTTTCCTTACCGATCGCAAGCTGGTGCCGTTCAAGCAGCTTCTCGCGGGCCAACGTCGGACCGAAATCAGCATATCGTTCTTTGACCAGATCAAGAACTGCATTGCGAATATCCTCGCTGTGACGCCGGTTGCTTGGTTGCTGGCGCTTCTTCGAGACGAGCTCAGGTATGCCACCCGTCTCATATGCTTTTAATACCCGGTGCATCTGGCTTCGGCTGATGCCGAGCACGCTGGCGGCCTGAACGACGCTCAGGCGTTGATCATGAATCTTCTGGATGACTTCGAGGCGATGCAATTCTTTCTGCGACATGGTGATCAAAAAGGACATGGCAACTCCGAACGCTCCTGACCGCAGTCAGGCTGAACATTGCCGCATCCTTGCTCCCAACGTTGACATTGACCAGCGTCGTCGTGCGAGAGGAGTGTCGCATTTCTATCTGGCCCAAGTGTCGCATTACTAAATGGGCGTTGGAGAAGCTACCCCAAGTGCAACGTGCCGGTTTTCAGGGTAGGGGATCAGGCTTCCTCCTGCAAATGCGCCATGAATGCTTCGGCTGGTGTCCGGTATCCAAGGCACTTTCTGGGTTGGTCGTTGAGGATGCGTGCGACCTGGTTCAACGTTGCTTGCGACATCTGGCTGAGGTCGGTGTTCGGCGGTAAAAAGCGGCGGATGCGCTTGTTAGCGTTTTCGACGGCGCCTTTCTGCCAGGGCGCGCTTGGATCGCAGAACCAGCTCCGCGCGCCGATACCGTCTTCCAAAGCCCGGAATGCCGCGAACTCTGTGCCGCGATCAAACGTGAAGCTCTGTCGTGCGAAGGCGGGCAGGCGGGAGAATGCCCGCACGATCTTGTCCATGATCGGTCGCGAATGCCGGCTCGGGTTTTTGATGAGAACGGTATAGCGGCTCTTGCGCTCGACGAGGGACGTGACATTGGCATGGCCAAACGGTCGCTCGAAGATGATAAGGTCACCCTCCCAGTGCCCAAACCGCGATCTGTTTCCAATGAAATCAGGCCTTTGCGATATGCGATGGCTGGCCGGGAATGCTCCGTCGCGAGGCTTTCTTGACCGCAGTGGCCGACGTTTGCGGCGTGCTTCCGGCAGATAGTGATAGAGACCGAGCTGATAATCTTCCTTGCTGTAGATGAACCGGTAAATGGTCTCGGCGCAGACACGGACAAGGCTCAATTTCTCCGATACCAGACGCCCGGCGATCTGTTCGGGTGACCACCGGGCCTCCAATCGACGAATGACTTCGGCACGAAGATCTGGATAGCGTCGAAGCTTGCGCAGACGTCGCCGCCGCTCGCGCCTCAGTTCATCGGCGATCGTCCCAAACTACCCGGTGTACTCGGGCAGCTCGTTGTCATGGAAGGTGTTGCGGCGGATTTCTCGATAGATGGTCGACCTGTGGCGTCCCAGCCGCCGGGCCATTTCGTTGATCGTGACTTTCTGATCAACCAGACGGTGAAGGAGGCGGCGATCGGCGAGGGTCAATTGCGTATAGCAACCGGACATGTAAAAATCTCCAAAGTGAAGCCATTGAAAATATTGGCATGTCGCACTTGGAAATAGAATGTACCAGCGCGCATACAATAATCGCATAAGATAGATTATGGAACACTCCTTTTGATTCGGCTGGTGGCGCGCAGAACCGCCACCATCTCGTTTTTAGGGTTCACATATTGGCGTAGACCGGCCCTTCGCCGCCTTGTGGCGGCACCCAGTTGATGTTCTGGTTGGGGTCCTTGATGTCGCAGGTCTTACAGTGCACGCAGTTCTGCGCGTTGATGACGAAGACGTCCTGACCGTCCTTCTCCACCCACTCGTAAACCCCGGCCGGACAGTAACGTGTCGACGGGCCGGCATAGACATCATGCTCGCAGCGCTTCTGCAGATCCATGTCCCTGACATGAAGATGCACCGGCTGGTCTTCCTCATGGTTGGTGCCCGACAGGAACACCGATGACAGGCGGTCGAAGGTCAGAACACCATCCGGGCGCGGATAATCGATCTCTTTGTGTTTTGCCGCAGGCTCAAGGCTCTCAGCATCCGTCTTGCCGTGTTTCAGCGTGATGGGTGATGTGCCGAATATCTGGTTGATCCACATATCCAGAGCACCAAGCCCGACGCCGATTGCCGTGCCGAACCGCGACCACAGCGGCTTGACGTTGCGAACGCGCTTCAGATCCTTGCCGATATCGCTGGCGCGCCATTCGTTTTCGATCTCGATCACCTCGTCATTGGCGCGGCCGCTGGCAATCGCCTCGGCGATCTTGTCTGCCGCCAGCATGCCGGACAGAACCGCATTGTGGCTGCCCTTGATGCGCGGCACATTGACCAGACCGGCCGAACAGCCGATCAGCGCACCGCCCGGGAAGGTCAGTTTCGGCACGGACTGATACCCGCCTTCGGTGATGGCGCGGGCGCCATAGGACAAGCGCTTGCCGCCTTCGAAGGTTGGCGCAATCGCCGGATGCGTCTTGTAGCGCTGGAATTCCTCGAACGGAAACAGATAGGGGTTCTTGTAGTTCAGGTGCACCACGAAACCGACGGCCACCAGATTGTCCTCCAGATGATAGAGGAACGAGCCGCCACCGGTCTTCATGCCCAGCGGCCAGCCGAAGGAGTGCTGCACCAGACCCGGCTTGTGGTTCTCCGGCTTCACCTGCCAGAGTTCCTTCAGGCCAATGCCGAACTTCTGGACATCCGAGTCTTTCGACAGGTTGAACTTGGCAATCAGCTGCTTGGCCAGCGACCCGCGCACGCCTTCACCGATCAGCACGTACTTACCAAGCAGTTCCATGCCGCGTGTATAGTTCGGGCCGGGCTCGCCGTTTTTCTCGATGCCCATGTCGCCGGTGGCGACACCGATGACGGCACCCTCATCATTATAAAGCACTTCACTGGCGGCAAAGCCCGGATAGATCTCGACGCCAAGTGCTTCTGCGTGGCCCGCCAGCCAGCGGCAGACATTGCCGAGCGAGACGATATAATTGCCGTGATTGTTCATCAAGGGCGGCATGGCGAAGTTCGGCAGGCGGATCGAGCCGGCAGGGCCTAAAAACAGGAACTGGTCGTCCTTGACTTCAGTCTTGAAGGGATGGCCTTCTTCCTCACGCCAGCCGGGCAGCAGGCGATCGATACCGACAGGATCGACCACCGCACCCGACAGGATATGCGCGCCGACCTCGCCGCCCTTTTCCAGAACGACAACTGAAAGCTCAGGATTGATCTGCTTCAGCCGGATCGCCGCTGACAAACCCGCAGGACCGGCACCCACAATCACAACGTCGAATTCCATCGACTCGCGTTCAGGAAAGCGGACAGCTTGATCTGTCATGAGGCTGTGACCGCCTGTTCTAGCTTGGGCAAAATGTCAAACAAGTCCCCGACCAGGCCGTAGTCAGCAACCTGGAAGATCGGTGCTTCTTCGTCCTTGTTGATGGCCACGATGACCTTACTGTCCTTCATGCCGGCCAGGTGCTGGATGGCACCGGAAATGCCAGCGGCAATATAAAGCTGCGGTGCAACCACCTTGCCGGTCTGGCCAACCTGCCAGTCGTTTGGTGCGTAACCGGCGTCAACAGCCGCACGCGATGCACCAACGGCAGCGCCCAGCTTGTCAGCAACCGGCAGAAGAACTTCCTTGAACTTTTCCGACGAACCGAGTGCACGGCCACCGGAAATGATGATCTTGGCAGATGTCAGTTCAGGACGGTCAGACGATGCCAGCGCATCCGATACGAAGGACGAAACGCCCGGGTTGGCAGCAGCAGCAACCGCTTCAACGGCAGCAGAACCACCGGCAGCAGCCGCAGCGAACGAGGCCGTACGCACGGTGACGACCTTCTTGGCGTCAGTTGCCTGTACGGTCTGGATGGCGTTGCCAGCATAGATCGGACGCTTGAAGGTGTCAGCGGACACCACTTCGGTGATTTCCGAAACCTGTGCAGCGTCGAGCAGGGCTGCAACGCGTGGCGCAACATTCTTGGCCGATGCCGTCGCAGGTGCGATGATGACATCGTAGGAACCGCTCAGCGATACGATCAATGCAGCAAGCGGTTCTGCCAGCTGGTTTGCGTAGGATGCGTCATCAGCAAGAAGTACCTTGGCAACGCCGGAAAGCTTTGCTGCTTCATCGGCTGCAGCCTTGGCACCGGAACCAGCCACCAGCACATGCACGTCTCCGCCGATCTTGGCAGCTGCGGTCAGCGTCTTTGCTGTCTGGTCGGAAAGGGTTGCGTTGTCGTGTTCTGCCAGAAGAAGAATGGCCATAA
>NZ_DAMDBP010000091.1:2747-4928 GCF_032092815.1 Agrobacterium sp. | reverse complement strand
TCGCCGAAGGGATAACAATCTCAGGCGACAAGGACAGAGGGGGCTCTTGAACCGGTGCGTTTGCACCAAAACACGAGCCCGCGCGTTTTCGCGCAACCCTGGAGGCGTTCTTTTGGACGATACCGCCGAGTTACAAGTTACCCCGCTTCATTCCCTGCATCTGTCGCTTGGCGCCCGTATGGTGCCGTTTGCCGGTTATGACATGCCAGTGCAATATCCGGCTGGCGTGATGAAGGAACATCTCCAGACCCGCACCTCCGCCGGCCTGTTTGACGTGTCCCATATGGGTCAGGTCATCATCAAGGCGAAATCCGGCAAGGTGGAAGACGCAGCCCTTGCGCTGGAAACGCTGGTTCCGGTTGATATTCTTGCTCTGAAGGAAGGTCGCCAGCGCTACGGTTTCTTCACCGATGACAATGGCTGCATTCTTGACGACCTGATGATCACCAACCGTGGGGATCACCTGTTTGTTGTCGTCAACGCTTCCTGCAAGGATGCCGATCTGGCCCACATGAAGGCGCATCTCTCTGAAAGCTGCGATGTCATGCTTCTCGATGACCGCGCGCTGATTGCCCTGCAGGGTCCACGCGCCGAAGCGGTTCTGGCAGAATTGTGGGCTGGCGTATCCGGCATGAAGTTCATGGATGTGCGTGAAGTGCCATTGCTCGACGTGTCCTGCATCGTTTCCCGTTCCGGTTATTCCGGTGAGGACGGTTTTGAAATTTCCGTACCGGCCGACAAGGCCGAATTTATCGCCAAGGCACTGCTTGAGCACCCGGACTGTGAGCCGATTGGCCTTGGTGCGCGTGACAGCCTGCGTCTGGAAGCCGGTCTTTGCCTTTACGGCAACGACATCGACACCACGACCTCGCCAATCGAAGCCTCGCTTGAATGGGCAATCCAGAAAGCCAGGCGTGCTGGCGGCGACCGTGAAGGCGGTTACCCCGGCGCAACACGTATTCTGGCCGAACAGGCAAATGGCACGAGCCGTCGTCGCGTTGGCCTCAAGCCCGAAGGCAAGGCACCAGTGCGTGGCCATGCCAAGCTGTTTGCCGATGCTGAAGGCAAGACCGAAATTGGCGAAGTGACATCAGGCGGTTTCGGCCCTTCCGTGGAAGGCCCGGTCGCCATGGGTTACGTGCCAGCCGATTATGCAGCACACGGCACCGCAATCTTTGCGGAAGTACGCGGCAAATATCTGCCGGTCACGGTAGCCGCCCTGCCCTTCATCACGCCGACCTACAAACGATAACCCTTTTCAAGACCTCCCGGAGAGAACCATGTTGAAATTTACCGCTGAACACGAATGGCTGAAACTTGAAAACGGCGTTGCCACTGTTGGCATCACGGCCCACGCTGCAGAGCAGCTGGGCGACCTCGTGTTTGTCGAACTGCCGGAAGTTGGCGCAACCTTCGAAAAAAATGGCGAAGCCGCAACCGTTGAATCCGTGAAGGCAGCCTCCGACGTTTATTGTCCACTTGATGGCGAAATCACCGAAATCAACCAGGCTATTATTGATGACCCGTCGCTGGTCAACTCCGACCCGCAGGGTGCAGGCTGGTTCTTCAAGCTGAAGCTCGCCAACGCTTCCGACGCTGATGCGCTGCTCGACGAAGCAGCTTACAAGGAGCTGATTGCGTAATGACAACGCCCGCTGATTTCCATTTCACGGACTACCAGCCCTATGACTTCGCAAACCGTCGTCATATCGGCCCGTCGCCGGCAGAAATGGAGGAAATGCTGAAAGTCATCGGATATCGCAGCCTTGATGCTTTGATCGATGCCACTGTTCCTTCCTCCATCCGTCAGAAAACCCCGCTCACCTGGGGTGCAGCACTCTCCGAGCGTGAAGCTCTGGACCGTCTGCGCGAAACCGCCAACAAGAACCAGGTTCTGACCTCGCTGATCGGTCAGGGCTATTACGGCACCATCACGCCACCGGTCATCCAGCGCAACATTCTGGAAAATCCGGCCTGGTACACGGCCTATACGCCGTACCAGCCAGAAATTTCGCAAGGTCGCCTTGAAGCTCTGTTGAACTTCCAGACAATGATCTGCGACCTGACCGGCCTTGATGTTGCCAACGCTTCGCTTCTCGATGAAGCAACGGCGGCGGCTGAAGCCATGGCCATGTGCCAGCGCGTTGCAAAGTCCAAGGCCACCTCCTTCTTCGTTGACGC
>NZ_DAMDBP010000091.1:0-2601 GCF_032092815.1 Agrobacterium sp. | reverse complement strand
CGCCGATATCGCCATCGGTTCCTCGCAGCGTTTCGGCGTGCCGGTCGGTTACGGCGGTCCGCACGCAGCCTTCATGTCGGTCAAGGACGCCATCAAGCGCTCCATGCCGGGCCGTCTGGTCGGTGTATCGGTCGATGCACGCGGCAACCGCGCCTACCGCCTGTCGCTGCAGACCCGCGAGCAGCACATCCGCCGCGAAAAGGCCACCTCCAACATCTGCACCGCGCAGGTGCTGCTGGCGGTCATGGCATCGATGTACGGCGTTTTCCACGGCCCACAGGGCATCAAGGCCATTGCCCAGCAGACCCACAAAAAGGCCGTACTGATGGCCAAGGGTCTGGAAAAGCTTGGTTACACCATCGAGCCGGAAACCTTCTTCGACACGATCACCGTTGATGTTGGCCACATGCAGGGCGTCATCATGCGTTCGGCCGTTGCCGAAGGTGTGAACCTGCGCAAGGTCGGCGCGACCAAGATCGGCATGAGCCTTGACGAGCGCACCCGCCCGGCAACGCTGGAAGCTGTCTGGCGTGCCTTTGGTGGCAACTTCGTGGTGGCCGATTTTGAAGCTGACTATCGTCTGCCGAAGGATCTGCTGCGCACCAGCCAGTACATGACGCACCCGATCTTCCACATGAACCGTGCCGAAAGCGAGATGACCCGTTACATCCGCCGTCTTTCGGACCGCGATCTGGCGCTCGACCGTTCGATGATCCCGCTCGGTTCCTGCACCATGAAGCTGAACGCCACAGCCGAAATGCTGCCGATCACCTGGCCTGAGTTCTCCGACATCCATCCGTTTGTCCCGGCCAATCAGGCGCTGGGCTACAAGGAAATGATCGACGACCTCTCCGAAAAGCTGTGCTCGGTCACCGGTTATGACGCCTTCTCGATGCAGCCGAACTCCGGCGCGCAGGGGGAATATGCCGGCCTTCTGACCATTCGCAACTATCACCTTGCCAATGGTGATACGCACCGCGATGTTTGCCTCATTCCAACCTCCGCGCACGGCACCAACCCGGCCTCGGCACAGATGGTGGGCATGAAGGTCGTGCCAATCAAGGTGCGTGAAAACGGCGACATCGACATCGATGACTTCCGTGAAAAGGCAGAGCAGTTCTCGGAAAATCTGTCCTGCTGCATGATCACCTACCCGTCCACCCACGGTGTGTTTGAGGAAACGGTTCGCCAGATCTGCGACATCACCCACAAGCATGGCGGCCAGGTCTATCTCGACGGCGCCAACATGAACGCCATGGTCGGCCTTGCCCGTCCTGGTGACATCGGCTCCGACGTATCGCACCTCAACCTGCACAAGACCTTCTGCATTCCGCATGGTGGTGGTGGTCCTGGCATGGGTCCGATCGGCGTCAAGGCGCATCTGGCACCGTTCCTGCCCGGCCACGTGGCAAGCGATGGTCGCGAAGGTGCGGTTTCCGCTGCGCCATTCGGTTCGCCATCGATCCTGCCGATCTCGTGGAGCTACTGCCTGATGATGGGTGGTGAAGGCCTGACGCAGGCAACCAAGGTTGCCATCCTCAACGCCAACTACATCGCAGCCCGTCTGTCCGGCGCTTACGACGTGCTCTACAAGTCCGAGACTGGCCGTGTGGCACATGAGTGCATCATCGACACCCGCCCGCTGGTCGACAGCTGCGGCGTGACGGTGGATGATGTGGCAAAACGTCTGATCGACTGCGGTTTCCACGCACCGACCATGAGCTGGCCGGTTGCCGGCACGCTGATGATCGAGCCGACAGAATCGGAAACCAAGGCGGAACTCGACCGTTTCTGCGATGCCATGCTAGCCATCCGTGAGGAAGCCCGCGACATCGAAGAAGGCCGCAGTGACAAGCTTAACAACCCGTTGAAAAATGCGCCGCACACGGTGGAAGATCTGGTTGGCGAATGGGATCGCCCTTATTCCCGCGAAAAGGGTTGCTTCCCGCCCGGTGCCTTCCGCATCGACAAATACTGGTCGCCGGTCAACCGCATCGACAATGTCTATGGTGACCGCAACCTCATCTGCACCTGCCCGCCCATGAGCGAATATCAGGAAGCTGCAGAATAACATCGAAAGGCCCGCCTCCGGCGGGCCTTTTGCTTATGGCACATAATCAATTGCCATTAAGTTTGACGCCATCCAACAAACGCAACCGAACGCTTCATTAACAAACGATAAAACAAATATAGCTAATTGTATCCGCAGCATACCTCCCGACGTCCTCCCGCCGCTCTCCTTTACTGTGGATCCCCAAGCAGATGTCTATCCGCCTCAAGCTCATCGCAAGCATATCAATGCTGTCGGCTGCGATTGCCGCCATCGTTGTCGTTTCATTTCTCAGCATCTCCACCATTTCAGAGCGAACCTACTCGCTGGTGGTCGACAGAATTCAGCCTATGGCCCAGCTGAAGATCGTGGCAGATATGTATGCCGTCAATATTGTCGACACCACGCACAAGATTGCCGGCGGCGAAATGACCTGGGAAGAAGGCGCAGCCAGCCTCGCAAGTGCCCTTTCGAACATTGATGCAGCCTGGAAGTCCTACGAGAGCAGCTATATGGCCGATGATGAAAAGCGTCTGGCCGCAGAGTTTGAA
>NZ_DAMDBP010000090.1:2583-4972 GCF_032092815.1 Agrobacterium sp. | reverse complement strand
AATTCAGGACAAAGAAATGATTGCGTCCTACGTCAGGTTAAGGCGACGCCACCCTCGAGCGCCATCAAGCCCTGAATCATACGATATAGCCAGGATGACAGCATCGTAGTCCATGCCATGTTTTGCAAGAAGCTCAAGCGCTGCGTGGCTGGCAATAATGTTTTCGGCTTCGATCGAAACGATTGTCGCGCCAAATGTTCCTGTAACTCCGTCAATGACGGTGCCAGCAGGCGCAACGATGCGCGCCTGCTTCACGAATGCGTCTGTTACCCCGGAAGACATGTTCGGATTAACAACCAACAGCCGGCGTGGAAAATGTTCGTTACTCATCCGTGCACCATATTTGGCAGCCAGTTGACAATCTGCGGAAAGGCCATGATCAGCGCAACCAGCAAAAGGATGCAGAAGAGGAATGGCAGTACACCAACAATGACAGTGCCGATTGAGCCACGCGCTCGCACGCTCTGCACGATGTAAAGATTCATGCCCACTGGCGGAGTAATCAATGCCAGCTCGCACATCAGGACAAGGAAAATACCGAACCAGATGCCGTCGAACCCCAGAACTTGCATGATTGGCCAGACAATCGGAATTGTTGCGATCATCATGGCCAGTGCATCAAGAAAGCAGCCGAGAATGAGATACATCATCACCAAGATGAGCATCATCAGCCATGGCGGCAGGTCAAGGCTGGAAATGAAGGCCGAGACCTGCGTCGGAACGCCAAGTACACCAAGAATGAAGTTGAGATAAAACGCGGCTATCAGGATCAACAGCGTCATGGCCGTGGTCGAAACCGTCGCCAGCATTGATTCTTTGATTAACCTCCAGCCGAGGTGCCCTGATGCGCCCACCAGAACCATTGCAGCAATGACACCGATTGCCGCCGCTTCGGTTGGGGTGGCCCAGCCTGCATAGATGCTACCCATGACCACGGCGAAGATACACAACGGTGGCAGAAGATCTTTCAGGCGTTTCTTGCGCTCACTCCACGGCACCAGCCGCTCACGCCGTCCGGCCACGGATGGGTTTATCACACTCCAGATGATGATGACGCCCACGAAGAGGGCGGCCAGCAGAAGGCCGGGCAGGATGCCTGCGGTAAACAACTTGCCGATCGAGTTGTTGGTGATGGCACCGTAGATGATCAGGTTGATACTTGGCGGGATAAGAATTCCGAGAGTCGCGCCGCTTGCAATCGAGCCGGCAACCCAGCTTTCCTTGTAGTCCTGCTTGCGAAAGGCAGGAAAAGCCACAGTGCCAATGGTTGCCGCTGTGGCAACAGACGATCCCGATATTGCTGCAAAAATGGTCGAGGCGACGATATTGCTGTGTAACAGCCCTCCTGGCAATGGCTTCAACCAATCCGACAGTGCGACATACATGCGTTCCGTCACACCGCCGCGGACAAGAACCTCACCCATGAAAACGAACAGAGGGATAGCCACCAGCAGGAAGTTATTCAGCGTTCCCCACATCATGGTTCCAAAAGGCTGGAACATGGTGTCTCCAAAGAACCACCAGGCGGCGATAGCAGAGACCAGGAAAAGAGATGTCGCAATATGTAGTCCGATAAACATCAGTGCCAGCAGTAAAAAAAAGCCGATGGCTGCACCTTCTAGGCCGAGCATGATCAGGCCTCCGTCTTGAGCGTGTGGGATGGGTCGTCGGTCAGATATTCCTGCACCTCTTCCTCGACGGTGATCGGACCGTAAAACCGGTCGATCGCCTCGGGCGTGCGGCATAGAAGAAAAATGCCATGGATAGTCAGGACAAGGGTGACGAGGGCGAAGACCACTGTTCCTGCCACCCAGAACACTTGTGGCACCCAGAGTGGGGTCTGAAGCGGTGTGTTGGTGACTGTGCCGAAGGCAAGTGTTTCGGAGAACTCACCGATTGCGTGCTGCGCCATGAAGATGGCGAACAAGCAAAGTGCGCCATAGGCGACAACATGTAAAATGCGACGAAACCCGCTCTTCAAGTGCCTTAATGCAATATCTATGCGTGGATGCCCCCGCTGCAGCAGGGTATAGGTCAGCCCAAGAGAGCCGATCAGCGCCAGCGTGTAACCACCCAATTCATCGGTGCCCTGAACGGAGAAACTGAACAGGCTTCGGGACACAATGTCAAAGACGATCAGGACCGAAAGAATGAGGACCGCTGCGCCGGCAATCAAAGCCATAAGCATCGAGAGCCTGTTGATGAGACGGAAAAGCAGTTGTGGTTCCATAATCTCGCTCCTGATCGAATGCCGTTATTCTATCTCGACGCCACGTGCCTTGCCGATGGTGGAATTCCACACCTGCTTGCACTCGGGATAGGTGGAGGAGCAACGCGACGCCCATTCAGGAAGAACCTTGTCAGCAGCAATCTTCTGAACCATCGCCTT
>NZ_DAMDBP010000090.1:0-2573 GCF_032092815.1 Agrobacterium sp. | reverse complement strand
TGTCAGCATCAGTGACAGGCACGAGTGTCATGTCGTATTTGGTGTAAATGCCGCCTTCGCAGCTTTCACTTCCAGTCGAGCAAGCGAGTGCCTTGTCATTGGTCGTGGTGGCAAGATCCCAGAGGTTGCTTTCCAGTTGTGCCATGTCGGCTTCAAGTGCCGCTTTTTTGTCGGCAGGCAGAGCTTCAAACCATTTCAGATTCACCAAGTGTGCCTGTACCGAACCCGAAACGGAAAGCGGCAAGACGAATTTGGTCACTTCAGGCCATTTTCCGGTATTGGAAGATGTCGGTGAGGTCACACCGCATGAGGCAACGCCGCGTTGCAGCGCCGGATAAACCTCCGGAAAGCTCATGGTCACCGGCGTCGCACCAATTTCAGTCAGAAGCGTCGACATTGAAGCAGTAAAGGAACGTACTTTCAGACCCTTGAGATCACCCACAGATTTGATTTCCTGATTGCAGAGAAAGACCTGAGGGCCAAAGGGCCAGATGGCCAGTGCCTTGACGCCGAAACGATCCCCGAGCCGCTTATTAAACGCTTCGCGGTAAGCATCAACGGAGCCCTTGAGTTCGTTCATGTCTGTAGAAACACCGATCAGGTCGATACCTTCCAGGAACGGATCGTCCTTCGCTACGCTACCGATCTGAGCAGTGACGACTTGAAATGTGCCCGCACCCGCCAGGCGCAGTGCATCGGCAAGATTGAGGCCCAGAACCTGAAATTCGCTGCGCTCGACGGTAAAGCCTGCGGCCTTGGCTTGATCTATAGCGACAGCTTCCAGAGGAAATTGGGCATTTTGCTGCTGGGTCTGGGTGAGCCAGCGGATGCTTTGGGCGGAGGCATGCTGGACGCCGCCAAATAACATTGCGGCAATCATTACGGGACGAACAATACTGTGCATTTTGACGCTCCTGCGCGATGGGGTACGTCCCTAAGGCAGCAAAAATCAGACCAGTAATGATATGGTTTGCGAAATACATGTTATTCGATATTTCATATAAATTCGGCAGCCGATTCCATTCGAATGCTAAATTGTTGAATAAACGTCATATACTCGCTCTGGTCGCAACGACTTTACGACGATGGTGTAAAAAAACCGATAGGCTTTGCCTAATTGAAGGTCGTAATGCATTCATTTTAATCGCAAAAAATAGAAAGTCGGCTTTAGTATCGATAATGTTCTCATGAATAATTTTTCATCAGAACGATAAAAACTTGAGCTGGATTTTACCGATTATACCATCTCGCCATATTGAGATTTTAATGTTGGAATAAGAGAATGAGAATAGTCTGTGAAACAGGTTTTGTTTGATGCGTGATCTTGAAAACCCCTTGAGTGCTTCAAACCTTCGGGTGCTGTGTACACTGGTTGAGGAACGCAGTGTCACCAAGGCGGCTCATCGGCTCAGACTTTCACAGCCTGCAACCAGCCTTCTTCTCAAACAGCTGCGTGAAATTTTCGGGGATCCACTGCTGGTTCGCGGTGAGGGAGGGATGGTGCCGACCGACAGAGCCCTCGTCCTACGGGAAAGTGCCAACAAGACCCTCGCGGATCTTGACGAGATTTTGCAACATCCGGATGAATTCAATCCTGCCTCGACCAGGCGAACATTCACCATCGCACTCCCAGATCATATGCTACCGCTGGTTTTTAGCAGCTTCATGCAGCAGTTCAGGGAAAAAGCTCCTTTGGCAAAGCTGGTGTTGCGCGCGTTGGGACCGGATTATGATTTTGAAGGCGCACTTGCCTCTGGGAGTGCGGATATTGTTATTAGCAACTGGCCATCACCACCGCCCAATCTCAGGCAGTCTTTGTTGTTTGATGACCGGTTCGTGTGCCTCGTCGATCGCAATCACAGCTTCACGCACACCCCGCCAAGCGTTGAGGAATATCTTGAGGCAAAGCACATAGCACCGTCGGACTATGCCATTTCTCAAAGAGGAGTGGTCGAGACACATTTGAGTGCAATGAAGTTGCAACGTGAACGCAGTGTGGTCATTTCCTATTTTTCGATGGCGCCATACCTGCTAGTGGGAACCGACCTTGTCTTCACGGTTACCCGACATTTCGCCGAATATTTTGTCAAAGTTCTTCCTCTTGAAATCGTCGAAACGCCTATCGAATACCCGCATGTGCAATTTTACCAACTTTGGCATGAACGTGCGCACCATTCGCAGATGCACCGCTGGTTTCGCCAGACAGTTGCCTCGATGAAATCTTCACGAGGGCACATTTAGGGCCTGTCGCAAATTTTCGCAGTAACGAGCTATTGACCATCAGCGGGGCGCGTCGAAGTACGGTAACATCTTCAAGTTGGTAGGCTGCAACAGGCCGACAGTTTTTTTACCTCGCAACGATGGATTTGTGCTCACCCGTCGTGAGCACCTTCCACATCAGGTTCATCTCTGATTGCGCGTGTGCTGGATCGTGGTGGAAATCCGGTTCGCTATGTCGGCATTGTTGTCCGCTCGGGTAAGGTCTTTATCGTTAATTAGAGACATCTTGGGCCTGCACGGAGGCGTCGCCTTAACCGGCTGGTGCGGATCGAGGCAATAGTCTATCGGCATGA
>NZ_DAMDBP010000089.1:0-5668 GCF_032092815.1 Agrobacterium sp. | reverse complement strand
CATAGGAAATATCGACACCCCATTTCTGGTTGGGGTCGGTTGCGGCAAAATCCTGATCAATGATGTTGGGCGCGACCGGGAAGGCATGCTGACTGTCCGTCGTGCGCTTGAAACGCCGCTTCTGCCGGGCACGAAGGCCATTCTCGCGCATCAGCCGGGCGGTTCGTCGTCGACCGATGGCAAAGCCGCTGTCTTGCAGTTCCCGCGTCATGCGTGGGCTGCCATAAGTCTCGCGGGAAAGCGTATAGGCCGAGCGCACATGCGCCAGCATCACCATGTCGTCTCGCTGTCGGTGACTGGCTGGCCGGTCTTTCCAGGCAAAATAGCCGCTCTGGCTGACATCCAGAACCTTGCAGAGACGATGTGCGGGGAATTCCTGTTTCGCCTGGTCGATGAAGCGGAACTTCATCGACTTCCCTCCTTGGCGAAAAAAGCCGTGGCACGCTTCAGGATGTCCCGCTCCTGGCGCAAAATCTCGTTCTCGCGCCGCAGGCGTTTGAGCTCGGCCACCATATCTTCATCGACGTCACGAAGACCGGGATCGTCCATGACTGCATCACGGTGGCGGCTCAGCCAGCGTGTCAACGTCGACAACCCGATCCCCAGATCATCGGCGACCTCGCGCCGAGTGCGCCCACTCGTTTGCGCAAGCCGCACGGCCTCACGTTCAAATTCCTTCGTAAACGGCACTTTCTTCGTCATTACGGTTTCCTTTCAATTCAAGAAAACCTCTCCACTTTTCCGAAGCAAGTCCAGAACCCCTCACCTGAAAAATCTATCACTTAGCAAGCTAAGGTGATGATTTTTCTTCCTCTCCCACAGGGGTCGAGGTGGGGTGCTAGTGGCAGCCCCGACCTCCCTCATTCCCGCGCTTGTTGCGGGAATCTAGTCATCCCCAGTCTTGGGGATCGATAAACTCTTCTCGCCGCGCAGACGCGCGTCAGCTGGATGCCTGTGACATCCCTCGGGTCAGGCCCGAGGACGAGGCATGAGGGTCGGCTGGGGTGGACCTCAGTGTCAAACAATGCACCAACAATTGCCTCGACGTCATCCTCGCCCCTGTGGCGAGGATCTAACCACGCCAATCAGAGATGTTGCGGTTGCGGATACGTGGTTAGATCCTAGGGACAGGCCCCAAATATGACGGCGGGTTTGGGCGCAGCACAACAGAACCCCTCATCTCTGTGCTTGTCACAGAGATCCAGTCATCCCCAGTCTTGGGGATGAAAAGACTTCTCTCGCCGCGCCGACGCGCGTCGGCTGGATGCCTGTGACATCCCTCGGGTCAAGCCCGAGGACGAGGCATGAGGGTTGGTTGGGGTGGCTGTCGGCGTATAAAAAAGCCAATCATTTCGTGGTGGGGTGAAGGTATGATCGGCAGACAGTTCGCACTCAGCGCCAACTACACTCTCGACGTCATCCTCGCCCCTGTGGCGAGGATCTAAGCCATCCACCAAAATTGCGACGTGGATAGATTCTCGGGACAAGCCCGAGAATGACGCCGAGTGGGTGGATCGAGAAGTGGCAAACAAAACCCCTCACCTGAAAAATCTATCACTTAGCACGCTAAGATGATGATTTTTCTTCCTCTCCCACCGGGGGTAGAGGTGGGGCGTCAAGCCACATGGTCATGCACAACACAACCCTACCCATCACGCAACACCACTCGTCACCCGCGCTGGCGCAGGGCATCCACCACCACGGCAAGGGCCGGAGACATCTGCCAACGGCTGGGGTAATAGAGGTGGTAACCGGTAAAGGGCGGGCTCCAGTCAGAGAGAACGCAAATCAGGCGACCAGCGGCAATATGCTCGGCAACAAGGTTTTCCGGCACATATGCAATGCCATAACCTTGCAGTGTCGCATCAATCATCGCGACGGAGGAATTGAAGGTCAGCTGGCCTTCCACCCGCACCCGCAGCTCGCGCCCATCCTGTTCAAACTCCCAGGCATAGAGGCCGCCCCATGTCGCCTGGCGGTGATTGATGCAGGAATGACCGACAAGGTCCTTCGGGGTTTCAGGTATTGGATTTTTGGCAAAATAGGCCGGTGATGCCACCGCAACCAGCCGCCAGTCGGGGCTGATGCGAACGGCGATCATGTCCTTATCGACACTTTCACCCAGCCGCACACCCGCATCAAAACGTTCCTCGACAATGTTGCGCATGCCGTTATCGCTATAAAGCTCCACCCGCACATCGGGATATTTTTCCAGCACTTTGGAAAGTTTGGGCCACACCGTGGTTTGCAGCGCGTGATCAGACAGGGTCAGCCGCACGGTGCCGGAGGGTTTTTCACGGAATGCCACCAGATCGGCCAGATCGGCCTCGATGCCTTCAAAGCGCGGCGCGAGCGATTGCATCAGCCGCTCACCCGCCTCTGTTGTCGCCACACTACGGGTGGTTCTGGTCAACAGGCGCACACCAAGCCGCGTTTCCAGCTGCTTGATGGTGTGGCTGAGCGTGGATTGTGACGTGCCAAGCGTCGCGGCCGCCTTGGTGAAGCTCTGCTCCTTGGCAACCTCAAGAAACCACAGCAGATCCTTCATGTCTTCGCGCAGCATAGGCCACCTCAATTCATATTGAATTTCGATAAGTCCATGCGAATTAGCATGGATTGTTCGCAAAGTCGCGCATCAATATCTTCACGCATCACCGGGGAACCGTGGTTTCGATGAGGATGCCTGCATGAGTTTGACCTACGAGGACGAGATTGAGCGCCAGAGCGCGCAACACGGCCGTCGCGAAAGCACCGCGGATAACGGTACCGAAAACAGCCGCGCCGCATGGAGTGCGGTTTTTTCCATGACACTGTGCGTGTTCGTGCTGATTGCCTCGGAATTCATGCCGGTCAGCCTGCTGACACCGATTGCCGCCGATCTTGGCGTAACGGAAGGCAATACCGGCCAAGCCATTTCCGTTTCCGGCATTTTTGCCGTGCTGACCAGCCTGTTCATATCTAGCCTCACCCGTCGGTTTGACCGGCGTGGCGTGGT
Organism: Agrobacterium sp.; assembly: GCF_032092815.1. Taxonomy (GTDB): domain Bacteria; phylum Pseudomonadota; class Alphaproteobacteria; order Rhizobiales; family Rhizobiaceae; genus Agrobacterium. The sequence continues at coordinate 2,673 of NZ_DAMDBP010000089.1, read as the reverse complement.
GCTGTCGCTGACTACGCTGCTGATCCTGTCTGGCCTGATTGTGACTTTTGCACCCAATTACCCCGTGTTGATGGCTGGACGCGCAGTTCTTGGCATTTCAATTGGCGGGTTCTGGGCCATGTCAACGGCCATCGTCATGCGGTTGGTCAATGTGCGCGACGTGCCAAAGGCACTGGCGCTGCTGAATGCCGGCAATGCCATTGCCGCCACCATTTCCGCGCCGCTTGGCAGCTTGCTGGGTGCCTATATTGGCTGGCGTGGGGCGTTTTTTCTGGTGGTGCCGGTTGGGCTGCTGGCACTGTTGTGGCAGTGGGTTCGTCTGCCATCTTTGCCACCGCGCAGTGACCACACATCTCTCAATGTTTTCCGGCTGCTTTTGCGGCTGCCGGTTGCCACTGGCATGGCGGCCATTCTGCTGCTGTTCATGGGCCAGTTTGCGCTGTTTACCTATCTGCGGCCTTATCTCGAGCAGGTCACGCGGCTCAGCATTGAAACCCTGTCTCTGTTCCTGTTGGCCATGGGCCTGTCAGGCGCGGTTGGAACATGGCTGATTGGCCGGCTGTTGCAGCGCCGTCTGTTCAGTATTCTGGTTGCCATTCCACTTGCCATGGCCGGGCTTGCCGGTGTGATGGTGGCGTTGGGCGAACGGCCGGTTGCGGTGTTTGTCGCGCTTGCCGGCTGGGGTTTTCTGGGCACGGCTGCGCCGGTTGGCTGGGGCACATGGCTGAGCCGCACGCTGGCCGATGATGCCGAAGCCGGTGGCGGCCTGCAGGTGGCGGTTATTCAGCTTGCCATTACGTCAGGCGCTTCACTTGGTGGCTTGTTTTTTGATGCCTTTGGCTGGCGCTCCACCTTTTTGATGAGCGCTGTGATGTTGTGCGGCTCTGCCGTTCTTGCCCTTGCCGCATGGCGTGCGGTGCGCAGGTCGACATGAGCAAACCAGCCCTGCCCCTTGGCCACCTTAAACGGCGCGAGCTTCTGGCGACGGTGCTGGCCGCCTCGACCTTTCCCTGCCACGCCTTCAGCCAGTCAGACCCCAATAATCAGGAGCGCAGCACGGTGAGAATAAGGTTGAGTTTTGCCAATCAGAGCATGACCGCAACGCTCTACAACAATAAATCGGCACGCGATTTTGCCACGCTGCTGCCGCTGGACCTGACGATCAGCGACTTTGGCGGCAATGAAAAGATTGCCTATCTGCCGCGCAAACTAACAACTGAAGGCAGTGGCCCGTTCAGCAACGAACAGCCCTATGACCTTTGTTATTACATGCCCTGGGGCAATCTGGCGATGTTTTACGCGCCTTACAAACATCCCGGCCTGATCCGCCTTGGTCGCTTCGATGATGGTTTCTCGGCGCTGCACATATCAGGCGAGTTCCCGCTTCGCATCGAGCGCATCTCGTAAAACTGCAATCTTGAAACTCCACACACCACGCCATTTTCAAAACAAGGAGATTTGCCCATGACCACGAACGAAACCGACAAGGGCCACAATGCCAGCCGCCGCGACCTGATGAAGGTGACCGCGCTGACTGCAGCAACCATGAGCATGTTGCCGATGGCGGCGGGCGTGACACAGGCGCTGGCGCAGGACAGCAGCTGGGACAAGGTGTTTGCCAAAAGCGACAATGTGGACCACCAGAAAGTGTCGTTCAAAAACCGCTATGGCATAACACTGGCCGGTGACCTGTACCTGCCGAAAAACCGCACAAGCGCGCCTTTGGCCGCACTCGTCATCAGCGGGCCGTTTGGCGCGGTGAAGGAACAGTCATCTGGCCTTTACGCGCAGACCATGGCAGAACGCGGGTTTGCCACGCTGGCCTTTGACCCCTCCTACACCGGTGAAAGCGGCGGCGAGCCACGCAACATCGCCTCGCCTGACATCAACACCGAAGATTTCAGTGCTGCGGTGGATTATATCGGCCTGCAAAGCTTCGTCGACCGCGAGCGGATTGGCGTCATCGGCATATGCGGCTGGGGCGGCATGGCGCTGAATGCGGTTGCTGCAGACAAACGGGTCAAGGCTGTGGTGGCCAGCACGATGTATGACATGACCCGCGTGATGTCCAAGGGCTACAATGACAGCGTGACACTGGAACAACGCACGCAGACACTGGAGCAGCTGGGCCAGCAGCGCTGGCAGGATGCACAAAACGGCAGCCCGGCCTACCAGCCGGCCTATAATGCTGAAGTCACGGCGGATTCACCGCAATTCATGATCGACTACCATGATTATTACAGCACGCCGCGCGGATATCACGCCCGTGCCGTCAACTCCGGCAATGCATGGTCGCGCACCACGCCGCTGTCCTTCATGAACATGCCGATCCTGACCTATATTGCCGAGATTTCTCCACGTCCGGTGATGCTGGTGCATGGCGAAAACGCCCATTCACGTTACTTCAGCGAAACGGCCTTTGCCGCCGCTGCCGAGCCTAAGGAATTGGTGATCGTGCCGGATGCCAACCACACCGATCTCTATGACCAGATGGACAAGATCCCGTTTGACCGCATTGCCGATTTCTTCGGTCAGCATTTGGCGTGAGGGCGTAGGCTAGACGGGTGGCGGCTCGAGTTGAAAGGGCCGCCAAGCCCCCCCTCATTCCCGCGCTTGTTGCGGGAATCTAGTCATCCCCAGTATTGGGGATGCAAAGACTCTTCACGCCGCGCA
>NZ_DAMDBP010000088.1:5117-5882 GCF_032092815.1 Agrobacterium sp. | reverse complement strand
AGTGCAAGCATGCGTTCGACCAGCGCATCGCCCGGTGCCATGATGGCATCAATCACCGCCAGTTCCTCCTCCAGCGTGGCATAATCGCCCATATCCTTAAACGCCTGGTCGGCCGTTTGGGCGGCTTCATGCAGCTCTGCCTGCAGGGCCATCAGCTCGGCATCCGCTGCCAGATCAGGTGCAGATGACGCTCTGTTTTTTTGATGTCTCCTGGTGGTGTCATTGTTGTTTTTGATCAAATCTGACATCAGGCAGCACTCCCCATACGGCTTTTCAAAAGCCTGGTGCTGCGGTGCAGATATTCACCCGCTCTGCCGGCCTGACGCCAGTGTTCCACCAGCGAGGCGCATCTGTGCCGTTCCGCCAAGGCGGAGTTCTGGTCAGCACTGTCAGGCGCGTATTTGCGGGCGCCGGTGCCGGCAAGCAGCAATCTGGCAAAGGGCGCGGTGAGTTTGATGCCAGACGGCACGCCAGCCGCGCCGCTTTGCGCCTGTTTTGCTGTGTTTGGGGTGGACGGGGGCATATGGTCCGGCCGGGACAATGCTACCAAAACCGGCCTTTCATGCGTAGAAAACATTCTACAATTCCCTTTTTGTCTTTTCTGCCACCGATGATAGGTGTTGGCAGCGCGGCGGGGATAAAAATATGTGAATTAATTCCTATCCCCAAAATGCACGTCACAATAATGATGTGGATTCAGCGACTTGGTTGGCTCTCTCGTCCTTGCTTCCACCGACCGTTTACCCGCATGGCGAGAAACACATT
>NZ_DAMDBP010000088.1:0-5081 GCF_032092815.1 Agrobacterium sp. | reverse complement strand
AGTTGCGGTCGTCTTCGCCCGGTCACAGCAGTGCCGTGAACCGCTGGCCCGTTGCCGTCAGGCGACCTGCCGGTGATTGTCCACCACATCGGCCCATTCCACCGCCATATGACGACCGACCACCGTTTTTTCATTGTGGAGCACGCAAACAATGCGCTTGAAAAGCTCCGCCTCGAAGGGCGTTTCGTCGGCCGCATCGGCGCTCAGGCAGCTGCCATCTTCCAGAAACACTGTGGTGACATGAAAATCATCCGCATCGCCTTCCAGCTCGGCGCGGCCGGAAATCAGGATGCCACTGTCCATGCGGCCATGGATGACGATGTTCAGCTCGTCAAACTCCACCACGGCGTTGAGCGACGTCATATTTACCTGTGACATGAAGATACCTCCTGATGGATCCTGCATTCGCGGATGATCTGCGCGTTGAGCTGAACCGCTGCGAAAGCCATCAAGCCAACCGCCAAAACCAGGCCGAAGAAGTGCTGAACAAGGCTTTGCATGGTGTCACCCCTCGGTGCCTTGAGCGTCGCAACCGCATTTCAGGGCGCGAGCCGCATGGAAAACAGCAACACAAACAACAACACAAAAACAACACTGGTGATGTGCGAAATGACGGGCTGAAAGCCGATCACTCCCGCTGTTTGAATTGCTGCATTGTTTGGCGTATGGAAGGTTGTCGAGGTGAAGTGACGTTGTGTTTCAGTCAGTCCGAACGGGCTCCGCACAAACCGAAATCGCAACATAAGCAACGCTAAATCAACATTTTACGCAACAAAAATCACAACAAATTGGCTTGTTGGCGCTGCTATAATGGTAGCCGGGTAAGTATTTTGCTGTGTGTCCGAGGTTGACGGTTCTTTCGCCGCGCCGACGCACGGCCCTCTGCGTTAAACGATGCAACATCCATTCACTCAACGTCATCCTCGACCTTGAGACGAGGATTTAACCACGCCAGCCACGTTCGTTTCGTATGCGGAGATTTGATTAGATCCTCGGGACAGGCCCCGATACGACGGCAGAGAGCGTGCTAGGTTCAATGCATAACCCCTCACCTGAAAAATCTATGACTTAGCAAGCTAAGACCATGATTTTTCTTCCTCTCCCACAAGGGTAGAGGTAAGGGCGTCCGTGGCCCCTCATCTCTGTGCTCGGGCTTGCCCGAGGACGAGGAAAGAGGGTTGGTTGGGACGGCCCTCAGTGGCGAGGCCCCAATCACGCCAGCTACATCCGCGTCACTAAACGAGACGTAGGACAAGCCTCAAGAAGACTTGAAGTGACTGCGAAGGCATGTGGAGCCGGCACGTCGGCCCATGCGGGGGAGCGGCCTCCCCGCGCATCGAACCAAAGGTTTTAGAAGTTGATGTTCAGGCGCGCATTGCCACCATAGATCAACGTATCGGAACCAAGGCCACGCACCCGGCCTTCAAGGCTCAGGCTGGTGCGGTCTGCCAGCTTCACGTCAACGGCGCCGCCCAGCGTTGCCGACCAGTCTTTGGCCTTGTAGCCGGTGGACAGCGAGGCGGTGGCCGTATCCGCATTGGTGTTGATATATTCCGCAAAGGCCAGACCGTAAACGCGGCTGTCGTTTGAGAGGTTGTAACCCAGTTCACCGCCAATCTTGCTGGAGAAGAAGCGCGGGTCATTGACGTTGCCGCTTGTCAGTGCCGAAATATCGGAAATGCGCTCACGGCCGACACTCAATGTCACCTCTGGGATCATGTAAAACGCATTGCCGAGATCGAACTGTCGCGCCACGGACACGGACCCGCTGAAGCGCTGGCCATGAGTATCGCCATTGATGCCGGTGCCAATGGTGAAGGTGTTGTAATCAACATAGCTGTAGGTGGTTTGCAGCGTGACCATCCAGTCATCAAACTGCATGCCGAGATAGGGCGAAATCCAGTAGGCATTGCCGGAGGTTTCACCGCCATTGTCGAAATCACTGCCGAATATGCTGGCACCAACTGCGGCACCTGCCACCCAGCCATTGGCAAAGCGGTAATCGAGGCCAAATTGCTGGCTGGCCTGATAACCACGCACATCAGGGTTCCAGTTGCCGCGCAGACCGTCAGCGCCGGTATCAGCCCATGCAGTCCAGCGGCCACTGGTGTCGTTTCCAGCCGTGGCGAAACCGAAGACGTCATTGTAATCATTTTTGGCTTCGCTGGCATAGGCATGCACAAGGGAACCGGTTGGTGTGCGATCCATGCCGCCCGTCTGCATGCGCTGGCGCAACTGCCCCACCACTGCACGGCTTTGCATGTCGTTCAGCATCACGCCCTGCTGGGCCGCCTGCAGCTTCAACTCTTCGGTCATCGAAGAACAGCTATTGAGGTAAATGCTGACGCACCCAACGCCGGTAAAGGTCAACAGAACCGTATATGGGTATGATCCGGCTGTGGTCTGATTGTAAGCGACAAGAACGCTGTACGTCTGGCCCTGCACCAGTTCAAGATTAGGAATTGTCGCCGTGTTTCCGCCAGAGAAGCTACTGGCGATAAACTGAGAAATTGGGGTCTGAGGAGGAAAGGTGCTCGTTGGCAAGTAGGTGCCATTCAAGACAAAAGTTGTATTAACGACGTGCGAGGTTGTCGCAGAAACACTATACAATCCCGTTGTGTCAACAGTGAACGTATTGAGTGTATAAATCCAGCTGAAGCTTGAATTGTAAGACGTGAAATTGGTGTTTACGCCGCCCACAATTGTTGGTGCATATGTCAGTGTTGTGGATGAGTCATCCGTAAAACTGTAGCTGTCGGCCAAGGCCGGAAATGCTGCAATGTGTGACAAGACCAGCCCGAACAGAACCGGTGCCGCGCGGCGACAGTTTTTGCCGCGAATTTTGGAAACCTTCATTACCCAACCCCTGCAATCAATCATTCTTCATCTGGCCAGCATGCGGCAGGGCCATGCCCGTGCAAAAAAAACGCGCACGTGCACAACCCCGGCGCCGATATGCCGGGCCGGCATTCATGTTAAAAAAGAAGGCTTATTGGCCCCGCGCCAGGAACACGACAGCAGGATTTTGGGCCGCTTCGCCAAACAACGTGTTCGTTGAGCTCCTGCGCCAAGGCAAAAATACAACGCACCCCATTAGACCAGGCGAATCTGACATAGATTTTATTTACATGGCACAGTCTTGGCAATGTTAATAAAGTATTACTGTCTGGAATTTTACATTAAAAACCATAACGTTACTTAAATACCGAAGTCACTACTCGCGGTTGCGAGAGTTGATACGGCCCCAAGAAATTCGCGGTTCTTTTGGCCCCAGCGCATGTTTGGCGGTAAGCACCCGATTGCGGACCGGCATGCTGCATCAGTGCGCGGATATGCAGGGTATTTTGCTGCAACTCTTTGAAAATGAATAAGTGTTCCACTTTTTTTCTATAAACATACAAAAGAAAAAAGAAATAAAGGCCGCTCGACGGCGTTATGAATATGATTTGTGCGATGTTGATGCCCCACATCATGCATCACTTAAACAGGATCAATGACTTGCGGGAGTTTTGGCGGTGGTCGAGTTGCATTGCCCCATGTTTTTTGGGGGGGGCGCCGGCAGGTTGCGGCACATCTTGCAGTCTCGTGGTTTCAGTTTGGCAGAAGTGCTTTATCAAAATCGACAGATGTATCGGTGCGGCCATTGGCGGGGTATGAAAACCGACCAAATTCCCGGTAATGGCAGCGCTGCCAGAAGTTCAGCGTTGCATTGGCCTTGGCATCCGCATGCAGGTAAGAGGTGGTGTAACCGAGCTGGGTGGCGCGCTGTTCCAACAGGGCCACGATGCGGGTGCCAAACCCCTGCCCGCGCAACTGCGGCCGGAGATAGACCCGCACCAGCTGGCAGACCTCGGCGTGGTTTGGATAGCGATGCCCAAGCCGGTCTGCCGTTGCTGGTTTCAGCGAAAACCCGTGCAGGCCGCCGGTGGCAATCAGATGGTGTTGCGCACCATACACCACGCAGAACGCGCCACGGTTTGCCGCGCTGTACCAGTTATCATCAGCCGGTTTTACGAGGGAATCCAGATCGGCATGCCAGACGGGGTTATAATCAATCGCGTAGGTGTCGCGGATCATCTCCAGGCAAAATTCGCGCGCGGCGGTGTACACTGCGCAGTCTTCGCTGCCATCAAGGGTTTTTAGTGTCAGGCTGGAAAGATCGGTCAACATGGCAGGCTCCGGCGGTTCGCCCTGCTTTACTGCGCGGTGTAAGACGGGGCAATCCGTCCTCGACGCAGTGGTGACGATACATCACGCCAGCCAAGTATGTTTCGCTTGACGAGATGGGGTTAGATACTTGGGACAAGCCCAAGTATGACGCCTGGTTGGGAGGTTGCCACACACTCCCCTCATTCCCGCACTTGTTGCGGGAATCCAGGCCCAGCCCCAGTCTTGGGGCTGGAAAGAGTCTATCCGTCACGCGGACGCATGACGACTGGATTCCTGTGACATCCCTCGGGTCAAGCCCGAGGACGAGGAATGAGGGCTGGTTGGGGTGGCCCTCAGTGTCAAACAATGCACCAACCATTTCCTCCACGTCATCCTCACCCCTGTGGCGATGATCTAACCACGCCAGCCATGTACTTTTCGTCTGTCGAGATGTGATTAGATCCTAGGGACAAGCCCTAGGATGACGTCGAGTAGCAGATTGCTTCCCTTAGCGCCACTTGGTTGCGCCACACCAAAAACACAACTTATTTTCCAAACAGCTCTTTAAACCACCAAACGCACCCCTACCTGCATAGTATCAGGTGTGCCGGCGGCGCGCTGTAACCAAAGGTTTGTGATGGACCAGAAAAAGCCGAGTGTCTTCGAACGTATCGAAAACTTTCTCCATAAATGCTGGTGCGTGTTCATCATCCCCAGCTCCACATTTGCCGGCGCCTATATGGGCTTGCAGATGCATGACATTGGTGGAGCAATCGGCCTTGGTCTCGCTGGCCTTATTATCGGGACGTTTTTTGCCTTTGTGCCATCGATTGCGTGGTATCTCATCGAGGCTCTTGGGCATTAGGGCGTAGAACGCCTTACCTGAGAAATCTGTCACTTAGCAAGCTAAGATGATGATTTTTCTTCCTCTC
>NZ_DAMDBP010000087.1:0-6065 GCF_032092815.1 Agrobacterium sp. | reverse complement strand
GTCATTCCATTCCGTCAAGCGTAAACCGACGTGCTCTCAAAACGGCGCTTACCTTCCAAGCTGCGATTTCGATCCTCGCCTGCGTCAGTGACGAGAACAGTGTTTCGTTGAGGCATTCGTCACGGAAGCTTCCGTTGAAGCTCTCTACGAAGCCATTCTGCATAGGCTTGCCCGGTGCGATATAATGCCATTCGACGTGAGTGTTTTGGCACCATTCCAGAACGGCCATGCTGGTCATCTCCGTGCCATTGTCGGAGACAATCGTCCGCGGCTTGCCTCGTCGGGTGATGAAGGTTCACGGCATGCTTCTTCAGCGCCATACGGGTGCAATCGACACCCGTCGCCACGATGGCCGCGTCGCCGTCGAGCAATCCAATCTGCGTTGGTGTTCAGACGGGTTAGAAATCGGATGCGACAACAAGGAGAAGGTGCGCGTTGCTTTCGCTCTCGATTGCTGTGATCGAGAGGCCATCGCCCATGTCGCGACAACCGAGGGCATCAAGAGCGAGGACGTCCAAGACCTTGTCATCACGGCTGTTGAGAACCGTTTCGGTCTCATCAACACCCTTCCAAAGCCAATCGAATGGCTGACGGACAACGGCTCCTGCTTCATCGCAAAAGAAACCAGATCGCTGCTTATCGATATCGGCATGGAGCCCTGTTCAACGCCCGTTCGAAGCCCCCAATCCAACGGAATGGCCGAAGCCTTCGTGAAAACCTTCAAGCGAGATTATGTCTCGGTCAACCCTTTGCCGGACGCCATAACCGTCATCGCGCAACTGCCCTCATGGTTCGAACACTACAACACCCTTCACCCGCATAAGGCATTGGGGTATTGCTCGCCTCGTGAGTTCTTAGACCGTCAAACTGAAACCTGATCCTGTCCGGTTTTTAAGGGGCAACTCCACTTGCCGACAATAAATGCCTTTGACCAAGGAGCCCGCAAGATGAATTCTAGCTCATGGAAATAAGCTGGAGATTCGCAAATGACGGCGGCGTTGACGCGGAGTAACGACTACCAGGAGCTTGCGGATGATTATCACCATGGAAAACCTAACAGATCTCTTTCATACCTACTCCCGGCAATACTTAAAGGTCTTGAGAAAAATACATCTATTCGTCGGGTCTTTGAAATTGGATGCGGAACGGGAGATCTCGCCAATTTGCTGACCAGGAAAGGTTATATTGTCCTCGCAAGCGACCCCTCGATCTCCGCAATTGCGAGTGCTCGCTCGCGGTTTCCTGACCAACTATTTGAAGAAGCATCTGCCTATGAGGATCTCCATGCTCGTTTTGGCAAGTGGGATGCGGTAGTGTCAATGGAAGTCATCGAACATCTTTATCGTCCAAAGATATTCGCTAAAACTGCATTTCGTCTTCTTGCAAACAACGGTACTTTGATAATTTCAACACCATATCATGGGTACTGGAAGAATCTTGCCTTGGCGCTCTCGGGCAAAATGGATGACCATTTCATGGCATTGCGAGATCATGGACACATTAAATTTTGGTCCGAGAAAACAATTGCCGTATTGCTGTCGGATGCAGGATTTAAGTCAATCGAAATTATACGCACCGGTCGCATTCATCCACTCGCGAAATCTATGGTAATTATCGCCCAGAAACCATGAACACCTTAAACAAATGCGCTTCATTTCTGACCCATTTTGATGCAACCCCCTCGTATGAACCTGAACTTTTAGCGTGCACTTGCCAAAACACAAAACGAATGAAGAGGGAACAATTCGATCACAATAAACGATATTGTAAGATTTTGGCGCAACCTGCGTCGTCGTAGTGAACGCAAGAAACCAGCCAGATTGACAAAACCTTATCAATAAGTGAGGATAATCATTATTGATTAGGTACATTGGCGTCGCCTAGGGCGGCATTTTTTACTCAATTTGTGAAGCTTTTATATGAAGATTGCAGTCGCCGGACTTGGTTACGTTGGTTTGTCCAACGCCGTTCTTATCGCCCAGCATCACGAAGTCGTCGCTGTTGATCTGGTTCAACAGCGTGTTAATCTCGTTGCAGCTCGCAAATCACCGATTGTCGACGAGCACATCGAAGAATTTCTGTCTACAAAGGAATTGAACCTGTCGGCCACCACCGACAGTGCGTCTGCCTATACGGGCGCCGATTTCGTGATCGTTGCAACACCAACTAACTACGACCCGCTAACAAACTACTTTAATACAACGGCCGTTCAGTCAGCGGTCAATGCTGTTCTCGCAGTCAATCGTACCGCGTGCATCGTCATCAAGTCGACGATTCCTGTGGGCTTTACAGAATCCCTGCGAGAGCAGACAGGTTACGACAACATCATCTTCTCGCCGGAGTTTCTGCGTGAAGGTAAAGCGCTTTACGATAACCTGCACCCATCGCGTATCATCGTGGGTGATAAATCGGATGCAGCCAAGGCTTTTGCGGATTTGCTCCTGGAGGGCGCCATCAAGAAAGATGTGCCTGTCCTGTTTACGGGGCCTAGCGAAGCTGAAGCTATCAAACTGTTTGCCAATACGTATCTCGCAATGCGCGTGGCGTATTTCAATGAAGTGGATACCTATGCAGCTTCACGCGGACTGACGACACGGGAAATCATCGAAGGTGTTTGCCTCGACCCACGCATTGGCAACCACTACAACAACCCATCTTTCGGTTACGGCGGTTATTGCTTGCCGAAGGATACCAAGCAGTTGTTGGCAAATTACAGTGAAGTGCCTCAATCTCTTATTCGTGCTATTGTCGATTCGAATTCGACACGAAAAGATTTCATTTCTGAAAGCATTCAGAGACTGTCTCCGAAGATTGTCGGCGTTTACCGCCTGACGATGAAGGTCGGTTCCGACAACTTCAGAGATTCATCCGTTCAAGGCGTGATGAAACGTATCAAAGCCAAGGGCATTGAAGTTGTGGTTTACGAACCAAGCTATCATGAAAATGAGTTTTTCCGTTCCAGGGTCATCAAAGACCTGGAAGAGTTTAAGTCTTGTAGCGATGTCATTCTAGCAAACCGCATCACGCCTGAGATCGCTGACGTGACGCAAAAAATATATACCCGCGACATCTTTGGTGTCGACTGAGCCGCGCCTGATGCGTTCGCGTATCAGGACATTTTAACGGCAGCATTCGTGAGGTTATACATGAAAAAGAATATTCTTGCCGTCGCATCGAGCGGCGGGCATTGGCAGCAGTTGTTGCTTGTTTCTGAAGCATTCGAAGACATGTCGCCTGTTTTTGTCACGACAAAAGAAGAGTTGCTGCGCCAGGCCGGCAAACAGGGGCGCGTGGTCAATGACTGCAATCGCAATCAACCGCTTTTGCTGCTCAAATGCTTTATCGAGTGCGCAAAGATTGTTTACACCGTTCGTCCAAAGGTGATTATTTCCACGGGCGCTGCACCTGGCATTATTTGCATGATGTTTGGCAAGCTCATTGGCGCCAAGGCCATCTGGATCGACAGTTTTGCCAATGTCGAGCAGTTATCAATGTCGGGGAAGATCGCCCGTTACATCTCCGACACCTGGCTTACGCAGTGGGAGCATTTGAGCGACAATCAAGGACCAACCTATAAAGGGGCCCTGTTATCGTTACTGTCGGAACGCAGCTTACCTTTGATCGCCTTATCAAGATGATCGACGACATTGCGCCGTCTCTCGATGAAGAAATTTTTGCGCAGGTAGGCGTCAGCACCTATCAGCCGCAAAACATGAAGTTCAGCGCTACAGTTGATCCAATTGATTTTGACCGCACATTGAAAGAATGCTCGGTTATTATTGCTCATGCTGGCATCGGCACTGTGTTGAAAGCCTACAAATACGCCAAGCCGATCATTCTCGTTCCCCGATTGTCTTCGATGGGTGAACATCGCAACGACCATCAACTCGCAACAGTATCGCAGCTCCGCCAGCGCCCAGGTATTTATATCGCCGAGACGCAGGAAGAACTTGCAAATCTGTTGAGCCAACCTTTGGAGGTGGTCAAATCCACCGAAGACACCAAGGTAAGCCAACTTCGTTTAAAAACATACGTTCGCGAAACGATCCTCAAAATGATCGCATAAGGCAAAAAGCTCCCTTAATGGGAGCTTTTTAATATGAGCCGTAAAACACCCTCAATCAAAGCGGCCGCTACTATCGGCACTCCAACGCTGAAATGCGGACGGAAGCATGCCCGATTTTGCATATGTCTTTCGCTCAAGCCAACCCGGCACAACATCCGTCGACCGGACAAGTTTCGTGACACGGTCCGGATGGATTCCCAAGCCCAAAGCTGAAAACGGTTTCAGTAAGGTTGCTGCTGTTGTCACAACAAAGCGCGGCACGAGAAAAGTTCTGGCCATCCGAAAATACTCATTACGAAACGCCTCAACAATCTGTTCAAGCGTATAGCGATCGGGATAACAGCCGTTGAACAGAATAAAGCGTTCTGTCTGCTGAACCGAAAAGTCGAGCGCATCCAGCAAATCACCAACGTAGAAACACGCTTTTATCGTATCCTTGCGTCCGGGATAAACGAAAAAGCCTTTTCCAAGCAGCTTTGCCATGCGGGTAAAGTTACCACCTTCACCATGTCCGAAAACAACAGCAGGGCGGCAAATGATCAATCGCCTATTTTCGTTTTCGTCAAACCAGGCACGATGAATACGTTCGGCCATAAACTTAGACCAGCCATAAGCTGACTCAGGCGCTGGCGGCGTATCTTCCTGTTTGGTTTCTTCACTTGGTCCATATACGGAGATGGAACTGGTGAAGACAATTTCGCGGATATCAAAACGTCGTGCAAACGCCGTTATTTCAGTCGCACCAAGAATATTGGTTTCATAATATTCGTGCGTCGGATGACCAGGCGTGGTGTGAACTGCCGCAAAATTATAAATGCGCGTTACACCTGCATCGATATCAAGATCTGAGAGGTCTCTGACGTCCGCCAGCCGGTAATCCACCCCAGCAAGTTTCTCACGTGGTGGCTTCCGATCAACGGATATGACTTTTACTCCGCCTTTGACGAGACGCCGGATTAAATGCGTGCCAATAAAACCGGATCCACCAAAGACAATATGTGTTTCCATAATCGCGGGCTTTCTCGTGCAAAACAGTCACAGGTCAGCAAACGCGACATCCCCCATTTCCGCGCAGCCATCATGATGTCATCGAATATCTTAATTTCATTAATTTACAGTGACTTGCGACACATGAGCGCTGTTTTACTGCGGACATTTCTCCACTCACCGCTCCAAAACACTCAAAACGCCCTGCGAAATGTGAGATTATATCGAACATGGCCCGTCCGTGGGTGGTCGCCATCTTTCAAGGTCAGGATGCCGTGATAAAACAGGCGTGACGGGCCGCCCCACACCACAACATCGCCGTGTTGCAGCACATATTTGGCAACAGGATTAGTCCGTTTCAGCCCACCGAATTGAAATGTCGCAGCCAGCCCAAGTGATACCGAAACGATCGGATTTTTGAAGTCTTTTTCATCCTTGTCCTGATGCAGAGACATGCGTGCCCCGGGCTCATATCGGTTTATCAGGCACGCGTCGGGCGAAAATCCATTATATCCCGCCTCTGCTGCAGCTTCTTCGGCCAATTGCCGAAACACAGAAGGCATCGCGGGCCATGATTTATCTGTCTCCGGGTCATTGCCCTGATAACGATAACCACGGCGGTCCGTAACCCAGCCGGCATCTCCGCAATTGGTCATCGCAACAGACATCGAAAAGCCGCCTGGAGTGACCATGTTGCGAAACGGCGATTGACTCGAAACCAGCCGCACACCTTCCAGAAGATCACTTTCACAAGGCACTGCACGCCGCCGTAACAGCACAGCACCGTCGGCCAAGTCCTGCCGTGCTGGTTCCGACGTTTCCAAAGCTGCGAACAGATCATCCATCATGCGTGGCTCCTACAGCAAGTCTTCACGGCAAATTCCGCAGTCATAGTGTCGCATGGTTTAGGCGCCTTGAGCACCCGTTTCATGCCCTGCCCGCCAACTCAAGCTTGTTTAGGTGTTTAGTCCCACAGTGTGATGGCGTATCATCGTCGCGATCACAGAGGGAT
>NZ_DAMDBP010000086.1:0-6487 GCF_032092815.1 Agrobacterium sp. | reverse complement strand
GACCTGCTCGTCAATGGCAACGTTGACACCAGGGATACCGGCAACGTCAGAACCGGTCGCAATGACGATGTTCTTGGCTTCGATTTCCTGTACTTCGCCCTTGTCGTTGGTCACGGAAACCTTGCCAGCAGCAACAACTTTGCCGGTGCCCTGGAAAGCATCGATCTTGTTCTTCTTGAACAGGAAGGAAACGCCGTCGACATTGGCCTTCACCACGCCGTCCTTGTGCGCCATCATCTTTTCGATGTTGAGCTTTGGTGCGGCAACTTCAACGCCAAGCGAGTCCAGGCCATGCGCAACATGCGCAAAGGTTTCGGATGCGTGCAACAGAGCCTTGGATGGAATGCAGCCGACGTTGAGGCAGGTGCCGCCATAGGTCGAACGCTTTTCAATGACGGCGACCTTCAGGCCAAGCTGGGCCGCCTTGACTGCGCAAACATAACCACCGGGTCCGGTGCCGATAACAACTACATCATAAGCCATGTTCTAATTCCTGATTGATGATGGCAGCGGCAAACCCGCTACCTCTAGGTTTTGGCCTTCAGGCCGCTTTTTCGGTGGCAAGTTTAATTCCAAGCGCAATGAAAACCACGCCGCTGGCGCGATCGATCCACTGGCTTGCACGCGAGAATGCCGCACGCATACGTGGCGTTGTCATGAAGAGGCTGACCCCGATGAACCACAGGATCAGACAGCTGGCCATGACCAGACCGTAAGAGAATTTGATGGCAATCGGCGTATGAGCGCTGACAACCGTCGAGAAGATCGACAGGAAGAAAAACACCGCTTTCGGGTTCAGTGCATTGGCCGCAAAACCAAGCGTAAACGCCTTGAGTGCCGATTGTTGCTGGCGTGGCGCAGCCGTCATATCGCCTGTTGCAGCGGTCACGTCTGTTTTGCCAGCCCGCAATGCCTTGACGCCGATATAGAGCAGGTAGGCAACACCCAGCCACTTGACGATATTGAACAGATAGATCGACTGGGAAATGACAAGGCCAAGACCGAGGATCGTGTAGCTGACATGGAACATCAGCGCAGCACCAATGCCAAAACTGGTGATGATGGCCTGACCGCGGCCGTGCACGATGGCCTGTCGCATCACCATCGCCAGATCGGCGCCCGGCGATACGATGGCGAAGGCAAAGATCGCCATCAGCGAAAGCAGTTCAATGAGGTAAGCGTGCATGACGAATATTCCTCAGATCAAGGACAGCAGCATGATGAGCAGACCGCCGGCCGAAACGAGCCATACCAGCGAACGAATATAGGGAATTCCGAGGAGATAAAGCGGAATATAGGCGATACGCGCCGCAAACCATATCCACCCGCCTACCAGGCCCCACCCTGAAGCGTCACCCATAAAGGCCACACCGAGGATCAGCCCCACAAAGGCCGGATAGGTTTCCTTGTAATTTGCCAAGGCGCGGTCAGCCCTGCCGGCCATCGCGCCTTTCGGCTTTTTACCTTCGTCACGCGGACCTGCATTCCATGCAGATCCGAGTTCCTTGGTCGCAAGCATGCCCTGCAACCCAATATGCAGGAAGAGAAGAATGACACTGAGAGCCAACAGCACCATGTAAGGCCCGTTTTCGCTTGCCAGCGTTTCCATTCTTCTCTCCCGTTTTTCTTAGAGATCGAGAACCAGACGTTCTGGATCTTCCAGGCTTTCCTTGACGCGAACGAGGAAGGTCACGGCTTCCTTGCCGTCAACGATGCGGTGATCGTAGGACAGCGCGAGATACATCATCGGACGGATGACAACCTGACCGCCGATAGCAACCGGACGCTCTTGGATCTTGTGCATGCCGAGGATACCGGACTGCGGAGCATTGAGGATTGGCGAGGACATCAGCGAGCCGTAAACACCACCATTGGTGATGGTGAAGGTGCCGCCCTGCATGTCGGCCATGCTGAGCGAACCGTCACGGGCTGCCTTGGCAAGACGGCCAAGTTCCTTTTCAACGCCAGCAATCGAACGCTGGTCAGCGTCACGGATAACCGGAACAACCAGACCCTTGTCGGTGCCGACAGCCATGCCAACGTGACAATAGTTCTTGTAGATGATGTCGGTGCCGTCGATTTCTGCGTTAACAGCCGGCAGTTCCTTCAGCGCGTGGGTCACGGCCTTGGTAAAGAAGCCCATGAAGCCAAGCTTTACGCCATGCTTCTTTTCGAAAACGTCCTTGTAACGGTTACGCAGGTCCATGACAGCCGACATGTCCACCTCGTTATAGGTGGTCAGCATGGCTGCAGTGTTCTGTGCATCCTTCAGACGCTTTGCAATCGTCTGGCGCAGACGGGTCATCTTCACGCGCTCTTCGCGGGCACCGTCTTCAGCAGACGAAACCGGACGTGGTGCGGAAACCGGAGCAGCAGGTACAGGAGCCGAAGCGCCCTTGGCAACAGCGGCCAGAACGTCGCCCTTGAGAACCTGGCCACGCTTGCCGGAACCGTCGATATCGGCAGTCGAGATGTTGTTGTCCGCAGCAACCTTGGCAGCAGCAGGAGCAGCAGGCATCGAGCCTGTTGCTGGTGCAGCGGCAGGTGCTGGAGCCGAAACAGCAGCAGGTGCGGCGGCAGCAGCGGCAGGAGCCGTTGTTGCAGCGCCAGCAGCACCTTCAGCAATCTGGCCGAGCAGTGCATCAAGACCAACCGTTTCGCCATTCTGCGCAACGATCTCAGTCAGAACGCCGGAAGCCGGTGCAGGCACTTCAACAGTTACCTTGTCGGTTTCGAGTTCAACCAGAGGCTCGTCAGCCTTGACGACGTCGCCGACTTTCTTGAACCAGGTTCCGACAGTCGCTTCGCTGACGGACTCCCCCAGAGTTGGTACGCGGATTTCAGTGGCCATAATCTTGTTCCGTTTATAGGTGTCTGTTTTTTGATGGATGATGGAGGGAGAGTTTTACTCTCCCAGCGCGTCTTCTAGGAATGCGGCAAGCTGTGCGAGATGCTTGGACATCAGGCCTGTTGCAGGCGAGGCTGCAGCCGGACGGCCGGTGTAGCGAACCTTCTGATACTTGGCATCGATGTGAGCCAGCACCCATTCCAGGTACGGGTCGATGAACGACCATGCACCCATGTTCTTTGGCTCTTCCTGGCACCAGACCATCTCGGCGTTACGGAAACGCGACAGCTCGTTGATGAGCGCCTTGGCCGGGAACGGATAAAGCTGTTCGATACGCAGCAGGTAGATATCGTCGATACCACGCTTTTCGCGCTCTTCGAGCAGATCGTAATAGACCTTGCCGGTGCAGAGTACGACGCGACGGATCTTGGAATCCTTCTGCAGCTTGATCGGACCATCCTTGATCACTTCAGCATCGTCCCACAGCAGACGGTGGAACGACGATTCACCAGCCAGTTCGGCAAGCGACGACGTTGCACGCTTGTGGCGCAGCAGCGACTTTGGCGTCATCAGAACCAGCGGCTTGCGGAAGTCGCGGCGAACCTGACGGCGCAGGATGTGATAGTAGTTTGCCGGTGTGGTGACGTTGGCAACCTGCATGTTGTCTTCTGCGCAGAGCTGGAGGAAACGCTCCAGACGGGCAGAAGAGTGCTCCGGACCCTGACCTTCATAACCATGCGGCAGAAGGCAGACGAGACCGGACATGCGTAGCCACTTGCGTTCACCCGACGAGATGAACTGGTCGAACACCACCTGTGCACCGTTTGCGAAGTCGCCAAACTGTGCTTCCCACAGTGTCAGTGCATTCGGACGGGCCAGCGAGTAGCCATATTCGAAACCAAGCACGGCCTCTTCGGAAAGCATCGAGTTGATGACTTCGTAACGTGCCTGCGTTGGCGCAAGGTTGGCCAGCGGAATGTAACGCTCTTCCGTGTCCTGATCGTAGAGAACCGAGTGACGCTGCGAGAAGGTGCCGCGTTCGCAGTCCTGACCCGACAGGCGGATCTTGTGGCCTTCGACAGCAAGCGTACCGAATGCAAAGGCTTCGGCCATTGCCCAGTCGATGCCTTCACCGGTCTCAACCATCTGCGCACGGTTGTCCATGAAACGCTGAATGGTCCGGTGTGCGTTGAAGCCTTCCGGAATGGTCGACAGTTTCTTGCCGATTTCCTTGAGGGTCTTCATTGGTACGCCGGTTTTGCCGCGACGTTGCTCATCGGCATTGTCGGCAATACGCAGACCCGACCACTGGCCGTCCAGCCAGTCAGCCTTGTTCGGCTTGTAGGACTGGCCTGCTTCGAATTCCTGCTCCAGATGGGCACGCCAGTCAGCCTTGAGCTTTTCGAATTCGCCTTCGTTGATCAGGCCTTCCGAGATCAGACGGTCAGCATAGATACGCGCAACAGTCTTGTGGCTGCGAATAACCTTGTACATCTTTGGCTGCGTGAACGCTGGCTCATCGCCTTCGTTATGGCCAAAGCGACGGTAGCAGAACATATCCACAACAACAGGCTTGTGGAACTTCATGCGGTATTCGGTTGCGACCTTGGCTGCGTAAACAACAGCTTCCGGGTCATCACCGTTGACGTGGAAGATCGGCGCTTCGATCATCTTGGCAACGTCAGATGGATATGGCGAAGAACGCGAGAAGCCCGGGTTCGTCGTAAAGCCGATCTGGTTGTTGATGATGACGTGCATGGTGCCGGCAACGCGGTGACCGCGCAGGCCCGACAGGCCAAGAATTTCAGCAACAACGCCCTGACCTGCAAAAGCAGCATCGCCATGCAGCAGCAGCGGCAGAACCTTGGCGCGTTCGGACAACGGAATAATGTCGCCTTCCCAAACCTTGGCCAACTGGTCCTGCTTTGCACGGGCCTTGCCCATCACAACAGGGTTGACGATTTCAAGGTGCGAAGGATTGGCTGTCAGCGACAGGTGAACCTTGTTGCCATCGAATTCGCGGTCGGAAGATGCACCCAGGTGGTACTTCACGTCACCGGAACCTTCGACTTCGTCAGGCTTGAACGAACCGCCCTTGAACTCGTGGAATACGGCGCGGTGCGGCTTGCCCATGACGTTGGTCAGAACGTTCAGACGGCCACGGTGAGCCATACCGAGCACGACTTCTTCAAGACCTTCCTGGCCGCCGCGCTTGATGATCTGCTCAAGAGCAGGGATCAGCGACTCACCGCCATCAAGTCCAAAACGCTTGGTGCCCTTGAAGCGAACGTCAAGGAACTGCTCATAGCCTTCAGCTTCAACCAGCTTGGAAAGGATAGCCTTCTTGCCTTCCGGCGTGAAGTCAACGCCCTTATCCGGACCTTCGATACGTTCCTGGATCCAGGCCTTTTCTTCCGGGCTGGACATGTGCATGAACTCGACACCCAGCGTCGAGCAATAGGTGCGCTCAAGAATTTCGAGCATTTCGCGCACGGTCGCATATTCGAGGCCAAGCACGTTATCGATGAAAATCTTGCGGTCGTAGTCGCTTTCCTCGAAGCCGTAGGACTTCGGCGACAATTCATTGTAGTCCTCTACCGCGCTGGCAATGCCAAGCGGGTCGAGCTTGGCGTGCAGGTGGCCGCGCATGCGATAGGCACGGATCATCATGATGGCGCGTACGCTGTCACGTGTCGCCTGAAGAACCTCTGCTTCGCTGACCGGCTTGCCGGTTTCTGCAACCTTTGCCTCTGCCTTGGCCTGAACCTTCTTTTCGATCGCCTTCTCAACTGTTGCCCAGTTGCCGTCCAGCGCCGAAATGAGATCGCCACCAGCCGCGATCGGCCAGTTGTTGCGCTTCCACGAAGCGCCCTTTGCGGCTTTCTTCACATCATCAGGGTTATCGGACAGGCCCTTGAAGAAGCTCTGCCATTCCGGCGATACGGACGAAGGATCTTCTTCATACCGAGCATAGAGCTGTTCGATGTAAGCTGCGTTCGCACCGTCGAGAAACGACGTGATCTGAAACTGCTCGTTGGCTTCTTGCCTTGCCATTTGTCCTGCGGGGGACGTACCCCGCCTCCTCGATTTGTTGATGGCCGCTGATGGCCTGCCGCTTTGGTCATATCTGCCGCCGCAGCGGCCTTCATTCCCGCGCCCTATAAGCGCATCCGGACAGCCGGCTCTTTACGATCCGCCTGTCCGGTTGTTGTCTCAGTATGTGGTCTTAGCCCTTGAGGACTTCAACCAGCGTCTTGCCGAGGCGTGCCGGGGAAGGCGAAACCTTGATACCAGCTGCTTCCATGGCAGCGATCTTGGATTCTGCGTCACCCTTGCCGCCGGAAACCACAGCACCGGCGTGGCCCATGGTGCGGCCCTTCGGAGCCGTACGGCCAGCGATGAAGCCAGCCATTGGCTTCTTGCGACCCTTCTTGGCTTCGTCGATCAGGAACTGTGCTGCATCTTCTTCAGCCGAACCGCCGATTTCACCGATCATGATGATCGAGGTGGTGGCTTCGTCAGCGAGGAACATTTCCAGCACGTCGATGAACTCGGTGCCCTTGACCGGATCGCCACCGATACCAACAGCCGTCGTCTGGCCGAGGCCTTCGTTGGATGTCTGGAACACGGCTTCATAGG
>NZ_DAMDBP010000085.1:0-6844 GCF_032092815.1 Agrobacterium sp. | reverse complement strand
GTTGATGAGCAGGAACTCCATCACGCCTTCGCGGGCCTTCTTGACCATTGGCGTGTTGGTGAAAATCTCAGGCAATTCGCCGTTCGGGCCGCCACGTACATCGCGAACACCCATGGCGCAGGATGCGGCAGGTTTGGGCGGTCCGCCCTTTACCTCAATAAGACACATGCGGCAGTTACCTGCGACCGACAAACGCTCGTGAAAACAAAAGCGCGGAACTTCAGCCCCAGCTTCCTCACACGCCTGCAGCAGCGTGAAATGATCCGGAACTTCGATCTCTTTACCGTCAACCTTGAGCTTTGCCATGGTTCTACTTACGTCCTGTTGCCTGTCCGTCCCGCACTCGTTGCGTTCCGCGACAAATCCTCATCGCAATAGCGCAAACAACTGCGCTTCTTGCTTCATTCTATCAAAGGTACCGGACTTATCACCGGCACCCTGCCCTTCACTCTCGAAACCGATTATTCGGCGGCCTCAAGCACAGCACCATGATCCATGGCTCTGTAGGTGTATTCATCAATGCGCCGCTCGATTTCCGGGCGGAAGTTGCGGATCAGAGCCTGGATTGGCCATGCAGCAGCATCGCCAAGTGCGCAGATGGTGTGGCCCTCGATCTGCTTGGTCACTTCCAGCAGCATATCGATTTCGCGTTTCTGCGCGTTGCCCTTCACCATGCGCTCCATGACGCGCATCATCCAGCCCGTGCCTTCGCGGCATGGCGTGCACTGGCCACAGCTTTCGTGCTTGTAGAAAGCAGCCAGACGCCAGATGGCTTTAACAATATCCGTGGACTTGTCCATCACGATAACCGCAGCCGTTCCGAAGGACGACTTCACATCACGCATGCCGTCAAAGTCCATCGGTGCGTCGATGATGTCTTCGGCCTTGACGACCGGGCAGGAAGAACCGCCCGGGATCACGGCCAGCAGGTTGTCCCAACCGCCACGGATACCGCCGCAATGGCGCTCGATCAGTTCACGGAACGGAATGCCCATGGCTTCTTCAACCGTGCAAGGACGGTTGACGTGGCCGGACACCATGAACAGCTTAGTGCCAACGTTGTTCGGACGGCCAATGGCCGAGAACCATGCAGCGCCACGGCGCAGGATGGTTGGCGCAACGGCGATCGACTCAACGTTGTTCACGGTTGTCGGGCAGCCATAAAGACCCATATTGGCCGGGAATGGTGGCTTGAGGCGCGGCTGGCCCTTCTTGCCTTCAAGGCTTTCCAGAAGTGCAGTTTCTTCACCGCAGATGTAAGCGCCGGCGCCGTGATGAACGTAGACATCAAAGTCCCAGCCGTTCTTGTTGTTTTTACCCAACAAACCGGCGTCGTAGCACTCATCGATAGCAGCCTGCAGTGCTTCACGCTCACGCATGTATTCGCCGCGAACGTAGATATAGGCCGTGTGTGCGCCCATGGCGAAACCGGCCAGAACGCAACCCTCGATCAGGGTGTGCGGGTCATGGCGCAGGATTTCACGGTCCTTGCAGGTGCCTGGTTCGGATTCGTCGGCGTTGACCACCAGATAATGTGGGCGGCCATCGCTTTCCTTCGGCATGAAGGACCACTTCAGACCCGTCGGGAAGCCCGCACCACCACGACCACGAAGACCGGACGCCTTCATTTCGTTGATGATCCAGTCACGACCCTTTTCGATGAGGATCTTGGTACCATCCCAGTGGCCGCGCGACATGGCGCCCTTCAGGGACTTGTCCTTAAGGCCGTAGATATTGGTAAAGATGCGATCTTGATCTTTTAACATACGTCACCTCTTACCGCGGCTTCTTGCCGAAGACTTTAATGTATTCAGCTTCGCCACCTTTGGCGAGCGCCTTAGCCTGGCGGACCCAATCGTCACGCTCAATACGACCCTTGAAATTCAGATATCCATCGACCCATTCACGTTCGGCCTTTTTCCAACCCGCAACTTGCGCGAAAGTGAAGATGCCGATTTCATGCAGAATGGCTTCGATCTTTGGACCAACGCCCGAGATGAGTTTCAGGTCATCCGGGGTTTCCGGCTTTGCAACGGCTGCCGGACGGTTCTTGTCGTCGAGCGATGGCTTCTCAGCCTTCACCTCGCTACCGGTGGCTTCCTTTTCGGCTGCCTTGACGTTTTCCTCAGCGGCCTTCGGCGCGGTGGCCGGGGTCTTCAGCTTTGGGTCTGTTTCAGGCGCTGCCGTCTTGGGTTTTGCCGCGTTGGACGGCGGAACTTGTGCCGCATCTGCCTTTGGTTCGGCGGATGCGGCAACCGGAGCTTCAAGATTTGTCCGGACAGGCTTGGTCTCTTCGGTGAGAGAGGTCAGGCCACCTTCCGGAACGGAAAAATGACGGTCGATCTGCGGACCTGGGTTGATGCTGTCGCCCTTGCCTGCTTCAAACGCATCGATGATCTCTTCCAGACGCTCAGGCGTCAGATCCTCATAGGCATCCTTGAAGATGATAACCATCGGCGCGTTTACGCAGGCGCCCTGACATTCCACTTCTTCCCACGACAGAGTGCCTTCGGCATTCGGTGTCAGCGGATCGTGGTGGATCTTGTGGCGGCAGACATCCATCAGCGCTTCGGAACCACGCAGCATGCACGGCGTCGTACCACACACCTGAATGTGGGCGCGTGTACCAACCGGCTTCAGCTGGAACTGGGTGTAGAACGTCGCCACTTCCAGAACGCGGATGTAAGGCATGTCAAGCATATCAGCGATCTGCTCGATACAGGCGCGGGTGACCCAGCCATCCTGCTCCTGCGCACGCATCAACAGCGGAATAACCGCAGATTGCTGGCGGCCTTCCGGGTATTTCTGGATCGTCTTTTCAGCCCATGCAGTGTTTGCCTCATTAAAGGCAAAGGTTGCAGGCTGGACCTGATCTTCGGCTAATCGACGAACGGACATACTAGCTCACGCCTCATCAGTTTAACGGCTCACACCGCGATTCCGCCACCGTGGCGAATTCGCAGGCATAAGCCGATTTGTCTTTTTGCAAGAATACAATGAACTTCTTGCCGTTGGGTACGGATGACTTGATCTCGTACCCCGCAGCCAGAAGCCCACGAATGGTGGAAGCACCGCCACTGGAAACGGCGCTCATGTCGGCAGGTCCCTGTGCAAATGCAGCAGAGGTGCCAAACAACAGAACAGCCATGGGAGCCAGTGGCAGACGCATTAGCGGTCGACCTCCCCGAACACGATGTCGAGAGAACCGAGAACGGCGGTCACGTCAGCGAGCTGGTGACCCTTGCACAGGAAGTCCATTGCCTGAAGGTGCACAAAACCCGGAGCGCGGATCTTGCAGCGGTATGGCTTGTTGCTGCCGTCAGAAACGACATAGACGCCAAACTCACCCTTTGGTGCTTCAACGGCAGCGTAAACCTCGCCGGCCGGCACGTGGTAACCTTCGGTGTAAAGCTTGAAGTGGTGGATGAGCGCTTCCATCGAGCGCTTCATTTCGCCACGCTTTGGCGGAACAACCTTACCATCAAGCGAAGACACCGGACCAACGCGGTGTTTGCCCTGCAGCAGTTCAACGCACTGCTTCATGATGCGAACCGACTGGCGCATCTCCGCCATACGAATGAGGTAACGGTCGTAGCAGTCACCGTTCTTGCCGACCGGAATATCAAACTCCAGATCGGAGTAACATTCGTAAGGCTGCGAACGACGCAGGTCCCAGGCAGCGCCCGAACCACGCACCATGACGCCCGAGAAGCCCCAGTTGAATGCGTCTTCAAGCGTGACAACGCCGATATCGACGTTACGCTGCTTGTAGATACGGTTGTCGGTCAAAAGGCCTTCGATGTTGTCGAGAACCGTGATGAACGGGTCGCACCACTTGCCGATATCATCCACCAGTTCCGGCGGGATATCCTGGTGTACGCCACCTGGACGAACATAGGCTGCGTGCATGCGCGCGCCGCAGGCACGCTCATAAAACACCATCAGCTTTTCGCGCTCTTCAAAGCCCCAGACCGGCGGCGTCATCGCGCCAACGTCCATGGCCTGTGTGGTCACGTTCATGATGTGCGACAGGATACGTCCGATTTCAGAGAACAGGACGCGGATCAACTGGCCGCGCATCGGGATTTCGAGACCGATCAGCTTTTCAACCGCGAGAGCAAATGCGTGCTCCTGGTTCATCGGCGACACGTAGTCCAGACGGTCGAAATAAGGGACAGCCTGAAGGTAGGTCTTGGTTTCGATCAGCTTTTCCGTGCCACGGTGCAAAAGACCGATATGGGGATCGACGCGCTCGACGATTTCACCGTCCAGTTCAAGAACAAGACGCAACACGCCGTGCGCCGAAGGGTGCTCCGGGCCGAAGTTGATGGTGAAGTTGCGAACATTATGTTCAGTCATGCTTTTGCTCCGCCGACGTGACCATGGCGATGAATTCGGCACCGGTCATGTTCTTCGTGGCCTGGGTGAATGAATAGCAATCAGGCTTTTCGTCTATAAAAATCTGCGAAACGAGCCGGAAATCGGAAGGGTTCTCGAATGCCTGGACTGAAACGGCCGTGTGCGCACCATCCTTGGAACGCCACAAAAGGGTGCTTCCGCACGACGTGCAGAAACACCGCTCACCCCATTCAGACGACGAATAGACACCAAGTGCCTTTTCATCAGCAAACGAAACACCTTCACATTCAACCGCGAGAAACACACCGCCGGACCACCGACGGCACATGGAACAATGGCAAGCGCCGATTTCCCTGGCACCAATCTGTGCCTGGAAGCGAACGGCGCCGCAAAGACATTGCCCCTGCTCTCGCGTTGTCTCGGTCGTCATTGCTTCGCCTTCTCGTCGCCTGG
Source organism: Agrobacterium sp. (assembly GCF_032092815.1). Classification (GTDB taxonomy): domain Bacteria; phylum Pseudomonadota; class Alphaproteobacteria; order Rhizobiales; family Rhizobiaceae; genus Agrobacterium. The sequence goes on along the minus strand of NZ_DAMDBP010000085.1, from coordinate 2,032 downwards.
AAGGACGTAATCGGTCCCTTCCCAAGGAGAAAGGAAATCGAAGTTACGGAATTCCTGCTTCAGTTCGACGGGTTCGTAGAGAACGCGCTTCAACACGTCATCGTAACGCACTTCCACAAAACCGGTGACAGGAAAGTCCTTGCGCAGCGGGTGACCTTCAAAGCCGTAGTCGGTGAGAATACGACGAAGGTCGGCATGGCCCTCGAAAGGAATGCCATACATGTCCCATGCTTCGCGTTCGAACCATTCCGCACCCATGAAAACGGACGTCGAGGACGGTACGCCCTCATCTTCCGCCACCTGCAGCTTCACCCGCACACGCAGGTTCTGACGCGGAGACAGAAGGTGATAAACGACGTCGAAACGCTTTTCGCGACGCGGCCAGTCAACGCCGCAAATGTCGATGATGTTGATGAAACCGCACTGAACATCATCCCGCAGGAAGGTCAAAAGTGCGATAACATTGGCTGGCGTGGTGTTCAGCGTGAGTTCACCGAAAGCAATATCGGCAGACTCAACCAGCGAACCACGCGCTTCCTTAACATAGGCAGCCAGATCGGTAAGAGCTTCACTCATTCGTACTGTCCTTTGCCCTTAACGCTCGATCGTTCCGGTTCTGCGGATCTTCTTCTGCAACAGAAGCACGCCATAAAGCAGCGCCTCTGCCGTGGGGGGACAGCCCGGAACGTAAATATCTACCGGGACAACACGGTCACAACCGCGCACCACAGCATAGGAATAATGGTAATAACCGCCGCCATTGGCGCAGGAACCCATCGAGATGACGTAACGCGGCTCAGGCATCTGGTCATAGACCTTGCGCAAGGCAGGCGCCATCTTGTTGGTCAGCGTACCGGCAACGATCAGAACGTCGGACTGGCGCGGTGATGCACGTGGTGCAACGCCGAAACGCTCAAGGTCGTAACGTGGGCCGGATGCCTGCATCAGGCCTTCAACGGCGCAGCAGGCCAGACCGAACTGCATCCACATCAACGAGCCGGTACGAGCCCAGGTGATCAGTTCGTCGGTCGAGGTGACGAGAAAGCCCTTGTCGGCCAGCTCGTCATTGATCTCGGTGAAATACGCATCGTTGCTGCCAACAGGCTTGCCCGTCGACGGATCGATAATGCCTTTCGGCTTCGGAGCAACCAGCGTTGTATTGTCTTGAACTACGCCCATTCCAAAGCTCCCTTCTTCCACTCATAGATGAAGCCAATGGTGAGAACACCCAGGAACACCATCATGGACCAGAAGCCGAACCAGCCCATATCACCAAAGGACACAGCCCATGGGAACAGGAAAGCAACTTCAAGGTCGAAAATAATGAAGAGAATCGACACCAGATAAAAACGAATGTCGAACTTCATGCGCGCATCATCAAAGGCATTGAAACCGCACTCAAATGCAGACAGCTTTTCCGGGTCCGGATTTTTGTAAGCAACTGCGAAAGGCGCAATCAAAAGCGCCAGGCCAATGACCAGCGCAATACCAATGAAAATTGCAATCGGAATATAGGAACTGAGGAGTTCAGTCATCGTACTCTTCCCTGTCCGAGCCGAGCGCCGGACAATCCCCCGCGACAAATTGTCTGCAAGGACAAAAATCATGTTGCAACGCCAAAGTCGTTAGCGCAGCCGGGTTCTCTCTGCAAGAGTTTCTGCATCATTTCAACCCGGTTGCCGCATCGTTTCGCAACAATAACGATACACTACCTTGACACCCATCACGCTGGATACCGCTAAATGCTTAAAAAAAATGAACTTTCCGCCAAAGAAAAAACAAAGTCACAAAGGTGAGAAATTTGCAGTAATTCGCACTGCAAAAGGCATATTTTGCTAAGCGAAAACATGAGAAAAAGATGAAGGAAACTTAAAGCCGCAGAGGCGATTCATTGCGACCGGAAAGACGTTGCAGGACGCAACGGAACCCCGAGATGGGGAGACATTTCCAGATTTAACAAATGGGAGAATTAAGATAAGAAATGGCGCGAGTGACGGGGCTCGAACCCGCGACCTCCGGCGTGACAGGCCGG
>NZ_DAMDBP010000084.1:0-7494 GCF_032092815.1 Agrobacterium sp. | reverse complement strand
TGATTGAATCACACAACGCCACAGACATGAACCCCGTTATGGGGACACGACCTAGACCGCGGGATACCGAGGACCGACGACACACAGCTTTGGAGGTTGCGCCCGAGCATCATCCGGCCATTGGCCGGGGAGGGCGAGGGCAGGCGTGTCGTCACATTGATCAAACGGAAAGGGAGTTATGCGTTTGAAATCGTTCAAGTCAAGATTCGCAAGCATGGCACTCGTTGTTGGAATGGCAGCCGGTATCGCAAGCCCGGTTTTTGCCGATGACAGCAAGGTGCTGCCAATCGCCGCACAGATGTTTACACTGCGCGACGCGGGGACACTTGAGGAACAGTTTTCCATCCTCAATCGTGCTGGTGTAGCCGCGGTGGAAACGGTGGATATGCAGAAGGTCAGTGCCGATGAACTGAACGCACTGCTGGAAAAGCACAAGATCAAGGTTATTTCCTCACATGTGCCGATCGACAAGCTGCGTGGCAATATCGATGAGGTGATTGCCGAACAGAAAGCCGTGGGAAACCCGGTGGTGACGGTGCCTTACCTGAAGCCTGAAGATCGTCCAACCGATGCCGCTGGCTGGATTGCCTTCGGCAAGGAACTTGGCGGTTATGCCGACAAGCTTTCGGAAGCCGGTTTTGCCATGTCCTACCACAACCATGACTTTGAAATGGTCAAGTTCGACGGCAAGACTGCCCTTGAACTGCTGCTTGATGCAGCTGGTCCAAAACTGCAGAGCGAACTCGACGTTGCCTGGGTTGCACGCAGCGGCAACGATCCTGCCGAGTTCCTGGGAACGCTGAACGGCCGGGTCTTTGCCATTCATGCCAAGGACAATGCCCCTGCGGGCACAGCTGAAAATGAACGCGGTTTTGCAACACTTGGAACCGGTGTTCTCGACTGGACTACAATCCTGCCAGCGGCCAAAAAGGCCGGTGCAAAATGGTTCATCCTTGAACACGACCTTCCGCTTGATGCCGAAGCTGTCCTGACCAAGGGCAATGCGTTCCTGAACGAACGCCTTCCGACAATTCAGTAAGTCCGACCCGTAAACCGACAATCGCTTCCCGGCGGTCGTTCCGTCGGGGAGTACACGGTTTGACAGACGGAAACAGAGGTTCCCGCCGCACCGCGACGGGGAGTGGACCGTCTCGTCGATTTTTTACCCATGTACCAATCGGAGGAGTTAACATGGCAGACAATCATTACGACGCGATTGTTGTCGGCTCAGGCATAAGTGGAGGCTGGGCTGCAAAGGAACTCACGGAAAAAGGTCTGAAAGTTCTGCTGCTGGAGCGCGGCAGAAACATTGAACACGTGACCGACTATCAGAACGCCGACAAGGAAGCCTGGGATTATCCCCATCGCAACCGCGCCACCCAGGAAATGAAGGAGAAATATCCGGTCCTCAGCCGCGATTACCTGCTGGAAGAGGCCACGCTCGGCATGTGGGCCAATGAGCAGGAGACGCCTTATGTCGAGGAAAAACGTTTCGACTGGTTCCGTGGTTATCATGTCGGTGGCCGTTCACTGCTTTGGGGACGCCAGACCTATCGCTGGTCGCAGACCGATTTCGAAGCCAATGCAAAGGAAGGCATCGCGGTCGACTGGCCCATTCGTTATCAGGACATTGCTCCCTGGTATGATTATGTCGAACGTTTTGCTGGCATTTCCGGTAGCCGCGAAGGTCTGGACATTCTTCCTGATGGCGAGTTCCTGCCACCCATTCCGCTTAACTGTGTGGAAGAGGATGTCGCACGCCGGCTGAAAACCGCATTCAAGGGCACACGACACCTCATCAATTCGCGCTGCGCCAACATTACGCAGGAGCTTCCCGATCAGGATCGCACGCGCTGTCAATTCCGAAATAAGTGTCGGTTGGGCTGTCCCTTCGGCGGCTATTTCAGCACGCAGGCCTCAACTTTGCCTGCGGCGGTCGCCACCGGCAATCTCACCCTTCGCCCATTCTCGATCGTGAAGGAAATCCTTTATGACAAGGACAAGAAGAAGGCGCGTGGCGTAGAGATCATCGATGCCGAAACGAACCTGACCTATGAATACACGGCCGATGTCATCTTCCTGAACGCTTCGACGCTGAACTCAACTTGGGTGTTGATGAATTCGGCGACCGATGTCTGGGAAGGTGGTCTTGGCAGCAGCTCAGGCGAACTCGGTCACAACGTCATGGATCACCATTTCCGCATGGGTGCGAGCGGCGAAGTGGAAGGCTTTGAGGAATTCTACTTCAAGGGTCGTCGTCCGGCTGGCTTCTATATCCCGCGTTTCCGCAACACCGGTGCCGACAAGCGCAATTATCTGCGTGGCTTCGGTTATCAGGGATCTGCCAGCCGTTCGCGCTGGGAGCGGGAAATTGCCGAACTGAACATCGGGGCTGACTACAAGGATGCTCTGACCCAGCCAGGCAAGTGGACCATTGGCATGACCGCCTTCGGTGAAATGCTGCCTTATCACGACAATCGCGTGAAGCTGGACCAAAACAAGAAGGACAAATGGGGCCTTCCGGTTCTGTCGATGAATGTCGAAATGAAGCAGAACGAACTCGACATGCGTGAAGACATGGTCAACGACGCCGTTGAAATGTTCGAGGCGGTTGGCATCAAGAACGTCAAGCCCACGCGTGGAAGTTACGCTCCCGGCATGGGCATCCATGAAATGGGAAGCGCCCGTATGGGGCGTGATCCGAAAACCTCTGTCCTCAACGGCCAAAATCAGGTCTGGGATGCACCGAATGTCTTCGTGACCGACGGTGCCTGCATGACCTCGGCCGCCTGCGTTAATCCGTCTCTTACCTACATGGCTCTGACGGCGCGTGCTGCCGACTTTGCCGTTTCGGAACTGAAGAAGGGGAACCTGTAATGAACAGACGCGAACTTCTGAAAATGATTGCGGTTGCAACCGGCCTGCCCTTGGTCGGTGCGGATATTGCCTTTGCCACGCAAAATGCGGCCACGGGGGAAGCAAAAGACCATGTGTTCAGCGAGGAGGATATTCACTTTCTGGACGAAGTGGCTGAAACGATCATTCCGCGAACCTCGACGCCCGGGGCCAAGGATGCGGCTGTCGGCGCATTCATGGCGGTCTACGCGGCCGATTGTTATACGCAAGAGCAGAGAACATCGTTCCTATCTGCCATTTCGATCATCGAAGACCGTAGCCGCGCGGATCACAAGAAACTGTTCCTTGACCTAACAAGCGCGGAAAAGCAGGCGGTGCTGTCAGCACTGGACAAGCAGGCAAAAGCCGAACAGACACCGGCCAAGCCGCACCCCTTCACACTGGTCAAACAATTGACCCTGTTCGGTTTCTTCACCTCGCAGATTGGTGCGACAGAGGTGCTCGTCTACGACGAAATCCCCGGTGAATTTGACGGTCGTGTTCCTTACGAAAAGGGCACGCCCGCCTGGGGAACCACCTGAGTTTACATCAATCCGACCCGCCCGATTTTTGTGGGCGGGTCGCCTCCAGATGCAAAACGAGGATGATAAAATGCGTCACAGACTATTCTTCGCGGCAGTGGCTTTGATCGCAGGTGCCGCTCCTGCCCTCTCAGAGGGCGATAGCGCAAAGGGTGAGATGGTGTTCAAACGCTGTTCCGCCTGTCATGCGGTCGGTGAAGGGGCCAAAAACAGGGTCGGCCCGCAGCTTAATGGCATCATAGGCCGCACGGCCGGTACCGCCCCCGATTACAATTACTCAAACCAGATGAAAGAGGCTGGAAGCAACGGGCTGGTATGGAGCGCCGACGAGTTGCGGGATTTCCTGAGCGCGCCCAAGAAAAAAATCCCCGGCAACAAGATGGCGTCTGCGGGAATAAGCAAACCAGCTGATCTGGACAATCTGATCGCCTATATCGAGAGTGCGACAAAAACTGCTGAATGATGGCAAGTGCACTGCATCATCGCAGAGATGTGATGTCAGCGCGCAGATCAGTGCGTCAAAACACGGCAAGGTCGGCAGTCGCTGGCCTTGCCTTCCCAAGAAGCCTCGTCCAGTCTTGAAGATGCGTTGACGGTTTTACCACGCTGCTAATGGCGTACGTGAATGTTCACGCTCCTGTAACGTATTCGGGGAGGGACCTGTGCCAGTATTGATATTTGTCAAAATCCACACTAGCATTTTCAGCATTCAATCCCGTTTTTGAGCACTTCAGCCGCCGTTTAAGAGTGAATCATCTTGAGTACAGCGGATGTTGAGCATCATGTCGTTCTTTCATCGCAACTCAGTCGCGAGGACAATTACGAGCATTGGCGAACAAGCATTGCCAGCCTGTTCGACGCGACGCCAATCACCAATGATTTTGAAGAGTTCAGTGCCGATCTGGCAACCTATAATCCCGGTCAATTCCTGGTTGGAAAGTCCTCTGCCAGCGCACAGCAGTTTGACCGCACAAACGCGCTGGTATCTGCGACAGCCGTCGATCATCTGCTGGTTCAGCTCTACGTAAAAGGCGAATGCGCCTATAATGCCGACGGTGGTTAAGGAAAGGGTGTCGCTGGCGACATCGTCTGTTTTGATCTTAGTCGCCCGATGCAATCCCACACCAATAATATGGACATCATCAGCCTTGTTATCCCGCGGCAGATGATGCAACTGATGCCGCAGGTGGTGGACAACCTACATGGGGCACGTGTTGAGGGTTCCTCGACGCTTGGCGTTATTCTTGGTGAATATATGCAGTCCGTGGCGCGGCTCGCACCAACAATGGGTCAGGCGGACGGTCAGCTCCTGGTGGGGTCAACGTCCGCGCTTTTGTCCAGCGCATTTTCCGGTGCCGTGACCACCAGGTTCGAGGCGCTGACGCAGGTCAACCTTCAGGCGATCCAGACATTCATCGAACGCAATCTGACCAATCTGTCGCTATCGACGGACATGATCATGCATCAATTTGCCTTGTCGCGGTCTGCGCTTTACCGGCTGTTTGAGCCGGTGGGTGGCATCGTTGAATATATTCGCGAGCGTCGGCTAAAGCTTGTCCGGCTCAAACTTGCCTCGGTCGGCAACGGGCGAGGTGCGGTCGCAAAATTGGTCTATTCCAGCGGATTTTCCAATGAAGAGACGTTTTCGCGCGCCTTTCAGCAATATTTCGGTATTCGCCCTAGTGAAGCCATTCGGGATGTCGGGGCCGCCACGCAGCTGAAGATGATGCTCGATAGTCATGCCGACAACTGGCTACATGGCTGGATGGATAAGCTGCAACTGCGCCAGTATGGATGATGTGCTACGCCCTTGATCATCAAGGGCAAGGAGCTGTCCAGCACGTCTTATTTGGTTTTAGCATTTTGCTCTGAACCGCTTCAATCCGCATACTATCCCAATCTACCCGCTCATCGTCCCAAGCGATCGTTGCCCGCTTTATTTCCTGCCGACAACAGGGCACGACCTTGGCCGATTGTTGCCTGGTATAAGCATTGCTGCCTGCCACATGGCGGTTGGGTTTTTCCGGTATGGTCACATTTAAGGGGTGGAAAAAATCAAATTTGACGCAGGCTGCCATGAAATCCACGCGCTTTTTGATGAGAAGGGCGCCGGATATGAGGAAGTGAAGCAAGGATCAGACATGCCAGAACAGGCTCTATTATCGCTCTATGCCCATAATGAACCGTCGCCTGCCGTCGTAATTGCAGACAGGGAGCCACATTATTGTTGGTTCTGTTACGACCAGCATTCGGGCTTTGGTGAAGAGCGTGACGCAGGGCACGAACAGGGTGATCGCCAGCAGATAAGGTTCTTCGACTGGTTCTGGCAGTCGCTTTAAACCTTGGAGCGAAATCAGATATTTTGAAGTCCTCCCGCCGGCTGATCAGCAAGGCGGGAGGTTTGTTTTTGATGGGCCGGATCAGGCGCGGCGGCTTGTCAGCCCAAGCAGGTGATAAAGTGCAATCACGCCGATGGTTGCCGTGCCGATACCATCAAGCGTGAAGCCTGCGATCTGCAGCTTGAAATTACCGGCACCGAGAACCAGCGCCACACCAACCGTGATGAGGTTGCGCGGCTCGGAAAAATCAACCTTGTTTTCCACCCAGATACGGCCTGCTGTCGCGGCAATGAGGCCGAAGACAACGATGGAAAGACCACCGATGACCGGGCCCGGGATTGTCTGGATCAGCGCGCCGAATTTCGGCGAAAATCCGAGAATGATGGCAACTGCCGCAGCAACCAGGAACACCAGCGTCGAGAAGATGCGGGTAACGGCCATCACACCCATGTTTTCGGCATAGGTTGTCATGCCGGTGCCACCAAAAGCGCCGGAGAACATGGTGGCAATACCGTCACCGATGAAAGCCCGGCCGAGATACGGGTCGAGATTGCGATCCGTCATCGCGCCGATTGCCTTGATGTGTCCGAGGTTTTCCGCAACCAGAATGATCACCACAGGAGCGATCAGCGTGATTGCCGAAGCCGAGAACGACGGTGCGGTGAAATGCGGCAAGCCGAACCATGCAGCAGCGGCTACGCCGGAAAAATCGACCGGAGTGCCAAGGCCAAAACCATTCGTCACAACCATGTAAGCGATATAGGCCACCGCGCCGCCGATCAGGATAGGCAGACGCCGCGCCATGCCTGGCGCATAAACCGCCACGACACCAACCGCAACAAAGGTGGTAATCGCAATCCAGCGGGACAGTTGATCCCCATCCGGGCTGTTTGGCCCCGTGCCGGAGGCGCTGGATACCGCAATTGGTGCCAGAACCAGACCAATGGCTGCCACGATGGCGCCGGTCAGAACCGGTGGCATCAGGCGCTCGATCCAGCGGTGACCGACAAACATCACGAGCAGGCCAATCAGCGTGTAGAGTGCGCCAGCCGCGATGATGCCACCAAGTGCAAGCGATATGTCAGGATTGGCAGCGCCAGCTGCAGCCCCAGTCGCAACCAGAACAGGACCGATAAAGGCAAAGGATGAGCCGAGATAGCTCGGGACCCGACCGCCAACGGCGATGAAGAAAATCAGTGTCGAGATGCCGGAAAACAGGATCGATACGTTCGGATCGAACCCCATGAGAATTGGCGCAAGTACCGTCGAGCCAAACATGGCCACAACGTGCTGAAAGCCAAGCACCACTGTTTGCCCCGTCGGCAACCGTTCATCAGGAAGGATGCGCCCTTCCGTCTTCAACCGCCACCGCGGAAAATACCCGCCAGTTTCACCCATTGTCTGCCCCATTCGGTTTGACATCACCGTACACCTGCGAAACGGGTCCACAGAGGTTGCAATGGTGATGTGAAATTACTTTTGATCTGTCTGTGAGGCGTCGATATCGATTCGACGCTAGCCCTCAAAAGGCTTTGATAATGCGATTGATGACCAGTGTCATCGGGCCAGGCCGGTTTCCCACAACAACACATGCTCATGTCCGATAGGACGAACGTTATTTACCCGCCAAACGATAGCGACCGGTCGTGTGGAGCGGTTTCAGGCTAGGGTCAGGACCCATTGATTTGAACTGACGGCTGTGATTCAGATGGGCGTAT
>NZ_DAMDBP010000083.1:0-7576 GCF_032092815.1 Agrobacterium sp. | reverse complement strand
CGGAATGACATGATCGCCCTTCTTGACCGAGGTGACGCCGGGGCCGACATCCACAACAATGCCAGCACCTTCATGGCCGAGAATGGCCGGGAACAGGCCTTCCGGGTCAGCACCAGACAGCGTGAAATCATCGGTGTGGCAGATACCCGTTGCCTTGACTTCGATAAGCACTTCACCGGCGCGTGGCCCGTCAAGCTGGACGGTCATGACTTCAAGCGGTTTGCCTGCCTGCACGGCGACTGCTGCGCGAACATCCATCGGGTATCTCCTTGAGCGATTTGTTATGTGCCTGACTTTTGCCTCAGCTTGATATGCTTAACAAGGCAAAAATACAAAAAACTAATTCGTTATAAGGCAATAGCGGATGTTTGCGCGCCCCGTGCGATGCTGGACAAGTGGATGTCGCACGGGGGATTGTTTCAGGCTTTTGCTACGTCGCCAAACAGCATGTCACCATTCAGGTGCAGCCAGCTGTTGCTTTGCATGCGCGTGATCTTGCGGGCAGATAATGTTCTGACAGTATCCATCAGGGCCAGCCAGTCCGGATGGCTGCCATCTTCTTTTACGGCGTCATTGATGTGGCGCAGAACGGCCAGTTCGGCGGCCTGTAATGCGTTTTCCTTGTCGCTCAGCGGCAACTCGACGATGCCGGCGATATAGTCCATGTCCTGTGCGGTGATGACAGCTTCTTCCTGCCGTCCGGCGGCATAGGCGCCCTTGCGGGCAATAATGGCCAGCCGCAGCTGGTTCAGCGCCAGCACACGCAGTGACACCGGCGTATAACGAGCCTTGCGAATGATATTCTGCAACAGCGTCAGTTTCAGCTGGTTGTGAATAATGCCTTCAGGAGCAAAGGTCGCTACAAACCAGTCGGCATTGTAGGTGTCCATCGAACCCTGCGGGTAGCTGTGAAAAACGATGAAGTCGGTCAGGCTGTCGACGAAAAATGCAGCCCAGTCTTGCGAGTCGGGAGAAATCGTCCGGTTCAGCGCAATGATTGCTGCAACGTCAGCCGTTGTCTGTATGCCGTTTGGAAATGCTCGTCGTCGTAAAAAGGTAGTATCATCAATATAAAGCTGCCTTGTCTCCTCGCCAGACGACGGGAAGGCAGCGCCCATATTATTCATCTTTCATCTCTCCGTTTCATCATGAAACTGGGCAAAGCGTAGATGCGAACGGTTTACGAGATGCCAACAAACGCAGCTAATCAAGCCTTGATGAAACCGTTAAAATTTGAATGATCTGCTGTTCCTGTGCCACGGCGGGACGCGCGCATCCGCGCCGCTGAACGACTGTTTCACCGTCGGGACAGTTGAGAGATCAGTGCCAGCAATGGCCAAGGATATATCAGGCAAACTTTACATAAACTTGCTGCAAACCATCCGCGATCGCCAGCAAAGCGGATGAAATTTGCTGGTTTCTTCGCCAACGAATCTTTGGCGTGATCATCTGCAAGACCGATCTTGCTGGCGCAGGGAAATGATTTTTCGTCGGCTTGAGGCTGGAATTTTCTCCTCAGGTGGCGCGAACACGCTCCCGCCAGATGATGAAAAGGCCCGATGCAACGATAATGAGGATGCCAAGCCACTTGGAGGGGCTTGGAAAATCATTGAACAGCACGAATCCCAGTGCCGTTGCCGAGATGATTTCGAAATACTGGAAGGGTGCCAGCAGCGAAATCGGTGCGAGTCGAAACGCCTGAACGACCAGCAGATGCATGTAGCCGGAAATCGAGCCGAGCAGAATCAGAAGCAGCAAAGCCTGTATGTTGCCAGGCAGTGACATTTCAAAGTCCACATCACCCAGCGAATGGCCGATGCCAAGCGCAACCGCCATGAACAATGTGCCGCCAATGCCAGCCATGGTCTGCATGGTCAAAGGCGTGTCGCCATCACCCATGGCGCGGTTGAGGAACAGGTAGAGTGTAAAGAGGAATGCGCATGCCACCGGCAGCAGGGATTTCAGACCGAAGATTTCAAAACTTGGCTGAATGACGATCATCGCGCCGCCAAAACCGATGACAATAGCCAGCCACCGCCGCCAGCCGACTTTCTCACCCAGAAACAGCGCTGACATCATGGTCAGCATGAAGGGTTCGACAAAGTAGATGGCAAAGACATCCGCCAGCGGCATATATTTGACCGCCACGAAAAACATCAGGCTGGCTGCGGCATGCAACACACCCCGAAACAGGTTGAGAAACGGCCGGCGGGTGGACAAGAGCGCCCGCGGAGATAGTGCGAGCAACAGAGGCAGCGTGCAGACCAGCTGAAAAAAGAAACGGTAGAAGGTGACCTGACCCGGTGACATGCCGCCATAGGTGGCCATGTATTTGGCTATGGCATCCATGGCTGGCAAAACCGCCATGCATCCGGCCATGATCATCATGCCGCGAAACGAACTGCTGCTGGAATCACTCTGCGTCATTGCCATACCTGCTGCCACCAGACCTGCTGTTGTCATCACCGAACAGCGGCGGCAGGAAAAAAGGGGCGCTAAACGCGCCCCTTGATGCTTACGCAGCCTGTTTGGGCAAACTCTTCATATCAATGACAAAGCGATAACGCACATCGCTTTTTATCATGCGTTCATAAGCATCATTGATCTGATCAATGTTGATCATCTCGATTTCGGCTGTAATGCCCTTCTGGGCGCAGAAATCCAGCATCTCCTGTGTTTCAGGAATGCCGCCAATCATCGAACCGGCAAAAGTCTTGCGGCCGGGAATAAGGCTGAAGGCATGAACCGACAGCGGCTTTTCCGGTGCGCCAACCTGCACCAAAGCGCCATCGCGCTTGAGAAGCGCCAGATAGGCATTGATATCGTGGTCGGCGGCAACCGCGTCAATAATCAGATCGAGGCTGGAAGCGGCCTTTTTCATCTGGTCGGCATCGCGTGACACGATGACTTCGTGCGCGCCAAGCTTCTTGGCATCATCGGCCTTGGAGGGCGAGGTGGTGATCATCACAACCGTTGCGCCCATGGCATTGGCAAGTTTTACCGCCATGTGGCCAAGACCGCCGAGACCCACGACGCCAACCCGTTTGCCGGGGCCGGCCTTCCAGTGACGCAGCGGTGAATAGGTGGTGATGCCAGCGCAGAGCAGCGGTGCAGCGGCTGCGGCATCCAGCGTTTCTGGAATGCGCAGCACATAACGTCGGTCGACAACGACATGGCCGGAGTAACCGCCAAGTGTGTGGGCATTGCCGCCCATCGCCTTGTCTGGCGCATTATAAGTGCCGGTCATGCCGTTTTCGCAATATTGCTCCAGGCCTTCATTGCAGCTGTCGCAGGCGCGGCAGCTGTCAACGATACAGCCAACGCCAACGCGGTCGCCCGGTTTGAAGGTGGTGACGTTTGCGCCGATACGGCCAACGCGACCGATGATTTCATGGCCGGGCACGCAGGGGTAAAGGCTTCCGGCCCATTCGCCGCGGGCAGTGTGGATATCCGAGTGGCAGACGCCACAATATTCGATTTCAATCTCGATATCGTCTGCACCGGGGTCACGGCGCTTGATCGACGCGAGTTTCATTGGGGAAGAACCGTCATCGCAGGCATAAGCTGACGTTGTGAACATGATAGTCACTTTCCTTTATGTTGTTATTCAAATCGAATGGTGCTGGCCCTGTTATCAAACCGCGCCAGAATCAATCCGTCTTGCGGGCGGATTCGTTTATCGTCTCGCCAAAAACCTCTTCAAAGGACTGGCGCAGCAGCGGGTCTACATCGCTCATCATCACCAGAAGGCCCAGATCAACGAGGCTGGTCACGCCAAACTCCGAAATGCCGCAGGGCACTATGCCTGAAAAATGTGACAGGTCGGGGTCAATATTGATGGCCAGACCATGGAAGCTTACCCACTTTCGAAGACGAATGCCAAGGGCAGCAATCTTGTCTTCGGCAATTCGCCCGTCCAGCAGGCGAGGGCGCTCGGGCCGCTGCACCCACACACCAACCCGGTCTTCCCGGCGTTCGCCGCGCACATTCATCTTGTCGAGCGTGCGGATAATCACTTCCTCAAGACAGCTTACATAAGCGCGCACATCCTGACGGCGGCGTTTCAGGTCCAGCATCACATAGGCAACACGCTGGCCGGGGCCGTGATAGGTATATTCGCCACCACGCCCGGTCTGGTAAACGGGAAAGCGGCTTGGCTCGAGAAGATCGGCGGATGTCGCACTGGTGCCGGCGGTATAAAGAGGCGGATGCTCCAGAAGCCAGACCAGTTCGCCCGCCGCGCCGTCCGCAATTGCCGCAACACGGGCCTCCATCTCGGCCATGGCGTCCTCGTAGGGCACGGGACAGTCCGAGATTCGCCACTCAACAGGCGCTGACTCGGCCGTTGGCAGCATTGTTTTTTCAAAATCGGTGCGTGTGAGCATAATATGCGTCCTTTCCACAGCCTTTTCGCAGAATGATTATAGGGCTGCAAGGCCCGGTTTCCGGGCTTCTTGAATGTAGGAATTGCACTTCCGATTTTTAATTTCAAAAAACTGTCACGACACACTTGTGTACCGGAAATGCTTTTGCTACATGCTCGTTCGTCGCCGCAAGGACGACACTCTACCACGATGCGGTCGTGGCGGAATTGGTAGACGCGCAGCGTTGAGGTCGCTGTGGGGCAACCCGTGGAAGTTCGAGTCTTCTCGACCGCACCAATTAAATCAGTAGCTTACTGGTTTAAAAATAAAAATGGCGGCTCTGCCGCCTTTTTTATTGCCTAAATTTCAGAGGCCCCTTTTCTCCCGGAAATGATCATTGTGCACTGCCGAAGGGCAGGGTGTTTTGGGGTGAAATGTTTCTCGTCATTCGGTTGTTTTCTGGTCCTCCAAAGGTCGAATCAAACGTTAGCTTTGATTTCGATTTCCTATCCGTTGGCGCACCGGATCGGATGATCGCATGTGGGTATGGCTGAAAATCGTAGTTCAATAAAATAGACATGTTGAAGACGTCGTTGCCGATCTCATTTTTCATGGCGATAGCGATTCTGTTTCAAGAGCTAAGCTCCCCATTCAATTGATTGGCGATTTCTTTGCGAATGTCTTTTCTTTTTGTGGATTTGAGTTTTACAACTATCGCCCACCAACCCCTAAACCTCCGTCCGAATCCCGTGTTTGAATCTGAACCACTGCCAAGCCTTGATGATGTGCCTGAGACCGTGCCGACCAAGCGCATGTTGTCCTGGGCCAAGAACTCGACGCTCTATCGTTTGCAGCGGCAGATCATGTCCGAGCAGCAGTTGGCCAATGCCATCAAACGCAAGGCGTTGACCAAGTTCGAGGGCATAACGCCGGAACAGGTGCAGGCGTTGGCGGCGGAAGCCGTGAAGATCGGATATGATCTCAAAGCGCTGGATGATGAGGCCTTTGCCGGCATTACCACCCGAAATGCGGTTAGAAACGGCAAATCCCGGCGGATGATTGCCCAGAAACTGTCGATCAAGGGTGTGGCATCAGAAACGGCGGCGGTGGCGCTGGATGAGGCTGATGATCTCTATGCCGCCGTGGTATTTGCCCGCAAGCGGGCGTTCGGGCCGTTCCGGCGGGTTGATCTCGACGAAAAGCGCCATGGCAAGGAAATGTCGGCCTTTGCGCGCAGCGGTTTCAGCTTTGATATTGGCAAGAAGGTGTTTGCCATGAGTTATGAGGATGCCGAAGAGGTGTTGGCCAACGGCCCGTAATCAGGCTCGTTGCTTGATTACGGTTTGGGCGCCTATTGTTCGGCGGACTGTTCTTTTAAATAAGCGATGAGGTCATCGACCTTGTCCTGCGTCCAAAACCCAAAAAAACGCATCGATGTGCCGGGCAGGAATTTTTTCGGGCTGGCCAGAAATTGCGACAGTTCTTCATCCGACCACACAAGGCCTTTGGTGCCTGCATCCTTCATGGCCTGCGAATAGTTGAAGTTGGCAATGGAACCGGCCGGTCTGTTGATGATGTTGACGAGGTGCGGCCCCATGCGGTTGCTTTCCTGCGAAATTGCGTGGCAGGGCGCACAGATGCTGAACACCTGTTTGCCGCGCGCCGCATCACCAGCCGTAATGGTTGCGGCAGCCTCCTGCGCATGGGCCGGTATATAAAGACAGAGCAAACTTGCTGTTGTCACCAGCAGGGTACGGCGTGTCACGGCTTTATCTCCGTTTGAGGTCCAGACTTGTCATATGTGAATTTTGCCCGCGCTGTGAAGATGTACGTGGGTCGTGCGACGTTTTATCACGATCACCTTTGGCAGGGGTGAAATGGCGCTTCGTTGAGTTTCCCTAGTGATATTGATGTTCAGAAAAAATAACCGTAAGGTGCGCTCGTTCAAATTATTTTGAAGGTACGCTCATGACGGTTCCGTTTCGCCAGCCCTTGCCCTTGCTGGACAATGATATTCTGAGAACCTTCGTGGCCATTGCCGAAACCGGCAATTTCTCCACGGCGGCCGAAGTGGTGTTTCGCACGCCCTCGGCGGTTTCGATGCAGATCAAGAAACTTGAGGAGCAGTTGCGCACCACATTGTTTCTGCGCGACGCCCGCTCTGTAACACTGACGGCGCATGGCGAAATGCTGCTGACTTATGCGCGGCGTATGATTGCGCTGTCCAATGAGGCTGTGTCGCGTTTCATCATGCCTGAACTATCCGGCGTGGTGCGGCTGGGTGCGCCTGAGGATATTGGCGAACGTGGCCTGTTGCCCGGTATTTTGAAAAGTTTTGCCGAAGTGTTTCCCGGCATCATGGTCGATGTGACGATTGATTCCAGCTCCAGCCTTTACAAACGTATGGATGAAAAGCGGCTGGATCTGGCGCTGGTCAACTGTGCGTCGCACCCGCTGCGCAACACCGGTGAGGTGTTGATGCGCGAAAGACTGGTCTGGGCCGGTGCCAAATGCGGCACGGCGCATCTGCGTGACCCGCTGCCGATTTCCATCTGGGAAGATGGCTGTATCTGGCGCTCCGATGCCATTACCGCGCTCGACAAACGCAACCGCTCTTACCGCGTTGCCTATTTGAGTGGTCACACCATGGCGCAGCACGCGGCGATTGCCGCAGATCTGGCCATCGCGCCTTTGCCACGATCTTACGTACAAAATGACATGGTCATTCTGGGCGAAAAGGAGGGGCTGCCGGAACTTGGCTGCTTCGATATTCGCCTGCTGGTTTGCGACAAGCCTTCGCGGCCGATCGAGACTGTGGCCGAAAGCATTCGCAACGCCTTTGCGGAGCTGACAAAGGCGCTGTAAGCGATCACCCTATCTGATGGACATGTCAGAAAGAGCCGGTGCCCTGGGCGCTGGTTGGTGCTGGCGGCCAGCTGCCGCGTTCTTGCAGCCACTGCGCCGAATTGACCAGCCCGCCGAATGGAAACACATGGATCTGGCGGATGGCGCCGTCTGGATTGCCGAGCCAGAAATCCTCGATCGGCTTTACCACGCTTTCCGGGGAATGACGGGTGGCAAGGGCGGTCAATGACAGGGCGTTCTTGCGCAGATAGGCAATGGAATTGCCCACACCACACAAGGCTGCATATTTAATGAGTGTGGTCACCTTGGCGGGGCCGGCCACCCCAACATGCACTGGCAGGCTGATG
>NZ_DAMDBP010000082.1:251-8007 GCF_032092815.1 Agrobacterium sp. | reverse complement strand
AACTCGGGCTTGAGATATTCATAAATTGCCCAGCGTATGTTGTTTAGCATTTCTGTGATAATGCTGGTGTGGGCACCGAGAATATTGTCATAAAACCATTCCTGAAAATCAGGCATCATTTTGTAGCCGTCAATCTCGTCTATTGTCTGCCCATTCTGAGTCATGACTGCCATCAGCTTGTGCACGTTATCCTACAAGGGGGTAAAGTTGTGCTTGCAGCTATTCCCGCAAATCTTCAGATATGCCATCCGTTGGATCTTGAACGCCTTGTTGTAGCCGATCGAGGGAAACCATACCTCCTCCACGAACGCAGTTCCCTCCAACCAAGTCGCAAACTCCTCTACACTTGTTCGGAGGTTTAACACTTCGGGGGCGAATAACGGTGAATTGCAGAATTGCCTCAAATAAAATAGGTAGGTTCTGTCACTAGGCCTGCACCCATGAGGTGTCGGCAAATCAAACGGCGCCACGCCGTCTCGCTTCTGGGCCTGTGAGCGGCTTCTTTGATCTCGCAATCAATTTTTCACAAGTCAGCGAACAACGTGTCGGCCGTATCTGCACCTTTGCGATAGCGATCCAAAATCAAGCTGCAATGTGGAAGCAGTTCTTCTGGAGCTCGCCCGTTTTTCTCGCACCACACGAGCAACAGGTCTGTTAGTAGCTCGAGTTCACGGGCCACTACCTGGGCCGCAAGGCCTGAAGGGTCAGTTTCCACGATTTTACTCCTTGTACTGAAGCTGCTGGCCAACCGTGTCAGTCCGGTACATGTCCTTATTGATATGCATTTCCTCAACAGCGGTTTCATGAAGTAAGTGGTAAAGAGCACCCTCAACGTCTTCCTCGAACACGGTGAATGGATCGCTCGTCGCTTTCAATATTGTGACCTCGACTATTCTTTCCCGCATTTCCGGTGAGGAAGTGTAGAGCGTCACCCTGTCGCAAAGCAGGGGACGTATTTGCACTTGAAACATAGGTTTTTCAAAGGATGGTCCGGTCACGCGTCTCTCCCAGCCTGAGGGCAAGCGCAAGTGACTTTACCCCTCAGGCCTGATTAGTGGATTGCTGACGATGTCGGCAGTCTATGCTGACCGGCTGCAGGAGTCTACTTTATCAACACCTGAAATATAACGGGTGTTATGTCCCAAAAAAGAAACCCTCCGGCGGGAGGGTTGTCTAAATTGCGTTGGAAAAAACGCACAAGAAGGGGGAAGTGCGTATATTGGGATAACTATTAAGCTTTGAAAAAGTTCCCGCCCCACGCCCAAAATCATCCAGAAGTCGTCTCTAATGGCTCGTATCTTGGCGGTAGATGCGCCCAATCGAATGCAAGTAGCTAATTATCTCGTCTTTGAGGTGATTACGCTCGCCAAATTTCTGAGTGATAGCTTCCAGCTCGTCCTGCACCTCGTCGCATCGCGGTTCTGGCAAGTCTGCATCCCCTAATGTGTAGGCATTGTCGCCGATCGCAACTATATCGCAGCCGGTCGCCAGCACAGCATCAACGAATGCGGGGATGTCATCTTCGTCCATCATCTTCATTGCTGGTCTCCAAGCAAGGTAATGAGGCTGAGCCCATCCGAAGAGCGCCCTCCGGGTAGGCTCATCGTGTGCTGCCATCACAGACAGAGCCAGAATGCACTTGTCTGGCGATTATGCAACTCGCAGCCTCGTCAAAATGTTGGATCGTTGTAGGGTAACGAACCTAACAGATAGGGTGATCGCGGGGGGAGCCATCCGGGATGGCGCGGTGGTGGCGATAATCAGCGGCGTTCAGGTTCTCGATGAAGTTGGAAAAATTGGCCGTTTGGACGTGAGTTGAGACGAAATGTTGGCATTGATGTGCCGGCTTTATCCGCATCAGGCGTCGAACGGGAAGGTGAGAATTCTCTGCGCGGTTGTTGAGTGGTTTTGTGCGAACGGTGCTCAATCCCCCGCTCCATCGGGCTTTATGTGTGCTTGTGCACCAGATGGAACAGGTGGAGGTTGATGGCAAAGTCAACGATATAAACCAGCATCTTTGCGTCGGATCGCGATATCTGCATATGGAAAAAGACGGGAATGATTACCATTCCCGTCTTCGATTTAATATTCGAAGCGTTCAGATCAGAACTCGTCCCAGCTGTCGACAGCTGCATTTGTAGCCACACTAGAGCGGCCAGCGAAGGCCTGAGCGATTTTGCCAACCATATCGCGTGCAGGCGACGGCGCAGACGTTGAGCGCGGCGAAGCGGCCAATATATTTGCCGTCTTCCGCAGGACCGCGGTCTGATTGGTCGTGCCACCAATGCCCCCCTGTCCAAGCTGGAACTGGCTGATCAATTCGCGCAGACGACCGGCTTCGGTGGCAAGCGTTGCACCGGCAGCATTGGCTTCTTCCACCATTGCCGCATTCTGCTGCGTTACCTGGTCCATCTGGTTGACGGCCGTATTGACTTCGGCCAGTCCAACAGACTGCTCGCGTGACGATGTCGCAATCGAATCCATGTGCTGATTGATGGTCACGATGTAGGATTCGATCGTGCGCAGGGCTTCGCCGGTTTCGCTGACCAGTTTGACACCGCTGCCAACTTCTATAGACGACTTGCTGATCAGCTCCTTGATTTCCTTGGCAGCCTGCGCTGAGCGCTGTGCCAGTTCACGAACTTCCTGTGCAACGACCGCAAAGCCCTTGCCAGCCTCGCCTGCACGGGCCGCTTCAACGCCTGCGTTCAGTGCGAGAAGGTTGGTCTGGAAGGCAATTTCATCGATGACACCGATGATGCTGGAAATCTGGCCGGAGGATTCCTCGATCCGCCCCATCGCCTGTACGGCATTGGCAACCACAGCACCGGAATGGCGGGCGCTTTCATTTGCTTGGATTGCGACGGCGCGAGCTTCATCGGCTCGTTTGGACGAGTTGGAGACATTTACTGTAATCTGATCAAGAGCTGCTGCGGTCTCTTCCAGTGATGCGGCCTGCTGCTCAGTCCGCTTTGACAGGTCGTCGGCACTCTGGCTGATCTCATGTGAACCACTATCGATCGAACTTGCAGAGTGTGCAACAGATTGAAGCGTGTTGCGCAGCTGTTCGACCGTTGCGTTGAAATCTGCACGAAGGCTTTCAAAATCTGCCGCAAACGGGCGTTCAAGCTTATAGGTCATGTCGCCGGATGACAGATGTTTGAGGCCGGCGGCAAGGCCGTTGGTGGCTTCTGCCATGGCTTCAGCCCGCTGACGCTCTTTCTCGGCATTCTTACGCCGCTGCTCCTCAGTCACATTGCGCTGTTCGTCTGCCTGACGCTCCAGTTCCTGTGTCTTGAGGGCATTATCTTTGAAAACTTGAACGGCACGTGCCATGGCACCGGTCTCGTCGGAACGACCCTCGCCTTCGATCGTAACCGAGAGGTCGCCCGCCGCAAGTCGCGACATGGTGCCGGTCAGACGACCTATCGCATCACCAAGCGATTTTGCAAACATGAAGAAAGCTGAAAGGGCAAGCAGCGATGTCAGAATGGTGACACCGATCATAGTCCACAATGCGGTGCGTGCCTGGGCCAGCATGTCGGTTGCATCTGTGCCAATTTCAAAAACGCCGATCTTTTCACCGGAGAACGAGTTGAAAGGCACGGCCTTGATCAGCATGTCGCGACCGTCGAGTACAGCTGGCTCGAACACCGCTTTCCCATCAAACGCGGCCTGCACCGTTTCCATAGACAGAAGTGTCTTGCCGTCTTCGGTCGACGACTGGTTGACCAGCTTGCCATCGGAAATGACGTTAACGGCGATTTCGGCGCCCAGCCTTTCCGCAAGCGGTGTGAAATAGGCATTGGAAAGTTCGGTTCCCACATCAACGACACCCACAACCTTGCCGTCGGCAAATACTGGCGCAACCGCATAAATGCCAATACCGGTGCGGCCAGGTTCGATACCGGCTGCAACCTTGCCGGTTGAGATCGTCGATGCGACTGTCTTGCGGCGGTGGAGATAGTTGTCACCGAATTTCTCTGGCGCATGAGCGCGCGCGATCACATTGCCTTGGGCGTCGGCAATGGTGAAGTTTTGTAAGCCTCCGATCTGCGCGATTTCTTTGATGTTCTTGGAGAATTTATCCAGCAATTGCTGGCGTTCATTTGCTTCGATCAAGCCCGCAATATCAGGCTCACCCGCAAAGGCCAAAGCCATCGCGGACGCGGAGCGCTGGATTGCCTCCATATCGGTCTGCATAACCTGAAGATCGCTCGCTGCCTTGCTATCAAGCGCCTTGTCATTCATGTCCGCCTGGCGGTACCAAGCCAGTCCACCAATGGCAGCACTGGCGAAAAGTACAGCGGCAAAGCCGTAGCCTGTGATCTTGATCCAAAGCGGTTTTGTTACGGCATTTGTATTCATTTCGGCCCCCTGCGAAATAAGTTCTGTCGCAGGACCATCTGCCAAAAAGATCAACTTTTCATAAAATAAATAATAGAAACACCAAGGATGTTTGCGAAAATTGACGAACAGGGGACCGATGTACAGAAGTGGAAAGTCCGCCTTAGATTAACGACAACGTGTCGATACTTGGCTCTTGTAGACCGCAAGCGAATATATGCCCTCAAGTGTTTCACGCGCGGCGGCTGGCTGACTTCTCATGGCAGATAGGGATGCGCGCTTCAATCGTCTCATAGAGAAATATCCAGACCGGCCTTCTACAAAGTCATACAATCGGTGCCCTGCCAAACCTTTGGCCAAACCGCGGATCAAGTATTTTTCAACATCGTTGACCTTCCTGCCCATGACAACCTCCGAACGAGAGTTCATTGTAAACGGATCCAATCTGGAACAGCTACGTTCTGTGGTCGAACGGTAAGCATAACGTCCGACCACGTCTCTTCAGATCATGATCTCACCGCCTGTCACGGGAATGACCGCGCCCGTCATGTAGCTTCCGAGATCAGACGCGAGCAGGACGTAAGCCCCGGCCAACTCTGCCGGCTGCCCAGCCCGGCCTATAAGTGTATTCTCTCCAAACTTGGCAGCCTTCTCAGCCGACATCGTAGAAGGTATAAGGGGGGTCCAGATCGGACCTGGTGCCACGGCATTCACACGAATGCCTTTGTCCGCGAGCATCTCGGCCAGTCCCGCAGTGAAGTTGGAGATAGCTCCCTTGGTTGAGGCATAAGCCAGAAGCTGAGGCGAGGGCTGCCGCGATTGGATCGAAGTTGTATTGATGATGGAGCTGCCGGGCTTCATGTGAGGAGCGGCTGCCTTTGACAGGAAGAACGGAGCATAGATGTTGGTGCGGAACGTTTCGTCCCATTCGACAGCAGTGATGTCAGCAATATCGGAATAGGTGCGCTGGAATGCAGCATTGTTGACAAGGATGTCGATGCCACCCAGTTCATCGACAGCGCGCTTCACGATGTCGTTGCAATGCCCCTCGGATTTAATGTCGCCTGGAACGATAACAGCCTTGCGCCCCGCTTCCTCGATCCACTTTGCCGTGTCGCGGGCGTCGTCGTCCTCGTTGAGATAAGAAATAACGATGTCCGCGCCCTCTCTGGCAAAGGCAATAGCGACGGCTTTTCCAATCCCGGAATCAGCGCCGGTGATGAGCGCGACTTTGCCCGTGAGCCGACCGTTCCCTTTGTAGGACTGTTCACCATGGTCAGGGACAGGTTTCATCTTGACAGTCTTGCCGGGTGGCTGCTGCTGCTGTTCTGGATATGGCGGGGTAGGGTATCGCGTGTCTTCCATCGCTGTTCTCCATTTTGGGATCAGCAAATTTAACCATAACGGTGCACCTAGAGTTCCAAGAGTGTTTTAAAGCAATGTCCTGCCTCAAAGCGTGCCATTTGTTCGATCACCTCCCAGTCCGACACGTTGGCTCAGATTTTTGTCTCGCATCACCATCCACTAGTCTGAAACGTTGTAAGGTGTTCTATGAGGCAAAGTACGACAGGAAAGAGTTGAGTGAATTGGACAGCTTGAGACTTTCTCGAGTTCGCATTTGGCATTCGGTAATGTTGTACCGTTGGCTACTTTTCAATGACTACTTGGTCACCATGACGGACTGGCGGACTACACGTGTCCATCGATCTTAATGCGCTTAGGCGGTTGCAAATTACAGTGCACCAAAAGTGAGGTCGGGCAAAAAAGCGTATTCCTGATTATGCTTTCGCCACGTTATCTGCCATTCGGCCGACAGCCAGGTTGCCAGGTTGCCAGCGTAGCTATGGGTGTTGATCGCGTCAACGCCGGCATTGCATTCTAAGTGGCCGGTCTAAAACGCCGTCAGCGGGAGTATCCCGGCTGGCTGAAGACGGCACAACAACTCGATGTACCTCTGTTCCCAAATCAAAAGAAGCTCTCGGAGGAGAGCTTCTTTCGGCGTCGAACCTTCGGGTGGGCGCAGAAGGAGATAGAACCAACGCAAAAGCGACAATGCAGAAGATTGAAAATAGTTCCCATTTTTGCGGGTTAATTTCGGTAGCTCGCACTTCATGAGGGTGAGCATGGCTGCCCGGAGGTTCAGTACCTCCAAATCACGCAGCCATTAAATCGAAACCCGCAGCCTCAGCAGAGGCCGCAGGTTTTCTTCTGTTTAACCATCATGGTCTGCACGCCGCCTCATGCAGCACCGCAATGTCAAAAACTCTATTGTCGATCAACCTTGCGCGAAACCTGTGCGATTCCTCTTTGTGATATCAAACTGACTTTGATCGTTAGCCATGCGCTGCCTCCCGCTTTTGGGGATCTGTAACTCTTAAGATTCAACGACGAGGCGCGTGGGCAGGTGGCAAAGAAATCGGCACCGACAAACCATCGTCACTCTTCTGAATTCATAAGGGTGACGTAACTGGTCTATCCCGAAATGAAGTCACCCTTCTGCCAGCCTTCCACGCCCCAGTTGCGAATGCGCATGCGGTAGGCAAAAAATCCGACCAGGAGCGGTGTCAGCGCAAAACTTGCGATAACGACAGCGGGGATTAGATGCTTGGCATGATCTGTCAGCGTTGGAACAGACAAGACCGTAATAACGCCAACATCGAATAGGATGGCATTGACCATCAGTCCGCACATGATCTTGAGCCAGGTGTTCGTTGAGATTGCGTATATCGAGCTCATAACTTCCTCCGTTGCTACACCAGTAAAGGCAAATGGAGGCCTTTGGTTCCGGCAAATGTCGGGCGGCGCAAACAGCCGCCCCCCTCCAAGACTTCGACCACCACGTGCCTACGGCCCAGATGTTCCCGTCGCAAAGCATGTCGTATTAGGGTGTACACAAAAGTTACATGTCGATGTGACAGATGAACGTAGTCACATTAGGGTATCTTTTCGCCAAAAGTGACGTTACATAAAGCAAACCACCCTAATGTTACGGAATCGTCATGGCGCGCATTGGATATGCCCGAGTAAGCTCCCAGGATCAGGATCTGACTATCCAGAACGATCGGCTGAGGGCGGCTGGTTGCGAAATTATCAGGTCGGAAACAGGATCGGGCGCGTCCCGAAAGGGGCGCAGCGAACTCGAAACGATTATGGACTTTTTGCACTCGGGCGACGAACTGGTTGTTGTGCGCCTTGATCGGCTCGGCCGTTCCACTCGTGATGTCCTTAACCTTGTCCACGAGTTGGATGAGAAAGGTGCATCACTACGTATTCTCGAACCTGAAATATCAACAACAGGTTCTATGGGGAAAATGGTCATCACCATCTTAGGGATGGTTGCCGACATGGAGCTCCAATTCATCAAGGACCGCCAGAAAGCGGGCATTGAGGCCGCAAAAACGCTCGGTAT
>NZ_DAMDBP010000082.1:0-162 GCF_032092815.1 Agrobacterium sp. | reverse complement strand
GGCGGCGCTTCGCTGAAGGAATGACCAAATCCGCTATCGCGCGTGAGTTGAATGTGTCAAGGATGACAATCTATCGTGCAATCAACTCTCGCAAGACGCCCTAATTTCGGCTCTGTTGCAAAGAATCCTTTTATGCGGGAAAGAGCGCTGGTGATTTTCAGC
>NZ_DAMDBP010000081.1:2924-8058 GCF_032092815.1 Agrobacterium sp. | reverse complement strand
GAATCACAGCCGTCAGTTCAAATCAATGGGTCCTGACCCTACTGGGCTGGCGGCAATCCATTCCACCACCACCAGAACCTCAACCGTCTGGTGGAAGCCTGGCAAAAGCCCGAGACGATCATTGTTCATGAGCACTGGTGGAATGCGCATGCGCGCCATGCAGATATCGTTTTTCCAGCCTCAACCTTCATGGAGCGCGATGACGTTATCGCCAGCGGCCGTGACAGTTTCATTGGCTGGTCCTCGAGCCTCGCGTCACCGCCGGAAGGCATTGTCAGCGACCATGAGATCCTGCGCAGGATTGCAAGCAGGCTTGGCGTGGAGACAGCCTTCACGGAAGGTCTGACCGAGCAGCAGTGGTTGGAGCGCCTTTACGGCCAGGCCTGCACCGATGCCGCCGCACGCGGCATCAACATACCGGATATCGAAACATTCCGGGACACCGGAATTGTGGAAGTGGAAGCGCAGACCCCGGAGCGTGCCTTGCTGGCAGATTACCGCAACGATCCGGATAAATTTCCACTACGCACCCCTTCAGCCCGCATCCAGCTTGCCTCACAGACCATAGCCGGTTTTGGATATGACGATTGCCCCGGACACCCTGCCTGGTTTGAACCGAAGGAGTGGCTTGGCTCTCCTGTTGCAGACACGTTCCCGCTCCACCTTTTGTCATGCCAGCCGCATGACAAGCTGCACAGTCAGTGGGATCACGCAAAGCCATCGCGCCGTACCAAGACCGAAGGGCGCCAACCGGTGCGCATGCATCCCGAAGACGCCAAGAAGCGTAGTTTGAACGACGGCGATACGGTTAAAATCACCAGCCCGCGTGGTGCCTGCCTCTCTGTTGTTTCTGTCACCGACGCCGTGATGGAAGGCGTTGTACAGCTGGCAACTGGCGCATGGTTTGATCCATCTGACGTGACGAACCCAGGTTCGCTTGAACTGAACGGCAATCCAAATGTGCTGACGCCTGACCACGGCACATCACGCCTGGCACAAGGGCCAAGCCCCAATTCATGCCTTGTAGAAATAACGCGTTTCGAAGGGACCGTGCCGCAGGTACGCGCCTACCGACCGGCGGATCTGGTGGCAGATCCGCGCAAGACCACCGGAAAAAGCGAGGTAAAATAATGTCCTCACGCCTGAACACCGAGTTGCTCTCGGGTCTATTGTTCATATTGATTGGCAGCCTGTTTCTGATCGGCAGTCTCGATTTGTCGTATGGTACACTGCGCAGGATTGGCCCCGGCCGTTTTCCGGCGATGGTAGCTGTTGGCGTTATCATCATGGGCGTGATCATCGGCCTGAAAGGCCTCAAATTGGGTGCGGCGGGAGAAACCCTGCGCATCAACCCCTCGCGCCTTGTCGTCATCATCGCTTCGATCGTCATATTCGGCTTAACGGTTCGCGGCGCAGGCCTTCTGATATCAGTCGCGCTTTGCAGCCTGATTGCTTCCTTCGCTTCGCGTCCATTCCGCCCAATCACCATGGGCCTCTACGGCCTGTTTCTTGGCGGGGCCTGCAGCGCTGCATTCATCATAGGTTTAGGCATGCCGGTCCGCATTATCGGCCCGTGGTTCGGCTACTGAGGAGAGATTGATGGAAACAATAAACGCCCTTCTTCTCGGTCTCGATCAGGCAATCATGCCGGTCAACTTGTTCTGGTGTCTGATCGGCGCCTTGCTCGGCACGCTGGTTGGCGTTCTGCCCGGCCTCGGCCCAGCGGCCACCATGTCGATCCTTCTGCCATTCACCATCGGTCTCGAACCGGTGACATCACTGATCATGCTGGCTGGCATATATTACGGTGCCCAATACGGCGGCTCGACCACAGCAATTCTTCTCAACCTTCCCGGTGAAGCCTCATCGGTGGTAACCGCCATTGACGGTTACAAGATGGCGCGGAAGGGGCGTGCTGGTGTGGCGTTGGCAACGGCCGCCATCGGTTCCTTCTTCGCCGGCACGGTTGCCACATTGCTTCTGGCACTGTTTGCACCATCTCTTGCTGAAATCGGCTTGCTGTTTGGCCCAGCAGAATATTTCTCGTTGATGATCCTCGGCCTCATCGCCTCGATCGTTCTCGCACGTGGCTCCCTGCCCAAAGCCCTCGCCATGGTTTTCACAGGCATTCTGATCGGCATGATCGGGCAGGACGTTCAGACAGCCGCACCACGCTTCATGCTGGGATATGAAGAGCTGGCAACCGGCGTCAACTTCGTCGTTGTCGCCATGGGTCTTTTTGGCATTGGTGAGCTCATCAAAGATCTTGAACACACCGAAAGCCGCACGGCAATCAAGGCACCCTTCTTCTCGATGCTGCCATCGCGTGAGGACTGGCGCCGCATGGCCGCTCCAATCTTGCGCGGCACAGGTATCGGCTCTCTGCTAGGCCTGCTTCCCGGTAGCGGCGCCTTGCTTGCAGCCTTTGCTGCCTACGCCGTCGAAAAACGCGTTGCCAAGCCACCGGAAGGTTTTGGTGAAGGCGCAATTGAAGGTGTTGCAGCGCCGGAAAGCGCCAACAATGCCGGCGCGCAAACATCCTTCGTCCCGCTTTTGACACTCGGCCTGCCAGCCAATGCCGTGATGGCACTGATGTTCGGCGCTCTTATCATGCAGGGTATCGCACCAGGCCCGACCCTCATCAGTGATCACCCGCAAATTTTCTGGGGCGTCATCGTCTCCATGTGGGTTGGCAACTTCATGCTTCTGGTTCTCAACCTGCCGCTAATCGGCATCTGGACAAAGCTGCTGACGCTGCCATTCCAGTATCTCTATCCTGCCATCATCGTCTTCTGCGCCATCGGAGCATTCTCGCTTGGCAACTCGGTGTTCGACCTGTGGCTTCTGGCGATCTTCAGTATCCTAGGTTACATCTTCACCAAGCTGGATTGCGACGCCGCACCACTGGTTATGGGCCTCATTCTGGGACCTATGCTGGAAGAGAACTTCCGTCGCGCCATGTTCCTGTCACGCGGTAGCCTTTCGATCTTCGTCGACAAGCCAATTTCGGCTGGTCTGCTGGTAGCAGCCGTCGTGGTTCTGGCCTTGATCGTACTGCCGAAATTTGGCTCCGTACGCAAGGAGGCGTTCCAGGAATGACCTCGCATGTCGTCGTAATCGGTGCCGGCATTGTCGGCGCTGCAACTGCTCTGGAACTGCTGAAAGATGGCCATGAGGTAACGATCGTCGAGCCGGAACAGCCCGGCGGTCGGCAGGCCGCAAGTTATGGAAACAGCGGCTGGCTCAGCCCAGCATCGGTCATCCCTATGTCGATGCCCGGCCTTTGGAAGAAAGTCCCTGGCCTCGTCGCTGATCCAAATGGTCCTCTGGTCATTCGCTGGCGACATATCTTGCGCCTTGCGCCATGGTTGATACGCTTTGTCTCCGCCGGCGCCACGGTCGCCAAGGTCGAAAGAACGGCCAAAATTCTGTCATCCCTGCTGCATGACGCACCGACGCGTCATGAAACACTGGCAAAAGACATCGACCGTCCCGATCTGGTCGTTCGCAAGGGTTTGATCTACGCCTATCCGGACAAGGCCTCATTCGAGGCAGAGGCACTCGCATGGCGTCTGCGCCGCGACAACGGCGTAGCCTACCGTGAACTTTCATCCGATGAGTTACACCAACTCGAGCCGGCGCTGGCGCAGAGATATTCCTTTGCAGTCATCGCCCAGGAAGGCGCACATTGCATCGATCCCGGCGGTTATGTCGGCTCCATCGTCAAGGCTGCAGTCGATCGCGGTGCCAAACACATCAAGGCAAAAGCGGGCGGCTTTGAAATATCGTCCGGGCGCCTGCGCGGTGTCAAAACCAACAACGGAACCATCGCCTGCGATCGGGCAGTGATTGCCACCGGCATTCACTCGAAGACACTTGCCGCAGCAGCAGGCGACAAGGTTTCACTGGAAAGCGAACGCGGTTACCACGTGGTCTTTCCAAGGGATATCATCACCGGTGCCATGCCCGTCATGCCGGGAGACGGCAAGATGGGGAACAATCCCACATTGGCAGGGCTGCGCGTCGCAGGGCAGGTCGAACTGGCCAGCACTGAAACCGCGCCAGACAAGTCGCGGGCCGACATTTTGCTTCGTCACGCCAAACGCGCTTATTCTGCACTGGCAACTCCCCTCGATGAAAGCCGCATCGATTGGTGGATGGGTCATCGCCCATCGACACCGGACGGATTGCCAGTCATCGGACCGGCATCAGCGACCAGCGACATCATCTATGCTTTCGGGCACGGGCATGTTGGTCTCGCCACAGGACCGGCAAGCGCACGCATCGTCGCAGATCTGATATCGGGTCGTCCAACGTCCGAACATATCGCGGCCTTTGCCGCATCGCGTTTCAAACGCATTTTTGGCTGAGACAAGACAATACAAAAACATCCCGCACGATGATCATGTCGCGCGGGATGTTTCTCTCAACTCCTGGCGTCCAATAGCCGCGATCACGCGCCCCAGGTGCGTTCCAGCAGAGACACCCAGTTGCCGTGGGCAATTTTGACAAGGCTTTCCTCGTCATAACCCGCATCGCGAAGTGCTGTCAGCAGCCGCGGCAATCCCGTCGCATCACCGATTTTCTGCGAAATCAGCGTTCCGTCGAAATCAGAACCCAGCGCCACGTGGTCGATACCAACATGTTCGACAAGATAATCGATGTGGCGCACCATCACGGAAATATCCAAATTGGCATCAGCCTTGCCTTCTGGATGAAGGAACTTGACGCCGAAATTCAACCCGATCAAACCACCCGTATCCCGGATGGCAGAGAGTTGCCAATCGGTCGCGTTGCGGCTGTGCGGGCAGACAGCAAATGCATTGGAGTGTGACGCAACGAGCGGTGCATCCGAGATTTTTGCAATGTCGCGGAAACCGGCATCATTCATATGCGACAGGTCAACCATGATCTTCAACTGATTGCACAACCGTATCAGGTCGCGACCAGCATCCGTCAGGCCCCCGCCGATATCAGGGTCATGCCCGAAACGGAAAGGAACGCCATGCGCGAAGATATTTGGGCGGCTCCAGACCGGGCCAAGCGTGCGCAGACCTGCGGCATAAAGAACGTGGATGATGTCGAGATCCGGACCGGCAGCCTCAATGCCTTCAATATGGAAAACAGCGGCAAA
>NZ_DAMDBP010000081.1:0-2914 GCF_032092815.1 Agrobacterium sp. | reverse complement strand
CCATTGCCACACGAATTTCTGCAGCCGTTGTACAAATGGTAAAGTCACCGCCCGATTGCGCCTCGATACGGCGCAGGAGTGCTGCCTGACCGATCGTCTGGTCAATTGCACTGTGCAATTCAACGCGCGGCAGATCACCATTGGCATCGAGACCACCTGCAGGTGATGGCACGTAGATGGCGCAAAGGCCACCTGCCAACCCGCCCTGGCGCGCACGTGGCAGATCGATATGGACGCCCTCTTGCCCCTTCAGAAAACGCTGCTCGGCACCTGCAACGCCTTCGCGCATCAGACGAGACAGAATATCATTATGTCCGTCAAATACGGGCAACCGGACCAGATCAGCAGTCATTCACAACGTCCTTACAGTGTGATCTCGAATATTTCATCATGGGTGGCGACGAAACCTTTGCCTTCTGTCGTCACCCAGCCGCGGAACATGCCCGGTGTGTTGTAAGGTGCAGTCACATTGCCGTTGGCATCAACTGCAACCAGACCGGCACCAGTGTCGTGAGCGGCGAGATCGTCGTTTATCAGTCCACCGGCTGCAGTTTCAAGGTCCTGCCCGAGATAAGACACGCGGGCCGCCACTTCATGGCCAACCACATAACGAATGAAAAACTCACCTTTGCCTGTGCCGGAAACAGCGCAAGCGCCATCGCGTGCATAAGTACCGGCACCGATCACCGGGCTGTCACCAACACGGCCGTCCGGTTTATTGGTGTAGCCCCCAGTCGAAGTCGCTGCGGCAAGGTGACCTGCTGCATCGAGCGCCACGGCACCCACCGTGCCGTGTTTTTCGTTTTCCGTCGCCTCGGTCCCAGCCACCGCATGGGCTTTCATCGCCTGCAATGCCTCAACACGTTTTTGCGTGGTAAAGTAGGATTGCGGTTCAATGGCCAGACCCTTTTCACCTGCAAACGTGTCTGCAGCAGGACCTGTCAGGTAAACTGCACGGCCATCATCCATCAGCACGCGAGCCGCCTTGATCGGGTTGCGGATAGCACGTGACGCACTGATTGCGCCGGCCTCCAACGTCTGCCCATCCATGATCGAGGCATCAAGTTCGTGCACGCTGTTTTCATTCAGCGCCGCCCCGTGACCAGCGTTAAAGTGAGGACTATCCTCCATCACGATAACGGCAGCCTCAACAGCGTCAATCGCGCGACCGCCGGTTTTCAGCACGCCGTAGCCGGCCCGCAGCGCTGCGGCCAGATCCAGTCTCGCCTCAGCCCATTCCTGCGCCGTCATGCTGTCCTGCGGCAGCACGCCACAACCACCATGGATGGCAAGTGCAATCGTCGTCATGTCATACTCCTGAGATGTCCTGAAATCAGGGCGAGAAAAGGTTCAGGTGAAGTCGATATCGCCGATAACTCGAACGCGAACGCGACGGGCACCACCCGGCAGATAAGCGATCGGGATATCCTCGACTTCAAGTGTCTTGAGAGTGTGACGACCAGCACCAGAGGCTACGGCAGCGTCTTGCGCTTCCGCCTCCGCCTTTGCCAGCGCTTCATCACGGCTCATGCCTGAAAAGACCTGATCAACCTCACCGGATACCTGCGCCATTGCAGCGCCCAAGGCATTTGCCACACCGGCATTTTCCACACGCAACACTTCCGACGCACCAGGAATGCTTTCGGGGATCAGGAATGCACCACCGCCAACCGCGATCAGCGGCACATCCTCAGCCGAGGTTTTCATCTGGTCGAAATTGTCTGCCACCATATCGCGGATACGACCAAGGCAGCTTTTGACGAAAGCAGGATCAAGATCTTTCACCCGATCCTTGTCGCCCATATCAATCAGACCCGCTGCAACGGCGATATCGGAGGTGGTCAGCGTATTGCCACCGAACACCCGTGCTTCTGTCAGGATGCGGTAGCCCACTGAACGTGGACCGATGGTTCCCGTTTCGGGATTGATGATCGTGCCGCCGCCCAGTGCGACCGGCAGAAGATCAGGCATACGGAACAACGTGCGTACGCCGCCAATATGGACGATATTGTTCGCTTCACGCGGAAACCCGCCTATGAGGCAACCGATGTCGGAGGTCGTTCCGCCCACATCAACCACCATCGCATCGGTCAAACCGGTCAGGAACGCCGCGCCGCGCATGGAATTGGTTGGGCCGGAAGCAAAGCTGTGAACCGGATTGGCCGAAGCAACGTCGGCGAGCGCGACCGTTCCGTCATTCTGGGTCAAAAAGAATGGCGCGGTTACACCTGCCTCACGCAGCGCATCGGAAAACGCCTGAACGGTGGTTTTACCAAGAGACTGCAGAGCCGCGTTCAGAAGGGCTACGTTCTCCCGTTCCAGCAAGCCAATGCGGCCCAGCGTATGCGACAACGTGATCCGAGCATCCGGAATAACCGAACGGACGATCTCTGCGGCCTTTATCTCGCACTCGGTGGTCAACGGCGAAAAAGTGGCTGAGATCGCGATCGAGGTAATGCCGGCATCGCGGATTTTCATTGCGGCTTCCCGGATTTCATCCGGGATCATCGGAACCAGTGGGCTGCCATCATATTCATGACCGCCGTGAACCATAAAGATCAGGGGATCAACTGCCGTGCGCAGATCATCCGGCCAGTCACACATGGGTGGCAAGGAACGACCGGTTGGCAGCGCGATGCGAATGGCTGCAACCCGTTCCAGCCGTGCACGTTCGACAACGGCATTGGTGAAATGCGTTGTGCCAATCATCACCGCATCGATGGGGCGGCCAGCCGCCTGCGGATGACCCGAGACATGCGCCAAGGCCGATTTCACACCCGACAACACGTCCTGCGTGGTCGGAACCTTGATTGATGAGATAATCGTTTCGCCATCAATCAGCACGGCATCCGTGTTGGTGCCGCCTACGTCAATACCGATGCGTTTCATGGGAATACCGATCTGAAATCTATAT
>NZ_DAMDBP010000080.1:0-8309 GCF_032092815.1 Agrobacterium sp. | reverse complement strand
CAGGAGCGGCGTCGATTTGGTCATACGCCTTGAACTCGCCGAAGAACTTCGTGATTGCAGCTGTCAACGATGTCTTGCCGTGGTCAACGTGACCAATCGTGCCGATGTTAACGTGAGGCTTAGTGCGCTCAAACTTGCTCTTTGCCATTATTGGCTCTCCATACTTATCCCTGAAAGGGAATAAACTTCAAAACTTTGTGTGGGTATTCCGGTCACTTCTGACCGGAATACTTTGCCTGGATTTCTGCAGCAACGTTGCTTGGAACAGGCGAATAGTGATCGAACGTCATCGAGTACTGTGCACGACCCTGCGACATGGAGCGCAGGTTATCGACGTACTTGAACATGTTCGCCAGCGGGACATGCGCGTTGATAACAACGGCGATACCGCGGGTTTCCTGACCCTGGATCTGACCGCGACGCGAGTTCAGATCGCCGATCACGTCACCGACGTAATCTTCAGGGGTAACAACTTCGACCTTCATCATCGGCTCGAGAAGCTGTGCACCAGCCTTCTTTGCAGCTTCACGGAAGCAAGCACGCGATGCGATTTCGAACGCCAGAACAGACGAGTCAACATCGTGGTATGCACCATCGATGAGAGTTGCCTTGACACCCAGCATTGGGAAGCCAGCCAGAGGACCGGAAGACAGAACGCTTTCGATACCCTTCTGAACGCCCGGGATGTATTCCTTCGGAACAGCACCACCAACGATCTTGGATTCGAACTTGAAGTCTTCGCCTTCTGGGTTCGGTTCGAAGATGATCTTAACACGAGCGAACTGACCGGTACCGCCGGACTGCTTCTTGTGTGTGTAATCTTCTTCGTGCAGCTTCGTGATCGTTTCGCGGTATGCAACCTGCGGAGCACCAACGGTAGCTTCAACCTTGAACTCGCGACGCATACGGTCAACGAGAATGTCGAGGTGAAGTTCGCCCATGCCAGCGATGATCGTCTGGCCGGATTCGTCGTCGGTCTTGACGCGGAACGAAGGATCTTCAGCAGCCAGACGGTTGAGCGCGAGGCCCATCTTTTCCTGGTCGCCCTTGGTCTTCGGCTCGATCGCGATCTGGATGACCGGCTCGGGGAATTCCATGCGCTCGAGGATAACCGGCTTCAGCGGATCGCAGAGCGTATCGCCAGTGGTGGTTTCCTTGAGGCCAGCCAGAGCAACGATGTCGCCTGCATAGGCTTCTTCGATGTCTTCACGGCTGTTGGAGTGCATCTGAAGCATACGGCCGACGCGCTCGCGCTTGTCCTTGACCGTGTTGATAACAGATGTGCCCTTTTCGAGCTTGCCCGAGTAGATACGTGCGAAAGTGAGCGAACCAACGAAGGGGTCGTTCATGATCTTGAATGCGAGCATCGAAAGAGGCTCGGAGTCATCAGCATGACGCTCGATTTCAGCTTCGGTCTTGAAGTCGATACCCTTGATCGCAGGAATGTCCAGCGGAGAAGGCAGGTAATCAACAACAGCGTCGAGAAGTGGCTGAACGCCCTTGTTCTTGAACGCGGTACCGCAGAACATCGGGTGGAACTTCACGTCGATGGTGCCGCGACGAACGAGCTGACGGATCTTTTCGTTGTCTGGGTAGTTACCTTCGAGGTAAGCTTCCATTGCTTCTTCGTCGATCTCGACAACAGTCTCGATCAGCTTCTCGCGATATTCTTCAGCCTTGGCCTTCATATCTTCTGGGATCTCAACAACGTCCCACTGAGCGCCGAGCGATTCGTCGCGCCATACGAGAGCGTTCATTTCGATCAGATCGATAACGCCCTTGAATTCGGTTTCTGCACCGATTGGGAGCTGCATGACAACTGCAGTGGCGCCGAGACGGGTCTTGATCATTTCTACCGAACGGTAGAAGTCAGCACCGGTCTTGTCCATCTTGTTGCAGAAGATCATACGCGGAACGTTGTACTTCTCAGCCTGACGCCATACGGTTTCAGTCTGCGGCTCCACACCAGCGTTGGCGTCGAGCAGAGCGATAGCACCGTCGAGAACGCGCAACGAACGCTCAACCTCAATCGTGAAGTCAACGTGGCCGGGGGTGTCGATGATGTTGAAACGACGCATCTTGCCATCGCGACCCTTCCAGAAGGTCGTGGTAGCAGCAGAAGTGATGGTGATACCACGCTCCTGCTCCTGCTCCATCCAGTCCATCGTGGCTGCGCCATCGTGAACTTCGCCGATCTTGTGCGACTTACCGGTGTAATAGAGAATACGCTCGGTGGTGGTCGTCTTGCCGGCGTCGATATGCGCCATGATACCGAAATTGCGGTAGTCTTCGATTTTATATTCGCGAGCCATAAGGGACTGCCTTTCGGATCAGTTAGATTACCAACGGTAGTGCGAGAATGCGCGGTTGGCGTCAGCCATCTTGTGCGTGTCTTCGCGCTTCTTGACAGCAGAACCACGGTTGTTCGCAGCATCCATGAGTTCGCCGGACAGGCGATCAACCATGGTTGTTTCGTTACGCTTGCGCGCAGCAGCAATCAGCCAACGGATGGCGAGAGCCTGGCGACGCTCTGGGCGAACATCAACTGGAACCTGGTACGTTGCACCACCAACGCGGCGCGAACGGACTTCAACGTGCGGAGCAACGTTATCGAGGGCCGAATGGAACACGGCGAGCGGCTCCTGCTTCGTCTTGCCCTGAACGGCGTCGAATGCGCCGTAAACGATACTTTCCGCAACGGACTTCTTGCCGTGAAGCATGATAGCATTCATGAACTTGGTGACGACCAGATCACCGAACTTTGGATCCGGGTTGATCTCACGCTTTTCTGCACTATGGCGACGGGACATACTGTTTGTCTCTCAAAAGTTATTGGCGCTCAACCACGCGGAGAACCTCGCGCAGCGCCGAATTTGTTGATGACCGAATTACTTCGGACGCTTCGCACCGTACTTGGAGCGGCGCTGCTTACGGTTCTTTACACCCTGCGTATCGAGAACGCCGCGGATGATGTGGTAACGAACACCTGGCAAGTCCTTTACGCGGCCGCCGCGGATCATGACCACGGAGTGTTCCTGAAGGTTGTGGCCTTCACCAGGAATGTAGCCGATGACTTCGAAGCCATTCGTCAGACGGATCTTGGCAACCTTACGAAGAGCCGAGTTTGGCTTCTTTGGGGTCGTCGTGTAAACGCGTGTGCAAACGCCGCGCTTTTGTGGGTTTTCCTGCAAAGCAGGAACCTTGTTACGCTTTACCTGTGCCTGGCGTGGCTTGCGGATAAGCTGGTTTACGGTAGGCATACAACCATCCCTTAGTATCTATCGCCCTTTCGGGCCGACGTTATGCCGTTTCCGGCGGTGGCACACGCTACCCTTCATGCGCAAAACGTGGCCCAACCCGACGGATCGGATGGACCACCAAGGCAGAGGACGTATCACTACGTCGTGCGTGCAGCATTCGTGTCTTCAACGTGCGTTGGACCCAGTTTGAGCAGATATTCGGAACGAGTCATTCCGAACGGCCAAACCTCATACAGGTTCCGATGGGCGGCGTACTACTGTTTTACCCCTACTTCGTCAAGGGTGAATCCACATTTTGTCCTGCAACAGCGGCCTTCCCGGGCCTTGCTTTAGCATATTTACCGTCGCCGTTAATCTGTTTCAGCAATATATCGCCCAAATCTCGGTTTGCGTATTGGGCTTTATATCAAAGCCGTCTATTGATTCTTCAAATGACAGCTTGCGGCCACATCACCGCATGGTGTCACAGACACTGGTTTAAAACGGCCTTCAGAAACAGGAGAATGCCATGACCCAACCCCAGAATGACAATGACAACGGGTCGGTTGAACCCATGGTGTTCATCATCATAGGCAAGGCCTATGAGCGCGATGGCGACGAAGGCATCGACATTCACGTGATCCTGCGTGCACCCGATGATGACACCGCGGTTCGTGACACGCTGAACGCCCTGTCCGAGGAAGGTTTCCTCGAGGCAGACCTCGACCAGATCGGCATGTTGACCGAGATCCCGGATGAAGAGCCGCATGCATCGGCCTATCAGGGCGCACTTGAAGGCGAAGTCGCCATCATCCGCTTCGCATAAGGCATGTCCCTGCCCTTTTTGAAAAGCAACAAACCGCCTGTCACCAGGCGGTTTGTTTTTTGAAGGAACACCGTATCAGTTGCCGATATTGGCTGTTGGCTTTGGCGTTGTTGCCGTTTCTGCCGGCAGGATCGGATAGGTGATCTCCGGCGCCTTGCCGGTCAGCGATCCAAGGAAAGCCACGATCAGGTCGACATCCCTCTCGTCCAGTTCCTCACCCAACTGGGCAGTGCCCATAACCGCAACGGCTTGTTTCAGATCCCAGACCTTGCCCGAATGGAAATAAGGCGCAGTCAGCGCCACATTGCGCAGCGGCGCTGCCCGGAACACGTAGGAATCGTCTGCAGTATTTGTCACCGCAAAGCGACCTTTATCATTTTCAGGCAAAACATCCGCGCCGGGTTTCTCCACCAGCCCGAAGGGATAGTACCCCTCACCGCCAACATTGATGCCGCCATGGCATGACGCACAGCCCTTATCCATGAAGATGTTGAGGCCTTGTTTGGCTTCCAGTGTCAGCGCGTTCTCGTCACCGTTGAGGTAGGCATCAAAGGGTGCAGGTGCGATCAAAGTTGCCTCAAAGGCTTCAATCGCCATCGCGAAATTGTCGAAGGTCACCGGGTCGGCTGCGTCAGGAAACGCCGCCTTGAACCACGTGACATATTGCGGCATCGAGTTGAGCGTTGCCACCACCTGGGTCGGCGTGTTGGCCATTTCGACGCCGGCCTGCACCGGTCCCTTGGCCTGCGCTTTCAGGTCATCGGCACGACCATCCCAGAACTGTGCAACGTTGAACACCGCATTGAACACGGTCGGCGAATTGCGCGGTCCCTTCTGCCAGCCATGGCCGATCGACGTCTCGAGATTGTCGTCACCGCCGGTTCCGACATTGTGACACGAGTTGCATGAAAACACCCCCGACGCTGACATGCGCGGATCAAAAAACAGCGCCTTGCCAAGCGCAATCTTCTCCGGCGTGATCGGGTTGTCCTTCACCGCCGGAATGGTCGAAGGCAAAGGCTTGAACAGTTCAAGCGCCGTCTGTCGTAAATCTGCCGGGACTGGATCGGCCGCATACACGGCTGTTGTTGCCAATACCCCGGCAGCCAAAATGTATAGAAATTTCCTCATAAGAACCTCCGTTCGCCGGCCCCGCCTTCCTGGCTTAACAAACAGGGTCGGCTCATCAGTTAAGAGGCGCTCCCCCTGCCCTTGCGGGCTCCTGGTGGGTGGGTGCCTCCTGTGAACGGATTAAAATTAGAATAAATAAAAACTGCTCACTTGCGCTGGATCAACGGCAAGTTGCAGCCAAACGCAAAAACGCCCGAATTGCTTCGGGCGTTTATATTTGTCAATTCTGAGGGGTGCGGCAAAACAGCACCCTTGAGAGCATCCTGTCAAAACAGGCTTCGCGCATCGCTCCGATGCACGAAGCGGTGACGGATTTACTCGCCAGCAGGCACCGTTTCGTCCTTGCTCATATCCAGCAACATCTGTGTTGCAGAATCTGCGCCAGTGCTCTTCTTGCGCTCCTCGATGATGAGGTCGTCGCGGGTCGTCGCAATGCGGCGGATCTGGGTCATCGTACCACCGGTACCAGCCGGGATAAGGCGGCCGACGATAACGTTTTCCTTGAGACCCTGCAGCGTGTCCATCTTGCCGGCGATTGCAGCTTCCGTGAGAACCTTTGTGGTCTCCTGGAACGAAGCAGCCGAGATGAAGGACGGCGTCTGCAGCGATGCCTTGGTGATACCCAGCAGAACTGGTTCGCCGTAAGCAGGCTTCTTGCCTTCTTCGATCAAACGCTCGTTCATGTCGTCCATTTCGATGCGGTCGACATTGTCACCCACGATGTACTGGCTGTCACCAGCATCCGTGATCTCAACCTTCTGCAGCATCTGGCGAACGATCACTTCGATGTGCTTGTCGTTGATGACAACGCCCTGCAGACGATAGACTTCCTGGATTTCGTTCACGAGGTAGGAAGCCAGAGCTTCTACACCCTTGATCGCCAGAATGTCGTGCGGAGCTGGATTACCGTCGAGGATGTAATCACCCTTTTCGATATAGTCGCCTTCCTGAAGGTGGAAGGGCTTGCCCTTCGGGATCAGGTATTCGACTGGCTCTACACCGTCCTCAGCAGGCTCGATGATGACGCGACGCTTGTTCTTGTAGTCGCGGCCCAGACGGATCGTACCATCGATTTCGGCGATGATAGCGTGGTCCTTTGGACGACGGGCTTCGAACAGTTCAGCAACGCGCGGCAGACCACCGGTGATGTCCTTGGTCTTGGCGCTTTCCATTGGCGAACGTGCAAGCACGTCACCCTGGGAAACCTTCGTACCAGGCTCAACCGACAGAATGGCATCAACCGACAGCATGAAGCGGGCATCACCACCACGGGCGAGCTTGGCAACATTGCCAGACGCGTCCTTGATAACGATCGCAGGCTTCAGGTCCGAACCGCGTGGGGTCGAACGCCAGTCGATAACCTGACGCTTGGTGATACCGGTGGATTCGTCGGTTGCTTCCAGAACCGAGAGACCATCGACCAGGTCTTCGAACTGAACAGTACCTTCGACTTCCGTCATCATTGGGCGTGTGTACGGGTCCCACTCGGCGAAACGCTGACCGCGCTTAACCTTGTCACCATCGTCCACGAAGATCTTCGAACCGTAAGCAACGCGTTGCGAGGAACGCTCAACGCCACGCTCATCGAGAATGGTGATGGCCATGTTACGGCCCATCGCGATGAGAACGCCTTCAGAGTTGCGCAGCATGTTGCGGTTCTTGATCTGGATCGTACCTTCGTACGACGCTTCAAGGAACGACTGGTCAACCACGTTCGCAGTACCACCAAGGTGGAACGTACGCATGGTCAGCTGGGTGCCCGGCTCACCGATGGACTGAGCGGCGATAACGCCCACTGCTTCGCCCATGTTGACCGGAGTACCGCGTGCAAGGTCACGACCGTAGCAAACGCCGCAAACGCCAACCTGGATTTCGCAGGTCAGAGCCGAACGGATACGAACCGACTGGATACCAGCCTTTTCGATGATTGCCACTTCTGCTTCGTCGATCAACTTGCCGGCCTTGACGATGTTTTCGCCAGTAACCGGGTTGTCGATGTCGTCGAGAGCCGTACGGCCAAGGATACGTGCGCCGAGCGACGCAACGATCTGACCGGCATCGACGATAGCCGTCATTGTCAGGCCCTTGTCGGTACCGCAATCGTTCGAGTTGACGATGCAGTCCTGTGCCACGTCAACGAGACGACGTGTCAGGTAACCGGAGTTAGCC
Source organism: Agrobacterium sp. (assembly GCF_032092815.1). Classification (GTDB taxonomy): domain Bacteria; phylum Pseudomonadota; class Alphaproteobacteria; order Rhizobiales; family Rhizobiaceae; genus Agrobacterium. Next base: position 944 of record NZ_DAMDBP010000080.1, on the reverse strand, counting down.
GTCTTCAAGGCGGTGTCTGCAAGACCCTTACGGGCACCGTGTGTCGAGTTGAAGTACTCGTTCACGGTCAGGCCTTCCTTAAAGTTCGAAATGATCGGCGTTTCGATGATTTCGCCCGAAGGCTTGGCCATCAGACCGCGCATACCACCGAGCTGACGCATCTGGCTTGGCGAACCACGAGCACCCGAGTGCGACATCATGTAGATGGAGTTCATCGGCTTCTGGCGACCGGTTTCCGGATCGAACTCAACAGCCTTAATGCGTGCCATCATCTCTTCGGCGACCTTTTCGGTAGCCTTGCCCCAAGCGTCAACAACCTTGTTGTACTTTTCGCCCTGGGTGATGAGACCATCATTGTACTGCTGTTCGTATTCCTTCACCAACGCTTCGGTGTCACCAACGATCTTCACCTTGGTGTCTGGAATGACCATGTCGTCCTTTCCGAACGAAATGCCGGCGCGGCAAGCATGGGCAAAGCCGAGCTGCATGATGCGGTCGCAGAAAATGACCGTGTCCTTCTGACCGCAATGACGGTAGACCGTGTCGATCATCTTGGAGATGTTCTTCTTGGTCATTTCCTGGTTGCAGGTGTCGAATGGAACGTTGACGTTCTTCGGCAGAAGCTCGCCAATCAACATACGGCCAGGCGTTGTCTCATGGATCTTCGAAACCGGGTTGCCATCAGCATCAACGGTCTTGAAGCGGCCACGGATTTTCGCGTGCAGCGTCACAACCTTGTTTTCCAGGGCGTGATGCAGTTCGCCGATGTCGGAGAAGGCCATGCCTTCGCCCGGCTCATTCTGGTTCATGATCGACAAGTAGTACAGGCCGAGAACCATGTCCTGCGAAGGAACGATGATCGGGTGACCGTTTGCCGGATGCAGAATGTTGTTGGTCGACATCATCAGAACGCGTGCTTCAAGCTGCGCTTCCAGAGAAAGCGG
>NZ_DAMDBP010000079.1:0-8482 GCF_032092815.1 Agrobacterium sp. | reverse complement strand
GCAATTACAAGGGACAAGACGATCTTTTCCAAGGCAGCGTGAACACAGTTGCCAGCGGAGCGCGTCTGCGCGGCGGGAGAGTCTCTTCAGCCCAATGACTTGGGCTGGCCTGGACCCCTGTGACGAGCACAGGGGTGAGGGGGGGATTGGGCAGGAGCCGCCTCAACAGCCTAACCGCTCAGGACAGAGCGTAATTTCAGTTGTCGCGCGCCTTCAGGCGGTGGCTGAGCAGGCGCATCATGCGAGCGTCAAAATTCTTGGATTCGATCATGTCGAAACGCTGCTGGTCCTTGTCATGTTCGGCCATGACCTTCTGTGTGGTGTCGGCAACGTTCTTTTGCAGCGTCTCGCAGCTCTTTTGCGGACGAAGCGCTTTCAGGCGTTTTTCCAGCATACGGCCATAGCTGCGCGAAATTTCCGCATGGCGCTCCTCATGCCGCTTTATGTCGGCAGACAGCGTATCCCAGATCAGCGCAAGGTCGGCGCTGGTGCGGGATCGGTTTTTCCAGCGTGGCAGCAGGATCTTGGTGTGTAGCGTCACCTTCACCTGGCCAATATTGCAGCGACCATCCTTTTCCACATAGGTCAACTCACCACCAAATTTGATTTCGGTGGCACCGGGATGCCGGGCGCCGGTGGATTTTGTCATCGGGCCACGGTTGGAAAGCTCGCGGTCGAGATCGGCCGCCGTTTTTCCACCAATCTGGAAATAGGAGATGGTTTTCTGAAACTGGGTTTCCGCCTGTGTGGACTGCGTTAATGCGACCAGAAAAGCAGATGCGGCAACTGCACGCATGACACCGGGTATAAATTTCATTTGCCAGACTGCCGGTTGAACTCGTGAAACGATTGCTGCATAGGCGAAAGAGGTACAATACAAATTGGCGTGACTCTTTGTAATATCGAAAGGTCCTGACTGTGGTGATAACAGCCAACAACAAGGTGTGGCAAGCCGCTCATGGCCGAAGCCTGAAACTGGATGGGCGTGGCCGTATTATGGCCATTGTCAATGCAACACCGGATTCGTTCTCCGATGGTGGCCGTTTCAACACAGTGGATGCGGCATTCAGACAGGCGCTGAAATGCCTCGAGGAAGGTGCCGACATTATCGACATTGGCGGGGAATCAACCCGTCCGGATGCCGCTGTGGTTGGTGCTGCGCAGGAGCAGGACCGTGTGTTGCCGGTGATTGAGAAGCTGGCAAAGGAAACCGATGCGCTGATCTCGATCGATACCTACAGGGCTGAAACCGCGCGCCTTGCACTGTCGGCCGGTGCGCATATCGTCAATGATGTGTTCGGTCTGCAGAAAGAGCCTGATATGGCGGAAGTCATTGCCAGTGCGGGTGCCGGCGTCTGCATCATGCATACCAGGCGGGAACGCCAGAAACTGGCCGATGTGATCGACGATCAGAATCATTTTCTCAAAGAATCGCTGCAAATTGCTGAAAAGGCTGGCATAAGCCGTGAGGCAATCGTTCTGGATCCCGGTTTTGGTTTCGCCAAGGATACGGGCGAGAATGTCGAGCTGATGGCACGTTTTGCCGAGCTGCAGACACTTGGGTTACCCATTCTTGCCGGCACGTCGCGCAAGCGTTTCATCGGTGCGCTGACCGGCCGTGAGGTGGCTGACGAGCGTGATGCCGGAACGGCTGCGACAACGGCCTTGTTGCGTATGGCAGGGGCTGCCGTGTTTCGTGTCCATAATGTTGCCATCAACAGGGATGCCTTGCTGGTGGCAGATGCGGTGCTTGCCGCACGTCATGCTCATCAAGGAGAACGAGATTGAGCCGCTATACCATTGTCTTGAAAAACTGCTCCTTCTTTGCCCGCCACGGCGTGCTCGATCAGGAGGAGGCGCTCGGCCAGCGATTCTTCGTGGATGCGGAAATGGAGGTCGAGGCGGGCGATGCGCTGGAGACCGACAATATCGACAACACGGTTGATTATGGTGTGGCCTTTGCAGTCATTGAAAAGATCGTGATCGGCAAACGCCGTTATCTCATCGAAGCCCTGGCAAACGACATCGCCACCGCGCTGCGCCAGCGCTATCCGCAGATCGTGCGGGTGCTGATCACCGTGCGCAAGCCATCCGCCCCGGTTCCCGGTATTCTGGATTATGCGCAGGTGAGTGTTGAGCAACATGCCTGATGCAGAATGGACAATTGCCGCCCTTGGTCTTGGCGGTAATATCGGTGATCCGCAGGCCGCGATGGCGCAGGCACTGAGAGAGATCGATGCCGATGCCGATTGCCGGATCAAGGCTGTGTCTGATGTGTATCGCACGCCACCCTGGGGCAAAACCGATCAAGCCGATTTTTATAATGCTTGCGCCCTGGTGGAAACGCGTCTTGATGCTGAGGCACTGCTTGCCCGCTGCCTTGAGGTCGAGCTTGGCATGAAACGGGTACGGCTAGAACGCTGGGGTCCGCGCACCATCGATATTGATGTGCTGACCTATGGCGACAGCGAAAAGCGCAATGAGCGTTTGGAAGTGCCGCATCCCCGCATGACCGAACGTGCCTTTGTTTTGGTGCCGCTGGCCGATATCGCCGGCGACATGATGATCAAGGGCAGGGCGGTTTCCGTCTGGCTGACAGAGCTCGATACGGCAGGCATCACACGGACAAATAAAAACCCGCACTGGTGGCGGGTTTAAAGAAGATCGAAATCTGCGGTGTTGTTCAGTTCTTGATCGAACCAACCGCGATCTGGTCGATGTCGCGGGCCAGTGTCAGGCCTATAACCGGGACCATCTGGTCTGCAACCTTCACCGAGATGGTGATGTTCATCGTATTGCCGTTCTGCACGCGAGCAACCATTGCACCATTCAGCTTGGAGCGGTTGATGCCAACCACAACCTTGTCTCCCGATACCTGTCCGGACACGAGGTCCAGACCCTTGCCTTGAGCACCGTCAAGGAACTTGCCGGTATAACCGCTGCCGCTGCGGGTAATGGTGGCAGACATTGGCTGCTTGAACACGCCAACGCGGCATGTGCCGCCCAGCTTGATGCCGGTGTCCTTGCCCTCGGCTGGTTCGCCTACCAGGTCACAGGTGAATTTCGTGCCCTTGTATTTGCCGGCAACGATTTCGCCCGGACCCTTCCACGCACCCGCAACAGAAGAGAAAAAGGCATCGTCAGGTGATGCTGCCAGGGCAGCGCTCTGCGTCATGAAAAAGGTGAGCGGAACAATAGCGGCAAATCCGCACACGACCGAAAAGAAGCGCGAATACATGATACTTTCCTTGGCGAAGATGCCTCGATTTGATGAGGCTAATCTATTGCGGGAATGGTTAATTTTTGGTTTATTTCGGGTGTGGAATTGCCTGTTTGGTAAGTTTTGCCGCGCCTGCTCGAGGCTTCAACCCAGTGTTTTGAGCGCGACAAACTACACCCTCATCCTCAAGCCTGGCCCTTGAGGTCAGGCCGCAAATCCGAGATGAAATCACCAATGCCGGGGCGTTTCAGCGCGCGAAATGGCAGTGGCCGGCAAAGGTCCATGGCGGCAATACCAATGCGCGCCGTCATCAATCCATTGATCACGCCTTCACCCAGCCGGGCTGAAAGTTTGGAGGCGAGGCCATGGCCGAGCACCTGCTGGGCAAGGCCATCACCCACCGCAATGGATCCGGTCACAGCCAGATGCGCAATCACATCGCGCAGCAGGCGCATCATGCCGATGGAGCCGGGACGACCGCCATAAAGCTCTGCCATGGCACGCACCAGACGCACCACTTCAAACAGCACATAGGCCAGATCGACCACCGCGCGCGGGCTGACGGCGGTGACAACAGACACACGCTTGGACGCGTTGAGAATGAGCGCGCGCGCCTGCCGGTCAATAGGGGTCAGCAACTCGCGTTCCGCAAAGTCCAGAAGATGTGGCCCGTCGATAATGTCATCCTGTGTTTCTTTCAGCGCCGCGCGGCCTTTGGCGGTTTCGGCACGGTGCGACAGGATGTTTTCGAGCTTGGCTACCACGGCCTTTGCGGCGTTTGCCTTGCGCTCCAGCGCTGCCTGCTCGGCCTCGGTTTTTAAGGACTGCACGGCGTTCAGCCGCCAGATGCCGGCGATTTCCCGCCCGATGATGACGATAAGCGCAAAGACCGCAATGCCGAGGGCGGCCATAGCAGTGTAACCTAGCCAGTCAGCGCGGGTAAACAGATCACGGATCAGCTGATCGGCCCACAGGCCAAGCGCCAGCGACAGCAGAAATCCAAATGCGCCGATGGCCAGCTTGCCAAAGGAAAAGCGGTTGGGGCGCGGTTCGGCAACCGGCGGCGCAAGACCTGCATCCACGCCACCGAGAAATGGGTCTTCCTCATCAGGTGTAATGGCAATCTCGCCGGCAAAGGCGCGCGGCAAACGACGGACAGGCGCCTGCTGCTGGTCGGTGTCGCTTTCAATGGCAAAGGCTTCGGGGCGTCGTTTGCCCGGTTTTGGGCCGTCATTGGAAGAATTGGTCATGCGAGCCTGTCTCCGAAAAGGAACTGCATGGCGCGGTCAAGCCGGATATGCGGGACCGATAGCTTGATGCCACCGCCAGTTTCCTCGATTTGCGGCGGTCGAAACCGCACGAAATTGATATCGGGCATGCCGGCCGCGTTATCCGCCGCAAACAGCGGTTCGGGATTTTCCGGCAGGTCGCCGGGAAAGATTGCCGTTGCCCGGCTACCATCGAATATCTCGCCATTGATGCTTTCGCCCGCAATCGGCGTGCCGACGATCACCGGCAGGTTGTGGCCGTCCTGTTTGACGCTGGCCTCACGGGTGGCGCGAACAGAGGCAAGCGCCATGACATCGATACCGGCACCGCTCATGCCAATATTGGTAATGGCGCGGTCCACCAGCCGCCGTGTCAGGCTTTCCAGCCTGTCATGGCTTTCGTGGTGCAGATGGTCGGCCTTGGTGGCGGCCACCAGCACCTTGTCGATGCGCCGTCCCAGAAGCGAGGATAGTAGCGTATTGGTGCCTGGACGGAAGCAGGCCAGCACGTCACCCAGTGCCCGCTCCAGATCCTGCAGCGCTTCCTGACCGCGATTGACGGCCTGCAATGCGTCGATCAGCACGATCTGACGGTCAAGGCGGGCGAAATGCTCACGGAAGAACGGCTTCACCACGATGTTTTTGTAGGCGTCGTAACGGCGCTCCATCATGGCGCGCAATGAACCCTTCGGCGCTTTTTCGTCACTGAGGTTGGCAAGTGGCGCAAAGGTCAGGGCAGGTGACCCCTCAAGGTCACCCGGCATCAGAAAGCGACCCGGCGGCAGGGTGGAAAGCGACCGTTCGTCGGATTTGCAGGCCTTGAGATAGGCACTGAAATGGTCTGCCAGCTTGCGCGCCGTCATTTCGTCGGCCGGTGCATTGATGTCGATGAGGGCTGAAAACTCAAGCCATTCGCGCGACAGCTCTGCCCGAACGCCCGTCTTGGCCAGCGCCACGGTTTCATTGCTGAACGTGTTGTAGTCACGTTCCAGAAGTGGCAGGTCGAGCAGCCATTCGCCGGGATAATCGATGATGTCGATCGACAACTGGCCGGGCGACAGCCAGCGACCCCAGCCGCTGGCACTCTGATAATCGATGGTGATGCGCAGTTCGGAAATGGCGCGGGTCGAATCAGGCCAGCTGCGCTCACGCACCAGCGCCTGAATATGGTCTTCATACTGGAAGCGCGGAATGGCATCATCCGGTTGGGGTTCCAGCCGGATGGCCGAAACGCGACCCGATCGCACCGGCTCAAACAGCGGCAGGCGGCCGCCATTCAGCAGATTATGCACCAGGGAGGAGATGAAAACGGTTTTCCCGGCACGCGAAAGGCCGGTCACGCCAAGCCTTAAAGTCGGATGCGTCAGCGAGCTTGCCCGGTCATAAAGATTGTCAAATGCGATCAAAGCGCCGTCGGTGATCGATGAAAACGATGGGGGCAAGAGCAATTATCCCGTTAAAGTCAGATATTTCCCCACAAATATAAGAAGGTTTGCTGCTTAAAAAAGTGGCTGAAAAACAGAAATTCAAGGGTTGAATGGCGTGGCGGCCCGTTACGGCGCAATAAAATCTACAAGCTCCCATTTCAGCGGCGAGGCCGAATTGTTGCTGCCAAAGGCCAGCACCGCAAGGCCGGCAGTTGGGAAACCGGACGGCATGTGGGCGTGAAACGCATCCTCGCCAACCAGTGATTCCAGGAGGTCGGCAATGGTCGGATTATGCCCGACCAACATTACGGATTGACTGTCTTTTTGTGAGGAAATCAGATCGAGATAGGTCTGTTCGCTGGCATTATACATTTCATCAATGAAATCTATTTCGAAATCATCATGCAGCGATCTTTTGATGGCATCGGCCGTTTCGCGGCACCTGACTGCGGTTGAACACAGGATGACATCGGGCCGATAACCCCGGTCAGAAGCCTTGTCTGCAACGATTTCTGCCTCTGCATACCCTCTGTCATCCAACGTTCTGTCGAAATCTCCCTGTCCCGGATTGGCCATGCCGGAATGGGCGTGACGAAGCAGATAAACGCGATTGAGGGAAGAAGAGGGCAGGTTCATTCTGTGGGTTTCCATTCGCTAAGCCAAGGGTTTTTGAAGAATAGACTGCTTTGCCTCAAGTGTCCTCAAGGAATGCGCAAATGCAAACAGTGTTTTGGAATGGAATATTCACGGATTGTGAAAAGGATTAAATTTTGGACATTTAGCTGATTTTTGTGACAACTTTAAAAATGCCTTAAAACGTTTCAGAAGGCTTGAATCACCATACGGCATTGGAGTATACACCGCCCCATAAGAGATGTTCTTCGAGGAGAATCGCGTTGAGTGAGAAGATCGATCTTAGTGACTATGTGCTCTCTGAAAATGATGAGTTCATGAATACTAATCAGCGGGCGTACTTTCGTGCGAAACTGATTGGCTGGAAAAATGACATCCTTCGGGAAGCAAAAGAGACCCTTGGTCATCTTGCCGAAGAAAGTGCTAACCATCCTGACATTGCTGATCGCGCCTCGTCTGAAACCGACCGCGCCATCGAACTGAGAGCAAGAGACAGGCAGCGCAAGCTCATTTCCAAAATCGATGCCGCCTTGCAGCGTATTGACGACGGAACTTACGGTTACTGTGAAGAAACAGGTGAACCAATCGGCTTGAAGCGTCTTGATGCCCGTCCCATTGCAACCCTCTCTATTGAAGCTCAGGAACGTCATGAGCGTCGCGAAAAAGTTTATCGCGACGAGTGAGTATCTGGTGACATCCGGATGACTTCCATTAAAGCAATAAAAAAGGCGCGTTTTACGCGCCTTTTTTTTCGTCCTTTGTTCGGGCCGATTACCGGTCGCGGGTCACAGATATCTCACCGAAGATGCGGGCCATTTCCTTCTGGATTTCATTTTCAGTTGATGCACCTGATATCGGTGGCGCGGAAGGCTCACGGCGTTCTGGCTGCTGTTGCTGGTTGGCGGCAGCAGGCGTCACGGGCTGTGGCGCACCGGTGGCGGTTTTGGCCATCTCGGCTTCCAGGAACTTTTCAAAATCGTTGCTCAGCGCATCATTGGACAGGCTTGTGGTAGGGGCCGATGCCGTCGATGCTGCGGGCTTGATCTCGTCACGAAGCGGATCGCGATCTGGCAACACGCGGTTGCGAGCCGATTCCAGAATGTCGCTTGCGCTGATTTCATCCAGGTTGAAGCGCGCATCGTGCAGAATGGGCGCAGGCTCAACCGTCTGGGTGACGGCCGCAGGCTTGATTGGCGGAACGACATCGGGCGGCGCAACAACCGGCGCAGCCGCAACAAACACTGCTGGTTTTTCCATGACCGGCGGCGCGATGGGAGCTGCAATATCAGGCGCGGCAACGACCGGGGCCGAAACCACAGGCGCTTCCTGTCTCGCTGCGCGCTGCGATTCAATCACGGGTTCGATGGCCGGAGGTGCTGCCTGTGCGGATGTCTGCGTGGATGCCGGTGCCACTGGTGCCGGTTTGGCGACAGAGCTGTCTCTGGCTGCTGTGACAGATGCTGGCGCAGGTGGAGGCGTCACGACAGGCGCCGCCGCATGGGAAGACGCTGTCGCCGGTGGCGGCGTGATGATTGCGGCTGGCTGAGCGGCAGGCGTTGGTGTTGCAGACGGCGCTGGCGTTGGGGCAGGTGTCGCAACAGGTGCCGGCGTGGCAGCAGCAGGGGCTGCGGGTGCTGGCGTGACAATGGGCGCGGGAGCAGGGGTAACGATCGGTGCTGCCTTGGCCGGCTGCTCATGGGTGACTTCGCGTGGCTGCGAAATCGAACGCGGAGCTTCGCGTGGTTCCACCTGCTGTTGACGCTCGTCCTCGTAACGGCCGTCCGGCAGGAAGTTGTCACGCTGATCGACCGGCGTCAGAACCGGAATGGCGCCGATACCGCTTTCAATGACGATGTCGGTCGGGCCGCCGATCATCACGAGATGTTCGACATTGTCACGGCGCACCAGAACCAGCCTGCGACGGGCATCAACGG
>NZ_DAMDBP010000078.1:6160-8541 GCF_032092815.1 Agrobacterium sp. | reverse complement strand
CTTCGAACCGGCAATCGCCTGGAACGAGGTCATGATACCGACAACCGTACCGAACAGACCGATGAACGGACCGGCCGAACCGATGGTCGCCAATGAGCCGAGTTTCGATTCCAGCTGCTCGCTCTCGCGCGCCATCGTCACGTCCATTGCGCGGTCAATGCGCATCTGGAGGCCGATGGGCGAACGGGCGCCGCGCTCGAAGGATTTTTTCCACTCGCGCATTGCCGCAACGAAAATAGCGGCAAGGCCACCATTCTGTCGCTCTGCCAGCGTTCTGTAGAGTTCTTCAAGCGACTGGCCGGACCAGAAGACCTGTTCGAACTGGTCGAACTGCTTCTTCGCCTTGCCGAAGCTCACATATTTGTCGATGACGATCGCCCACGTCCAGACCGATGCGGCCAGAAGACCGATCATGACCAACTTGACGATAAAGCCTGCCTGCATGAACAGTGCCCAGAGACTTACGTCATGCGTCGCTGCTGCCAAACCTGCCTGTTCCATAAATACTCAATCCCCGAATCCAAACGCCCGGCACGAGACCGGGCGGTTTCAAGTGTGCGCTCATGGCCGAAGAACGGCACCTGACCGTTAACCTCGTTGCGCAAGCCCCGTTATTTGCCATTGCGCCTTCCTTGCCTGTAAATTTGGTAAAAGGAAGGCGTGCAGCGCACAAATAGCGATCGTCAAAGTAAGACTACATTATGGTTAAGAGAATGTTACACTTTCTCGATCTTCAGAAAAGAACGCCGACTTTGGTCACGTTTATTTGAGAAATTTCTCGCTGATGGTTTCCGGCAGGCGTCTCGGCCGTCCTTTGGCGTTAATCACGGCAATGATAACCTTGGCAGCCACCAGCAGGGTTTCACCCCGCAAAATTTCCTGTTGGAGCACCATTTTGGCCCCACCAGCCTTCTCGGTACGCGTCATGATTGTCAGAACATCGTCCATACGGGCTGGCGTCTTGAAGTCGATTTCCATGCGATGAACAACAAAAACCAACCCCTCCTCATCGGCAGTCAACAGTGCACTCTGTTCACAACCGAGGCAGCGCAGATAGTCCGTGCGGCCACGCTCAAGAAAATGCAGATACCGGGCGTGATAAACCAGGCCGGAGAAATCCGTGTCTTCGTAATAGACGCGCTGCATCAGGCGGTGGCCATGCTCGATGAGTTCGCCGGAGATTGAAAAAAGCTGGTCGCTCATGATGTGAGGTCCGTACTGATTAAGAAACTGAATGCTTGAGGTGAAACCCGGCAGATACCACAACAGCTAGAGCGAAAGAAAGCGCGATACCGACCGCACTCAACAATCTGTGAGTAGCCCGATCAGGGCTTGCCAGCCATATCCAGATCACCATCCCGCCACACGAGGTGTTTGACCGTTGTCGGCAGATCTTCGATTTCATCGGCAATAAAATAGGGCGGAATATCAAGCGTTTTCAACGCCTCAGTGGTCGCGGGCACCCAGCGGAATTCCAGCTCGTTTTTACCATCCTGCACCCGGTGAATGATATCGCTTGGGTGGAATGGAAAACTCTCCGGCAATTCCATCAGGTAATAAAAGCCTAGCTCATGCCAATGCTTTTCTTCGTAATGGAAGAAGTTCTCAACCGCCCATAGCAGTCGGCCGACCTGGACCTCAGCTCCAAGCTCCTCGACCATTTCGCGGGCAAGCGTTTCGGCAGAGGTTTCACCCATTTCCGCCCGACCACCGGGAAAAGTCCAGAATGTCTCATGCGTCGCTCGGTGCACCAATACATGCCCGTCGCGAAACGCCAGACCAGCAATACGCATCTGGAAAATGCGTTTCGGCTTGAATTTCATGCGAATGCGCATGTCCTGCTGTTCTGTCATGAATGTGATCCTGCGGCCATAAGCCGTTCCTCATCAAAACCCAATGCAGCCACCTCCTGCCGACGAAACGCTGCATCATCGGCAACGATGAATTCGTCCAGTTGTGGCGGCTTTACGCTCGTTCCCGCCAACATGGCATGCACCTGCCCACGATGATGGGTCTGGTGTTGAAAGACGTGCTGCAAGACATCGTCAAAACGTTCGCGTTGAATACGCCCCTGGCGATGAATGTGCACTTCAGCACCAAGTCCCGCAGGCGTTATGGCATCCACCAGAGCGATAAGAACCGCGTCGAGAGCGGACTGTTCGGCCGAAAGACTGTCGATGGTCTGGCATGGCTCGGGATCAGCCCAGGCGGCCGGCCCCAATGTACCGCCCCTCAAGGCATCGATATAAAACCGGTCCACGACGAGGATATGATTGAGCGTCGCCTTGATGGACGGAAAGAACGAAACACGCGGCGCCTCAAATTCTCCCGGCTGCAGTTGCCGGCAGGCCTGATGCAGCCGGTAATTGGCCAGCGCATTG
>NZ_DAMDBP010000078.1:0-6150 GCF_032092815.1 Agrobacterium sp. | reverse complement strand
ATTGTTATAGGCAAGTTTGCGAAAACCGCGAACAGGATCGTAAGTGCTCATTCTCTCGCCCTCGGCCAGTGTTCAGTCATCCTCCAGCGTCAGACGAAACTGCGCCGCTTCCATATCCTTCGGCGGCTGCATGCCCAGATGTTTCCAGGCCGTAGCCGTCAATACGCGTCCGCGCGGTGTGCGCTGAATAAAGCCCTGCTGGATCATGTAGGGCTCGATGATATCCTCAATCGCATCGCGTGGCTCTGACAGGCCAGCCGCAATGGTTTCAATACCAACCGGGCCACCACCGAAATTGACGGCAATCATCGTCAGATAACGCATGTCGAGTTGGTCGAGCCCCATATTGTCGACCAGGAGGCGGGTCAGTGCCTCATCGGCAATTTCCCGTGTCACCGCTTCCGCCTTGGCAACCTCGGCAAAGTCACGCACGCGCCGCAACAAACGGCCAGCGATACGCGGTGTGCCACGGGCACGACGGGCGATTTCGCGGGCACCTTCATCGGTCATGCCAAGCCCCATCAATCGCGCGCCACGACGCACAATCAACTCCAGCTCTTCGACCGTATAAAAGGACAGGCGAACCGGAATACCAAAACGATCGCGCAACGGTGTGGTCAAAAGGCCAAGACGCGTGGTTGCTGCGACGAGCGTAAACTTGGACAGATCGATCTTCACCGAACGGGCTGCTGGCCCCTCACCGATGATCAGGTCGAGCTGGAAATCTTCCATCGCCGGATAGAGAATTTCCTCGACGGCCGGGTTCAAGCGGTGAATTTCATCGATGAACAAAACGTCGCGTTCTTCCAGATTGGTCAGCAACGCCGCAAGATCACCGGCTTTGGCGATAACCGGGCCCGAGGTCGAGCGGAAATTGACGCCCAGTTCCTTGGCCATGATCTGCGCCAGCGTCGTTTTGCCAAGGCCTGGAGGTCCTACAAACAGCACGTGATCCAGCGCCTCGCCACGGTTCTTGGCCGCCTCGATAAAGATCTTGAGATTGGCACGCGCTTCAGCCTGGCCCGTAAACTCGTCAAGCGACTGCGGGCGCAAGGTTGTGTCGATGTCTTCGCCACGCTTGTCTGCAGATATCAATCTTGTGGCATCGCTCATTCAGCGCATTCCGTCTTCATTCTAGAGAGTGGGCACGGTACCGGGGCGCACAGATATTTGCACCCCTGCTCTTTTGCCTTACCGCGACAGTTCCTTCAAGCCGAGGCGAATAAGCTTGGCACTGTCTGCGCCCTCACCGCCATTCTTGAGTGCTGCTGCCACCGCATTGGCAGCCTGATCGCGCGAATATCCAAGATTGGTCAGCGCCGAAACGGCATCGGCAACCGGCGCTGGTGCAGCGCCCTCGCCCAATTCCTGTTTCAGACCAATCGAGCCGGATGCCTCGCCCGCAAAGGCCGGCGCCTTGTTGCGCAATTCAGTGACAATGCGCACAGCCACTTTTGGCCCGACACCGGGCGCCCGTGATACAACCGTCTTGTCCTGAAGCGCGATGGCATTGGCCAGTTCGGATGGCGACAAAGTCGACAGCACGGCAAGTGCCACCTTGGAGCCCACACCCTGCACGCTTTGCAGCAGGTTGAACCATTCCCGCTCCAGCGCCGACATGAAGCCGAACAGCTTCAACTGGTCTTCGCGCACATAGGTTTCGATAAACAGCACGATGGCCTCACCGATCGACCCCAGCTTCGACAAGGTTCGTGCCGAACAATGGGCGACGTAACAGACACCGTGCACATCAACGAGAACATAGTCATCGCCGATTTCTTCAATTGTGCCTTTGAGTTTACCGATCATGACAATGTCCGCTTAAACAAAAGAGAAAATATCAACCTGCAGCCAACACACGGCGCATGCGGTCCCCGCCACGATTATGCGCATGGCATATGGCAATCGCCAGCGCGTCCGCAGCATCGTTACCCTTGAATTCGGCTTTCGGCATCAGGATTTTCAGCATCATGTGAATCTGCTGTTTTTCACCATGCCCGACACCGATGACCGACTTCTTGACCGCATTCGGCGCATATTCGGACACCGGTAAACCGGCACGTGCCGGCACCAGCATGGCAATGCCGCGCGCCTGCCCCAGCTTGAGTGTCGCCACCGCATCCTTGTTGACGAAGGTCTGTTCAACTGCCGCCTCATCCGGGCGGTAGGAATGCACCACTTCGGCAAGGCCGTCATGCAACTGGCAGAGGCGAGAGGCGAGATCCATGTCGCCATCAGAAGTCACTGTTCCCGACGCCACGAAGCGCAGGCTGTTGCCTATCGTTTCGATAACGCCCCATCCCGTGCGGCGAAGGCCGGGGTCTATTCCAATGATGCGAATCGTCTGTTGCATGGGTCCACTCTATCGTCAGCAGCAAATACCTGCCAGCGAGAAGTGAACAAAACGACAACATTCGTCAATTTTGCATTGCAGCATTTACCGACGCTTAAATTTCTGTCCGCATTCTGCAAACAAAAATAGAGGGGAATTCCGGGCATCGCCTGTCGTTCCAAATAAAACAAGAAGCATAACTTCACTTGGCACTGACAATCCGTGGCCGAAAGCGCCTGCGATTGTTTCAGACAGGCATAGGCTCATATTGATGTTGAACAAGTTTCATTCGATCTCATCAAAAGTGTTGGTCATTTTTCTGGCACTGATGTTTTTTTCCATCTCGCTCATGACCCTGCTTGCATATCGCAGCAGCAGCAGCGTTCTTCAGGAACAGGCGCAACACTCCATGGAGAGTGTGCTGACTTTCCGTGGCGACATGCTCAAGGAGCGGCTGGAGCAACTTGAAAATCAGGCGGATTCCATCGCCAAAATCGAAGCCCTGCAAATGGCTGTCGTTTCGATGCGCAGCGGCTGGGGCACGGTTCAGAAAAACTCGGGCGACGCCAAGGCGGAACTGAAGCGGGTCTTCATCTCTGACAACCCCAATCCGGCAGATCAGCGCGAAAAACTGATCAAGCCTGAAAATCCGAGCGGCTTTTATTATTCCACCCACGAAAAGACCCAGACGGATATGGCGACCTATCTGAAGGGCACGCCGTTCAGCGATATACTTTTCGCCGACACGTCAGGCACCATCTATTATTCTTATAAAAAGGATGCCTCTTTTGCTGAAAACGCAACGGAAGGCAGCTGGAAAGACACGGGCCTCGGCATCGCCTACGCGCGCGCCGCAGAAAATGCCGGCAAGGCCGTGGGTGATGTTGCTCCGTCCAGCTTTTCCGGCTGGAAAGTAGAGCAGGCCACCGGTCAGTCGGACATTTATTTTGCAGTTCCGGTCATCAAATTCGAAGCCTTCAAGGGTGTTGTCCTTTTCCGCGTTCACAGTGACGTTTTCGTTCAGTTGCTTGCCAAGGGCATCGCGCCAGCAAGCTCGGAAAAATCTGCCGTTCTGTCTGCCGATGGCTCAGCCATCGGTCTTGATCAGGGCAAGTTGACAAATCTCGATCCAGCACCATTTACCTTCCAGTCCAAGGCCATGGGCGAAAAGGGCATGACGGTTGCAGACATGCAGCGTCTGGATGGCAAGGCCAATGCCTATGCCCGGCCGTTCGAGTTTAACGGTCAGACGTATCTCGCCGTTGAAAGCATTTTGCAAAGCGAACTGGATGCAGGCTCGATTTCCATTGCCAGTGCGCTTGCCGTCATCGGCATCTGCGTGCTGATTGCCATGTGCGTGATCACGGCGATTTTCTCCAGACGCCTGTTTGCACCGCTGTCAAAACTCGCCAACCTGACGCGGGATGTGGCCAATGGAAACCTCCAGACGGAAATCACCGCGCAGGACAGAAAAGACGAAATCGGCACCATGGCCAAGGCACTTGGCAGCTTCCGTGACAAGTTGATCCAGCAACGCGAGCTGGAGGACACCACCTCTCGCACCCGCGCCGAGGCCGAAGAAACTCGCCGCCAGCACCTTGCCGAACGGGAAGCCGAGGCGACGACCCTGCAAATGGTCGTGCAGTCGCTGGATGAAGGCCTGGATCGCCTGGCCAATGGCAACCTGTCCCATCGTATCCACAAACCCTTCCCGCAGGATCTGGAAAGCCTGCGCCTGAACTTCAACCAGGCATTGGCCACCTTGAGCGATACACTGCACTCCATCGGCGGCAATTCGGCTGCGGTGCGCAGCGGCTCGGAGGAAATGCGAGTTGGTTCGGATCAACTGGCCGAGCGCACGGAACGGCAGGCCGCATCGATTACCGAAACGGCAAGTGCCATAAATGCCATTACCGATGCCGTCAAACACCAGATCTCGCGCGCCGAACAGGCCAGCAAGATTGCCAAGGACGCCAATGCCGAAACCGAAACATCAGGAAGGATCATGGGCCAGACCATTGCCGCCATGGAGGCCATTCAGGCATCGTCCCGGCAGATCAACCAGATCATCGGCGTTATCGACGAAATTGCCTTCCAAACAAATCTTCTGGCCCTGAATGCCGGTGTGGAAGCAGCGCGCGCCGGCGAAGCTGGCAAGGGATTTGCCGTGGTGGCACAGGAGGTGCGTGAATTGGCACAGCGCTCCGCCACCGCCGCCAAGGAAATTGCCACACTTCTCAAAAAGTCGACTGATGAGGTTTCAAGTGGCGTGTCGCTGGTCGAGCAGGCAAGCAACTCGCTCTCGGGCATTGGCGGCCATGTTGAAACCATCAACAGTCGCATTCACGAGATCATGGAATCGACCCGTGAGGAGGCAACCACACTGCTCGAAATCAACCGGGCAGTCTCAAACCTCGATTCCATGACGCAGCAGAATGCAGCCATGGTGGAAGAAACGACGGCTGCTATCCACAACCTCGCAACAGAGGCGGGCGAAATGGACAGCAAGCTCAGCCAGTTTGTGCTGGCCCCAGCGACCGATGCTCCCGCAGGCGCCTATGGTCAATCGATGCGCCGGGCCGGATAAACCGCACACGCCGTTTTGATCAGACTTGAGAGTTGGGGCGCTTGATGCCCCAATTTTTTTGAACCTTCATACAATTAAACTTTCACACTCTGGCAATAGAGCCAACGCACCTTACATCCTGCAGCGAATATCAGTCGCATACGCAGGAGCCGCCGATGATACCTTTTTCAATTCTTGATTTATCCCCCATCGGCGATGGAGAAAATGCCAGCGATGCCTTGAGCAATTCGCGCCGTCTGGCGGTCAAAGCCGAGGAGCTTGGTTACAAGCGCGTATGGCTGGCAGAACATCACGGCATGCCGGGCATTGCCAGCGCGGCAACCTCGCTGGTCATCTCCCATGTCGGCGCAGCAACCTCACGCATCCGCATCGGTTCGGGTGGCATCATGCTGCCGAACCATTCGCCGCTGGTGATTGCCGAACAGTTCGGCACACTGGCCGCTCTTTATCCGGATCGTGTCGATCTGGGACTTGGCCGCGCACCCGGCACAGACATGCGCACCGCCCGTGCCCTTCGTCGCAATATGGACAATGGCGTGGATACCTTCCCGCATGACATTATCGAACTGCAGCGCTACCTCGGCTCTGAACGGGACGACCAGACGATTTTTGCCGTACCGGGAACTGACACCAATGTGCCGATCTGGCTTTTGGGATCCAGCCTTTACAGCGCTCATCTGGCTGCCGCCCTCGGCCTGCCCTACTCCTTCGCCTCGCACTTCGCGCCTGACATGCTGATGGATGCGATTGCAATCTACCGCGAACGTTTCCAGCCTTCGGCGATCCTCGACAAGCCTTACGTGATGGTAGGCGTGATGGCCGCGGCCGCAGATACGGATGCCGAAGCAAAATATCATTTCACCTCGGCGCAGCAGCAGTTCATCAACCTGCGCCGGAACGTACGGTCCCGTTTCCCGAGGCCGGTGGAGGACATGGACGAATTATGGACCGAGATGGAGCGGATCAATGTCGAGCACACCTTGCAATATGCCATGGTTGGCACGCCAGATACCATCAACCGTGATCTTGGAGAATTCCTGCGCGTCACGGCCGCCGATGAGCTGATCATCTCGACGCCCATTCACGATGTCAACGCACGACTGCGGTCAATTGAGCTGTTCGCAGGATTGGACGACCTGTTTTCAAAATCGTGATGATACAAAAAAGCCCCGGTCGTGAACTGACCCCATAAAGTTGGACGGTTCATAGGTTTGGCTGATTTAAGGGCTGG
>NZ_DAMDBP010000077.1:0-9093 GCF_032092815.1 Agrobacterium sp. | reverse complement strand
CCTTGTCGCCTGAGATTGTTATCCCTTCGGCGAGCCTTATCCTTGCTAAAGGCGGCTTCTCTCCAGAGTCATGTATTCTCCGCTGGTCCTTTTGCCTGAGAGTTTCCGGGGCGGTTGCTCCTTCGGCACCGCACTCAAGCGGCTTCTCCCAGCGGGGAAGTTTGCTCATTATCTGCGAACCCCGTGGCTTGGCAAGGACCAAATGCCGCAGGCGAACAGATAATTGTCGTCATGGCGTCATCGACGTGGATTTTGACACGTCGCGACAGACCAAATCAGCGCTACTCTTTCTTGTCGACATGTTCGGGCAGACCCTTGTGGTCGGTGGAGGCCAAATCTTCAAGTTCCTTTTTGTCATGGACTTGGCCATTTCTTTTGAAGCACCTTGCAAGGATGATTTCTTGATTTCACCACGTTTGGCGGCCAGTGCCGCACCCGCTGCCTTCTGTTGTGCTTTTGACTTTGCAGGCATGGTCTTTCTCCCGGTTCGGAATGTTCCAACTTGAAATGCCGCGGGAAAAGCAATTGTTCCTTTTGCAGGACGCGATATAAACCTTGTCCAAGTTTGATATGCAGCAAAAAGCGTTTGAGTGTTTTGCTGTAGACGGGTGGCCATGAGCAAAAGAAAAACAGCGATGGAAAGGTTTGTGCGCATTTTCTGCGCCATGCTGATGCTGTCGCTTGGTTTTGCCCATAAGCCGGTCGAAGCGGCAATCGCCACACCTGTGCTGGATGAAAGCTACCGACTGCCGGATGGCACCTTTGCCGAGATTTGCTTTGGCCATGCCGAAGGTGAGGCCGCCGCTACCGATGCCGGGCACGGCGACACATCAGGTCATCTCGATATCAGCGGAAAGCTGTTCTGTGAGGCCTGCCTGCTTGCCTCATGCATTCTGTTGCCGCTGCCCGATAGCGAAACATGGCTCGTCACCAGTTTTGCCTGGCTGGACAATAGGCCTGCCACTGAACGTGTTCTGGTTGATACCACCATAGCCGAGCGATCCAGAGCGCGTGCACCTCCCTTTTTCATCTGATCCTTTGTTCCGAATTGAATGAAAACGCCCATTTTTGGGCATAGTGCGGTCGATGGTCCGGGGGACCTGCCGCAGGGATGACAAGATGAAAAAGATCACCGTTCTGGCCTATGCCACGATATTGTCTTCGGTTGCGTCAACGCAGGGCTTTGCCCATTCCACTTTCGTCAATGACAATGCGACGGCCGAAAGCAGCTTTGTGGCAGCGCTGCAGGTGCCGCATGGCTGTGAAGGCGGGCTGGCGACAACAGAGGTTCAGGTGCAGCTGCCGGAAGGTTTCATTTCTGCCAAACCACAGCCGAAAGCCGGCTGGGAGCTTGAAATCAGCAAGGGCAACTACCAGAAGACCTACAGCAATCATGGCCAGGAGATCAAAGATGGTCCGGTCGAATTCCGCTGGAAGAACGGCAATCTGCCGGATGAATTTTACGACACCTTCGTGTTCCAGGGTAAGATTTCAGGCGTGGAGGCGGGCACCGACCTGCCGTTCAAGGTCAAGCAGCTTTGCGGCGACAAGGGCACTGTTGTCTGGGACCAGATTGCTGAAAACGGCGCTGACCCGCATTCGCTCGCCAATCCTGCTCCGGTTTTGAAAATTGCTGCCAAGGCCGAGCATGGTGGCGGCCATGATCACGGTGCTGCTACTGCCGCGCCTGCCGCACATGGGGAACATGGTGTTCATGGCGATCACGCTGCAGACCATGCAGCCGTGAAGGCCGGTGATCTGGAGCTGACGGGTGCCTTTTCCAAGGCGATGTTGCCTGGCCAGCCGGTTGGTGGTGGTTTTGTCACCATCGTCAATTCGGGCAGTGCGGATGACAAGCTCGTCTCGGCGACCTCGGGTGCTGCCGGTCGTGTGGAGCTGCATGAAATGGCCATGCAGGGTGACGTGATGAAAATGCGCAAGCTGGATGACGGCATTGCCGTTCCGGCCGGAGAGACAGTCGAATTGAAGCCCGGTGGCCTGCACTTCATGTTCTTTGAAGTCAAAAAGCCATTTGCCGAAGGCGACCAGGTGCCTGTCACTCTTACCTTTGAAAAGGCCGGAAAGGTCGACGTCACGCTCTCGGTACAAAGTGCCAAACCGGGTCAGGCCAGCGAGCACAAGCATAATTGATGTATGATGGCATTTCGGTGCCGGAGAGATGATCAAACAAAAAAAGCGCCGGAGAGCCTCTCCGGCGCTTTTTTGCTGGGGGGATGTTATCTGGTCTGGTCAGGCAGCCTTGTCGTTGTCACGGCTTTCATTATCTTCATAGGCTTCCTGTACTTGTTCGTAGGTTGCCTGCGGATTTTGATGATGGCTGCTGGTCAGGAAATAAAGCGCCAGCGACGGTGGTTTGACCACGTTGATGAGCGCACGCAATTGCTGGTCGCTGCCTTGCTCGACGCGGCGGGCAAGGGCATGGATTGCCTCTTCGATCACCGTCTTGTTCGGAGTTCGTGGGGCTGGCTTCAACGCCTCCATGGCGTATGCGGCGGTGTTTGCCGAAATGCCGACGACCTGCGTCATAATTGTTTTCCACTATTATTTAGTGTTGACGATGGTTCATCCTATTGCGAGCAAGTTTCGTTCTGACTAAATCTTGTGGTTGTATTTTAGTAAAATTTGATTTTGTCTGGCATTCTGTATCGCGATCGCACGCATTGTCCTATGTTGGCACCATGATTCATGTATTGCTTGTTGCCATTGGTGGCGCGGTTGGTTCCGGTGCCCGTTATCTCTTGAACCTGTGGGCCGTTCGCCTGGGGGGCACCAATTTTCCATGGGGCACCTTCGCGGTGAACATTATCGGCGGGTTTGCCATAGGTCTGTTGTCGGAGATGATTATCCGCAAATTCAGCGCATCGACCGAAATGCGGCTGCTGCTGGTCACGGGTATGTTGGGGGGCTTCACCACCTTTTCTTCATTCTCTCTGGATGCGGTCGGACTGTTTGAGCGTGGCGAAATCGGTCTTTCTGCGGTTTATGTGCTGTCCAGCGTCGTTATTTCAATTCTTGCGGTTTGCGGCGGGCTGGCCTTGGGGCGCGCTTTGTTTTAAAGGCTCGTTTTAAATTATAGAGCCTGCCGAATAAGAGTTGCGGGCCAGAGACAACGAGACTGGAATTTTCCCATGGCAGGTATCGAGCATATCAAGGTTGAAGCCGACGAGGCTGGTATGCGGTTGGACCGCTGGTTCAAGGTTCATTATCCGGGGCTTGGGTTCGGTCCGTTGCAGAAGCTGCTGCGCTCCGGCCAGGTGCGCGTGGATGGCGGACGTGTAAAGACCGATGCCCGGTTGCAGCCGGGCCAGATGGTGCGTGTGCCACCGATTGATTCTGACGCCAAGGTCAAAGGCGGGCCAATTGGCTCCAAGGATCTCAAGCACGCTGAAGATGGCGATCTGTTGAAGCGCATGCTGCTGCATGAAGACGACAAGGTGTTCGTGTTCAACAAGCCGGCCGGCATTGCCGTGCAGGGTGGTTCGGGTGTGACCCGCCACATTGATGGCCTCTTGGAAGCCTGGGTCAGCCAGAAGGGTGAGAAACCGCGCCTGGTACACCGTCTTGACCGTGATACATCTGGCGTGCTGGTCGTGGCCCGTACACGCGGTGCCGCGCAGAAGCTGACAGCTGCGTTTCGTGAACGCGACACCAAGAAAACCTACTGGTCGCTGGTCAAGGGCGTGCCGCGCAAACATCAGGACAAGATTTCCAGCTGGCTGGTGAAAGAGCAGACGCCGGATGGTGACCGCATGCGTGTTGCCAATCACGGTGAGGAGGGTGCAGACCACGCCATTTCCTATTACCGCGTGATCGATACGGCTGCGCAGACAATGGCATGGCTAGAGATGGAGCCTTATACCGGTCGCACGCACCAGCTTCGCGTCCACGCCTTGCAAATGGGCCACCCGATCATTGGCGACCCGAAATATTACATTGATGATCCCAACTGGGATTTCCCTGGCGGTATCCAGAAGCGCCTGCACCTGCATGCCCGCCATATCGACATTCCGCATCCATCCGGCGGTCGCCTGCGTGTAACGGCGCCTTTGTCACCGCACATGGTGCAAACCTGGAACCTGCTTGGTTTCGATCAGGCTGATGGCGACAGGGACGACGAATGAAACTGGTCCTTTTCGATTGCGATGGCACGCTGGTTGACAGCGTCAGGCTCATTCATGAGGTGATGGCGCGCACCTTCGTACATTTCGGTTATGATCGTCCGGCGATTGAGCAGACCAAGTCGATTATCGGCAAACCGCATGTCGATGATGAGGCCACTGCAATGACCGCGTATTACAAGGCGATCTTTGCGGAAACCCGCGCCGAGGAAGGCCTGCAGGAACCGTTGTTTGACGGCATTTCCGAGATGATCGACAGGCTGGCAATGCGTGAAGACATCCTGATGGGGGCTGTGACTGGCAAATCGCGCCGCGGTCTCAATCTGATCATGGACACGCATGGTTTTCGCAAACATTTCATCGTGTCGCGCACGGCTGATGATTGCCCGTCGAAGCCGCATCCCGGCATGGTCACCGAATGCTGTGACGAAACAGGCATGGTGCCATCCGACACGATCGTGATCGGTGATGCGATTTATGATATGCAAATGGCCAAGGCTGCCGGTGCGACAGCCATTGGCGTGGCGTGGGGTTATGCCAGCGAACCGGAGCTTTGGGCTGCCGGTGCCGATGCCGTCGTGACCCACCCAAGAGAGATACCCGGTTTTATTCCGGGAACTGACGAGGCTGTGTAATGCGTGATCTGCTGAACGATCTTACCGAAGGCTTGAGCCATCCGGACCCCATTCTGCGTGCGCAGATACAAATGCAGAAACCGCTGCCGAAGCGTTTCTACAAGGAGGTTACGGTTGGCGAGGCAGAAGACGGCCAGTTTGCCGTGCTGCTGGATGGCAAGGCCGTCCGCACACCGGCCAAAAAGCAGCTGATCGTACCGACACAGGCACTTGCTGACCTGCTGCGACTGGAGTGGGATGCGCAGAAGGAAGTTGTCGATCCCGGCGTGATGCCGATTACCCGCATGGTCAACACCGCGATCGATGGCGTGGCCAACGATACGCAGGTGGTGTTCGAAGATATCTTGCGTTTTTCCTCCAGCGATCTCCTGTGCTACCGCGCCGGTGATCCGCCGGCACTGGTCGAGCGTCAGGGCGACCTGTGGGATCCGGTCGTCGATTGGGCAGCCAACAGCCTCGGCGCACGCTTCATTCTGGTAGAAGGTATCATGCATCAGGAACAGCCGCGTGAAGCGGTTGCCGCCTTTGCCGTAACCTTGCGCAAATATGATACGGCGCTTGAACTGGCAGCACTTCACACCATGACCACCATTACCGGTTCGGCCATTCTGGCATTGGCCTTTGCCGAAGGCGCATGGGGCCTCGACGACATCTGGCGCTTTGCGCATCTGGATGAAGACTGGACGGCCGAGCATTGGGGTGAGGATGAAGAGGCGATGGAACGTCGCGCTCACCGTTTGGTGGATATGAAGGCTGCTGCCGATGTTTTTGCGTCTGTAGCAAGTAGCTCTTAACACTTCCGTAACCTTAACTGGAAATCATAGCGACACATTCCGAGGGGCGGGGTTGTCGTTTATGTCAGGTCACTTGCAACGCATCACAGCGTTCTGGTCGGTTTTTCTTGCGGAAAACCGGACGGAAATTTTGCGTGCGCGCGCAACAGGTTCCAGGCGTTTGCTAAAGTTTCCTGTTCTGCGGTCCGGTGCCTTTCTGCTGTGCTGCATGGTGCTGATGTCGTTCCGGTTGATGCCAGATGATGGTGACAAGAACCGGCTGATTTATGACGTGCGTGGCGCCTTTGTCGCTGCCCAGCCTGACGTGCCGCATCGCCTGATGCAGCTTGTGCATTCCTATGTATCCGATGCCATTGATGTGACCAACCGCGCCAAGGTGCGGCCACGTGTGGTGCTGACCATTCGTCTGGTGTCGGTGAAAAAAGAGCCGTTCCTGTTGGGTGCGCGCTCATCGGCACGGGTCGTGGTGCGGGCAGCATCTGTGACGACAGGTGAAGTGATTGCCGAGGCGAAATTCACCGCCACGGTTTACGCCCTCGACAAGGAAAGCCTTGAGGGTGATCTGGCTTATGGCGTCGCTTCACGGGTCATTCAGGAATTTCAGCTGACCAAGCCGGGACCAGCCACATTGGCGACGGCGCTGTTTCCGAAGTGATTTTGCGGAAGGTCATTTGTAACCTTCGCGACTTTGTTCTCTTGCTTTCCCCGCTCTCCCTCTTCGCTGTGCTCGGGTACGACCCGAGGGATGTCACAGGGATCCAGTCAACACCAGTCCTGGGGCTGGAAGGAGTCTTCTTGCCGCGCAAACGCGCGGCAACTAGATTCCCGCAACAAGCGCGGGAATGAAGATGGTGGGTGGCGCTGCCGGAGCTAGTCCCCAGCGCCGCGATGGCAGATTACCGCATCCCTCGATTTTTTGACTGAGAGCACGGGAGTAGGCGTTTGACGCGTCAATCAGCCCAAACGTTCAGCATGCCACTTCAGGTGATCGTCCATGAAGGTCGAGATGAAGTAATAGGAGTGGTCGTAACGCTCATGCATGCGTAGCGTCAGGCCGATATCGGTTCCCTTGATCGCTTCTTCAAACAGCCATGGACGCAGGCCGTTTTCGAGGAAGCTGTCTGCCTTGCCCTGATCGATCAGGAATTCCGGGAAACGCGCGCCGTCCTTGATCAGGTCGCAGGCATCGTATTTGCGCCATGCCGCCTTGTCGTCACCGAGGTATTTTTCAAGCGCCGGTGCCGACCAGTCGGCGCTGGAAGGTGCAACGATGGGAGCAAAGGCCGAGCAACTCTTGAAACGTTCAGGGTTTTTCAGGGCGATGGTCATTGCGCCGTGGCCGCCCATCGAGTGGCCGAAAATGCCCTGACGGTCCATGTCGATGCGGAAGTGCTGCGAAACGAGGGCAGGCAGTTCCTCGGTGATGTAGGTATACATCTGGAAATGTTCGGCCCAGGGCTTTTCCGTGGCGTCGAGATAAAAACCGGCACCTTTGCCCATCTGCCAGTTGGTCAGCTCATCCGGCACGTCATTGCCGCGCGGGCTGGTATCCGGGCAGACCACAATCAGACCCAGTTCCGAGGCCATGCGGCGGTATTCGCCCTTTTCCATGACGTTGGCATGGGTGCAGGTGAGGCCGGAGAGGTACCACACAACAGGGCAAGGCTCCGAAATGGCCTTTGGCGGCACATAGACCGCAAAGGTCATTTCGGATTTGCAGCTTTCGGAATCATGGGCAAAAACGCCCTGCATGCCGCCGAAGGATGTGTTCTGGGAGATGATTTTCATGCTGTTTTCCTTGGAGTAAAGGTCACCCGGCCAGTGAAACCGCAGCATTCACGAAGGCTGCGACGAGGACGGTGTTGAAGAAAAATGAAACGATGGAATGGGCAAGCGTTGCCTTGCGCATGTCAGTGGTGGTGACACCAACGTCGGAGGTTTGCGCCGTCATGCCAATGACAAAGGCGAAATAGAGAAATTCATAAACGCCGGGGTTTTCCGTGTCTGGAAAATCCATGCCACCCTTATGGCCGGCACGACCGGCCGGCCGCCAGAACAGATGAGCGTAATGCATGGCGGCCATGGTGTGGATGGTTACCCAGCCAAGCAATACGGAGGCAAAGGCCATGGCAAGTGCCGGCACGGTTTCACCTTCGGCGTGGTTCAGCGCAAAAAACAGCGAAACGACCGAGACTGCAACGGCAATCAGTGTCACCGCAATGATGGCAATCGCTGGTGCATCATCGCTGTCGGCATGGGCCTCGAAATGAGTGGCTGTCAACAGAGGCAGGCGGCGCGCGATCTGCATGAGATAACTGAAGAAAAAGATCAGCGCGGCAATTTCAATGGCGAGCTTCGGGATGAGGTAAAGGGAGGCGGGCAGGGAGAGTGCTGCCAGCAACAGCGCAATGAGGAAGGGGCGGTGACGCCTGTCTATGCCGTGCCGTTTGCCGCCTTCACGCATGGCTTCCCCCGTTTAGCGGTTTATTTTTTAAGCCGGCGGCAAAGACGGTCAAGTGTCTCAAGAAAGGCAGACCGGTCGCGCGGGCTGAACGCTGCATTATATCCCTTGCTTTCACCGGTTTCGCGCAGGTGCTGGCCAAGGTCACGCATCGCGGTGGCCATGCCGATGTTGGACACGTCAAACACCCGGCCGGTCGGGCCGGTGACCATCGCTCCGGTTGCCACACAGCGACCAGCCAGCGGTACATCTGCGGTGATGACGATATCGCCCTCATGGGCGCGCTCGGCAATCCAGTCGTCAGCGGCGTCAAAGCCGTTGGACACAATGACGTTCTTGATCATCGGATCGCGCGACGGGCGCAGTCCGGAATTGGCAACGAAGGTCACTTCCAGATTGTGGCGTTCGGCGACTTTGAGGATTTCCGGTTTGACCGGGCAGGCATCGGCGTCAACATAGATCATGGTGCTGACCGTATCATATCGACATGCGGAATGCCGTCTTCGACATATTCTTCCGATGTGGCGGCAAATCCGAGCGAGCCGTAAAAGCGCTGCAAATGGCTTTGCGCGGATATCTCAATGGCCTCGCCGGGATATTCGTGTTCGCATGCAATGATGGCTTCCCGCATCAGCGCTTCGCCCAGCTTCTTGCCGCGGTGATCGGGCGACACGGCAACGCGGCCAATGCGCGGCAGCACATCTGCCGAGGGGCGCCAAACCCGCGCACAGGCCAGCAACGCGTTGCCATCCATCAGCCGCAGATGCAGGCAATCGACATCATTGCCATCCAGCTCCGGGTAGGGGCAATCCTGCTCGACAACGAACACATCCACGCGCAGCTTCAGCATGGCGTAAAGCTCGAGCGCGGAGAACGCGTCGAGCCTGCGCACATCGACCGTATAGGCTTGCGAGGTGCTCAATAGACCACCACGCCGCGAATGCTCTTGCCGGAATGCATCAGGTCAAAGCCCTTGTTGATGTCTTCCAGTGGCATGGTGTGGGTGATCATCGGATCGATCTGGATCTTGCCTTCCATGTACCAGTCGACGATCTTCGGAACGT
>NZ_DAMDBP010000076.1:0-9364 GCF_032092815.1 Agrobacterium sp. | reverse complement strand
GGTGTCCAGCGTTGGCTGGTCGCCGGTGTAGGAGTGGATCGTGGTCATGAAACCATGGTCGATACCAACGGCGTCATCGAGAACCTTCACGACCGGCACGAGGCAGTTCGTGGTGCAGGATGCGTTGGAGATGACCAGGTGGTCCTTGGTCAACTGGTCATGGTTGACGCCGAATACGACGGTCAGGTCAGCGCCTTCAGCAGGAGCAGACACGATAACGCGCTTTGCGCCAGCTGCCAGGTGAGCGGCAGCCTTGTCACGCGATACGAAAATGCCTGTGCATTCCAGAGCGATGTCGACGCCCAGTTCCTTGTGTGGCAGCTGAGCCGGATCACGAACTGCGGTTACCTTGATTGGCTTGCCGCCTGCAACGGTGATGGTGTCGCCGTCGACCTTGACGTCGGCCGGAAACTTGCCGTGGATCGAATCGTAACGCAGCAGGTGAGCGTTGGTTTCTACAGGACCAAGGTCATTGATAGCGACGACTTCAATGTCGGTGCGGCCGGATTCAACGATAGCGCGAAGGACATTGCGACCGATACGGCCGAAGCCGTTAATGGCTACTTTTACAGTCATTTACATACTCCCGATCAAAAAAATATTGTGGTGGGAAAAGGTGAGGGCTTGAAGCCCTCACGCAAGTTTTGCCTCGGCTGCGGCGACAACGGCATCAACCGTAATGCCGAAGTGCTTGAACAGGTCCTTTGCCGGTGCGGATGCACCGAAGGAGTTCATGCCGACAAATGCGCCATCCGAACCGATGAAGTAGTCCCAGCCCTGACGGATTGCGGCTTCAACAGCAACCTTGACCGGTGCCTTGCCAATAACAGCCGTGCGGTAGGCTTCAGGCTGTTCCATGAACAGTTCAAAGCAAGGAACGGAAACGACGCGGGTTGAAACGCCCTTCTGTGACAATGTTTCAGCAGCCTTCAAAGCCAGCTCGACTTCGGAACCGGATGCGAAGATCGAAACCTTGGCATCGCTTGCGGAAACCAGTTCATAGGCACCGTAAGCGCTGAGGTTCTTTTCTTCATATTCCTTGCGCGACGGCGTCAGGTTCTGACGGGTCAGGGCAAGCGCCGATGGGCGGTTCTTGGTTTCCAGGGCAATCTGCCAGCACTCTGCGGTTTCCGTTTCATCTGCAGGGCGGAAGACCATCAGGTTCGGAATGGCGCGCAGGGCTGCGACATGTTCGACTGGCTGGTGGGTCGGGCCATCTTCACCAACGCCGATGGAATCGTGCGTCAGAACGTGAACGACGCGGATACCCATCAGAGCAGCAAGACGGATGGACGGACGGCAATAATCCGAGAAAATCAGGAAGCCGCCGGAATAAGGAATGAGACCGCCGTGCAGAGCGATACCGTTCATGGCTGCGGCCATACCGTGTTCACGGATACCGTAGTGCATGTAACGACCGGAGAAGTCCGAAGGTGTGATGGACTTCATCTGGCTGGTCTTGGTGTTGTTGGAAGGCGTCAAGTCGGCAGAGCCACCCAGCGTTTCGGCCAGAATGCCGTTGATCACTTCCAGCGCGTCTTCCGAAGCCTTGCGGGTTGCAACGGTCGGATTGTTCTCGGCAACCTTCTTCTTGAAGGCGTCAATGGCGCTGTTGAAGTTGCCCGGCAGTTCGCCTGCAAAACGGCGCGTGAACTCGGCCTTCTTGGCATTTTCGGTGGAGGCCAGACGACCTTCCCACTCCTGGCGTGCCTTGGTGGAGCGCAGGCCGGTGAGGCGCCATGCGTCCAGAACATCTTCCGGCACAACGAAAGCTTCCGCTTCCCAGTCGAGGTGCTTGCGGGCAGCTGCAATTTCTTCAGCGCCGAGCGGATTGCCGTGGACCTTGTGTGTGCCCTGCTTGTTGGGGGCACCAAAACCGATCACTGTCTTGCAGGCAATGAAGGTCGGGCGGTCGGACTTCTGTGCAGCCTCGATGGCAGCAGCAATCGCGTCCGGATCATGACCGTCGATTTCGATCGTGTTCCAGTGAACAGACTTGAAGCGCGCAACCTGGTCTGTGGAGTCGGACAGACCAACTTCACCATCGATGGTGATGTTGTTGTTGTCCCAGAACAGCACGAGCTTGTTGAGCTTCAGGTGCCCGGCAAGCGCGATGGCTTCCTGGCTGATGCCCTCCATAAGGCAACCGTCGCCGCACAATGCATAGGTGAAGTGGCTCTGCAGATCGCTGCCGAATTCCTGCTCAAGCTTCTTTTCGGCAATGGCCATGCCAACAGCGTTGGCAATGCCCTGTCCAAGCGGGCCGGTGGTGGTTTCGATGCCGGTGGCATGACCGTATTCCGGGTGGCCGGCGGTCTTGGAGCCGAGCTGGCGGAAACGCTTGATCTCATCGATCGTCATGTCTTCGTAGCCTGTCAGGTAGAGCAGGGCATAAAGAAGCATGGAACCGTGACCGGCAGACAGCACGAAGCGGTCACGATCTGGCCACAACGGATTTTTGGGATCGAATTTCAAATAACGGCTGAACAGGACCGTTGCTACGTCTGCGGCTCCCATCGGCAGGCCGGGGTGGCCGGAATTGGCCTTTTCCACAGCATCCATGGCAAGGAAGCGGATCGCATTCGCCATCCGGTTATGTTTGTCGCGAGAGATCATGGCTTTTCCGCTTTGTTTCGGGTGAAAGGTGATAGTTTCGAGATACTATCCAGAAAGCGGCTGATCCATAGCAGGTGGTGCAGCCAAGTCAATAAAAGCACGCGCGTTTGCCGTCGTCGACGCCATAAAAAAACAATGTAGTTTCGACTTCGGCAGAATTGATGATTACAAGGAGTGCATAAATCTCCGTCCACAGGCTATATTGTAGCATTATCCCACGTTTGATTGACGTGCTTGTTACTCTGGGAATATCGTATCGCTGCTGAAGAAGACGCAACCGGACGATTCGTCGCGGCTGCGTCAAACCGGATAAGAAAATGGCGGCGGACAAGACACTACAACTGGCGCTGTCGGAGCTTGGCTCCGCAATTGCAGGCCTTGAAAACGCAATTGACATGCGTATCGAGCGTCAACGTGAGCAGGGCGAGATCGATAGCGAAGTGCGCCGTGTCCACACGGATCGTTCGCGGCTGGCTCAGGAACTGGACCAATCCGAGTTTCGTGCCAACAGGCTCGAGGAAGTCAATCGCGAAGTATCGCGCAGGCTGGTGACAGCGATGGAAACCATACGTGCGGTTCTGGATCGCTGAGGTAAAAAGGTAGTCGAATGGCGCAAGTTACCGTTATGATCGATGGCAAGGCCTATCGTATGGCCTGCGAGGAAGGGCAGGAGGGTCATCTGACCGATCTGGCTTCCCGCTTCGATCAATATGTCGGTCATTTGAAAAGCCAGTTCGGTGAAATTGGTGACCTGCGCCTGACCGTGATGGCCGGCATCATGGTGACCGATGAGCTTTCTGAAATGAACCGAAAGCTGGATTCCTTGCAGGAGCAGGTCAATTCCCTGCAACAACACCGTGATGGTGCTGCCGAAAACCGTGCCAAGACCGATGAGTTGTTGGTGCAGACCATTGGCGACCTGACCTTGCGTCTCAACGGCATTACCGAAAAACTGTTGTCGCGGCCAAAACCACAGGCGCAGCCCAACTGATCCGTGAAACAACGTATCCGCCTGTCAATTTATCGTTCCCCTCTGGCAAAGCGGTTTGATACGCTCTATATCTGAATTGCGATCTGCGCTTCTCGACAGGAACCACAATCCCTGGGGCCATACTCGATCCAAAGGGAGCTGTCCCTGACCAGCCCCGTGGGGCTGGACACACGGTGCCCACCTACGTTTGTAGGCACCCAGGATCGTAAACATCCATCGGTCGCCGTGGATCGCACTTTCCCTCTTTCTTCTTCTCCCCATCTTCAGATGGCCTGGCGAGATCACGTCGAGGGTTGGATGTGTCGTCATTCGTTCCGCAGGTTGCGATGGCGAAATTTAAACGCAAATGTTGAAATAATAGGGCTGCGTGTCGGATAATTTCTGTGTCCGGTCATTGCAATGACAATAT
This sequence comes from Agrobacterium sp., assembly GCF_032092815.1. Classification (GTDB taxonomy): domain Bacteria; phylum Pseudomonadota; class Alphaproteobacteria; order Rhizobiales; family Rhizobiaceae; genus Agrobacterium. The sequence continues at coordinate 5,348 of NZ_DAMDBP010000076.1, read as the reverse complement.
TATTGCTTATTATTCCAGGTGGCGTATCCGTTTAAACCCTTAGGGTTTCTGCTGTTTCCAGCCGTGATGCGACGTTCAACAGCCCAAAGAGCTAAACTTGTTTACTGAAATTATTATCGTGGTCCTGCTCACCGTATTAAACGGTGTGCTTGCCATGTCGGAACTTGCCGTGGTTTCCTCCAGAGCGGCGAGGCTGAAGGTGCTTGCCGCGCAGGGTAGTAAGGGAGCCTCCATCGCGCTCAGTCTGTCGGAAAATCCCGGCCGATTTCTTTCCACCGTGCAGATCGGTATTACCCTTGTGGGTATTCTGTCCGGTGCCTTCTCCGGTGCAACCCTCGGCTCCCGTTTTACCGGCTGGTTGATGCAGCAGGGTGTTTCCGACCGGATCGCGGATGCGCTGGGTGTCGGTACTGTTGTTGTCGCAATCACCTATCTCTCGCTGATCGTTGGCGAACTGGTTCCGAAGCAGATCGCTTTGCGCGACCCTGAGCGGGTTGCTGCCCGCGTTGCTCCGACCATGATGTTGTTGTCCAAAGTCGGTGCTCCACTGGTGTGGCTTCTGGACAAATCAGGCAAGCTCATTCTTGGCCTGCTTGGTCACAGCGGTGATACCGGTGCATCTGTCACCGACGATGAAATCCGTACGGTTCTGGCCGAAGCCCATAGCGCCGGTGTCATCGAAACCGAGGAATCGGCGATGATTTCGGGCGTCATGCGTTTGGCGGACCGTAACGCACGTGGCCTGATGACGCCGCGCCGCGACGTCGAGGTTATCGATATCGAGGACAGCCCCGAAGAAATTCGTGAGCAACTTCGCAGCACGCTCAGATCGCGCCTGCCGGTGCGTAACGGCTCTTCGGATGAAATTCTTGGCGTGCTGTTCGTCAAGGATGCATTCGACGCCTTTGCGTCCGGCAAGGAACTGAACGTGCGTGAAGCCATGCGCGAAGTTCCTGTTGTGTCTGACCTGACCAGTGCTGTGGATGTTATCCAGTCGCTGCGCCGTTCAACGGTGCATATGGTGCTGGTCTATGACGAATACGGTCATTTCGAAGGTATCATCAGCTCCGGTGACATTCTTGAAGCCATCACAGGTGCGTTTCAGGAAGAAGACGACGAAGAACCGGCTATGGTTGAGCGTGAAGACGGCTCATTCCTCGTGGCGGGCTGGATGCCGGCGGACGAGTTTGCTGATCTCATGGGCTTTCAGATCGATGATGATGCCGAGTTTGAAACCGTTGCCGGTCTGGTGCTGGGGGAATTCCGTCGTCTGCCGGAACTGGGTGAACATGTCACGCGTAATGGCTGGCGTTTTGAAGTCATTGATCTTGATGGCCACCGCATCGACAAGGTGCTTGTGAGCCGGGCTGCCTGATGTCAGGCGACCCACTGGCCAAGGCTAGGCTGCGCGGCGAACGACTTGCCGCGCGGGATGCGCTTGGAAAAGACGAACGCGCGGAGAAAAGTCTTGCCATTGCCGCACATGGCATATCCGGGCTTGACATCAAGTCTGGTTCGGTCATTTCAGGATTTTTACCGATCCGTTCCGAGGTCGATCTCTGGCCGCTGCTGATTGATTTGGCCAAGAAGGATGTGCGGATCTGCCTGCCCGTTGTGCTCGACCGTCGGACCATCGTATTTCGTGAATTCCACCCTGACATAGCGCTTGTCGACACCGGTTTTGGTACCAGAGGCCCGGGTGAGGATGCGGCCGTGCTCGACCCCGACATGTTGCTGGTGCCGTTGTCGGTTTTTGACGGTCAGGGCAACCGTATCGGCTATGGTGCTGGCCATTATGACCGTGCAATCGACAAATTGCACAAAAAAGGCATGAATCCTGTGCTCGTGGGCGTTGCATTTGCCTGCCAGGAAGTGCCATCAGTGCCGGCGGAGCCGCATGACGTGCGCCTTCATGCCGTTTTGACTGAAAATGGCGTCAGATATTTCGAGTAGTGGGTCTTTGCATGCGGCTTTTGTTTTTGGGTGACATGGTTGGAAAAACAGGACGGACAGCGGTCTGGGACCGACTGCCGGGTTTGATTTCTGACTTGAAACTCGATTTTGTCATCGTGAATGGTGAAAATGCTGCCGGTGGTTTTGGTATCACCGAAGATATCTATCTCGAAACCATCAATGCCGGTGCCGATGTGGTGACAACCGGCAACCATGTCTGGGACCAGAAGGAAGCCGTGTCGTTCTGCGAACGGCATGATCAGTTCTTGCGTCCGGCCAATTATCCTGATGGTACGCCCGGTAAAGGCTCCGGCATTTTTTATGCCCGCAACGGTGCGCGTGTGTTGGTGGCCAACATTATGGGGCGTGTTTTCATGCACCCTGAACTGGATGACCCCTTCAAGTCTGCCGAGAGCATTCTGGCAGCCTGCCCGCTGAAAGAGCAGGCGGATGCCATCATTTTCGATTTCCATGCCGAAGCCACCAGTGAAAAACAGTGCTTTGGACATTTTGTCGATGGCCGCGCCAGCTTTGTGGTTGGCACCCATACACATGTGCCAACGGCGGATGCGCAAATTCTCAACGGCGGCACGGCCTATATGTCGGATGCCGGCATGTGTGGCGACTATGATTCGTCGCTGGGCATGGAAAAGGAAGAGCCGATTAACCGTTTCATATCCAAGATGCCAAAGGGTCGGTTTGAGGCTGCAAGTGGTCCAGCCACCATCTGTGGTGTCGGTGTGGAAATCTCCGATCGCACCGGTCTTGCCGAAAAGATTGCACCGCTGCGCATTGGGCCGCGTCTGGCCGAAACCATTCCAGCCTTCTGGGTCTGACGGTTTCTCCCTCCTGATGACGAGATTGTGAAAGGCCGTTTAGGCTTGATGCTGGACGGTTTGCCTGTCTTGCCGCATCTTCGTGACGGGAAACCAGTTCAGGAGAACGGCATGATGCTGCGCGTGCTTTCATTCGCATTCACCGGACTTCTATCCGCGGCGGGCATTTCATTCGCACAACAAGCCGAAAGACCTCCGGTCAGCCAGTGTCAGGCCATCGCTCAAAAAATCCCTGGTGTTACCTTTGCCAGTTTCAAGGTTCCTGATGTGCAGTTTGTGCAGCAGTCAGCCAAGGAAGAGGTGAAAATCACCTTCATCGGCCACTCGACCTACGAGATTGAAACCCCGGCCGGTGTGCGGATTGCAACCGACTATAATGGTGTTTACCGCCCGCAACGGACGCCAACGGTTGCTACCATGAACCGTGCACATTCAACCCATTACACGTTGAAGCCCGATCCTGGCATTGAATATGTTCTGCATGGCTGGAGCGACAAGGCGGGTGAAAAGGCCGTTCACCAGATGATGCTGGATGACGTCTATATCAGAAACGTCACGACGGATATTCGCAGCGGCTGGGCTGATTACGAATCCTTCCAGCAGAATGGCAATTCGATCTTTATTTTCGAGGTTGCCGGACTGTGTATCGGGCATCTCGGCCATTTGCATCATGAGTTGACCAACACACATTATTCGGAAATCGGCCGTCTCGATATCCTGATGGTGCCGGTGGATGGCGGCCTCACGATGGGGGCCGACAGCATGAGTCGGGTGGTCAAACGTCTGCGCTCGGCCCTGATCCTGCCGATGCATCGCAGTGGGCCACCGTTGCAGCAATTTGTCAGCATGTTCAGCGGTTCATTCGATGTGGCTTTTGCAAATGAACCCGTCATTACTGTTTCGATGCGCTCATTGCCAAAAAAGCCGACCATTCTTGTGCCGCAGGGTCTGTGAGACTTGGCCGGAGTTAATAAAAAAGCATGCAGGGCTTGCCCGCATGCCTGAGTTCGTGTCTCGTCTTTGCTGTGTATTATGCAAAAGCGAGATGCTGTCTGACACCCACATCCGGCGTCTTGTGTTCGCTTATATTGGCCTTGGCAATTTCCCACCCAAACTTGAGAGTGCTATCGGTGGATGCCCATATATCAGCATCATCGACATGCATGGCCAGCATGGTCAGTTCAGGGTCTTCCTTGCCATGTTCATACCAAGCCGCAACGACCGAATTCCAGTACTCATCGATCTTGCTGTATTCCTTGCGTTGTTCAAGAGTGCCGGAAAGGCAAGCGTGATAATCATGGTTTTTACCAACAACGCAGAAATGAGCACGCGAACCCGATTTCAGCTGGTTGACCAGATCGGTGTTGGTTTTGGCAAAAAACCAGATGGTATTGGTTTTGGGGTCGGCATGGGGCGCCATTGGCTGCATATGAGCGTGCAACCCTTCTAGGCCCAACATGCCAGCGTGAACCGAATTGATCTCATCCCATAGCTGCTGAGCGGGTGCTTCACGGGCTTCGCTAAGACTTACCATTCTTTGTCCTTTCCGGATTTTCCCAAGTGGGCATAACGCCCGTTTTTGATGCTTCCGGTTTGAAAACGAACGAGCAGTGGGTTCCGTTCCAGTCTGTTCGTGGCATTTCAATGCGCCAACAGGCTTGAATGAACGGCGCTTCGCACTTATAAGGCCGCATTCCAAACAAATTATCGGATCAGGGGTGCCATGGCTGGCCATTCACAGTTCAAAAACATCATGCATCGCAAGGGAAAACAGGATTCGATCCGTTCGAAGATGTTTTCGAAGCTCGCACGTGAAATCACCGTTGCTGCCAAGACTGGTCTGCCAGATCCGACGATGAACGCCGCTTTGCGTCTGGCCGTCCAGAACGCCAAAGCCCAGTCGATGCCGAAAGACAACATCGACCGCGCGATCAAGAAGGCTTCTGGTGCTGACGCCGAAAACTACGATTACGTACGTTACGAAGGTTACGGTCCTGGCGGCACGGCCGTTATCGTTGAGGCCCTGACGGACAACCGCAACCGTACGGCATCCAACGTCCGCTCCATCTTCACCAAGGCTGGTGGTGCGCTCGGGGAAACCGGTTCGGTGTCCTTCTCCTTCGACCGGGTTGGCGAAATCACCTACAAGGCCTCGGTCGGCGATGCTGACAAGGTCATGGAAGCTGCCATTGAAGCCGGTGCCGACGATGTCGAAACCACCGAAGAAGGTCACACGATCATTTGCGGCTTTGAAGCGATGAATGAAGTTTCCAAGGCGCTCGAAGGTGTGCTTGGCGAAGCGGAAAGCGTCAAGTCAATCTGGAAGCCGCAGAACACGGTTCCTGTCGACGAAGACAAGGCTGAGTCGCTGATGAAGCTTATCGGCAACCTCGAAGACGATGATGACGTTCAGAGCGTCTATTCGAACTTCGAAGTGTCGGAAGAAATTCTGGCCAAGCTGTCTGCGTGATTTGTATATAAGCTAGTGAAAAAGCCCCGGTTCGATGAACTGACCCCCGAAAGTTGGACACCCAACCTCGGGGGTTTTGCATGTCTAAA
>NZ_DAMDBP010000075.1:0-11144 GCF_032092815.1 Agrobacterium sp. | reverse complement strand
GCACTGGTGACGGCAGCTTCAAGCGAACTGCGATTGACGATGATGGTCTGCAAATCCTGATTGGATACCTCAAGAGCAGCCTTCGCCTGCATCAATGCTGCCTTGGCCTTTTCAAGCGTTGCATGTGCCTCTTCCTGCGTGCTGGAGGTACCAACGCCGCTTTTGGTCAGATTGTCCTGACGGTCGGAGGCAAGCTGGGCCTGTTTCAAGGCAGCCTGGGCGCTTTCGATGGATGCCTGGCTGGAGGAGATGTTGGCGCGGGCGGCATTTTCCTTCTGGTCGGAATTGGCAAGCGATGCCTTCTGGCCTTCAAGGGTTGATTTTGCCTGTGCAAGTTTCTGCACATAGCTGCGGTCATCGACACGCACCAGAATGTCGCCCTGCTTGACATCCTGATAATCCTTGACGGCAACATCAACCACATAACCGCTGACCTGCGGACTCAGCATCGTCACGTATCCGCGAACATAAGCATTGTCCGTCATCTCAACCGAACTTGAGAATGGTGGCAGGCGCCATGCGTAAAGCACCATGCCAAGCCCGGTCAGGCCAGCCATAAGGACAATGAGGGTAACAGGGGTGAATATTTTCTTGAGCATTTTCTGACTCGTTTGTTATGAATTCTGTGGAGTGGCGGCAGGTTCAGCGGGCATCAGTAGAGGCTTGAGCCTGTTCCACGCCAGATGGATGAGAAGCATGCCCAGCGCGATCGCCGTGACAACTGAAATGGCCAGGAAGGTATCGGTGTAAGCCAGAACATAGGCTTCGCGTGTCACCTGCTGTGTCAGCAGTGAAACACCTTCTGCATTCAGCAACGTCTTGTCGGTGATGACCTTGCCATAGGACGAGGCAAGCTGGCTTATGCGTTGTGCAACATTTGGATCGGTCAGCACGATGTGCTCGGCCAGAATGTTGGAGTGGAACTTTTCGCGGACCGTCACGAAGCTGCCAAGCAACGCCGTCATCATCAAGGAACCGCTGATCTGCGTGAACAGGAAGATGGCGATGAAGTTGACCAGATAGGGCAACCCCTTGGCCATGGCACTGGCAAAACCCTTGGCCATGACAGGCGGCAGGAACATGGCGGCACCGCAGGCAATCATTGCCTGGCTGAAATACATCTGCTCAGGCCGGGTCAGGTTTGTCGCCTGACTATCCAGAAACGCACCAATAGCAATCAGGCTAAGAGCAATGACGTGGGCAGTCTCGACATATTTGGTCAGCATCAGGAACGCACAGAACACGCCACCGATAATGGTTGCCAGAAGAATGATGCCGTAAAGCGCCATGGTCTGATCATTGATGACGCCAAGCTGCTGATAGAAGCTGACGGCAGTGGTCGACTGCTCCGAGGTCACGGCGCGGAACATGATCAGCACTGCGGCGGTGTGAATGTTCTGGCGTGTGAATATCCATCGCAGATCGATCATCGGGTTTTTGCGGTGCAGTTCGATCAGCACCATGCAGGTCAGACAGACGATGGCGGCGGCCAGCAGCAAACCGAGCCAGCTTGTTTCAAGCCACCAGTAGAACCGGCCCAGCGAGAAAAAGAAGGCCAGGAAACCAAGGCCGGTTCCCATGAACAAGTAACTCAGCACATCGATCCGCTCGAGGATTTTGGCGCGCGGCGGCGCCGTCAAAGGCAGAAGATAAATTGCCGGCAGCGCAATCAGCGCCACACCAAGTTCCAGCGTATAGAGCGAGCGCCAGCCATCAATCTCCATCAGTGACGGTGAGATGATACGGGCAATCGGTGCCGACAACAGGGTGCCGGTGAGCGCAGTGCACAGACCGAAGGACAGTTTGCGATGCGGTGGGAAGGCCTCGAGAATATAAAGGAAACCGAGTGACGATAGAGGGGCAGCTGCCATGCCGCTGACAAAACGCACGATGATGGCCGAATGCAGATCCGTGACGAAGAGATTGAGGCAGGACGCCAGGACAAACAGGAAAATGCTCAGTTCCGCAAACGGGCGCAAACCATATTGCGCACGGATCTTGAACAGGGCAATCGACAGGCTGGCATAGGGCGCCATATAGGCGGCGGACAGCCAGACGACTTCGGCGACCGTTGCAGAGAACTCTCCCTGCAGCTGGTACATGTTGGCGGTGACGATATTCATGCCAAGGCCCTGCGTTATGAAAAACAGCAGGCCAGCGGCGATGTAAACGAGTTTGCCGCCCAGGGATTTTTCCGGAGGGGCTGCGGGGGCCGCAGGCGGTGGTTCAGCCACAACAACATGTTCATCGGCTTTTGATAGTGCGGCCTCGTCCTCGGCTTGTTCGGGCAGTGTGTTGGTCGCGCTCATCAGGCATCCTCACTCGATGAGAGGGCCTGAAGGTTGGAAATCAGGCTGCGCACCACGCTGAGGCTGGTGGCAATGTCTTCCGAAGAAATGTCCGTGGTGATCTGGCGACGCAGGTCGGCCGCCGTGGCATTGACGCTGGCGGCTGTTTTCTCACCTTCCGGTGTCATGTGAATGCGTTTGGCACGGCGGTCGCCCGCCTCTTCACGACGCTCGATGAGGTTCTGTTTTTCCATGCCATCGAGAACGCGCACAAGGGTCGGCGTTTCGATTTCCAGCTCTTCGGCAAGCTGCTTCTGGGTCAGTGAACCACGGCGCGACAGGGCAAACAATACCCTCGCCCGCGCCAGTGTCAGCCCCTGCTCGCTTACCCGCGCGTCGAAAAACGTCCTGAGCTTGCGATTGAAGGACGACATCTCGTCCAGCAACTGCTCCTTGTCGGTTTGACGTGACACGATACTATTTCCTTATAATTAGCATGCTACTTATTTACGGCCTATCTATACGCATTACTGACTATTTTCAAGATGCTTTGCTGTCGTGGCAGCCATGCCGTAAAATCAAGGCAGACACTGTTTGATTCGTTTTCAACTGATGTCCTCAACGCCGGACAGGCTGTGGATTTGTGGGGACAACATAAAATGTGATCGCTCAAATCCCGCTGAGGCACGGCTGTTCGGCATTGTTGCAACTATGTCATTGACTGTCCCGGCCGGTACCGCCACATCGTAGTCCTGCGTGGTGCCGAGCTGGATGTACCAACGCTGTAATTAATGTATTTGCGCGTGCTGCTTTCTGGAAACCGGTCCCCGGCTTTCAGATTGTCCTGCTGGCAATGATGATACGCAGACAGAGGGAGATCATAACAAAGATGAATGACGCAGCAAGAAAGATCGCCCCAGTCTCCCCGGCGGAACCGCATTACCGCGAGGCGCCGAACAACATTGAAGCCGAACAGGCTCTTTTGGGTGCTATCCTCGTCAACAATGACGCCTATTACCGCGTTTCAGACTTTTTGAAGTCGGTTCACCTGTACGAGCCGTTGCACCGCAAGATTTTCGAAGTCGCGGGCGATATCATTCGTATGGGCAAGACCGCCAACCCGGTCACCATCAAGACCTTCCTGCCGGCCGATGACAAGGTGGGCGACCTGACGGTTGCGCAATACCTTGCGCGCCTTGCCGCAGAAGCCGTCACCATCATCAACGCGGAAGACTATGGCCGTGCGATCTACGATCTGGCACTGCGCCGTGCGCTGATCCAGATCGGTGAGGATGTCGTCAACATTGCCTATGACGCGCCACTCGACATGCCGCCACAGACGCAGATTGAAGACACCGAACGCCGCCTCTTCGAGCTTGCGGAAACCGGCCGTTACGATGGCGGTTTCCAGTCGTTCAACGATGCGGTTTCGCTGGCCATCGACATGGCCGGTCAGGCTTTTGAGCGTGACGGCAATCTCTCGGGTATTTCCACAGGCATTCACTCGCTGGATGGCCGCATGGGCGGTTTGCAGCGTTCTGACCTTATCGTGCTTGCGGGTCGTCCGGGTATGGGCAAGACCTCGCTTGCCACCAACATCGCCTATAATATTGCGGCTGCCTATGAGCAGGAAATTCAGCCGGACGGTTCTTTCAAGGCCAAGAATGGCGGCGTTGTCGGTTTCTACTCTCTCGAAATGTCGTCCGAACAGCTGGCAACCCGTATCATCTCTGAACAGACCGAAGTGTCTTCTTCGAAAATCCGCCGTGGTGAAATCACCGAGGCCGACTTCGAAAAGCTGGTTGCCTGCAGCCAGATGATGCAGAAGGTGCCGCTTTACATCGACCAGACCGGTGGTATTTCCATTGCCCAGCTCTCGGCCCGTGCCCGTCGTCTGAAGCGCCAGCGCGGCCTTGATTGCCTTGTCGTGGACTATATTCAGCTGATGACCGGCTCCGGCAAAAGCGGTGAAAACCGCGTGCAGGAAATCACCCAGATCACTACGGGTCTGAAAGCCCTTGGCAAGGAACTGAACGTTCCCATCATCGCACTGTCACAGCTCTCGCGTCAGGTGGAAAGCCGAGACGACAAGCGCCCACAGCTCTCTGACCTTCGTGAATCTGGTTCGATCGAGCAGGACGCCGACGTGGTGCTTTTCGTGTTCCGTGAGGAATATTACGTCAAGAACCTTGAGCCACGCGACCCGGATGATCCGAAATATGCGGAGTGGGAAGCCCATTTCGACAAGGTCAAGGGCACGGCAGACGTGATCATTGCCAAGCAGCGTCACGGACCAACCGGCACTGTCAAACTGGCCTTCCAGTCGGAATTCACCCGCTTTGCGGATCTGGCCGACCCATCCTTCAGCCAGTACGAAGAACACTGACATACAAACGCCCCGTCACAACGGGGCGTTTGTTTTTCAAGGGTTTGAGCTGGTGCTTTCAGAAACTGATTCCGAATTTCGGGGCGAAGGCTCTCATTCTGCTTTAACGCCCGAAGCCAGGGCGATACCTGTTCCTACGGCCTGATGCCGCTTTGGCGATGGAGATACGCTGGTGTTTACGGCCAGACCGTTTCATGCCGCAGCAGCCGACAGCAGGCGTTTCAAAATCCGAATGAACGCAGGACTGCAACCGTCGCCACACCGACAAAGGTGGCTGGCAGAAGTGACAGGCGAAGCGCGGCAATAGCCGTGACCAGACAGGCAATGCTTTCGGCAGTGCCGCTGGAAAATGCCGTTGGTTTCACCACCGCCATCAAGACTGCGGGCGGCACCGATGACAGCGTCTTTTTTGCACGTGGGCCAAGATTGGTATGGCTGACCAGCAATAGCCCGCCCATGCGGGTGGCAACCGTTGCCACCATCATCGCCAGAATGGCGAATAGCGTTGAGGGTTCAAGGCTCATGCCGCCTGCTCCAGCTTGTTTTTCTCGTTTTCAGGCTGCTGTTCATCTGCGCTGAATGCTGCAACGGCCAACCCGGCCAGCGCACCGCTCGCAATATACCAGGCACCAGGGATGTAGAGGTGGGTGAACCATGCGGTGATGGCACTGGCCAGCAGAACAAGACCGGTTTCCGTTCCCTTCCAGAACCCCATCAGCAACACGATGAACACGGCGGGAAAAGCAAAGTCGAGACCGATCAGCGTCATGTCGCCCATGACAGATCCCAACAATGCACCGGCAAGCGTGGATATGTTCCAGACGGCGTAGATCGACAATGCAGCACCGGTAAAAAACGCCGGTGTCAGTTTTGCATTCATCGCCCGGAATTCGGATAGCGCCCAGGATTCATCCGTCAGCACCAGCATGGCGACATATTTGCGCCAGCCGCTGAACCCTTCCAGCTTGGCCGCGATGGATGCGCTCATCAGCACGTGACGCAGATTGACGAGAAGTGCCGCGAAACCCAACGCCACCCAACTTGCCGGATGGGTCCACAAATCCATGGCAACAAATTGCGAGCCACCGGCAAAAACGAGCAGCGACATGAGGCAGGCTTCCAGCGCTGACAGGCCCTTGGATACGGCAACCGCACCAAACACCACCCCAATCGGCACCATAGCCACCAATAGCGGCGCTGCCGCCCTCACGCCAGCCGCCAACTCTGCAGACTTCTCTTTCACCACCATGATGATCTCCAACATTTCAGGAGATGGCAGGTAGAGAAGGATGACGGGGGCGTCTTGAACAAAAGTGATGGGGCCAGAGAACAATCCGGAACAGTTGCTCGACGTTTGGCCTCACGCGGCGCGGAACTGACCCGGCGTGATACCGGTGCGCGCCTTGAAGTGGCGGGTGAAATGCGCCTGATCGGCGAACCCGCATTCCAGTGCCACAGAGGCGGGATTGTCGCCAAGCCGCAACAGGCGGCGTGCCTTGCGAATACGCACATCCGTCAGATAGGCATGCGGGGTAATGTAAAATTCCTTGCGGAAGGCGCGGATCAGATGCGCGCGGCTAAGCCCGGCAATGGCTGCCAGCTGCTCCAGCCCGATATCGATCTCGCAATTGTCTGTCAGGTAATCCCTGACCCGGTAAACCGCGGTGCGTTCGCGCGTTTCCACCGGCAGAATAATCGCGCTGCCGTGGCGACGAAACAGTTCGGCCAGCACGCTGAACATGCCCTCATCCGCCTCCAGCGCGCCGGATTTCGTTTCCAGCCGCTGGTGGGCAATCTGGAAGGCGGCCGCCATTTGCGGGTCTTTTGGCAAAAAACGCGGGAAAGATGGCGAGCCGTGAAACGCCCTGCCCGTCACATCCTCGACCACGTCGCGCAAAAGCTCCATGTCGGGATAGATCATGCGGTAACGATAGCCGTGTCCGCCGGGCGCACCATCATGGATCTGCCCCGGATTGATCAGGTAGAGATTGCCCGGTCCGGTCTGTTCCGTGCTGCCATTGATGGTCGATATCTGCGAGCCGGACTCAATCGCGCCAATGCTGAAAGTGTCATGGGCATGCGGGGAATATTCGTGCGTCAGAAATGTCGCGCTCAGACATTCCATATCCCTGAATCGCCGGTCGCGCCAGAAACGTGTCGTTTCCGTCGTGGCCAGCGGCATGTCATCAAGGGCCTGTTTCTGCGAAACATTGTGCATAGTGAAAGAATAAAGCAATCCGTCATTACCGTCTTGAACAAAAGTGATAGGCTTGAACGGAAATACCGATTTGACTTCAAAACACTGCGAGACAGCATGACCGATTTCGACGATACTTTTTCCGACGGTGACGAATTCGACCATGCGCCGCTGCGATTGACTGTCGATCTCGGCGCACTGGCCGACAACTGGCGCGACATGAAAAAGCGGTCTGGCAAGGCGCGGGCTGCTGCCGTCGTCAAGGCTGACGCCTATGGCATGGGCATTGAAGATTGCGGCACCACGCTGTATCACGCCGGTGCGCGGGACTTTTTCGTGGCAACGGTCGCAGAAGGTGTGACACTGCGTCCTCATGCCCCGGAAGCACGAATTTTCGTGTTGTCGGGCATCTGGCCGGGCCAGGAAAATCACGTCTTCAACAATGATCTCGTGCCGGTGATTGCCTCTGAAGAACAGTTGGCCTTCTGGATGTCGACGCTTGCCGAACGCGGCGATCACCCCTTCGCCCTGCATGTCGATACGGGCTTCAACCGCCTTGGCCTGCCGCTGGAAGATGCGCTGTTTCTCGCCGAAGATATCTCGCGTCCGGCCAGCTTCGACCCGGTTCTTGTGCTGTCGCACCTGGCCTGCGCCGACACGCCATCGGCTGCCATGAACAAGGTGCAGCTTGAATCATTCCGCAGGGTTAGCGCGGCTTTCGAAGGTGTCGAATCAAGCCTTTCAGCTTCTGCTGGAATTTTCCTCGGCCCCGATTACCACTTTGATCTGACCCGCCCTGGCATCGCGCTTTATGGCGGCGAAGCGGTTAATGATGTGGCCAATCCGATGCGCCCTGTCGCCAAGGCGGAAGCCCGCATCATTCAGGTGCGCGAGGCCGGCGAAGGTCAGACAGTCAGCTATGGCGGTTCATTCCTGCTCAAGCGTGCCAGCCGTCTTGCCATCGCATCCGTTGGTTACGCAGATGGCTATCAGCGCTCGCTATCCGGTTCCGGCATTCCACTGCGGGAAATGGGCTATGGCGGTGCTTACGGTTTCATCAACGGTCACCGGGTACCGGTTGCCGGTCGCGTTACCATGGACCTCACCATCTTCGATGTCACCGATGTACCCGACAATGCCGTGCGCGCTGGAGACTATATCGAACTGTTTGGCCCCAACGTTCCCGTCGATGAGGTCGCACGTGCGGCTGGCACCATCGGTTACGAAATGTTGACCGGCCTTGGCTTGCGCTATGCGCGGCAATATCTGTTCGACGAGGAATAATTAAATCCGGGTGGTCATCAACAAGCGCTTGCAAAGCCGACAGCAGGTGTTTATCCCAACATAAAGTTCTTTATTTGTTCTCATTTGAGTGACCCCTCGGGAGCGGCAATCGCATGGCCAAGACCAAAACCCAATTCGTGTGCCAGAACTGTGGCACGGTGCACACCCGCTGGGTTGGCAAGTGTGAGGGTTGCGGTGAGTGGAACACCATCATCGAAGATGACCTGATGGGCGGCATTGGTGCCGGCCCAGGCAAAACACCCAAGAAAGGCCGCCCGGTCGCGTTGACGGCATTGTCCGGAGAAACCGAGGAAGCTCCACGCATTGCTACCGGCATGGCGGAGCTGGATCGCGCCACCGGCGGCGGTTTCGTGCGTGGCTCGGCCGTTTTGATCGGTGGCGATCCCGGCATCGGCAAATCCACGCTTTTGATGCAGGCTGCCGCCGCCCTCTCCCGGCGCGGACAGCGCATCATCTATGTCTCGGGTGAAGAAGCGGTGGCGCAGGTTCGTCTGCGTGCCCAGCGTCTGGGGGCAGCGCAAACCGATGTGCTGCTGGCCGCCGAGACCAATGTCGAGGATATTCTGGCGACGATTTCCGAAGGCAAGCGCCCGGACCTCGTCATCATCGATTCCATCCAGACGCTGTGGAGCGACACGGCCGATTCGGCACCCGGTACGGTCACACAGGTACGCACCGGTGTGCAGGCGATGATCCGGTTCGCCAAACAGACAGGTGCCGCCATGGTGCTGGTTGGCCATGTGACCAAGGAAGGCCAGATTGCCGGTCCGCGTGTTGTTGAACACATGGTGGATGCGGTGCTTTATTTCGAAGGCGACCGCGGCCACCACTACCGCATCCTGCGCACCGTGAAGAACCGTTTCGGACCGACCGATGAAATCGGTGTGTTCGAAATGTCCGACAAGGGCTTGCGCGAAGTCTCCAATCCGTCTGAACTTTTTCTGGGTGAACGCAATTCAAAAGCCCCGGGTGCTGCGGTTTTTGCCGGCATGGAAGGCACCCGCCCCGTACTGGTGGAGGTGCAGGCTCTGGTCGCACCGACGTCACTTGGTACGCCGCGCCGTGCGGTGGTCGGCTGGGATTCGTCACGCCTTGCCATGATCCTTGCCGTGCTGGAAGCGCATTGCGGTGTGCGGCTCGGCCAGCATGATGTTTACCTCAACGTGGCGGGGGGGGATCGCATAACCGAGCCGGCTGCGGACATGGCTGTCGCTTCCGCACTGGTTTCGTCGCTTGCCGGTCTTGCCCTTCCTGCCGATTGTGTTTATTTCGGCGAAGTCAGCCTGTCAGGAGCGGTAAGACCCGTTTCGCACACGGTGCAGCGGTTGAAGGAAGCGGAAAAACTGGGCTTTGCTCAGGCATTGCTTCCGACAGCATCGGCCGAACTGCCCAAAACGGCCAACGGTCGTTGGGCGGAGATTGAAAGCCTGCCGGATCTCGTTGCGCGCATCGCAGGTTCCGCCAACCGCTTCAAACAGGTTGAGGAAGACGAATATTGATCCTTTCGCTGGCTAAGCCTGTGGTGTAAGAGGATCGCAAACAGGCAAGACGGTGCCGTAACAAAGCACCGCGACCTTTGGAGCTGGTATATGCCCATAACGATTTTCGACGGTATTGTTCTCGCCGTTGTACTTTTCTCAGCCGTTCTGGCCATGGTGCGCGGTTTTTCCCGCGAAATTCTGTCCATAGCAAGCTGGGTCGGTTCGGCGGCTGCCGCCTACTATCTTTATCCGGTTCTGGTCCCATACGCCAACAACTACACCAATGACCACCGCATCGCGATTGCCGGTTCGGCCGGCGTGGTTTTCCTTGTTGCGCTGATCGTCATTTCGTTCATCACGTCCAAGATCGCCGACTTCATCATCGACAGCCGCATTGGCGCGCTGGACCGCACGCTTGGTTTCCTGTTCGGTGTCGCCCGCGGCCTTCTGCTGCTGGTTGTCGCACTGGCCTTCTGGAACTGGCTGGTTGACGTCAAGATCCAGCCGACATGGATGACACAGGCCAAGTCGAAGCCGTTCCTCGACATGCTGGTGCAGAAGCTGGAAGCCGTGTTGCCAAGCAATATCGAGCCAGAGGTTCTCGACCGCATCATGGGGCGTAATCAGGATGCGGCAACCGAGCAGGCACCGTCGGAAGAGGCCCCTGCAACCACCGCACCGGCAACAAACAATTGACACTGTGTTGCGTCTTGCGAGATACGCAAGACGCCTTACATGTGGTATGGTTTTTCAACTGAGCAGCAACAGGCCTTCCCGGAGAACGATTTCACCGGTCAGGTCTTTCTTTTTTGGACGCTTGACCTTTCAAATCCCAGGACTGTTTGAAGGTTAAGCGAAGATCAAAATATTACAGTGCCACCACCGCTTGATGAGATGAAGCAGGGCGACTGTAGGGAGCAAAGGCAAGACGCATGAACCAGCCGCTTTCGCATTCCACGATCAGAGACGTTATCGATGGCGACACGCTGCATGAAGAATGTGGCGTGTTCGGCATTTTGGGACATGAGGATGCAGCAACGCTGACGGCTCTTGGCCTGCATGCCCTGCAACATCGTGGACAGGAAGCCGCCGGTATCGTTTCCTTCGATGGCAAGCGCTTCCACCAGGAACGTCACATGGGTCTGGTCGGCGACCACTATACCGACCCTGCTACCCTTGCCCGCCTGCCCGGCCACATGGCCATTGGCCACACCCGTTATTCCACAACTGGCGAAGTGGCGATGCGTAACGTGCAGCCGCTCTTTGCCGAGCTGGAAGAAGGTGGCATTTCCATAGCCCATAACGGCAACTTCACCAACGGCCTGACCCTGCGTCGCCAGATCATCGCCACCGGCGCCATCTGCCAGTCCACCTCCGATACGGAAGTCGTTCTGCACCTGATCGCCCGTTCGCGTCACAGCTCGACATCCGACCGTTTCATCGACGCCATCCGCCAGATGGAAGGCGGTTATTCGATGCTGGCGATG
>NZ_DAMDBP010000074.1:0-11302 GCF_032092815.1 Agrobacterium sp. | reverse complement strand
TAGCCGTGGCCGCGTTGAAATCGACGCTCACTACAAGACCAATGTTGCCGGCATTTATGCAATCGGCGACGTGGTGAAGGGCCCGATGCTGGCGCACAAGGCTGAAGATGAAGGTGTTGCTCTTGCTGAAATTCTGGCTGGCCAGCATGGCCACGTGAATTACGACGTCATTCCAGGCGTTGTTTACACGCAGCCGGAAATCGCATCGGTTGGCAAGACCGAAGAAGAACTCAAGGCCGCCGGCGTTGCTTACAAGGTTGGCAAGTTCCCATTCACGGCCAATGGCCGCGCCCGCGCCATGCAGGTTACCGACGGCTTTGTGAAGATCCTCGCCGACAAGGAAACCGATCGCGTTCTCGGTGGCCACATCGTTGGCTTCGGCGCTGGCGAAATGATCCACGAGATTGCCGTGATCATGGAATTTGGCGGTTCTTCCGAAGACCTCGGTCGTACATGCCACGCACACCCGACCATGTCGGAAGCGGTGAAGGAAGCGGCGCTCGCAACCTTCTTCAAGCCAATCCACATGTAATCATCTCTGATTTCATCTGTTATGAAAGGCGGCGACAATTCGCCGCCTTTTGTTTTTGCGCTTATCGGTGAATGCTTGGCCTCCGTGAATGTCGAGGTCGAACATGAAATTTTTGTCGGAGCCGTTGCCGTTTTCGTTCAATTGGGCGGATCGTTTTGAAGGTACCCTGCAAGAAAAGGGGTTGACGTCGCTGACGGCAGCACGTCTCATTCTCGAAAATCCGCCGGGATGGGTTTCGTTTCTGATGCGATTGCGCAATGGCGTGGTGCGCCTGTTCGGCCTGAAGACGGTACAGCTTTCGGCCGGCGAAAGTGCTGGCGGTTTTCCGATTATTGCATCAACGGCCGACAGAACGGTGATGGGTTTTGATGACCACCATCTCGATTTCCGCATCGTGATTGATGTGAATGGCCAAGAGAGTGATCAGACAATCAGTGTCACGACACTGGTCAACCGGAAGAACTGGCTGGGCTGGGTCTATATGATGTTTGTTGCGCCCGTTCACCGGCGCATCGTTCCAGCCACCCTGAAAAAGGTGAGCCGCGGTATTCACAAGGTTGCCATTGACGGCTGATGATCAGTTGACTCGGGTCAGCGTATAACCCTGTTTGCGCAGAAGTTCGATGACGCCTTCTTCGTCAGGCAGATGCAAGGCACCCACGGCCATGAAGACGGAGCCTTCTGCCAGAACGGGCGCGGCTCTTTCTGCCATCACATGGTTGCGATCGGTGATAATCCGCTTTTCGAATCTGGCATAGCCATCTTCATCCGCGCCGGCAGAGACTGGTGTGACAGCCGTAATCATCGGCATGATCGCGCCGACATTTTCCTGCAGGTAGAGATCGGTCATCGTCCAGATAATGTCCTGCATGCGGTCGCCTAGGCTCAAGGTTTCCACCAGGGCTTTCACGTGGAATTCCATCGGTAGATCAGCCATGGCCTGTATCTGTTCGACCAGCGTTTCCAATCCTTTGATAGACTTTCCAGCGGCAACACCATCTTCGGCAATTTTCTTGTCGAGGAAGGATGCTCCTTGCGCTTTTCGTTTGATCTCACAGGCCGGCAGAGCCACGAAGCTTGCCAGGATCCATGGCTTCATCTTCATAACCGAGGCCAGCGGAATGCCGCGCTGTTTCAAGCCATCTTCCAGACGCTGTTTGTCTTGCTCTGACAGCATGTCGGTAATGGACTTTCCGTCGATGAACATCGAAAGATCAGGTCTGACGAAAATTGCGACAGCGGCCTTCTGTTCATCAAGGATTTCGTCTGACTCAACCACCACCGTCTTTGCGCTGGCAAATGCTTCCTGCGCGCCATTTGGCATTTTCAACACTCGGGGGTCAGTGACATGCATGGTGCCCAGCAGGTAGGAGGGGGCAATGCCGTCCTTTTCGATGCGCCAGAACGTTCCTTTGCCGTTCAGGACCTTATCGGACTCGGCCAGCAGGTTTTGATATTTCTGCGGCTCGTCACGCTGCATGATCTCAACGAGATCCTGACCAACGCAGCTCACATCCTCTTCGGCTCTTGCCGGTTTGATGCCAAGCAACGTCAGGAGCAATATGGTCACGAGTGTGATGTGGAACAGGGCGCACAGGCCCAGCATGGCACTGCCAGGACGGGGCAGTTTCCAACCGAGAAAACGCTCTGTGTTAAATCCACCAGTCATGACCATGCCAATCCCGTAGTTACGCTACTGGTTTTTTATGCCGACGACGTCGCGATTGTATTAATGAAATTGGTTAATGCGCGGACGCTACAACCGTTCCGTTCAGGCGTCAGGCGCGCGGATGGGCATTGTCGTAGATTTCCAGCAGGCGTGCGGTGTCGACGCCAGTATAGATCTGGGTGGTGGACAGGCTGGCATGGCCCAGCAGCTCCTGAATGGTGCGCAGATCGCCGCCGCCTGCCAGCAGATGCGTGGCGAAGGAGTGCCGCAGGGCATGGGGTGTTGCCGTATCCGGCAGACCGAAAGCACCGCGCAGTTTTTGCATGCCGCGCTGGATGATGGCCGGTTGCAGCTTCCCGCCCCGGGCGCCTAAAAACATCGGCTCGTCATGGGGCACATGGTAAGGGCAGAGCTTGCGATAGGTCTCGATGGCCTCCGCAACGACAGGCAATAATGGGAAAAGCCGTGTCTTACCGCCTTTGCCGGTGATGCGTAGTGCGCTGCTGCCATTCGGAATGTCTGTGATGCGCAGGTTCAGCGCTTCTGAAATACGAAGGCCGCAGCCATAGAGCAGGGAAAGAACCGCTGCGTCGCGGGCAGCGATCCAGGGTTCTTCATGCATCTGTGTTTCGGTTTGTGTCAGGTTTAGCGCCTGCCTGTCGGTCAGCGGTTTTGGCAGGGATTTCGGTTGCTTGGGCGTGCGGATAGCATTTGCGCCTGCCGTTTTGACCAGTCCCTTGCGTTCCAGATAATGCAGGAAAGACCGTAAACCCGCCAAATGACGACCAAGCGACCGTGCACCAGCACCATCCCGTCGGCGTGACGCCAGAAAGCCGCGCAAGTCGGCAGGCCGCAGATCGGAAATGTCCTTGATTGCCGCCGGTGCAGCGAGATGGCCCGTCAGGAACATCAGGAACTGGCGGGTATCGCGCTCATAGGCTTCGACCGTATTGTCGGAAAGTCGGCGTTCGCCCTGCAATGTCGCAAGCCACGCCTGTCTTTCATCAAGCAAAGCCTGATCAGCAAAGGTCAGAATTTCGGACACGTCTCATGCTCCGGTTGTTCGGTGGGTGCCGAAGATAATGCCTGCGGATCAGCATTTGGTTAAAATTGCCAAGCTCCATGGTTCCTGGCATCGTTGTTTGCGGTTTCTTTTTTGGCTGTGAAAAGGCATGGTCGCGGCACAATGGCAAAAGATTCGACCGACCTGTTTGGTGCATTATTCGATCCGGTACCCGTAGCGCGCAATAGCGTGCCGGTTCTGGTCCCGATGCCGGCTCCAGGCCCCTACAGCTATTCCGTTCCCGAAGACATGGTGGTGGAACCAGGGACTGTCGTGCAGGTTCCGCTCGGGCCGCGTCAGGTTATCGGCGTGGTATGGGACAAGGAACAGGGCGACGGTAAAACCGTTGATCCCAAGAAGTTAAGGCCGATCACCAAGGCATTTGATTGTCCGCCGCTGAAAACAGAAATGCGCCGCTTCATCGACTGGGTGGCGGCCTATACCCTGTCTCCGCCGGGGCTGGTGGCGCGCATGGCGCTTCGTGCGCCGGCGGCCTTTGAGCCGGAGCCAATGGTAGAGGGTTTGCGCCTGGGTGAAGGTCGGCCCGAACGCATGACGCTGGCGCGTCAGCGGGTGATCGAGCTTGCGGAAGAGGGCCACACCTGGAGCAAAAGCGGCCTTGCCCATGCGGCTGGCGTTTCCACCAGTGTCATTGACGGTCTGGCAAAACAGGGCGTGTTCGAGACGGTTTTTCTGCCTGCTCCGCCCGTGGTGGCTGAACCTGATCCTGATTATGTCGAGGCTCGGATTGAAGGGCCACAGAAACAGGCGGCCTCTGAAATTCTCGAAGATCAGCGCAAAGGCGGTTTTGCCGTTTCCCTGATCGATGGCGTGACGGGATCGGGCAAGACGGAAGTCTATTTTGAGGCCGTTGCCGAAGCCCTGCGGCAAGGCAAACAGGTGCTGATCCTTTTGCCAGAAATTGCGCTGACGGCTGCGTTTCTGGAGCGATTTCAGGATCGTTTCGGCTCAAAACCGGCCGAGTGGCATTCCGAACTTGCGCCCAAAACCAGAGAAAAGGTGTGGCGGCAGACTTCGACCGGTGAGGTACGGGTGGTCGCAGGTGCGCGCTCGGCACTGTTTTTGCCGTTCGATAATCTCGGTCTGATCATTGTCGATGAAGAGCACGATCCTGCCTACAAGCAGGAAGACCGCGTGTTTTACAATGCCCGTGACATGGCGGTGGTGCGGGCGCGTATCGCAGATTTTCCCGTTGTGCTAGTTTCGGCAACGCCATCGGTGGAAAGCCAGGTCAACGGCAATTCAGGGCGTTACAATCTCATTCATCTGCATACACGTTTTGGCGACGCGGCATTGCCGGACCTGCATCTGGTGGATATGCGCCGCCACCCGCCGGAGCGCGGGGGCTTTCTGTCGCCGGTGTTGTTACGGGGAATTGGCAAGACCATCGAGCGTGGCGAACAGTCATTGCTGTTTTTGAACAGGCGTGGTTATGCCCCTCTGACGCTCTGCCGCGTGTGCGGACACCGCTTTCAATGCCCGCAATGCGCAAGCTGGCTGGTCGAACACCGTTTTCGGGAGCAAATCCAATGCCACCAGTGCGGTTACAGTGAAAAGACGCCCGACCATTGCCCCGAATGCGGCACCTTCGATCATTTGGCGGCCTGTGGCCCCGGCGTGGAGCGCATTGCAGAAGAGGTCGAAAAACACTTCCCCGATGCGCGAACCATTGTTCTATCGTCCGACATGCCGGGCGGTATGAAACGTTTGCGGCTTGAACTGGAAGCGATTGCGAATGGCGAGGTGGATATCGTTATCGGTACACAGCTGGTGGCAAAGGGCCATAACTTCCCGTTGATGACGCTTGTTGGCATTGTTGATGCCGATCTGGGATTGGCCAATGGCGATCCGCGTGCCGCAGAACGCACCTTCCAGCTTCTTTCGCAGGTGACAGGTCGTGCCGGACGTACCGGTCTGAAAAGCCATGGCCTGTTGCAAACCTACCAGCCGCAGCATCCGGTCATGCAGGCCATTGTGTCAGGTGATGCCAGCGCGTTTTACGAGCGTGAAATCATTGAACGGGAAAAGGCGCTGTTGCCACCCTTTGGGCGACTGGCCTCGATCATCATTTCTGCTGAAACACGCGCTGACGCGGAAAGTCATGCCAGAGCGCTGCGCATGGCCGCACCACAGGCGCCAGGCATCGCACTGCTTGGACCGGCAGAAGCGCCGCTTGCGCTTATTCGCGGTCGTTACCGCTTCCGGCTACTGGTTCATGGCAAGCGCAATTCCGATATGCAGGCCTTCATGCGTGCCATGTTGGCCAACGGTCCAAAGGAACGTGGCAGCGTTCATGTGCAGGTGGATATCGATCCGCAAAGTTTCCTGTGAGGGCAGCGCGCGGCTGAAATATCGATTCCGCTTTTCAGGTCGATGTTGTAAGTCGGCAAGGGAAACTGATTTGAGGCGAGGGGCTGGCAATCATGGAATTTTACTTTCCAACCGAGTTTGGAGAACAACTGGCATTTCTGGCTGCATCCGTTTCAGCCCTGATCGGATCGTTGATGCTTTTTGCGCCGGGGATCACCCTGCGTCTGTTTGCACTGCAATCCAGCCGCGAACGCAATGATGGTTTCGTGCTGATCCGCTCGTCTCTTGCCGGCTTTTATCTCGGCCTGGGGGCCTCCGCACTGCTTCTGGCACAGCCGATGGTCTATCTGGCATTTGGTGCTGCTTTTGGTCTTTCTGTGTTCGGCGCCATTCTTTCCATCCTTTCGGATGGTGGCACAACATGGCGAAATTGCCTACTTCTGGTTGTGAATTTTCTGCTTGCTGCCTTGCCGTTGCTCTATGTTTTCGGGTTGGTGTGAAGCTGGCTGAAACGCCTGAGGTGTGGCGCTTTTGGCAAAGGAATGGGGATTTCGCATTTTTTTCTGCTTTCCTGTTGCCCTAAAGCCTTATTCCGTTATTACCCGTGTTGCGAGTCCCGGCATCCTATGCTAGACGGACCGCGAAATTCGAAAAGGTGAGGGGGAAAACTTTAGCCTTTTTCGGGGAAATTGAAACGATTTCAAGAATTTGAGCAAGTTGCTGCCGCGACTTGTCGTTCTTGGATGATAAGCAGGGAAAAAGTGCCAGTGGCAGATACCTCCCATGGAACATCCGGTGTAGCGGAAAGGTATGCGTCGTCGCTTTTCGAGCTTGCTCTTGAAGCGGGTGTTGTAGAGGCGGTCGGGGCCGATCTCGATGCATTTCAGGCGTTGCTCGACGAGAGTGACGATTTGAAGCGTCTGGTAGCAAGCCCGGTGTTTTCGTCGGAAGATCAGGGTAAGGCGATCGCAGCTATTTGCGAGAAGGCCGGCCTGAAGACGCTTGCTGCGAATTTCCTCAAGGTTGTCGCTAAGAACCGCCGCCTGTTTGCCGTTCCCGGCATGGTGCGCGCTTATCGCGAAATTGCTGCCGCACATCGCGGCGAAATCACTGCCGAAGTGACTTCGGCACATGCGCTGGATGCAGCGCAGGAAACTGAACTGAAGGCGGCGCTGAAGAGCGTCACTGGCAAGGATGTAGCGGTTTCCGTAACCGTTGATCCGTCGATCCTCGGTGGCCTGATCGTCAAGGTCGGTTCCCGCCAGATCGACACGTCTCTTCGCACCAAACTTTCCACCCTTAAGCTTGCACTGAAAGAGGTTGGCTGATGGATATCCGCGCCGCGGAAATTTCCGCAATTCTGAAAGATCAAATCAAAAATTTCGGCAACGAGGCTGAAGTCTCGGAAGTCGGCCAGGTTCTGTCCGTTGGTGACGGTATCGCTCGCGTTTACGGCCTTGACAATGTTCAGGCTGGTGAAATGGTCGAGTTCCCAGGCGGCATCCGCGGTATGGCGCTCAACCTCGAATCCGACAATGTCGGTGTGGTTATTTTCGGTTCTGACCGTGACATCAAGGAAGGCGACACCGTTAAGCGGACCGGCGCCATCGTTGACGTTCCTGTCGGTCCTGAGTTGCTCGGCCGCGTGGTCGACGCTCTCGGCAACCCGATCGACGGCAAAGGCCCGATCAATGCCGCGAAGCGTGCGCGCGTTGACGTCAAGGCTCCTGGCATCATTCCGCGTAAGTCGGTTCATGAGCCAATGTCCACAGGTCTCAAGGCTATCGACGCCCTGATCCCGGTTGGTCGTGGCCAGCGCGAACTCGTGATCGGCGACCGCCAGACCGGTAAGACCGCGATCATTCTCGACACGATCCTCAACCAGAAGGCCATTCACGACAATGGTCCTGATGGTGACAAGCTTTACTGCGTTTACGTTGCTATCGGTCAGAAGCGTTCGACCGTTGCCCAGTTCGTTAAGGTTCTGGAAGAGCGTGGCGCACTGCAGTACTCGATCATCATTGCCGCGACCGCTTCCGATCCTGCTCCAATGCAGTATCTGGCTCCGTTCGCAGGTTGCGCAATGGGCGAATACTTCCGTGACAACGGCCAGCACGCGCTGATCGGTTACGACGACCTTTCCAAGCAGGCTGTTGCCTACCGTCAGATGTCGCTTCTTCTGCGTCGTCCTCCGGGCCGCGAAGCTTATCCTGGTGACGTTTTCTACCTTCACTCCCGTCTTCTCGAGCGCGCTGCAAAGCTCTCCGACGAAATGGGCGCAGGCTCGCTGACCGCTCTGCCGGTTATCGAAACCCAGGGTAACGACGTTTCCGCGTTTATTCCGACCAACGTGATCTCGATCACCGACGGCCAGATCTTCCTTGAAACCGACCTGTTCTATCAGGGTATCCGTCCGGCTGTTAACGTCGGTCTGTCGGTTTCGCGCGTTGGTTCTGCCGCTCAGATCAAGGCCATGAAGCAGGTTGCAGGCTCCATCAAGGGTGAGCTCGCTCAGTACCGCGAAATGGCTGCATTTGCTCAGTTCGGTTCGGACCTTGATGCTTCCACTCAGCGGCTGCTGAACCGTGGTGCGCGTCTGACAGAACTTCTCAAGCAGCCACAGTTCTCGCCGCTCAAGACGGAAGAACAGGTTGCCGTGATCTTTGCTGGCGTGAACGGTTACCTCGATAAGGTTGCTGTGAACCAGGTCGGCAAGTTCGAGCAGGGTCTGCTGTCCTACCTCCGTTCGGAAGGCAAGGGCATTCTCGACACCATTCGCACGGAAAAGGCTGTTAGCGACGACACCAAGGGCAAGCTCAAGGCTGCTCTGGATAGCTTCGCAAAGTCTTTCGCCTGATTAGGGTTCACACTGGGACGGATAACGGATGCCTTCACTAAAGGATCTGAAAAACCGCATTGCCTCGGTCAAGGCGACACAGAAGATTACCAAGGCGATGAAAATGGTCGCCGCGGCGAAGCTTCGTCGTGCGCAAGAGGCTGCTGAGGCTGCCCGGCCATATTCACAGCGCATGAGCTCCGTTCTGTCCAATATCGCCCAGGCGGTTGAGGCAGATGTGGCTCCTGCTCTGATGACCGGCACCGGCAAGGACGACGTGCATCTGCTCGTCGTCTGCACAGCCGAGCGTGGTCTTTGCGGTGGTTTCAACTCGCAGATTTCCCGTTTTGCCCGTGATCGTGCTCGCAAGCTGATCTCCGAAGGCAAGACGGTCAAAATCATGACCGTTGGTAAAAAGGGCTACGACAGCCTGCGTCGCGAATTCGCATCGAACATCATTGAGCGCATTGAACTGCGTGAAGTGAAGAAGATCGGTTTCGAAAACGCCGACCAGATTGCCAAGAAGATCATTGCGCGTTTCAACGCCGGTGAATTCGATGTCTGCACACTGATCTATTCCGAGTTCAAATCGGTTATCAGCCAGGTGCCGACAGGCCTGCAGCTTATTCCTGCTGCTGCGCCGGCTACTGAAGTTGAGCAGACAGCGACGACTGCAATCTACGAATACGAGCCGGATGCGGCTTCCATCTTGGAAGATCTTATTCCGCGCAACATTTCGGTTCAGGTTTTCCGGGCTCTGCTCGAAAACGTTGCCGGTGAAATGGGCGCCAAGATGAGCGCGATGGATAACGCAACGCGCAATGCCGGTGAGATGATCAACAAGCTGACGCTGTCCTACAACCGTCAGCGTCAGGCTCAGATCACCAAGGAACTCATTGAAATCATTTCGGGCGCGGAAGCGCTCTGAGGTAAGGAAAGAGGGTAAGGATAATGGCTAAGGCAGCTACCCCCAAGAAAACCGCAGCGAGCACAACCGCGACTGGCAAGGTTACGCAGGTTATCGGCGCTGTTGTCGACGTGGCGTTCGAAGGCGACCTGCCTGCGATCCTCAACGCGCTTGAAGCTGACAACATGGGCAACCGTCTGGTTCTCGAAGTTGCACAGCACCTCGGCGAAAACGTCGTTCGCACGATCGCCATGGACTCGACCGAAGGTCTGGTTCGCGGTCAGGCAGTTCGCGACACCGGTTCTCCGATCACCGTTCCGGTTGGTCCTGAGACGCTCGGTCGTATCATGAACGTTATTGGTGAGCCTGTTGACGAAGCTGGCCCGCTGGTCACTTCCGGCAAGCGCGCTATCCACCAGGAAGCTCCATCCTACGTCGACCAGTCGACCGAAGGCCAGATCCTGGTTACCGGCATCAAGGTTGTTGACCTTCTCGCTCCTTACGCAAAGGGCGGTAAGATCGGCCTGTTCGGCGGCGCTGGCGTTGGCAAGACCGTTCTCATCATGGAACTGATCAACAACGTGGCCAAGGCTCACGGTGGTTACTCGGTATTTGCTGGCGTGGGTGAACGTACCCGCGAAGGTAACGACCTTTACCACGAAATGATCGAGTCCGGCGTTAACAAGCACGGCGGTGGTGAAGGCTCCAAGGCTGCGCTGGTTTACGGCCAGATGAACGAACCACCAGGTGCACGTGCACGTGTTGCTCTGACCGGTCTGACCATCGCTGAAGACTTCCGCGACAAGGGTCAGGACGTTCTGTTCTTCGTGGACAACATCTTCCGCTTCACGCAGGCTGGTTCCGAAGTGTCCGCTCTGCTCGGCCGTATCCCTTCTGCTGTGGGTTACCAGCCGACGCTCGCAACCGACATGGGCCAGATGCAGGAACGCATCACCACAACGACAAAGGGTTCGATCACCTCGGTTCAGGCTATTTACGTACCTGCCGACGACTTGACCGACCCGGCGCCAGCAACATCGTTCGCCCACTTGGACGCAACGACCGTTCTGTCGCGTTCGATCGCTGAAAAGGGTATTTACCCGGCTGTTGACCCGCTCGACTCCACATCCCGTATGCTTGACCCAATGATCGTTGGCGAAGAGCACTACGAAGTGGCTCGTAAGGTTCAGTCGACACTGCAGCGCTACAAGGCTCTCCAGGACATCATCGCCATCCTCGGTATGGACGAACTGTCTGAAGAAGACCGTCTGGCTGTTGCCCGCGCTCGTAAGATCGAACGCTTCCTGTCGCAGCCATTCTTCGTGGCTGAAGTCTTCACCGGTTCTCCGGGCAAGCTCGTTGCTCTCGAAGACACCATCAAGGGCTTCAAGGGTCTGGTAAACGGTGAATACGATCACCTGCCAGAAGCTGCGTTCTACATGGTCGGTTCGATGGAAGAAGCTATCGAAAAGGCAAAGAAGCTGGCTGCTGAAGCCGCTTGATAATGCATAAGAAGGGCGCGTGGCTTTTCCACGCGCCTCTGTCTGTCGCGCAACAAAACAAGAAGTGAATAGCCATGGCCGACACTTTCAAATTCGAACTTGTTTCTCCGGAGCGCCTGCTCGTTTCCGAAACGGTTACTGAAGTCGTCATTCCTGCCACTCTTGGCGAGATGACGGTGTTGGCAAACCATGCTCCGGTAATGACGACGATCAAGCCAGGTCTCGTAACGGTGAAATTTGCCTCTGGTGAAACACACAAATACGTGGTGTTTGGCGGTTTTGCAGACATTCTGCCAACCGGCTGCACATTGCTTGCTGAATCTGCAGTTTCGGCTGACGAAATCAGCCCTGACACATTGCAGAAGCGTATCGATGCAGCGAAGGCTGAAATCGAGGGCGGTAGCCACCACCACGAGCATCTGACCAAGCTTGAAAAGCACCTTTACGAACTGACGAACCTGC
>NZ_DAMDBP010000073.1:0-11643 GCF_032092815.1 Agrobacterium sp. | reverse complement strand
TTTAGACATGCAAAACCCCCGAGGTTGGGTGTCCAACTTTCGGGGGTCAGTTCATTCATTGAAGCGGGGTTTTGTTTTTCGGAATTACTGGAAGGCCGTTTCGTAGAAACTGCGCAGCTTGCGCGAATGCAGTTTTTCCGGTGGCATGGCGGCCAGTTTCTGCACGGCACGAATGCCGATCTGCAGATGCTGGGCAACCTGCGTCTTGTAGAATGCCGTTGCCATACCAGGCAGTTTCAATTCGCCATGCAGCGGTTTGTCGGAAACACACAGCAGCGTGCCATACGGCACACGGAAACGGAAACCATTGGCCGCAATGGTTGCCGATTCCATATCCAGCGCGATGGCGCGGGACTGCGAAAGCCGTTTGACCGGGCCTGCCTGATCGCGCAGTTCCCAGTTGCGGTTGTCAATCGTCGCAACGGTGCCGGTCCGCATGATACGCTTCAGCTCGAAACCTTCGTAACCGGTCACTTCGGCAACGGCTGCCTCAAGCGCAACCTGTACTTCGGCAAGCGCCGGGATCGGCACCCAGACCGGGATGTCATCGTCGAGAACATGGTCTTCGCGCACATAGGCATGAGCTAGCACGTAATCGCCCAGGCGCTGGCTGTTGCGCAGACCGGCGCAGTGGCCAACCATCAGCCATGCATGCGGGCGCAGCACGGCAATATGGTCGGTGATTGTTTTGGCATTGGATGGACCAACGCCAATATTGACCAAAGTGATACCGGCATGGCCCTTCTTTTTCAGGTGGTAGGCAGGCATCTGCGGCAGCCGCGCCAAGGTCATGTCGGTGTCCGGGCGGTCAGAACCAGCGCGGGTCACGATATTTCCTGGCTCTACAAACTCCGTATAACCTTCACCACCCTTGGCCATCAGGTCGCGTGCCCAATTGGCAAATTCGTCGATGTAGAACTGGTAGTTGGTAAACAGAACGAAGTTCTGGAAGTGATTGGCGCTGGTCGCCGTATAGTGGCTGAGACGCGCCAGCGAATAATCGACACGCTGTGCGGTGAAGGGTGCCAGCGGTGCAGGTTCACCCGATACCTGATCATATTCCCCATTGGCGATCAGGTCATCGGTGTTGTTGAGATCGGGTGTGTCGAACAGATCGCGCAACGGCACATCCGAAAGAGACGATGTGGCCGACGCTTCCACATGGGCACCCTCGCCAAAGGCGAAATGCAACGGGATAGGCGTTGCCGATTCCGACACGGTGATCGGAACATTGTGGTTTCGCATCAACAGCTCAAGCTGCTCTTTCAGATAATGCCGGAAAAGATACGGCCGTGTGATGGTGGTGGTGTAAATGCCTGGCGACGTCACATGCCCATAGGACAGGCGGGAATCGGCATGACCAAAGCTGGTGGTTTCCATGCTGACCTGCGGGTAGCAGGCACGGTAGCGGCCGGTTATCGGCGCTCCGGCAGCAAGGTTTGTGAACGCATCAATCAGGAACTTGGTGTTGCGTTCGTAAAGCGCGGTCAGTGCTTCGACCGCCGCTTTATGATCTGTAAAGACCTGCGGCGCATAGGGCTCAGGGCTTATGAATGTAAGGGGTGGTATAGAAGGGATTCGTGTGCTCATGAGGCATTATAGATACGCTATTGAGACACGCAAGCGACAGCACGCAGCTATGAAGTGCAACTCGGCAGTTATTTTTTATCAGTAAGTTTGGTGGTTTCCATGGTCTGCCAAGCCCTGATGTTTTAACCCAGAGCGCCGCGCTGCAGGCTCATCAACAGAACAAAACCGGCGCCCTTGTTCATGGCGGTGCGTTCATTCTCTTTCATGGCGGCAAGTCCGGCAATGGGGCCTAAGAACATGGTGGCGATCAGTGCCAGGCGCATGCTGCTGAAAAGCGTGCTGGAGAAGGTTTTGCTCATCACTGTTTTCCTTCTCACAGAACCGTTGTGCAGTTGGATTGAATGGATTGGGTGCAAGGCGTCATGGTGCCAAGTTGCATGCGCTGGAAATTGCGGTGCGGGTTGATGGCAAGTGCCGCAAACGACATCGCAAAAATGACCATAAGCAGGGTGATGATCGTTAAACGCCGTATCAGAATTGCCATTGTCCGCTCCCCATTGCGAATGTGATGCTATGGTTTTGCCACATTCGGTCTGAACCATTGCTGAGAGTGAGGTTCATCTGGCATTCAGAAGCATTAACAGGGCTGAGAAACCGCAAGGTGGCACTTAACCATTGCTGCGCGCGCCCAATAGACAGGACCTTAGAATAGCCAGGCCTTAAAACATCTGAGCCAGGGAAGCTGGCGGGCTCCCTGGCTCTATCCCCGTTATTCATGCAGGAAAGTTCTAAAGTCGTGTCCATGTCTGTGACTTGCACAGGACCTTGAGAACGCATCCTTTCATTTTCAGGGAATTGCCGGAAACGCTGCCCGAACCACTATAGGTCTTGTCATTGGCCGGATCGGTAATTTCACCGGAATACTGATTGCCGGTGCCGCTCATTCGGCCAATCTGCTTGCCAGCGTGTTTGCCGGTTTTCAATGTCACGCAAAACGCGCTGCCGCAGGAGGCGATGGTGGCTGTTTCCCCACTTTGGGTTTTCCAGTTGCCTTCAATGTTTTCGGCAGCATAGGCCTGACCAGAGATCAGCAATGCCGCAACAAGCGCGATATATTTCATAATACCTCCTCCAGTGTTTGACGTCGTGCGACGCACGCCTCGTCATCAACTGCGTGCTCCTCCACGCGAGTTGGGCAATTTATAGTTTACGTTCACGTAAAAGGAAAGATTGTTGCAGCCCGATTTGCAGCTTTTCCACCTCGACAAAACGAGGAATTTTCACGGTTGGAAAAATCGCCGCTGTTTTTACAGTTAGCAAAGGGTTGAAATCGGCGGGTAAAATTTTCGTAAAATTTTCTCGAAACCCCTTAATTCTCAGGCAAAGCCATATTTAACAAAAACTCAAATTTACCAAGTGTTTGGACTTTGTTTGCCTCAAATTAATCATGCATTTTAAGCGTCCGTTGAAGCGGCTTTGGCATAGTAAGCCCATCAAACGAGCAGGGAATAACCCGCCAAACCGGGAGGATACGCAAAGCCGCAGAAGACGGCGCGATCCTTTCGGAAGCCCGGATAAGGGGCAGCAATACGACTGAACCAAAACAGGCTTTAACAGGGATAGAAAAACGATGGCACGCTTTGAAATTCGCGATATTGAAACGGCAGCAATCGGCGGTGAAGCCCGCGCCGATGTGTTCTGCAATCTGGGTTTGATCTACGCCACCGGCCGCGGATGCGACGTTGACGTGGTTGCCGCCCACAAGTGGCTGAACATTGCAGCAATCAAGGGATCCGAGCGCGCGGCAAGCCTGCGTGCCGACCTGGCCCGCAACATGAGCAAGGCCGATCTGGCCGCAGCACTGCGTGCTGCCCGCGAATGGATGACGATTCACTAGTTCGACAAGGCCCAAGGGCCAAACGGGTTACCCAAGGGAGGGTAGAACGAACATAACTCGCAAGAGGAACGCGGCGGGGAATTTGGGGCGGACTGACAACGAACGCAAATGCTGAAGGGCAAATCCATTTGCGACAAAGTTGCAGAAAACCGAAACTTGCGCTGACACATCAAACCGCGACTGGCAGGAACAAGGCCAGCGCGGTTTTTTCTTTTCAGACCAGCATTTCAGCCAGGACCTGTCAGCCCAGTTTCTTGAGCACCTTCGGCAGGGCTTCTTCAAAAAGATCAAGTGACGATTGAATGCCAGCGCTGACGCGTATGCAACGGTTGAGCGGTGCAACGCCCGGCATGCGGATGAAGACGCCATGTTCCATCAGGCCGTCGACGATGGCCTTGGCATATACGCCATCACGGCCACAATCGATGGTGACAAAATTGGTGGCGGAGGCAAGCGGGTTGAGACCGTTCGTGCGGGCAATTGCCGAAATGCGAATACGCGCCTCATCAATCTTCTGCACCACCTCGCGCAAATAGTCCTGGTCCTTGAGGGCCGCCAGCGCCGCCGCAACAGACACCCGTGCCATTCCGAAATGGTTGCGGATCTTGTCGAAGGCCTGAACATTGCCAAGTGTGCCGATCGCATAACCGACGCGCGCACCGGCCAGGCCATAGGCTTTTGAAAATGTGCGCATTCTCAGAATATTGGGCAGGCCGATCAGCGCCTTGACATCAGGTGTCGCGCCCTGTGGTGCCGTTTCGCAATAGGCTTCATCGAGAATAAGCAGACAGGTTTCCGGCAGGGATTTTGCAAAAGTCACGACATCGCCAGCGTTCCACCAGCTTCCCATCGGATTGTCCGGATTGGCGAAATAGACCAGCGGTGCATTTTCACGTTCCACCGCTGCCAGCAACCCGTCAAGATCTTCCCGGTCGTTGATGTAAGGCGTTGTAACGAGGCGCCCACCAAAGCCGTTGACGTGATAATTGAAGGTCGGATATCCGCCAAATGAGGTGACCACAGGTGTGCCGGGCTCAATGATCAGTCGGGCAATTTCGCCCAACATGCCGTCAACGCCGCTGCCAACCGCAATATTGTCGCGCGAAACACCGTGATGGATGGCAAGTGCTTCTTTCAGCTCATAATTTTCCGGATCGGCGTACATCCAGGTTTCACTTGCCGCTGCGTGCATTGCCTCCAGAACGGACGGTGCCGGGCCAAAACTGCTTTCATTGGCGCCGATGCGGGCTTTGACCGCCAGTTGGCGCTGACGCTCTATGGCTTCAGGGCCAATAAAGGGAACGGTGGAAGGCAGGGAGGCGGCAAGAGGAGTAAAGCGCGAAAATGCGGACATTGCATATCATTCCGGTATCGATTTGAAATCGACGACACAATAGGTTGAAAACCAGCCTGTGCAAGCCACGTTTTTGCCGAAACAGTCTTGCTCACGGACTGTTCAAGTCTGCGGGCTCGGTCAGGCTCCCCAAATAAAAAGGCGGAAAGTCATTCGCATGACGTCCGCCTTGAACGAGTATTTGCCCTGTGCCGTTACAGGCTGGCGTCGAAGCTCAACCTCTGCACGTGGTGCAGGAATTCCGGATCGATCAGCATGTTGAACCCGATAACGGCCTTTTCCTCTTCCCGGCGGATCAGGGTACAGCCAATTTCATCGCGGATGCCGAGGATCTCGAGAAAGAAATTGCTGGGAATTTCAACCTGTGGGCTGACTTCCAGTTCTGCGCCATAAAGCGAAATGGTTCTGACAAGGCAACGCACGCTGTCTTTTGTGCTGAGGTGGCGGCCGAGTACCACGATCTTGCCGGGGCGGTCGATCGTGAACTTCTCGTACATCTCGTCCTGAGGAACCGACTGCCGTGGATCAATGGTTACGTTCAATGGCATGACAACCTCCCGTGATTGCCCATTATTTATATATGAATCTACGCCTCAAGCATTGCCCCAAGCTTAATCAAATTTCTAAAATACAAAACAATGTGCATGATTTTGCCACACAACGACACGCAGAATTGCTTTTGCGCAGTTGTTCTGTGTGGTTGTATCGGCAGGTGTTGACGCAGACCGTACGCAGCGTTACGCCTTTGTCATGTGAATATGCATTCGGTTCTTCTTGATAAGAAAAATCGTGATGTGGGGGAGTTGGTGTTGTGAGTGGCAGACTGGTCATCGTGGGTGCAGGGCAGGCAGCCTTTGCACTCGCTGCAAAGCTGAGAGCATTAAAGGATGATCGGCCGATCACGATTTTAGGCTCGGAAGAGGTGTTCCCCTATCAACGCCCGCCGCTCTCCAAAAAATATCTTCTCGGTGAAATGACATTCGACCGGCTGCTGTTTCGGCCCGAGCAATGGTACGTTGACAATGCTGTCGAGCTCAGGACATCGGCCTGGGTTGAAGAAATCGACCGTTCCGCCAAGACCGTTCGTTTGCAGGATGGCAGTACCGTTGGTTACGAGACCCTCGCTTTGGCAACCGGTGCCGAACCACGCACCTTGCCGCCGGGTATCGGTGGCGATCTGCAGGGCATTTTTACGGTCCGCGACAAACGTGATGCCGATCGCCTGATGGCGGAAATGCGCCCCGGCCGTCATCTGCTGATTGTCGGTGGTGGTTATATCGGACTGGAGGCGGCAGCTGTCGCACGCCATCTTGGTCTTGAGGTGACGCTGATCGAAATGGCCGACCGGATTCTCCAGCGCGTCGCAGCGCGTGAAACTGCAGATACTTTCCGCCAAATCCATGCGTCACATGGTGTCGTTATCCGCGAAAAGACCGGGCTGGTTTGTTTGTCGGGTGAAGACGGCCACGTCAAAACCGCGGAGCTTTCCGACGGTTCAGTCATTGATGTGGATTTTGTCATCGTTGGTATTGGCGTAACGCCCAATGACCGTCTGGCACGCGAGGCCGGGTTGGATGTTGCAAACGGCATTGTTGTTGATGCCTTCACCCGCACATCTGACAATGCCATTCACGCGTTGGGCGATTGCGCCGTATTGCCATGGAAGGGTCAGCAGATCAGGCTGGAGTCGGTACAGAACGCCGTTGATCAGGCCGAGGCCGCCGCTGCCATCCTGACGGGGGGAGAAACGGCCTATAATCCCAAGCCCTGGTTCTGGTCTGATCAGTATGATGTGAAGCTGCAAATTGCCGGTTTCAATCTCGGTTATGACGAGACTTTTGTTCGTCCCGGTGCCCGGGAAGGCAGTCTCTCCATCTGGTATTTCCGTGAAGGGCAGTTCATCGCAGTCGACGCGATCAATGATGCCAAGGCCTATGTTACCGGTAAAAAATTGCTCGAAAGCGGCATCAATGCTGACCGCGCCATTCTCTCCGATATTTCTGCCGATCTGAAGCAGCTTCTTGTTTAAAGGAAAGTGCATGTCCGTTTCTGAAAATCGTTTCAAGACAGCCATTTCATCCGGAAAACCGCAGATTGGCTTGTGGCTGGACATGGGGGAGGCCATTGCTGCCGAGATCGCCGGCACATCCGGTTTCGACTGGCTGGTCATCGATGGCGAGCACGGGCCAAATGATCTGCGCAGCATTATTGAGCAGCTGAGAGCGCTGTCCAGTTCACCGGCAGAGCCTGTGGTGCGGGTTCCCGTTGGTGAAACATGGATCATTAAGCAGATGCTGGATGCAGGCGCTCGCACCTTGCTGGTGCCGATGGTTGATTCGGCCGAACAGGCGAGGGAGCTTGTCCGCGCCATCCATTATCCGCCACGCGGTATTCGTGGTGTCGGTGCAGCCGTTGCGCGTGCGTCCGCTTTCAACACCATTGATGACTACGCTGAAACGGCGGCTGAAGGTCTGTGTCTGCTGGTGCAAGTTGAAACCCGCGCAGCGATTGCCGATCTCGACAATATTCTCGCCGTTGACGGTATCGATGGCGTGTTTATTGGTCCGGCAGACCTTGCTGCAGATCTTGGTTATCTCGGCCGGATGGATGCGCCTGAAGTTCAGGAGGTCATCGAGAATGCCATCACCAGAATTGTTGCCGCAGGCAAGGCGGCTGGCATTTTGACTTTCAATGAAACATTCAACCGACGTTATCTCGAACTCGGTGCAACCTTTGTTGCGGTCGGCGCTGATGTCTTTGAATTTGCAACGGCGCTCAGAAACCTCTCGGCACGTTACAAGCAGGGGGCTTCTGCGGTCAAAAGCCCAGCCAAAGGATATTGATCTCAAGGGTGGCGTTTTTATCAACGCCATGCCCTAAGCTCTTGCTCAAGGGGTCTCAGTCGTCATTGCTGGCGTTCAACTTTTCAGGGGGAATTCCCTGTTCGCCAGAATGGAGAAATCCCTCATTCAGCAACCAGTCCCGCAGGATTTGCTTGACGGCGTCTTCCCTGTGTATCCGCCGTGAGCCTGCGTAGGCCGATAGGGCATTTTCAACGTCAGGGTCGAATTGCATGGCATTATCGATCTGCGACATTTCAATCAGTCCTCCTCAATGTGAATATTCCAACGGCAAAAGGGGCGTAAGACGCCCCTTTTTAGAAATTACCGTAAATAACTTATGGCAGACGCCAGCGGGACGGTGGCTGACTTGAATTGCTGTTGGCGATAAAATAGCCGATCGCAAATCCAAGAATGCCAACAGTCGTCAAAAGTGACGTTGCTGTGCCTGGGTTTTCCTTTACGGCTTCAACAACATTATAGCCCTGTTCGCGGACATTCTGGGCTACCTTGCGAACTCTACCACTTGCGTCACCGACAACGTCGGCCGCACTTTCAGAAAAATTTCCGGCGCGGGCCGATACTGACTTTGTCAGCGAATCGATTTGCGAACGCAGTTCTGCAATCTGACTTTCAATCGTGTCTTCTACGACATTGAGTTTGGTTTGTGCCATTACCAATCACCTCATCTTGTTACAAATGAGGAACGGATTGGCTACCAATTGGTTCCATGCCGGGTCGTCTTTCTTGGACACCGAACCCAAACACCTTGCCTGCCACGCACCCAAAAGCGGGCGAATGGCAGGCCAAATGTCAGAGAACGCCCGGAAGTGGGTCTATATGTCTTATTTTGCCTGCCGCTCAAGGACAGGCAGGCACATATCCAGATCGTGTGACGCCAGATGCGCATAACGCATCGTCATCTGCAGCGTCTGATGACCGAGCCACATTTGCACGCGCCTGATATCAATGCCGCCCTGAACGAGCCTTGATGCACAGGTGTGGCGCAGTATGTGCGGAACCACATCATCGTCACTGCCAAGTCCGACGCTGTGACGTGCCGCATGCCAGCTCGTGCGGAATTTCTGTTGATCGATGCCTGAAAACGGACCTTTCCCGCGCTTTTCCTGTGCGAAAACAGCGTCATAGGCACGCGCTGTCAGTGGCACGGAACGGCTGCGCCCAGACTTAGTGACCCAGAAGGTCGCACGTCTTTCCACGATATCGCCCCATTGCAGACCAAGACCTTCGCCAAGGCGTGCACCGGTATCGACCAGGAAGATACAAAGTCGTTGGTAGATTTCAGATTCTTTGCCGATGGCTTCAAAAAGGCGCCCCTCTTCATCCTGATCGAGAAAGCGAATACGCCCGGCCTTTTCCTTCTCTCGCCGGAATTCCGGCAAGCTATGGATATCCCCCATTTTATGCGCCTTGCGAAGCAACTTGCGCAGTGCGGCCATCTTTCTGTTGATGGTGGCATTGCTGTTGCCTCGGTTTCGCAGCTTGCCAATCAGGCCATCCAGCATATCCTGAGAAAACACAGTAAATAACGGATTTTCTAAAATTTCATGCAATTCGCCAATGAAATTATTGACGTTGTATTTGTGACTCCCCGGCTGCCACAGAATGTCCCCGTAGCGCTCGAGTAAGCCTTTTAATGAAACTTCTCTGACGAGCTTTGCTGCTGTCGTTAAATTATACCGATATGGAAAATCATAGGACGTGTAGTCCTTTGAAATACCCGTATCTTCGCCCATACATAATTGCTGCATCGAATATGCTCCTTTGCCCCCTTTCCGCCAATGATCACGGCTGGTTAAAATTTCATGAAATGCGACTTATATTTGTATTCTGAAATGCTGCAATTTTCGGTGGTTTTCATGGGGAAACAAATGCATACTTCAGCTGATACTTAGCTTCGTCCCCAAGCGTATCAGCCTCTGTGAGCGACGATGAATAATTCGTAACAAAAAATTCACCACGCTTATGGATTGAGCAGTCCCTAATGCCCAAAATGAAGAAGCCCGGCAGAAATGCCGGGCTTCACTGACACCAGTCAGATTAGAACGAACGGGTCAGGCGAACCCAACCAGAAGTGTTGTCGTCGCCAACGTCTGGGCTTTCGTAGTCAACAGTCGCGCCAACCTTGAGGCCAGTTGCGAGCTGGTATTCAGCAAGCAGACCAACGCCCCAGATGTCGTTGTTGGACTGGGTGTTCCAGTATGCAACAGACGGAGTGATCGTCAGCTTTTCAGTTGCCTTGAGAGCGTAAGAACCGGAAACAGTCCACTCGTATGCGTCGCCGTTGAAGCCGTCAACGTAAACGTTCTCACCGGAAGACCAACCAGCAGCAAGGTTCAGCTGACCTGGGCCAACGTTAGCAACGAGAGTTGCGTACAGAGCGCCTTCTTCAGTTTCTGTGTCGTAAACGCCGCGCAGAGCGAAGTCACCAGCGCCGAAGCTTACGAGACCGAAAGCTTCGAGACCGATTTCAGAACCAGGATTGGCAGTTGTAGAATACTGACCGGAAAGATCGTCTACACCGAGACCGAGGCGGAATGCGCCAGCGTCGTAGAGGTAGCTAACAGTGTTGAAGTTGGAAGCGTCAGCAAAAGCGTCGAGTTCACCGGCGATGCCAGTGTCATCCCACCATGTCAGAGCCTTACCAGCCTTCAGGCCGCCAACGGTGATGTAAGCCTGCTCGAGCGAAACGCCAGCGGAAGGAGCGCGCTCTTCACCGCTGTAGTTGCCTTCGAGACGGATGTAGGTGCCGATGGTGCCGAGCTCAGAGTCGGTCTTCGTGTCGAAGAATACGCGACCACGAGTTGCGGAGTACCAGTCGCTGGAAAAACCGCCAGGAGCAGGACCACCAACGTCTTCACCGAAACCAACGGTGAAACGAACTTCGCCGCCGATGCGCAGGCAGGTTTCAGTGCCTGGGATGTAGAAGTAGCCAGCGCCGAAAGCGTCGCAAACGCGAACGTATTCCAGGGGCTCTGGCTCAGCAGCGACGATAGCGTCAGCGGCCTGTGCGCCAGAAACTGCTGCGAGAGCTGCAGCGGAGCCGATGAGAAGGCTCTTGATGTTCATATTGACCTCCAGTCAAGTTTGACGGAAAACCGGAAAAACAAGCCCAAAAGGGCGAAATGGCAGCGAATCCATTCATTTTTGGAAATGGGCGGGTAATGGGGTGGTGAAAGATAATTGTTGGAATGCCCAAAACAGTCGCAGGCATGGAGCGAGCGAGATCATATATTGTATTTGGGAAATCATGGGGATGGCGGAGAGGATGGGATTCGAACCCACGATACGCTTTTGACGTATACTCCCTTAGCAGGGGAGCGCCTTCGACCACTCGGCCACCTCTCCGGTGCGGCCTGATTATTGCGTAACATTTTCGATTGCAAGGCCTTTTATCATTATCGATGAAAAACACTGCGCTTTCTTCACAGGGAACAGCCTCATGCACGCGCTATATATAGGGTGGCATGTTTGCAGGATGGGTTTTGGAAAGAATCACCCGACACCCTGTCACAGAATCGAGGGCGATTCTCTCGATTTGGAAATGAGAGGGTCGTCAGACGTTGCGCGCCAGTTGCTGACGGCCACATCACCAAGGCGTATTAATTGCCGAAAACACCAGGCTTTTGGCCATAAAAGCCCCCGAGTTTGTGCTGAAAGAATACGAAGTCCAGAGATGTAGTCTCGTTAAGTGACGGATTCAAAAGGTTTTTATTAATAAATCATAAACCTTTTCCACTGCGGGAACCATGTTTTGTGTCCTTTGCGCAACAGCGTGGAATGAAGCAACACGGGAAAGTGCGTTTCCGTGAAGATGTTGATTGCATGCGCGGGTTCGTTTTGTATTTTCAACATCAGGAAGCGCGGCGGTGGATCGTCCGTTTCTTAAATCGACGGGAATGGGGCAGGGAATGCTGTCCTTCAGCTAAGAACCCAGACCCTTGTGAAACTTGACTGGAGGTCAATATGAACATCAAGAGCCTTCTCATCGGCTCCGCTGC
>NZ_DAMDBP010000072.1:3274-11935 GCF_032092815.1 Agrobacterium sp. | reverse complement strand
TCCGCGAGGGTGATTCCAAAAAGGGCGATGTCATTGGCACCGCCCGTATTGCCGGCATCATGGCCGCCAAACAGACTTCCAATCTCATTCCGCTCTGCCATCCCTTGATGCTGACCAAGGTCTCGGTCGATATTACCGAAGATGATGATCTGCCCGGCCTTCGTGTCAGCGCCACCGTCAAGCTGACTGGAAAAACCGGTGTGGAAATGGAAGCGCTCACAGCTGTTTCCGTGACCTGCCTGACGATTTACGATATGGCCAAGGCCGTTGATAAGGCCATGGAAATTGGCGGTATCGTTGTGTCGGAAAAAACCGGCGGAAAATCCGGGGATTATAAACGTCAGGAGACCTAGACTGTGTCATTGCTGCCAGTGAACGAGGCCATGGACAGACTGCTTTCACGCGCAAAGCCTGTCCTAGAAACAGAAACCGTTCTTCTGGCCCATGCCGATGGCCGTATTCTGGCGCAAGATGTTGCCGCCCGCCTGACACAACCACCATTCAATTCCTCTGCCATGGATGGTTATGCGCTGCGCACTCAAGATGCACCGCAACTTGGCTCCATCTTCACCGTCATTGGCACGGCGTCTGCCGGCCATGCCTTTGATGGCACGGTGGGCAAGGGTGAGGCGGTGCGCATTTTCACCGGCGCCCCGGTGCCGGAAGGTGCCGACAGCATTCTCATTCAGGAAGATGCCGAGCTTTTGGATGACAACCGCATCCGCAGCACATTCGAAGTGGTCAAAAACCGCCATATCCGCCCGAAGGGCCAGGATTTTGCCGAAGGCGAAATCGTGCTTAGCAAGAACCGCGTCCTGTCCTTTGCCGATGTGACGGTGGCCGCCGGCATGAACCACGCCGAACTTGCCGTTTACCGCAAGCCGCTGGTTGCCATTCTGGCGACCGGTGACGAGCTGGTGCAGCCGGGCAGCGTGCCGAAAAGCGACCAGATCATTGCCTCCAACACCTTTGGTGTGGCGGCTGTTGCCCGCAATGCCGGCGCTGAGGTGCTGGATCTCGGCATTATCAGCGACGATAAGGAACTGATCGGCAAGGCCATCGAGCGTGCGATAACCGCCAAGGCCGATGTGCTGGTGACGCTGGGTGGTGCCTCGGTCGGCGACCATGATCTGGTGCAGGCCAGCCTCAAGTCCAAGGGCATGGAGCTGGATTTCTGGCGCATTGCCATGCGCCCCGGCAAACCGCTGATGGTCGGCGCCATTGACGACATGCAGGTGCTGGGTCTGCCGGGAAACCCGGTGGCAAGCCTGGTCTGCAGCCTGCTGTTTCTGGAACCTCTGGTGCACAAGATGGCGCAGACGCCAGCGCGCCGCCGCGAAGTGCAGGCGATTACCGAAACCGACCTCAAGGCCAATGATCACCGCCAG
Organism: Agrobacterium sp.; assembly: GCF_032092815.1. Classification (GTDB taxonomy): domain Bacteria; phylum Pseudomonadota; class Alphaproteobacteria; order Rhizobiales; family Rhizobiaceae; genus Agrobacterium. Next base: position 10,547 of record NZ_DAMDBP010000072.1, on the reverse strand, counting down.
GATTACATGCGCGCCACGCTTGATATCCGCGACGATGGTGTGCTGGTCGCCAAAAGTTTCGACAAGCAGGATTCATCGATGATGAAGACGCTGGCCTATTCCAACGCCCTGATTGTGCGCCCGCCCAATGCCCCGCCGTTGAAGGCCGGAGACCCCTGCCCGGTCATTCTGCTTCGCACTTAAATACCCCGCCCCTTCGGGCCACTCATTCGGAAGGACATTTCCATGGCTGAGACTGTTATCCCCGCACCAAAACCGGTCACCCTGCCGGTTGCCGGATCAGACAACGTGTTTCCTGTGCGTCGGGTCTATTGTGTTGGCCGCAACTACGCCGACCACGCCATTGAAATGGGCCATGACCCGTCACGCGAACCGCCATTCTTTTTCCAGAAGAACGCCGACAATCTTTTGCCGGCCGGTCAGGATTTCCCCTACCCGTCACTGTCATCCAACGTGCATTTCGAGGTGGAATTCATCGTTGCGCTGAAAGCCGGCGGTGCTGATATCCCGGTTGAAAAGGCGCTGGACTGCGTGTGGGGATATGGTGTTGGCATCGACATGACCCGCCGTGACGTGCAGGACGTGGCCAAGAAGATGTCGCGCCCATGGGAAGCCGCCAAGGCCTTTGAGGCCTCAGCACCGGTCTCGGCACTGGTTGCCGCGACAGAGACCGGTCACCGCGATCAAGGTGCGATCTGGCTTGATGTCAATGGTGACCGCCGCCAGTCGGGTGATCTCAACCAGATGATCTGGAAAGTGCCTGAAATCATCTCAGAGCTTTCCAAGCTGTTCGTGCTGGCCCCCGGTGATATCATCATGACCGGAACACCGGCCGGTGTTGGCCCTGTTGTGTCTGGCGACGTGATGGAATGTGGTGTGAATGGCATTGGCACGCTGAGCGTCAAGGTCGTTTGATCAAGCAAACCGCAGGAGGAGGACTGCATGCCGATTTACCGCCTTGGAGACCGTGAGCCACAATTGCCGGCCGCCGACCGATATTGGGTGGCACCGGACGCCAATGTCATTGGCCTTGTGACGCTGGGCGATGATGTCGGCATCTGGTTTGGCGCGACACTGCGCGGTGATAATGAGCCGATCACCGTTGGTGCCGGCAGCAACATTCAGGAAGGCGTGATGGTGCACAGCGATCCCGGCTTCCCCGCCACAATCGGCAAGGGCTGCACCATTGGCCACCACGCCATCGTGCATGGCTGCAGCATTGGCGACAATTCGCTGGTTGGCATGGGTGCCACCATTTTAAACGGCGCAAAGATTGGCAAGAACTGCCTGATCGGCGCCAATGCGCTGGTCACCGAAGGCAAGGAATTCCCGGATAATTCGCTGATTGTCGGTTCACCCGCCAGAGCCATCCGCACGCTGGATGACAGTGCAATAGCGCGACTGAGATTGTCGGCGCAGAATTATGTGGCCAACTGGAAGCGGTTTGCGAAAGACCTGCAGCAGATTTGATTGCCTGTCTTTCTCACGGATTACAAAGTGGTCGAGCGGCTGAACACGTCGTTCGGATAGGCCTCATCGCCAATGCTGAATTGCGTTGTACCGACCTTTTCAAACCCCTGCGCCAGATAAAAGGCGATGGCCGGGGTGTTTTCGGAATTTGTCGTCAGCCACACCGAGTTGTGACCTCCCTGACGCGACGCCGCCAATGCCTGGTTCAACAATGCCCGGCCAATGCCTTTGCCATGGTGGCGCAGTTGCACGTAGAGCGTTGCGATTTCGGTGGTGGAGCAATTGGCAACCGGTGCTTCCACGCCGTGGCTGATGCGGATGAAACCATCCAGACCATCCTCGTTTTCCGACACCCAGATTTGTTCATTGGGATTATCGATGAGTGCCAAAAATCGCGCCGCGGTAAATTCGCTCAAGGCATGATCGGCAAAAAGTGCATTCACACCGCGTCTAATATAGGTGCCAAGCCAAACCTCGATCGATATGGCAGCAAGGATGGAAGCGTCAGCTGGGCGCGCAATCCGTATGCTCACAGCACCCTTCTCCCATCAGCCTCAGGCAGCGCAGGCCTCGCAAAGCCCACGAATTTCGATCGTGGTCTTTTCCGCCTTGAACTTCTGGCCATTGACCCAGGATTGCAGGCGGTGATCGATCTCATGGTCATGGAATTCGCTGACCTGACCACAGGAATTACAAATGGCAAATGCCACAGTGCCGTGATGCGATGAACAGCAATCGGTCTGGGTGTGGGCGCAGGCAACAAAAGCATTGAGGCTTTCCAGCCGGTGCACCAGCCCGAATTCCACCAGTTTTTCCAGCGCACGGTACACCTGCAACGGCGCACGGAAACCATGGTCACGCAATTTGTCCAGAATGTTGTAGGCGCTCAGCGGCCCTTGCGAACCGGACAGAGTTTCAAACACAAGCGTCTGGTTTTTGGTCAGCGCTGGCGTAATCATGATGAACCTCCTTCATTCAATGGACGGGCATCGCGGTTTCTGCCGGGCGCCGGCAGCAGACTTAGAACAAAAAGAACCACCGCTGCAACCACGATTGACGGTCCGGACGGCGTATCAAAGTGAAGTGATCCAAACAGGCCTCCAATCACTGCAACAGCCCCGATCAGCGCGGCAAAAACCGCCATCCATTCCGGTGTGGTGGAGAAGCGCCGTGCCGTTGCCGCCGGGATGATCAACAGCGAGGTGATCAGCATGATGCCGACAATCTTCATGGCAATGGCAATGACCAGCGCCATCAGCAGCATGAAAAACAACTTGGTGCGTTCAGGATTGAGACCTTCCGCTTCGGCAAGTTCGGCATTGACGGTGGAGGCCAGAAGCGGCTTCCAGAGATAGATGATCGCAAAGATCACCAGCACGCCCCCACCCCAGATCAATTGCAGGTCATTGGTGGTGACAGCAAGAATGTCGCCAAACAGGAAAGCGATGAGGTCAATGCGCACCCAGGTCATGAAGGCGACCAGCACCAGACCAAAAGCCAGCGCGGAATGCGAAAGAATGCCCAGCAGCGCATCGGCAGAGAGCGCCTGACGGCGTTGCAAAAACAGCAAAAGCAGCGACACCAGCGTGGCGACAATGAACACGCTGATTATAAGGTTCAGGTCAAACATCAGCGACAGTGCCACGCCCAGCAGTGCCGAATGCGCCATCGTATCGCCGAAATAGGCCATGCGCCGCCACACGACAAAACAGCCAAGCGGCCCGGTCATCAAGGCAATGCCAATACCGGCCACAAGCGCGCGGATGAAAAAATCGTCAAACATGTCTGTGGCTCCCGGCCTCCTCGTGGTGCTTATGATCGTGCCCATGGTCATGGTCATGGTCATGGTCGGAACCGTCGGCCTTGATATGGCTGTGGTCATGGCCGCAGCCGCAGGCATCGCCATGCTCATGCGAATGATCGTGGTGATGGGAATGGTCATGATGTGCGTGATCATGAGCACCGTGATGATGACCATCATCGGGGTGGCAATGTTCGGTGATTGAACCATCGCTGTGCTGCACGCGACCATCCGGCAGATGGGTATGGTCATGATGGTGGCTGTAGACGGCAAGCGTCTTGGCCGCCGCCGAACCAAACAGGCGCATATATTCCGGGCTCTGGCTGACCGCCTGTGGTGTGCCGGTGCAGCAGACATGGCCGTTGAGGCAAATCACCGTATCGGTTTCGGCCATCACCACATGCAGATCATGCGAGATTAACAGAATGCCACAATTGGTTGTTTTCTTGATGTTTTTGATCAGATCGTAAAGCGCGATCTCGCCGGCGAAATCCACGCCCTGAACCGGTTCGTCCAGCACCAGCAGGTCAGGTTTGCGGGCAATGGCCCGTGCCAGCAGCGCGCGCTGAAACTCCCCGCCAGACAAATGCTGCACTTCCGCCCGTGACAAATGCAGAATGCCGGTGGCATCCAGCGCCCGGTCAATTTCCTTGGGCGGCAGATTGCCAGTCAGGGTAATCAACCGCCGCACGGTCAGTGGCATGGTCCAGTCGACCGACAGTTTTTGCGGCACGTAACCGATCTTCAGATCGCCGGTACGCTCCACCCGGCCCTCGGTCGGTTTCAACACGCCAATCGCCATCTTGGCGGTGGTGGATTTGCCAGAACCATTGGGACCGATCAGGGTCACGATTTCCCCACGCCCAACCGAAAAGCCGACATTGCGCACAAGCCAGCGATTGCCGCGATAAATGCCGGCACCATGAAGATGCACCAGCCTGTTGTCGTTTTTGCCTGGGGTTTGGAGCATTCGTTTTTTTTCCAAAGTCGTTGTTGCAGATGCTTATTGCATACGTTATAGCATCACATCAATATATGTAATAACATTACATTTGTCTGCAAGAGGTCCAACATGCGTTCAATCACTGCCCTGCTTTGCCTGTCTGCCAGCGTTTTCAGCTATTCCAGCGCCATGGCCGCCCCCAATGTCGTTGTGTCGATCAAGCCCATCCATTCGCTGGTCGCAGCCGTCATGGAAGGTGTTGGTGAACCAAAGCTCATTGTGGAAGGTGCTGCCTCTCCGCACACATATAGTCTGAAACCGTCCAACGCCAAGACGCTGCAGGATGCCGATGTGGTGTTCTGGGTTGGCCACGGCCTGGAAGCCTTCCTCGAAAAGCCGCTTGAGGCACTGGCCACCAAGGCAATCGTCATTGAGCTGGAAGATTCTAAAGGCCTGGAGAAGCTGAAATTCCGTGAAGGCGGCGCTTTTGAAGCCCATGATCACGGCGATGAAGGTCACGACCATGCGCATGAAGAAGGTGAACAAAAGGACGGCGAACATGCCCACGAGGCCGAGGAAGGTCATGAGGGGCATGATCACGCTGGGCACGATCACGAAGGCCACGATCACGGCGAATATGACATGCATCTGTGGCTCGACCCGATGAATGCCAAGGCCATGGCAGGCGCCATTGAAACGGCGCTCATTCAGGCAGACCCATCCAATGCCACCAAATATCAGGAAAACGCCAAGAAGCTGATGGAGAACCTCGACAAGCTCGACACCGAGCTTGCCACGACGCTTGAGCCGGTCAAGGACAAGCCCTTCATCGTGTTCCATGACGCTTACCAGTATTTCGAACACCGTTATGATGTGCGTGTCGCCGGCTCCATCACCGTCAGCCCGGAAACCATGCCCGGCGCCGATCGCGTTCGCCAGATCCACGACAAGATCAAGAGCCTCAATGCCACGTGCGTGTTCGCAGAACCGCAGTTCGAACCAAAGCTGGTCAAGGTGGTGACCGAAGGCACCGACGCCAAATCAGGCACGCTGGACCCGGAAGCCGCCACCTTCAAGGAAGGCCCGTCACTCTATTTCGACCTGATGCGCGGCATCGCCACCTCGATCAAGGATTGCCTGTCATAAGGGGCGATAGAAACACAAGGAGCAGCTACGGCTGATCGACTGGCGCGGATGGTGTTCAGGCATCCGCGCCTTTTTTGTGTTTTTTCGTGTGCACAATTCCACGCCTCCTCATCTCTGTGCCTGTCACAGAGATCCAGTTGAGCGCGTCTGCGCGAAGGAAGAGTCATTCAGCCCCAAGACTGGGACTGGGCCTGGATTCCCGCAACGAGTGCGGGAATGAGGGCAGAACTTTGCGACCGTCCCTCATTGCAAAACCTTTGACGTGTCAACAAACGCACCAGCCACCCAACGCCGTTCAACCAAGAGCCAGAATGAAAAGCGCGCAACCCAATTGCCCATGTCGCAAATGTACAAGTGCTGCGCCCACACAAAATTGAAAAGCGTCAGGTTTTTTCGCGCCAAAGATGCACTGCACGGATCATTTGCGCTTCATCAAATATCTTGAGTAAAAAACACAGGAAATGCCTTCAAAATAGTCGTTCAAGGCATGTTTTTAATCGATGGGTTGCCTATTTTAAATGCGCAAAACAAAGCGTGTTTAATTCAACCTCACAAAAATCAAAAATTGTCGCTGCTTGGCGTATTTTGCTATTATAATGTCGCAAATTGGATATCCAGTTTGACGTTTCCAAGCAAGGAATTGTGTATTCACAACGGAGCGCAGACACGATGAGCAAGGCAGGCCCGAAAAAACGCTCGATAGTCTTTTTTCTCGTTCCTCAATTTACGATGCTTCCCTTCATGGGCGCAGTTGAGACATTGCGCATAGCCAACCGCATGCTGGGTTATGATGCCTATGAATGGCGCCTCGCATCAGTTGATGGCCAACGCGTGCAATCCTCCTGCGGCATCTGTCTTGACGTCGATACGTCGCTGGCCGATGAGCGTCGCAATCTGAGCGGCGACAAGCGCTCCAACATGGTCATTGTCTGTTCGGGCATCAATGTCGAGCAATATCACAACAAGTCGGTCAACGCCTGGCTGCGTGAAGTCTACAATCGCGGCATTGCCGTGGGCAGCCTCTGTACCGCCGCCAATATTCTGGCCCAGGCCGGCCTGTTGAATGGCAAACGCTGCGCCATTCATTGGGAAAACCTGCCCGGCTTTTCTGAAAACTTTCCGCAGGTCGAGGTCTATGCCGATCTCTACGAAGTCGACAGCAACATCTACACCTGTGCCGGCGGCACGGCCTCGCTGGATATGATGCTGAACCTGATCGGCCAGGATTTTGGCGAAAATCTCGTCAATCGCGTCTGTGAGCAGCAATTGACCGACCGGGTGCGCAACCCAAGGGACCGCCAGCGCCTGCCCCTGCGCGCCCGCCTTGGCGTGCAAAACAGCAAGGTTCTGTCGATCATCGAACTGATGGAAAGCAACTTGTCCGAGCCGCTGTCGCTGCTGGACATTGCCGATGGTGCCGATCTGTCCCGTCGTCAGGTCGAGCGCCTGTTCCGTCAGGAAATGGGCCGTTCGCCCGCCCGCTATTATCTCGAGATCCGCCTCGACCGCGCACGGCACCTGCTGGTGCAATCCTCCATGCCTGCCGTGGAAGTGGCGGTTGCCTGCGGTTTCGTCTCCGCCTCACATTTCTCGAAGTGTTATCGCGAAATCTACAACCGCTCACCGCAGCAGGAGCGTGCTGAGCGCAAGATCGTCATATCCTCGCTGCACAAGGAACCCGTCGCCTTCATGTCAGGCCCGCACTGAGCCGATAAAGCTGAAATTGGCCCGCACCGATGCGGGCCACACAAACAGGGGCAGAGCGGCAAAGCCGCAAACAAAAACAATCACGCAAGGCGCATTACGAATAGGGTTTGACGGCGGCCAGAATGTCTTCTGCCGAACTGCCGCGACCGGCCCTCTGCCCCGCCTCACCATGCAACCAGACGGCCGCTGCCGCCGCTTCGAACGCC
>NZ_DAMDBP010000072.1:0-3264 GCF_032092815.1 Agrobacterium sp. | reverse complement strand
ATCCGGCTATGGCAAGGTTTGGTGGCGCATTGGTGTTGATCAGCGCGCGGCCATCCGGTGCGGCAATCACCGTATCAGCCCCCTTGTAGATGATCGCCGCGTGGCAAAGCGCTGCGGCCGCACGCGCCTTTTCCACCTTGCTGAGATTGGCATCCGCGGCAATGTCTGGAAACAACCGGGCAAACTCACCGGCATGCGGTGTCAGCACGCGCTCGGCCTTGTGCGCAGCAAAACAGGAAAACAGCACATCCCGGCTGTCACGAAAGGCGGTGATGGCATCGGCATCCAGCACCAGCGCCTTATCGGCCAATTCAGGCACAAACTGGCGGACCTTTTCCAGATCGGAAAAACCGGGGCCGATGACGAAGGCAGCATGTCTTTTGTCGTCAAGCCACGCCTTCAACTGCGCCACCGTGTCGACCTCGGAAAGCATCACCGCCGTTAGCGTCGTCGCCAGCACGGGCAGCGCCTCGGCTGATCCGGCAACCGTCACCAGTCCGGCACCTGCCTTGAGGCCCGCAACCGCCGACAGACGGGCTGCCCCCGTGGCATGGGCCGGGCCGGAAAACACGGTGAGATGACCGCGTGTGAACTTGTGGGAGGCGGCCGTGACCTGCGCCAGATGATCCTGCCAGAACAGCGGGTCGTTCTGCGCCAGTTCTTCGGCATTGTCTTCAAGAATACGCAGCGGAATGCCGATGTCATAGACTTCGACTTCGCCACAGAGTTCACGGCCCGGCAACAACAGATGGCCGGGTTTCAGCGCCATGAAGGTGACCGTGCGGTCAGCCTTCAACGTCGCCCCCAGCACCACCCCACGCCGGCCACAGAGGCCCGATGGCAGATCGGCAGCAATCACATGGATATCAAGCCCGTTGATCACCTCAAACAACGTCGCCACAGCATCAGGCACAGGCCGTGACAGGCCAGCACCAAACAGCGCATCGATAATCACGTCACCCGGTTGCGGTGTGTACTCTGCCAGCGCCTGCCCCTTGATGGTGCAGCCCTCCATGGCCCGTCGTGCATCACCACTAAGGTCTTCTGGATCAACCAGATGGTAGACCAGCGGATCGACACCGCTCTCGGCAAGGGCGGCGGCTGCAATGTAACCGTCACCGCCATTGTTGCCGGGGCCACATAACACGATGTGGCGAAGCGCCTGCGGGTAATGTTTGAGGGCGCAAGCAGCAATCGCCTGCCCTGCCCGCTGCATCAGTGCAAAGGACCACAGACCGCTTTTGGCAGCATCAATATCGACCTGCGCCATGGCGGATGGCGTAAAGAGGAAATGTTCACGCGAAAATTTCATGTTTCATATTGATAGCAATTTGCCGGGCAAAGCAACGCTCATAAATAAGGCAGAGATGAATGCACAATATATAGTCATTTGAATATTTTATATGCATCAACGACCGTCAGTTAGCGAAGTGTAAACCGGATGAGAAACACGCGTAAAATGAGAAATATTGGCACACACCAACGCCAATTTTTCGCAAAACAGTACTGTTCATGGCGCCAAATCCGATCAAACAACATAAGGGAGATGCTTTTTTGAGAAAAAATGCAAAATCTTCGTTTCAATTTGGCATGCTATGTGCATTCTGTTCGGGAAGCGGGCAGACCCTGCTTTAACGGGAGAAGCGGAGAGAAATTTTCAAATGAAAAAGATCGAAGCGATCATTAAGCCTTTCAAGCTCGACGAAGTGAAGGAAGCCCTTCAGGAAGTCGGTCTTCAGGGAATAACTGTAACTGAAGCGAAGGGCTTCGGTCGCCAAAAAGGCCACACGGAACTTTATCGCGGGGCTGAATACGTCGTGGACTTTTTGCCGAAGGTAAAAGTCGAAGTCGTTTTGGCCGACGAAAATGCAGATGCAGTGATCGAAGCAATACGAAACGCGGCACAGACTGGCCGCATTGGTGACGGCAAGATTTTCGTTTCCAATGTGGAAGAAGTCATCCGTATCCGGACAGGTGAAACGGGCGTTGACGCCATATAAAAAACACCTGAGTCAGGAAACCGGCTCAGGTAAATCGCCACCTCGTCATCACACACTCAAGGAACACCCTCAATGACGACTGCAAATGATATCTTGAAGCAAATCAAGGATAATGACGTTAAGTTCGTTGACCTGCGCTTCACGGACCCGAAGGGAAAGCTGCAACACGTCACCATGGACGTAGTCTGTGTGGACGAAGACATGTTCGCCGACGGCGTCATGTTCGACGGCTCGTCCATCGCTGGCTGGAAGGCCATCAACGAGTCCGACATGGTGCTGATGCCAGATCCGGCAACAGTTCATATGGACCCGTTCTTCGCGCAGTCCACCATGGTCATCCTTTGCGACATTCTCGACCCGGTTTCCGGTGAATCCTACAACCGTGACCCGCGCGGCACAGCCAAGAAGGCTGAAGCCTACCTCAAGGCGTCCGGTATCGGCGACACCGTATTTGTTGGTCCTGAGCCAGAATTCTTCGTCTTCGACGACGTGAAGTACAAGGCTGATCCGTACAACACCGGTTTCAAGCTGGACTCCACCGAACTGCCGTCCAACGACGACACCGATTACGAGACCGGCAACCTCGGTCACCGTCCGCGCGTCAAGGGTGGTTACTTCCCAGTTCCGCCAATCGACAGCCTGCAGGACATGCGTTCCGAAATGCTCACGGTTCTGGCCGAAATGGGCGTTGTCGTTGAAAAGCATCACCACGAAGTGGCCTCTGCCCAGCACGAGCTGGGTGTGAAGTTCGACACGCTGGTTCACAGCGCCGACAAGATGCAGATCTACAAGTATGTTGTGCACCAGGTTGCCAACGCTTACGGCAAGACCGCAACCTTCATGCCAAAGCCGATCTTCGGCGACAACGGTTCGGGCATGCACGTTCACCAGTCCATCTGGAAGGGCGGCAAGCCAACCTTCGCTGGCGATGAATATGCAGGCCTGTCTGAAACCTGCCTGTATTACATCGGCGGTATCATCAAGCACGCAAAGGCCATCAACGCCTTCACCAACCCGACAACCAACTCCTACAAGCGTCTGGTTCCAGGTTATGAAGCGCCTGTTCTTCTGGCTTACTCTGCCCGTAACCGTTCTGCTTCGTGCCGTATTCCATTCGGCTCCAACCCGAAGGCAAAGCGCGTTGAAGTCCGCTTCCCGGACCCAACCCAGAACCCTTACCTCGGCTTTGCGGCCATGCTGATGGCTGGTCTCGACGGCATCAAGAACAAGATCCATCCCGGCAAGCCGATGGACAAGGACCTTT
>NZ_DAMDBP010000071.1:0-12550 GCF_032092815.1 Agrobacterium sp. | reverse complement strand
GATGTGTGTTCCGGTGATCTGTGATGCCGCGTCGCTGGCGAGGAAGAGTGCGGTTGCAGCCACCTCATCGACGCTGACAAATTCCTTGGTGGCCTGCAGCCGCAGCAGCACCTCGTTTTTAACCGCTTCCTCGCTGATGCCGCTGGTTTTTGCCATGTCCGGTATCTGCTGTTCCACCAAAGGCGTCAGCACGTAGCCGGGGCAAATGGCATTAACGGTGATACCGGTCTGCGCCAGCTCGAGTGCGGCGGATTTGGTCAATCCCATGATACCATGTTTTGCCGCCACATAGGCTGACTTGAATGGTGATGCCACCAGCCCGTGGGCCGAGGAAATGTTGATGATGCGGCCTTTGCCTGCCTTCTTCATCACCGGAATGATGTGACGCATGGTATGGAACGAACTCGTCAGATTGATGGCGATGATCTCATTCCATTTTTCCGGTGGAAACTCATCCACCGGTGCCACATGCTGCACGCCGGCATTGTTGATGAGCACATCGATGCGCCCGAATTTCTGCTCGGCCTGGGCCACCAGATCGGCAATCTCGTCTGGTTTGGTCATATCGGCGGGATGGTGGATCACATGCACCCCGTTTTCCGCCTCCATCATCAGGCGGGTATTTTCAATCTCGTCCGGGTCGCCAAGCCCGTTCAGGACAATGTTGGCACCGTCTTTCGCAAAGGCCTGGGCAATGCCAAGGCCGATGCCACTTGTCGAACCAGTAACGATGACTGTTCTCGTCATATATGTTCCCCTGCGTACTTGATGACGCATTGCGTGTATCGAAGGTATGCTCAAACAGGGGGAGCTGGCAATCCGGTTTTCACACGCTCCTGATATGGGATGCGGGTTGACAATGACAGCAAGGCACATTTCCCTGCTCGGTACATGTGAGGAGTGACATTATGGGTGAATACATTCTTGCAATCGATCAGGGCACGACATCGAGCCGTGCCATTGTCTTCGATGCAAAAATGCAGATCGCAGGGGTAGGGCAGAAGGAATTTCGCCAGATATTTCCGCAGTCCGGCTGGGTGGAACATGACCCGGAAGAAATTTGGGAAAGTGTGTTGTGGTCGATTAAGGAGGCGATCAAAAAGGCTGGCATCAAGGCGACCGACATTGCCGCCATCGGCATCACCAACCAGCGCGAAACAACCGTGGTGTGGGAACGCGACAGCGGCAAACCACTGCACAACGCCATTGTCTGGCAGGACCGCAGAACCGCAAAGGATTGCGAAAAACTCAAGCGGGCCGGCCATGAAAAGACCTTCACGGCCAAAACCGGCCTGCTGCTTGACCCCTATTTTTCCGGCACCAAATTGTCCTGGCTGCTGAGCAACATCAAGGGTGCACGCAAGCGGGCGCAGAAGGGTGAATTGTGTTTTGGCACGATTGATACATTTCTGATCTGGCGTCTGACGGGCGGCAAATCCTTCGTGACCGACGCCACCAATGCCTCGCGCACCCTGATGTTCAACATCGAGAAAAACCGCTGGGATGAAAAGCTGCTTGGCATTCTCGATGTGCCGCAGGTCATGCTGCCCGAAGTCAAGGATTGTGCGGCGGATTTTGGCACGACAAAAAAAGATCTTTTCGATGCCGAAATACCCATTTTGGGGGTTGCTGGAGACCAGCATGCAGCCACCATTGGGCAGGCGTGTTTTGCGCCAGGCATGTTGAAATCGACTTATGGTACGGGATGTTTTGCGTTGTTGAATACCGGTGAGGACATCGTGCGGTCGAAAAACCGGCTGCTGACCACGATTGCGTACCGGCTGGACGGCAAGACAACCTATGCGCTGGAAGGATCGATATTTGTTGCCGGGGCTGCCGTGCAGTGGCTGCGCGATGGCTTGAAGATTATCGAAAAGGCGTCGCAGACCGGGGAGCTGGCCGACAAGGCCGACCCCTCACAGGAGGTCTATCTGGTGCCGGCTTTTGTCGGGCTTGGCGCGCCATGGTGGGATGCTGAGGCGCGCGGTGCGATTTTCGGCCTGACCCGTAGCACGGGGCCCGCTGAATTTGCGCGTGCCGCGTTGGAGGCCGTTTGTTTCCAGACCGGTGACCTGCTGGACGCCATGCACAAGGACTGGAAAAACAACGGTAACGGTGAGACTGTATTGCGTGTGGATGGCGGCATGGTCGCCAGTGATTGGACGATGCAGCGACTGTCCGACATCATCGATGCACCGGTTGATCGCCCCGTCATTCTGGAAACCACAGCACTCGGTGCTGCATGGCTCGCGGGAAGTCGCGCTGGCGTGTGGCCTGACATGGAGGCGTTTGCAAAGGCTTGGTCACGCGACAGGCGGTTTGAACCGGCCATGGATGCACAGATCAGAAAGGCGAAAGTGAAGGGCTGGAGGAATGCCGTTCGCAAGACCCTGACGGCCGGGTGATAACCGGACCGTCTGGTTGTTAATAACAGTGGAGGAAACAGCATGCCAAAACTTGGAGAACATGAACTGTCCCTGACACGCATTTTCGATGCGGCGCCTCAAAAGGTGTACCGGGCATGGACAGAGCCGGACCTTCTCAAGGAATGGTTCACGCCGCGACCCTATACCGTGTCAGATGTGGAAATGGACCTGCGCTCCGGTGGTGTTTTCAACGTGACGATGAACGGACCGGACGGCGAGGTTTATCCCAATAATGGCATTTTCCTCGAGGTCGTTCCAGACCGGTTGCTGGTATTTACCGATGCCTATCAGGGCGGGTGGGTGCCGAGTGAAAAGCCGTTCATGACGGGTTACGTCAGCTTCGAGGAGGCGGGGAACGGCCAGACCCGTTACACCGCAAAAGCTTTGCACTGGACGGCAGAGGATAAAAAGACCCACGAGGAAATGGGGTTCCACGAAGGCTGGGGCAAGGCTGCCGACCAGCTTGAGGCACTGCTGGAACAGATCTGATGTGACTTGAACATCTGATTCAACTGCCTGGCAGAGTGATTCAAGTTGCGCTGCCAAGTGGTTGAAATCAGAATCGGATTTGTGGTTGCCCGATATCTGCCGTTTTCGGCTTTTCTATCCATTTCATCGAACGGATCGTTCCATATTTTGAAATTGCCATAGTCTTTTGCGATGCCTATCTCTGGGTTGAAAAACAGGAGCATCGATCATGGAACTCGGCCTTTATACATTCGCGGATGTCGACCCCAAAGCACCCGATGGGAAGGGACCGGAAGGTGCGCGCCGTCTTAAAAACCTCATCGAGGAAATCGAGCTTGCCGATCAGGTCGGGCTTGATGTGTTCGGCCTTGGTGAACATCACCGCCCGGATTATGCGGTGTCTTCGCCATCGACCGTGCTGGCCGCCGCTGCCGTCAAGACCAGCAATATTCGCCTGTCGAGCGCGGTGTCGGTTTTGAGTTCCGATGACCCGATCCGTGTGTTCCAGCAGTTTGCGACCGTCGACCTGTTGTCGAATGGTCGTGCCGAGGTCATGGCAGGTCGTGGCTCCTTTATCGAATCCTATCCGCTGTTTGGTTACAATCTTGAAGACTATGACGAACTGTTTGCCGAAAAGCTCGACCTGTTGCTGACGCTGCGTGAAAACGAGATCGTCACATGGTCGGGTAACAAACACACGCCGATCAATGGCCGAGGTGTTTATCCGCGTCCTTTGCAGGACCATATGCCGGTGTGGATCGCGGTTGGCGGTACACCGCAATCTGTGGCGCGAGCAGGGGCGATGGGCCTACCGGTCGCACTTGCAATTATCGGCGGTGAATACCGTCGTTTTGCGCCACTGTTTGATCTCTACCGCGAGGCGGCGCACCGCGCCGGCCAACCTGAAACCAAACAGAAAACCAGCATTAACGTACATGGCTTTATTGCTGACACCACCGACGCTGCCGCTGACCAGTTCTACGGCCCACAGGCCGAGGTGATGAACCGGCTGGGTCGGGAACGCGGCTGGGGGCCAACCAACCGCGCGCAATTCGACATGGCCCGCAGCGCGCAAGGCAATCTGTTTGTCGGCGAGCCGGAACTGGTGGCTGAAAAGATCATCAAGGCGCATGGCGTCTTCAAGAATGATCGTTTCCTGCTGCAGATGGCCATTGGCCTGATGCCACACGATCAGATCATGCGTGGCATCGAACTGTACGGCACGAAAGTCGCGCCAATTGTCAGAAAAGAATTGACTGGCAGCGCTGATAGGGTGAAAGCCACTGGATGATGTAAGAACAGGATTGCTGTGGAACGCCTGCGCAATCCACATGTCCGGGAAATTTCATGATCATCTCATCCGAAGACGAACTGGTAAAGCTGAAGGAAATCGGCCGCCTGTGTGCCGTTGCCCTGAATACCATGGCTGACGCGCTAGAGCCGGGTATCACCACGGCTGAGCTGGATGATATTGGTCGCAAGGTGCTCGAGGACAATGGCGCGCAGTCTGCGCCTGAATTCTGTTACCAGTTTCCCGGTGCAACATGCATCAGCGTCAATGAAGAGGTGGCACATGGTATTCCCGGTGTGCGCATCATCAAACCGGGCGATCTCGTCAATATCGACGTGTCTGCCGTCAAGGATGGCTTCTTCGGTGACACAGGTGCATCCTTTGCCGTGCCGCCAGTGAAAAAGGAAATCGAACGCCTGTGCCGTGATGGCAAGCGTGCCATGTGGACAGGTTTGCAGCAGGTGAAAACCGGCAGGCCGATGGCAGATATCGGCAATGCGATTGGCGCTTTCGCGCGCAAGAACCGCTACACCCTGATTACCAACCTTGCCAGCCATGGCATTGGTCGATCCTTGCATGAAGAGCCACGTGAACTTGCCACATGGCCGGACAAGGATGAAACCCGGATCATGGAAGAGGGCATGGTGTTTACCGTCGAGCCCTTCTTGTCGACCGGTGCCTATTGGGCGGAAGATGGCGACAATGACCCATGGACGCTGTATAGCGATCCGAGCGCGCCGACCGTTCAGTTTGAACACACGGTTGTTGTGACCAAAAACGGTCCGCTCGTTCTGACGCTCGCCGACTGAACAATCTACATCGTGACGTGACCACCTGTACGTGAACAGGCCGCGAACATGCGGTCAGGCGCGATTCGTATGCTTGCGTGCTATCATGTTTTCTCCTTCTCGGTGGGGTACACGGTCCGTCCGCGGATTCGCGGAGGAAATTCTAATTTACGCACATTTTTCCTGCATCTATCGGGTGAATATTCCGCGGTTCTAACTTTAAACGTGTCCCCAAAAATGCGAGCTTTGATGCAATCAGTGGTTGGGTCGGGCCAAAGTATATTTTTTGTCTGATCGAGAGGACGATCGCCGGTTGATTTAGTTAAAGCGTATTCCGTGGGGGGAGAGCATGAAGTTCTACCGAAGCCGGTTGCTGGGTTCAGCAGCCCTATTTGTCGTTGTCGTCGTCGGTGGCGGTTTTCCAGCTTATGCCATAGATTGGGTCGGTGGGACGTCAAGTGATTGGCATGACGCTACAAACTGGCTTGGTGGTGTCGTCCCGGTGGCGGGAAGCACTGTTTACATCAAGGCTCCCGGCGTCGACGGGCGAACAAGCATCACCGACGCTGCCGGCTACAACAGTTTATACGTTGGTTCTGCGAGCGGTACTTTTCTCGATATCTCGGATGAGGGTAACCTTGTTGGTGCCAGCCTGGGTGTAGGGCATTTGGCCGGTGAAATTGGAACGCTGACGATATCCGGGGAAGATGCATCCTTGGCGACGCAGTGGCTTTACGTAGGCTTTTATGGCGATGGTACGATCCTGATTGAGGATGGCGCTTCCGCCAGCACTGTCAATTCATTGCATCTGGGCAATTTTGCTGGCTCGTCGGGTACGTTTACGGTTGAGGGTGAGGGCAGTTCCTGGACAGCTAGCGGTGGCGGAACATTTATTGGTGTTTTTGGTGAGGGCAGCTTTACGGTCAAGGATGGCGCAGACGCAAAAGACAATGCCGTCAGTATTGGTTACGACGTTGGTGGCTTTGGTACAGCGTTGATCGATGGAACTGACACGACATGGTCCATCGCAGGTGGTACTTTGAGTGTTGGCCATTATGGTGAAGGCGATTTGACCATAAACAATGGTGCTCAGGTCAACGCGGCTTACCGTGTCATTGTCGGCTATTATGCCGGCGGCGAGGGGACGGTTAATCTTATGGGGGGCGATAGCGCCCTGACTTTGACCGGTGTCCTGAATAACAATATTGTGGTTGTCGGAAATTACGGCGAAGGCATCATCAATGTCTCAGATGGAGCCGCCGTCAGCAGCGCTTATGGCATCATGGGTTGGTTTGCCTCGGGCAACGGTACACTTGATGTAAGCGGTGCAGATACACTGTGGGAAAACAGCGCCTATCTTGCCATTGGCTACGAAGGCACTGGTGAAGCAACTGTGCGCGACGGTGCAACCGTCGCTGTCACAAGTAATACGGGCGTACGAATCGGCCTATCAGCAGGCTCAACAGGTACCCTGAATATCGGAGCGGCAGCAGGCGATGCGGCTGGTGTTGCTGGATATATTGCGTCTCCGAGGGTTGTGTTCGGTGCCGGCTCGGGCACGCTTGTCTTCAATCACACAAATGCCAGCTATGATTTTTCGTCCGCCATCTCGGGAACCGGTTTCATCAATCATCTCTCGGGTGTGACGACTTTTTCCGGCAACAGTGCCACGCTTGGCGGTACGACCAGTATCTCCGGTGGAACCGCGCTGGTTACGGGTTCGCTTGGTGGCATTATCGATGTCTTGGATAACGGCACATTGGGCGGTACGGGTACTGTCGGAAAATCAGGGTCCACTCTGTCCGTCAGTAACGGGGGCACGTTGTCGCCCGGTCTCGTTGGTTCCAAGGGCGCGTTGTCGGTTGTGGGTGATCTCGCTTTTTCGACCGGCTCAACCTATGTCGTGCAGGTGTCAGGTCTTAGCAGTGATGCGGTGGTGCTGACCGGTGGTGTTGTGACTATCAACCCCGGCACGTCCCTGCAAATCTCGCTCTCAGGATCTGCAAATGCCAGCCGATACACTATTCTGACGGCAACGAGTGTGACGGGCACATTTTCCACGATTGATTGGGGCGGATTGTCCAATTACGAAATCTCCTATGACAATGGGGTTGTTTCGCTTCTCTCCACCGTCAGCGCTGACAGTGGTGTGTCTGGCCTGACACCAAACCAGTCGGCAGTCTTCTCTGTTCTTCAGTCTGGTCAGGCGCCGGGGGGTGTTTGGTCGTCGTTTATTTCTGTGCCCGACGGTGAGCAGGGAGAGGCGCTGCGGCAACTGTCGGGTGAAACCCATACCGCACCACGTGCAGCCTTTTTCCAGACGGCCCAATCGGTCAACAACACGGTGAATGGCCGTATTCGCTCGGTGACCGATGGGGTTGCGGCACCCTCCGTTCCAGCCCTCGGTTATGCCGCGGAAACGAAGCAGGCAAATAGCGGCCAGTTTGCATCATTTGAGAAGAAAACGGATGTTTTCGATCAGGGTCGGTTCTCCGCCTGGACAAATGGTTTTGGGTCCTGGGGCAAGGTTGATGGTCTGACCGGCAGTCCTGATACCGATATTTCCAATGCGGGTGTGTTGATCGGTGGTGACGCTGGCATCTCCGATAACTGGCGTGTTGGCGTGTTTGGCGGTTACAGCCGCTCATCATTCGATACGTCGGACAGTGATGGCGACAGCAACAACTACCACCTCGGTGTCTATGCCGGCAGTCGATGGGACGCCGTCGCCTTCCGCACAGGCATCAACTACACCTGGCACAGGGTCGACACGGTGCGCCAGGTCGACTTTCTCGGTGAGACGTTGAGAGCTGACTATGATGCCAGCACGCTCAACATGTTTGGCGAGCTGAGCTATCGGATTGATGTCGCGCCAGCATCGTTCGAACCTTTTGTCAGCCTGAGCCATATGCGGGTAAAGACGGACGGCTTTACCGAAACCGGCGGCATTGCTGCCCTGACCACGGATGAAACCAGCCTGAACACCACATACACGACACTTGGGGTACGTGCGTCGACCGATCTTGATGTCGGGTTCGTTCCGGCGACTTTGCGTGGCTCCATTGGCTGGATCTATGCTTTTGGTGATGTGGAGCCTGAAACAACAGCCCGGTTCTCTTCCGGAGACGGTTTCAGAGTGGTGGGAACGCCGCTGGACCGAAATACGGCGATTGTGCAGACGGGAATGGATTTTGCACTTTCTTCGGCCTCGACCTTGAGCCTGTCCTATACCGGACAGTTCAGCGCCAAAGCCTATGACCATGGCGTCAACGCCAAGTTACAGGTTCGTTTTTGATTTCAATGTAATTCTGAATGTCCGATCGCATGCCGATGCTGATTGGACATTCAGAAACATACAGGTGTCCGCATGCTTGGGAAAAACATAAAGGCGGCTGTTGCCGTCTCTCTCGTGTCGTTGCTGGCACAGCCCGCCATCGTGGCTGCGCAGACAGAGGCTCCCGCAACGCCGAACAATAATGCATTCTCCGTCAACGAAACCCACGGCGACTGGATACTGCTGTGCTCGGATGCCGAGACATCCAAGATCTGCGTGATGACGCAGCAGCAACGCAAGGCAGACACCAACCAGCTTGTCATTGCTGCGGAAGTGACACACGGGCAGGATCAAAACACACGCGCAACACTTGTTTTGCCGTTTGGCCTGGCGCTTGAGGCCGGCATGACATTTCAGGTCGATAATGGGCCGGTCTCGAAGCCTGCACCCTTCTCAACCTGCTTGCCGGCTGGCTGCGTTGTGCAGGTGGTTCTGGACGGGCCGACGCTGGACAGTCTGCGCAAAGGCTCTTCCGTCAAGCTGACGGCAAAAGCGCTGGAAAGCGGGCAGAATGTTCTGCTTGGCCTTTCCCTAAAAGGGTTTCCAGCTGCATTGGACAGGCTTCTGGCGCTGACCAAATAAGGCGTTTGACTTTGTGTTCAGCTGTGTTGGCAGATGCCATCAAAATAAATGGTTTGCCTGACCAATGCTGCACTGCCATAGACGCGGCATGACTGATGCTGCCCCCAAATCCCATTCACCTGTCCTGCTGATCGGCTTTGCCGGAGCACTTGCCATGGCCTGTTCACAGGGGTTCGGGCGGTTTTTATACACGCCGGTTCTTCCCGGCATGATGAGCGATCTGTCGATGAAGGCATCGGATGCCGGGCTGATCGCGGCGGGCAATTTCGCCGGTTATCTGCTGGGCGCCATTCTGGCTGCTTATGGTTGGGCCAATGGGCGTGAACGGCTGGTTGCGCTGGGAGGCTTGCTGGCGACCGGCCTGCTGCTTTTGGCAATGGCCATGACCCGAATGGTCGAGATTTTTATCCTCATCCGCTTTCTGGCTGGCATGGCCAGCGCCTTGGCGATGATCTTCACCTCGCAACTCGTGATCGGTCACCTCACGGCTGCCGGCCGGGAAGACTTGCAGTCATTGCATTTCAGCGGCGTCGGTGTGGGTATCGCCCTTTCGTCGCTGCTGGTGTTTGGCATCGGTTCGCTGTTGCACGGTGATGGTGCGTCCTGGCAGGCGGAATGGATCGTTGGTGCGGTTTTTGTCTGTATCGTTTTTGTGGTGGTTGCACGGGTATTGCCGTCCGACCCGCCACGTGCGGCCGTTTCTGCGGCTGAACCACCGATAGCGTGGCATATGCCGTTGGTTTTGCTGACCCTTGCTTACGGCCTGTTCGGTTTCGGTTATGTGATTACCGCGACCTTTCTGATCACCATTGTCCGCATGGCGGAAGCCGGTGCCTTCATCGAATGTCTTGCCTGGTTCATTACCGGAAGTGCGGGCGCAATTTCTCTTTACGCCTGGCGACCGATGCTGGGGCTGATCGGCCTGCGTTGGACATTCGTGCTGGTGTTTGCGGTGGAAGCGATCGGTGTTCTGGCGTCTGTCATGTTGCCGCCGGTGGCGGGTGCCTTGACGGGTGGTTTGCTTCTTGGCCTGACCTTCATGGTGATTACCGCTTACGGGCTGCAGCTGGGGCGTCAGTTTGCGCCGCACAGCCCCAGACGGGCCTTTTCGTTCATGACGGCAGCCTTTGGAATAGGTCAGATTACCGGGCCGCTGGTGGCTGGATGGGTCGCGCAAGTGACCGGTGACTTCGTTCTGCCAACCATTCTGGCGGCGGCGGCACTTGGTATCAGCATGGTGTTGATGGTGCCGGTTGCCCGTTTGCGCGACTAAAACCGCGCGGTTTTTATGCTTTTTCAGTTACAAGTTGGTAAGGATGTGGATGGTTGATTGCTGTGCGCCGAATTCTGCCGTAGTTTCCGTATCTTGACTGCTTCGCCAATTCCGGCCGCTCCCTAACGTCCGCGTGAGTTCAAAACGTGTTCCATTCCTTCTTTCCAAACCCGAAAATCTACTTCACGTCCGCCATTGTGTGGACTGCCGTATGTATTGCCGTATGGTATGCAGGCGGAAGCGGGTGGGGGGCTGCTATTGGTCTGCCACCTCTCGCTGATGGGGAAAGTCCGGTGATCGGGGTTTCTCTTTTCTGGTCTACCTCGTTTTTGTGGTTTTATATTTACTACACTGCCGTCGTTCTGCTGTTTTCGGCCTTCTGGTTTTATTATCGCCCCCATCGCTGGCAAATGTGGTCCGTTCTCGGCTCTGCCCTGATCATCTTTACCACCTACTTCTCCGTTCAGGTCAGTGTTGCCATCAATGCGTGGTATGGACCGTTCTACGACCTCATTCAGCAAGCGCTTTCGCGCAGTGCGCCTGTGACCGCTGAACAGCTTTATCTTGGCATGTTGGGATTTGCCGGCATTGCCTTTGTTGCAATCACTGTCGGCGTGCTGAACCTGTTCTTTGTCAGCCACTATATCTTCAGATGGCGGACAGCGATGAACGAATTCTACATGGCCAACTGGGACAGGTTGAGACACATTGAAGGGGCGTCACAACGTGTCCAAGAAGACACGATGCGCTTCTCGACAACTGTTGAGAGCCTCGGTGTCGGTTTGGTCCGGGCATTGATGACGCTTATTGCGTTTCTGCCGGTTCTGTTCACGCTTGGCAAGAATATCACCGAGTTGCCAATCATCGGCGAGTTGCCGCACGCCTTGGTCTGGGCGGCCATTTTCTGGTCATTGTTTGGCACATTTTTCCTTGCTCTTGTCGGCATAAAACTTCCCGGTCTGGAATTCAAAAACCAGCGCGTGGAAGCTGCTTATCGTAAAGAGCTTGTCTATGGCGAGGACCACGAGGACCGCGCTCAACCAGTGACGGTGAGTGAGCTTTTCGCCAATGTGCGACGGAACTATTTCCGACTGTATTTTCACTACATGTACTTCAACGTGGCGCGAATTTTCTATCTTCAGGCAGACAACCTGTTCAGCCTGATCGTGCTGGTGCCGTCGATTGTTGCAGGCAAGCTGACGCTTGGATTGCTGACGCAGATCAACAACGTCTTCGATCAGGTGCGTGGTTCGTTCCAATATGTCGTCAATTCGTGGTCGACCATTGTCGAATTGATGTCGATCTACAAACGCTTGAAGACTTTTGAGGCTGCGATCGAAGGTGACGCCCTGCCTGACATCGACCAGCGTTATCTGGAGCGTGAAGCCGCAGAAGGCGAAATGGCTGCCAACCGGCCATAAACTTCTCAAGGAAAAAGAAAACCCGCCGGACTGGCGGGTTTTTTATGTCTTGGTGTCGGCGCTTTGAGTGGCCGACATATCGTGTTCGGATCAGAAAGACGAGCCGGCGGTCGGTTTTTCAGCCGGAGCGGCAGTCTTCAAGGTTTCCATGTAACTGGCGTAATTGATGCAATCGACGTCCTGCATCTTGCAGACTTCGCGCAACACGCGTTCATAGGCATTCCAGTAGGCGCCACCATTCATCTTCACGAAATGGAAGCCCATCTGCAGCGGAATGCGCTCGCCATTGTATTGTTTGTCGAAGGCAGCGCGGAATGCCTTGTAGGTGCGGTCTTCGAACTCTGCCGCCTTGGACGGTGTCTCGACAGCCACGGAATGGCGCACGAAGAGATTGTAATCCATGGCAATGATAGGGCGGTTATTCGGTCCTTCCGGGATCAGCGGCAGGCCAAAACGGGTCATGCCATCCTTGGCCGTAACAGGATACTGCGGACCCTTGGTGACAAGGCTCGCATCATAGGTAAAACCATGTCTCTTTTCCGCAGCCGTCAGGCCATCGCTTTGTGAGAGATAGGGCGCGCGGAAACCCTTGATGCCGGTTTTGGCAAACTCCCGCCAGCCTTGCGGCTCGGCGTCCTTTTTGCCGATCATCTCCCAGGCATTTTCAAGCGTCTTGCTGAAGGTTTCAAATTCGGCTTCCCAATCGGCTGCCGTCCAGTCCTTGCCATCAAAATGGCCGCAGGCATGGCTGGCGATCTCGTGGCCTTCCTGATGGGCCTGCCAGATATTGTTGAGGCGTGTTTCCACCTCCTGAACGGTCTGGCCGAAGCCGACATTCGAGCGACCGAGCCTTTTGCCCGGTCCCTGATAGGTCGCCTTGCCGGTCTTGTAGTCCATGATCAGGGTGCAGGACAGGAAATAGGTGAATTTGGCTCCGGTCTCGGTGGCTGTCGCGCGGCTTCTGTCC
>NZ_DAMDBP010000070.1:0-12584 GCF_032092815.1 Agrobacterium sp. | reverse complement strand
ACGTCATTCCATTCCGTCAAGCGTAAACCGACGTGCTCTCAAAACGGCGCTTACCATTGATCGACAGGCACGTCTGAACAGATTGCTTGTAGGTGACCCCACCATTTGATGGTGGGGCGGCGGTCTGGATAAAAAAGTTATTTAGGGTGGACGATGTTGAGATAGCAGCGTACCCTGTGCGCATTGTCGGCAACCGAACATGTAGGCGTCGACGACTGGGAGTTGCTACGTGCTCTTGCCTGCTAAACAGGAAAGAGCACTGGAAGTGTTTAGCCAATCTCCACAAATCATCAATATCAGATATCCGGATTGGCGCTTCCATCGTGAAGGTCGCGTGTCATGACGAACGACACGAGCGGAGAGCCGAGGCTCCTCAACGCTGCAGAGATATTGAAGATCACCGACATGATGCTTGAATGGTCTCAGTTGAACGATATTCCGCTTGATCGGCTAACATCAAAAAGACAATTGATCCTCTCCCGATTTAGAGCGGGAGAGAGGGTTGCGGAGAAGCTTTTCGGTGACTTTTAATGATGGGGTGGCTGTTGGAACTATCAGATTGCCTATCGCTAAATGATACGACTCTGAAAGTATCTAAAATTCACGCGGCATTCATCCAAATTTCTGGCGAAATAAGGCCCCACCCCGCAATGGATTCTAGATCTTCTGAGAATTTATCAATTTTTTGTTGAATCAAAACCCCATTTAGCTGCCTGCAGGGTATACGTCCTCCACTTCTTACATATAGGTAGTGGTCTCTCTCAAGCTTCTCTTCCTGCTCCAACGTGAGTTGGTCACCCTCAATGCCGTCCAGTATATATTCTTGATCTTTCAATTGATTGTATCGCGAACGCATGTACCACAGTGCAAAAAATCGTCCAACTACTCGCTTATCCGAAACTCTTGTTACACCTTCCAGGTTAGAAATCGTTCTATCTGTAAGCTCCTGGAATTCATCCTCGATCTCTCGCATGTAACCTGACTCAGAACGCTGATCCCAGGCTCGTCTAGCACAAAAAATCGGGTCTGATGGCTTAGCTTTTCTAGACTTCTTCCGTATCAAATCATACACCTCAACTCTGCCCTCACAATTGGCAAAGTGCGCGATGCTTTTCTTCGGGTAGGCGTGTTGTTTCGTCGTTAATTCGCTCGCATTGCTCGGACTCGTCTTCTCTGGCTTAGACCAACCAGTCTCGTCATCCCAGTCACCCCATCCACCTGAAAGAACTCCCCCGATAGCGGCAGCGTTATAGCTTCCACCGCTGCTGTACACCAAAATTGTCCGAGTATATCGCTTGAATGGGTTCATGCTGCTAAATGTCCTCACCCAACAATTTTCGTCAAGTTAGGTGCTGAATGTGGAGCTAGGTTTTGACCGCAACCCTTTGTCATGGGGAGGGTGCTTCGCCACCAGATCAGGTTTTTCGCGTCCAGCGGGTCATGGGTCAGCCGTCGCAGGATGCATCTGCCTCACATGGTCGGCACCGGTTTGTGTTGCGTCTGTACAGCATCGTTTCCAACCACACTTTCCTTGATTGACCATGTGGTCTATGCGCTGTTTTTTTCCACTTGCGATATTGTTGCGCCGCAGTCAGCGTGTTTTCAGGGTTGCGGATGTGTAGGCTGCTGAACAACCACAACTGAATTGCTTCGTTTTAACAACGATGCCGAATGGGGATCGTCACGACACATTTGTCGTAACGAAAAGGCGCAGCTTGTGTTATGGCAGTGTTTTCGAGGTGTCACATGCCCCGTTACGTGCTCACAAAGGCGTTGCGAGGGGTGTGCGCAGAAGATGAGACAAGCCAGATGAGGCGATCCAGATGAGAGGGGCCAGATGAGACAAGACAGTCGTTTGTCGCGCATGTTGCATGTGTTGATCCATATGGGCCGGCACAAGGGCGTCATGACCTCTGACTTGATTGCCACCATGCTGGATGCCAATCCTGTCGTCATTCGCCGCACCATGGCGGGCCTGCGCGAAGAGGGTTATGTGCATTCGGAGCGTGGCCATGGCGGCGGCTGGACACTGGCGCGGCCGCTGGAAGAGCTGACGCTGCTCGATATTTACCGCGCGGTGGGCGAACCCTCGATTTTTGCGGTTGGTCCTGCCTATGACATGCCCGGTTGCCCCATTGAAAAAGCCGTCAACGCCACGCTGGAAGATGTGTTTTCCGATGCAGAGAAACGCCTGATGGAGCGGTTTGCCGGTGTCACCCTGGCGGATATTGCCAAGACATTTGTGGCCCCTGAAGGCGCGCAGGATGGCACACAACATGGCCAGTCCTGCCGTCCCTGATATGCGTGTGTAAGCAAGTTTTATCCAAAAAATAAAGTTCGTCAGTGGAACGAATTTTTGCGATGTATGGTTGTGCTTATCCGTGCGTCACATCTTGGTGTGATGTTGGGTTTAGCGCAGCTGGCGGGAAATCATGAATTTCCGGAAACCGGCCTTTGATTGTCGATTGTTTTCAGAAAGTGATATCCGCCGATGTTACGCAATATCTTTTCGAGACTGCTGAATAAGACCGAGCCGGAAGCACCGGAAGACCAATCCGCCCATGATTTTGACAGCTGGAACCGCATTGGCCGCACCAAGGCGATGAATGTCTGCGCCGCGCTGGAAGCGATCATCGATCTCGAAGAAAGCCCCGATGAAGATCTGGTGGAAGACGAGCGCGACGAGGAATTTGCCGATGCGGTGCTGGATGAGGTGGTGGCGCTGAATGCCGCCGGTCACTGGCAGCGGGCGCGCGAACGTTTTGACCCCGCCCACACACCTTTCACCTCGCATATGGGCGATGTCGGCCTGCATGCTGTCGTCATCCTTGGGCCGGACGCCTTTCTGGTGCGGCTGGATGATCAGGTCCTGCACATCGATGGCGGCGAGATCACCGAAGTGGACGGCGCCACCATGGTGGCCATTTCGCGCAACCGGCGCTGGATTGTTTTGGCCACCGGGCAGGGCCTTGCCATTTCCGAGGGCTTTGACCCCGCCACACAAGAAATCACCCCATGGCCTGAAGATATCGAGGTTGATGCCACGACGGTGCGTTGCCTTGAAATTTCAGATGATGGCGAAAGCGTTGTGCTGGCCAGTGATGAATTCGGTATCTGGCTGCTGCGCGGCAGCGACTGGACACTGCTGGCCCCACGTTCCGGTCATGTCGATGAAGACGACGAAGACAAAGATGATGATGCCGCCGAAGACGACGCCGAAGAAACTGCGGATGATGTAGAAGGCGGCCTGCGCAATGTCGGCTCGGAAGATTGCCCGGTCTATATCGGCAGCTACAAGGACATGAAGGCCAGGTTCGGCGGGCCGCTGGGCATTGATGCCAGCCACGTCGCCATCTCGCCAGATGGGCAATACGTCGCTTATGGCTGGCAGGATGCCTATGGCGGCCATTACGTCGAGCGCATTACGGACACCACCGTCGAACCCTATGGTCGCATCGAGGCTGAAAGCGACTACCCCTATAATCTGCGTTTCACCGATGATTCAAAAAGCCTGTTGTCAAACTCGCGTTACGGCTCCAGCGGCGTTACCGTCTGCCGCGATCTGGCGTCACTTGTCGGTGATGATAATGAGGACGAAGACGAACCACAGACAACGGATGATTATCTGCGCGCCTATGGCATGACGCAGCTGCCCGGCGAGGTCTACGGGCTGGGCGAACCGGTGGCGTGGATTGGCGGGGCAGGCTGGTCGCATGCCGCACCCTTAAGCGGTGGCAAACCTGTTTTCACCCAGTTCCTCGGTTCGGCGCTGCGCGGTTTTGATTTTGATCCGGTCAGCGGCCGCGTCGCCGTTGCCAGCGCATCCGGCGTGCTGCATGTGCTGGACCCGTTTTCGGAGGCGCAGCCCGGCCGCGAACGCGGTTACCACCCACGCCGCGAAGTGTTCCGCTGGATTTTCTGGGAAACGCTGGAAACCCCAATCCGCTGGTAAACCAGACTGTGTGGGACACTCTTGCCGATCTGCGCCGTGCAACCTACCTTCAACGCCGTGCGTTTGGTGGTGTGTGAACGCAAGGTGAGGAGAAAACCGCATGGCAGAGACATCAGGCGATGGCATAACGGTGCTCATTGTTGGTGCCACCGGTCTGGTTGGCAGCCATGTGTTTGAGCAAGCATTGGCTGACCCCGCTGTGGCGCGGGTCATTGCGCCAACCCGCCGGCCTCTGCCGCCGCACGAAAAACTGCTGTCACCGCAGGTAGACTTCAACGAATTGCCAACCGAGGCCGATTGGTGGCGGGTGGATGCGGTCATCTGCACGCTTGGCACCACCATCAAGACGGCCGGTTCACAGCTGGCCTTCCGCCGGGTGGATCATGACTATCCGCTTGACGTGGCGCGTCTCGCCAAGGCTTACGGCGCCTCCACCTATGCGCTGACCTCGGCCATTGGTGCCGATGCCAAGTCGCGGTTCTTTTACAACCGGGTCAAGGGCGAGGTGGAAAACGAGCTGAAAGCGCAAGGTTTCACATCGCTCACCATCGTGCGCCCCGGCATCATCGGCGGCAAACGGCCTGAATTCCGGCTTGGCGAACGCCTGTTCCTGCATGCCATGCAAATCATCGGCCCGCTTTTGCCACGCCAATGGCGCGTCAGCCCGGCCGGCAACATCGCCCGCGCGCTGCTCAACGCCGCTCTGTCCCAAAAGCCGGGCGTGCATATCATCCCCGCCAGCGAACTGGCGTGATGTTTGGTCTGAGTATACGGGCCCGTCATGCCTCTCTCCGGGCATCACCAGATTATCGCTGTCGATGCCTAAGGCCTCAGAGCGACAACCATCCATAGACCTTTTCTGGGCCTGATGCCGCACGCCACCTCTATGAGACAAGAGGTTTTGTGCTGGTTGAGGAATATACTGGCAGCCAGTGGGGCCGCGAGGTGCCGGAACAACGGTTTCTGCGCGGGCCACCGACACACCGGCGGTTTCCATTAGTTGCTGTCGACGCAGATGGCGTTTTGTGGGCCATAAAGCCGCATGAAAAGCGTAATGCCCAGCGATACTCTTTCATCGATTTCGTCTTCGCTCAGCGGCTCACGCGCGCCAAGCTTGACTTCCAGGTTTTCGAAACCCAGCCATAGGCCGGCCAGATTGTCGGCGGCCATCGTCGCATTGCTCACTTCCAGTTCGCCCCGGCCAGAGGCGTGCGCAATCATTTTCACCAATATCGCTTGGCCGCGTCCAGGGCCGGCGGCAAAGAACTTGCGCGGCAGGTCCGGGTCACGTGTCGCGGCAGAGGCGATCAACCGGTCCCAGCCGTGCAGTTCACGCCGGTTGATGAAGTTCAGGTAACGAACCCCGAAGGCATGCAGCGCCTCGCCAATCGGCAGGCTCTCGCTTTGCAGCAATTCATCGTCGGTCACAGTCAGATCGGATTCGCGGCGGATCACCGCTTCGACCAACTCTTCCTTGTTGGCAACCTTGGAATAGATGGTGGCCTTGGAAACATTGGCTGTCAGGGCAATCTCTTCCAGCGTCACATCCATGCCGCGGGTCAGAAAAAGCTGCCGCGCAGCATCCAGCAATGCTTCCCGCTTGGAATGGTCCTTGGGCCGTCCCGGCTTTCGTTTCTGAACGTCACTCATCACGCCTTACCTTTAGCGCACCGAAAGTATCGCGGCCAGCACCAAACCGCCAACCACCGTCACATGCTCCAGCGCAATCTGGAATTCATGGCTTTTGCGCGGTTCGGCAAACTTCCAGAACGGATGCCCAAGCGGAATAGACAGCAGCGTGAACACGCCAAGCGCACCGGCACCCAGCCATGCCAGCCCACCGACATTGCTGATCAGCAAGGCCGAGCCCAGCAACTGGCAAATGATCGTTGCCACGGCACAGGACCTTGGGTGGGTGAGGGCGGCATCCTCCATCTCTTTCACCACGACAGCAAAATTGAAAATCCCGAAAATGCCTGCCATCCAGAACAGGCAGGTCAGCACCACGGTTCCGATGATTGCGGTCACAGGGCTTTGCAGAATGGTGGTGATCAGCTCGTTCATGACGTCCTCAACGTGATAATTATCATACTCGGCGGTATAGAAATTAATTATTGAACTGTCGAGTCTGAAAATTAAAGCGGCCAGGAACGGGCCCATCTGCCACACGGGCGCATGCGCCTGTGTGATGGGATGTTGGAGGATTTGGGAATGGCGGAATGATATCCTGTCACCAGCTAAAGACATGGGTGAGTTTTGTCTTGTAACAGGCTGAAAACGAAAGATTTATGGTGTCCCGTGACGGGGCATGAAAAGCCGCCAGTCATGCTGGCGGCAGGTGTTGCTCAGGCCTTGGCGAGATCGCCGTAACCGGGGCGTTTGTAAAGGGCGGCCTCATTGGCTGCAATCTCGGGGCCGTAGACTGTGGTCTCCCAGTCATTTGGCTCGACCTCTGAAATGGCCACCGAAAGCGATGTGTCGCTGGAACCGAAAATCGCCTTGGCGGCCTCCACCACCTTGGCGGCAAATTCCTGCTTCTGCTCTTCGGTCTTGCCGGGAAACATCTTTACGGAGATATGAGGCATGGTCTTGTCCAATCCTTGGCTTTCAGGTTTGGCCACATCAATAGGACAGAAAAGCTGGGGTCGCCACTGCTTTAAATTGCCACCTGAAAACAAGCCCGGCCAACCATCTGTCGATTGTTTGCCGGGCCGTTGTGTCGGGTCTCAACGGTAAAAGTCAGTCGAGAAACTGTTCGTCCGTCACCTGATCGGACCAGGCAACATTGGTGCCGTTTTCCATGTAGGACAGGGCAATATGGCGCATCAGCGTGGTGTCGGTTGCGCCATGCCAGTGGCGAATACCGGGGGCAAACCACACCACATCGCCCGCCTTGACGTTGCGTTTTTCCGCGCCGTCTTCCTGCACCCAGCCGGCGCCTTCGGTAATGATCAGAAGCTGCCCGCGCGGATGCGAGTGCCAGGCGGTGCGCGCACCCGGCGTAAAGGTCACAAGTCCGGTGCTGTGGCCATTCTGTTCATTGGCATCAAACATCGGCTCCACAAACACCGTGCCGGTAAATTGCTCTTTCGAGGCCAGCATGGATTTTCTGCTGCTGTTTTCGGAAATAATGATGCCTTCGGCCGCAACCGGGCTGCCTAGCGCGCTCAATGTGGCGGCAATAGCGATGGTTTTTTTCATGGGTTTTCCTTTCAAATGGTGGTGTCGCCAGGTAGCGACAAAATGCGTCGCGTGACGCAAATGAGGTCTTGGGCGTGACAGACCTCAGCTTGGCCGGTTTTCAATCACGTCCTTGGCAACCGGCACGGCGGAAAATACGTTTGGCCAACCCGCATAGAAGGCCAGTGTCGTCAACATTTCCGAGGCCTCGGTGGCGGTCAGGCCATTGTCCATGGCCTTGTTCAGGTGAAAACCAACCTGCGCCGACTGGCCGTTGGTAATCAGCGATGCCACCGTCACCAGACTGCGGTCACGCGGTTTAAGGCCGGGGCGCTGCCACACATCCTGAAACAGCATGGCGGTATAATCGACAACGCCCTGCGAGATCGGGCCAACGCTTTCCGTTACCCGTTTTGCCCGGTCGTCTTCTGCCGCCTGGTTGATGGGCAGCAATTCCGGGTTTTCCGGCGGCAATTGTTCGGCGGTAATGCCGCGTGCGGCAAACACATCCTTGGCAACTGCAACGGCTGATGTGGCCTGCGAAAATCCGGCATAAAATGCCAGATGTGTGATGATCTCGGAGAGTTCGCCAGCCGTCACGCCATTATCGAGCGCCCGCTCGAAATAAAACGGCATGTCGATTGTCTGGCCGCGTGCAATCAGTGCGGCAATGGCCACCACGCTTCTGTCGCGTGGCGACATGCCCGGCCGTTTCCAGATTTCATCAAGCACGATTGTCTGGGTATATTTGCCAAGGGCAGGGGAAACCGCACGAATATCGGCAATCGTCAGCGGTTGCGCCATGCTGGCGCGTTTGGTGTCTTCAGCAAATGTTGGTGCGGCTGCAGAAAGCGACATGGACAATGCCGTCGCGGCAAGTTTCTTGTTCATACAGGAATTCCTTCAAAGGTGATGACAACCCTTCAAAGTTAGGTGCGAATTCCATGCGCATTAGAGGCCCAATACCGATTGGACTTATCGGTCTGACGCATAAATGTTGGCGTTACAGCCCCATGATGGTCCGTGCTTCATTTAGTGAGCCGGCTTGATGGTGGGCGCGCAGATCACGGCTCAACACCATGTCTGGTATCTGAATAACCTTGGCCACACCGGCCTCCATGGCGGCGTGCACGCCAAGGTCACTGTCATCAAGCGCCACGCATTGGTCGGGGCGCAGGCCCAGCGTTTCAGCCGCGGCAATATAAACGTCGGGCGCCGGTTTGCCGCGTTTTACCATGTCCACGCCAACAACCGCATGCACGCGGTGCAAAAGCCCGGCATGTTGCAGTTTCCATTTCGCACGGGCGGTGTCGCTGTTGGTGGCAATGGCGCGCGGCAGCTGCTGTTCATCCAGCGCATCGAGAAAGTCATGTACGCCGGGGCGCAGCGGAATGGCATCGCGCATTTTTTCGTCGATTGCCGTGTTCCAGGCCAGATCAAGGGCTACCCGGTCAATGTCACCGCCCAGCTGTTCATTGATCATGCGGGCGCTGGTGGCGCGATCCACCCCCACCAGGGCGTGAAAGAAGGTTGGCTCAACCTCAAAACCCATGCCTTTGAGCACGGCCGGACCGACTTCAAATTGCAGCCGCTCGGTGTCGAGCAGCAGCCCGTCCAGATCAAGCAACACGCCGGAAAACTGCAAAGCCATCATCAAATCCTGTTCTGGTACATGTCGGGTCTCGAATGTGCCGGTCTATCCGACATGGCACAGCTCGTCCAGCTTACATGAGACATCTGCAGCAATGGATGGGGAGTGACTTACGGCGCCAGACCACCGGCCACCGTCAGCACCGTGCCGGAAATGAATTTCGCCTGTGGTGAGGCCAGAAACACCGCCGCATCGGCAATATCTTGCGGCAGGGCAATGCGACCAAGCGGCGTTACCCGCGCCACCATGTCAGGCCGGTTGGGGTTTCCTTCACGCTGGTGCATGTCGGTGGCCGTGGTGCCAACCCGCACGGCATTGACGCGGATGCCAACGGCCCCCAGCTCCTTGCCCGCACCAATCGTCAGGGTTTCCACCGCACCCTTGGAGGCGGCGTAATGCACATATTCGCCGGGGCTGCCAAGGTTTGCGGCGAGCGACGACATGTTGATGATCGCGCCACCATTGCCACCCTGATCGGTCGCCATACGTTTGATGGCTTCCTGAATGCAGTAGAGCACGCCAAACACATTGGTCGCGAAGGTCGCTTCGAGGTTTTGCGGTTTCAGCTTTGCAATGGGGCTGGCCCCGCCAATGATGCCGGCATTGTTGACAACGCAGGACAGGGGACCAAGCAGCTTGTCGCAGGTCTGAAACATCTGAACAACCGCCTCGCTGTCCGCCACGTCGGCCTGAACGGAAATCGCCCGCGCACCCTCGGCCTTGCAGCTTTCCACCGTCTCGGCCGCCCCTTCGGCGTCGCTGTTATAATTCACGCAGACATCATACCCCGCCTTGGCAAAGGCCAGTGCCGTTGCAGAGCCTATGCCCTTGCTGGCACCGGTAACGAGAACGATCGGGCGGGTGGACATGGCGCTTTAGGTTCCTTGCTGGTTGATGCACCATGGTTAGCAGCACTGCACGGCAAACGAAAGCTTGGGGTGGAACGGCAAGGCTTGCGCCCTTACCTCTACCCCTGTGGGAGAGGAAGAAAAATCATCATCTTAGCTTGCTAAGTGATAGATTTTTCAAGTGAGGGGTTCTGTGCTGGCTCGACGTTCACCCACTCACTCCGCAAACAAATGCTGCGCCATGTAGTCCACAAACGCCCGCACCTTGGGCGATAAATACCGGCTGGTTGGCCACAGCACCCGGAATGTGCCGGTATCCTGCAAATGGTCATCAAGCAGTGACACCAGTGTGCCGGCCTTGATCTGCTCGGCCACCGCAAAGGGCGGCAGGCAGGTAATGCCGAAGGACCGTTCCGCCAGATAGATCAGTGGTTCCAGCGTGCTGGCCACAAGACTGACCGGAAGGTCGAGTTTGATGGTCGCGCCATCGCGCACCAGCGGCCATGGCTCCAGCGTGCCGTAATTGGCAAAACGGTGGTGCAGGCACTGGTGCTGCAACAGATTCTCCGGCACCTGCGGATGGCCGTTTTCCTTGAGATACTCGGGCGACGCAACAATCACATGGCGGAAGGTGCCAAGCTTGCGGCTCATCAGCCTTGTGTCGCGCACCTCGCCGGTGCGGATCACCGCGTCAAAGCCTTCCTCGATCACGTCAACCAGCCGGTCGGTAAAATCGAGGTCGAGATTGATCTGCGGATAGGCCCGCATGAAGGAGGAAATGGTCGGCATCAACAACATGCCGGCCAGCGGCAGGCTGACCCGCAACTGTCCACGTGGTGCGGCCTGGGCGCGGGAAAGTTTGGCCCGCGTTTCCTCATATTCCGCCTGAATGCGCCGGCAGGTCTCCAGAAACAGCCCGCCTTCTTCGGTCAGTGCCATGCTGCGGGTAGAGCGGTTGAACAACTGCACATCAAGCTCGTCTTCCAGCCGCGCAATCGCCTTGCCGACCGCAGACCCCGATATGCCCAGCCGATGCCCGGCCGCCACAAAACTGCCGGCCTCCGCCACCTGCACGAAAATGCCAATTGTGCCCAGCTTGTCCATTGCGGAATATTTGTCCGTTCTGTTGAGAATTACGGCCTGTTTATCCCGTATATCTCGGTCGCTATCCAGATGCCATCGCAATCACAGTGAATGCGACAGCAAAATGGAGACCTGTAACACCATGACCAGCCAGCCCGTTGCCGCCTTTTCCGCCGCACCCGCCACCACCTTCATCGTCAATGTCATTCACGTGCATCCCGGCAAGCAGGAAGAGGCCTTCGCCATCATTCAGGACGTTGTGCATTACGTGGCAGAACGCAAGGAAGGCTTTTTGTGGAGCAATCTTGCCAAAAGCAGCGATGGCCTGACAGTGGTCAATATCGAGGCGATCCAGAGCGCCGATAATGTCGGCGAGTTTTTCTCCGACCCGGTTTTCGTTGAAAAGTTCAAGCGGCTGGATGAAGTCTCATCAAGCGAATTCCACACCTATACGATCGGTGATCTGGTGCTGCCAAAATTTGAACGTGGCGCTTAAGCCCATGTCGCAACTTGCCTATGAACAGACAGAGCCGGACGACCAAGCGTCCGGCGAGCAAAAACTGCCGCTGCTGGCGTTGATCGCGCTGGCCTTGTCAGGGTTCATCATCATCCTCACCGAGGCACTGCCCGCCGGGCTGCTGCCGCAGATTTCGGCTGATCTTGCGGTGTCGCAATCGGCGACTGGCCAGACGGTGACGATCTATGCGCTGGGCTCGCTGCTGGCTGCCATTCCGCTGACGCGTGCCACACAAGGCCTGCGCCGTCGCCCGCTGCTGACGCTCACCATTATCGGGTTTGCCATTGCCAATCTGGTCACAGCGCTGTCATCGTCTTATGTGCTGACCATGGTGGCGCGCGGCTTGGCCGGCATTTCCGCCGGTCTGTTATGGGCGCTTTTGGCCGGTTATGCGGCGCGTCTGGTGCCGGATCATCAAAAGGGCCGCGCCATCACCATTGCCATGGCGGGCACGCCCATCGCGCTTTCCATCGGTGTACCCGCCGCCACCTTCATCGGCCAGCTGGCCGGTTGGCGCTTATGCTTCGGGCTGATGAGCGCTGCGGCCATAATCCTGGCCCTGTGGATCAACTGGCGGCTTCCGGATTTTGCCGGCACAAAACAGGCGGAAAAACTGTCACTTGCCGGTGTCATCAAGCTGCCGGGCATCCTGCCCATCTTGTTCGTCACCTTATCCTTCGTGCTGGCGCATAACATTCTCTACACCTATATCGCGCCGTTTTTGACGCCTTTCGGTCTCTCTGGTCAGGTGGATGCCATTCTGCTGGCCTTTGGCTGCAGTTCGCTTGTCGGCATCTGGTTCGTTGGTGTGTGGATTGACCGCCGGCTTCGCGACCTCGCCATTTTCAGCTGCCTGCTGTTTTGCCTTGCCGCTGTCATCTTTGGCCTTTGGCCAGAGGCCGAAATCGCTGTTTATTTCGCCGTTATCCTGTGGGGTGTGGGTTTTGGTGGCGCCGCCACCATTTTCCAGACGGCCATGGCACGCACGGCAGGTGAACATACCGATATGGCGCAGTCCATGCTTGTCACCGCCTGGAACCTCGCCATTGCAGGCGGCGGCATTTTCGGCGGCCTGATGCTCAACCATATCGGCGTTTCCGCCTTCGTGCCATCGGTGCTGGTGCTGCTTGCTGCCTGCCTTGCCGCAGTTGTGTTGGGCAAGCGCAGTTTCATCAATGCGGGGTGAGGGGCGCTGCCACTGGTGCCCCTACCTCTACCCTTGTGGGAGAGGAAGAAAAATCATCATCTTAGCTTGCTAAGTGATCAATTTTTCAGGTGAGGGGTTGTGCTGCGAACCTTGCCTCGTCCTCGGGTATGACCCGAGGGATGTCACAGGCATCCTGTGTGTAAAAA
>NZ_DAMDBP010000069.1:0-14767 GCF_032092815.1 Agrobacterium sp. | reverse complement strand
GCGAGGTACGAACGATCTTGTTGATCGTTTCGATCATGTGCACCGGAATACGGATGGTACGTGCCTGGTCGGCAATCGAGCGGGTAATCGCCTGACGAATCCACCATGTCGCATAGGTCGAGAACTTGTAACCACGGCGATATTCGAACTTGTCCACCGCCTTCATCAGACCGATGTTGCCTTCCTGAATAAGATCAAGGAACTGCAGACCACGGTTGGTGTATTTCTTGGCAATGGAAATAACGAGACGCAGGTTGGCCTCAACCATTTCCTTCTTGGCGATACGCGCTTCGCGCTCGCCTTTCTGTACCATCGACACGATGCGGCGGAACTCGGCAATGGAAATGCCGGTTTCGGTGGCCAGATTCTGGATTTCCAGACGGATATCACGGATGGTCTGGTTCTCTTCGCGGGCGAAGTCCTTCCAGCCCTTGGCAACAAGATTGGCAATCGACTTCATCCAGTTCGGATCAAGTTCGGCACCGTGATACTGCTCGAGGAAGCTGTCACGCTTCACGCCGTAGGATTCGGCCAGACGCAGCAGACGACCTTCGTTCTGCATCAGACGCTTGGAAATGTCGTAGAGCTGCTCGACAAGGCTGTCGACGCGGTTCTGGTTCAGCGACAGCGACTTAACGGCCGTGATCAGCTGATCCTTCAGTTCCTTGTAGCGACGCTCCTGCCCGCTGGACAGGGTACCCGTACAGGCCAGACGTGCCTCAACCTGCTGATCCTGAAGCTTGCGCAGCTTCTTGTAGGTGTCAGCAATGGTGTCGAGCGTTTCCATGACCTGCGGACGCAGTTCAGCTTCCATCGCTGCGAGAGAAAGGTTCGATTCGTCATCGTCCTCTTCCTCTTCTTCGAGTGGCAGGCCTTCACCGCCGACATTGGTCACATCGTCATCACTGACGCGTGCACGGCGGGTCTTTTCTTTTTCTTCGGCAGCCTTGCGGTCAGCCTCGATCTTTTCAGGGCTCTGGAACTGCGGAGCAGCCTTCGCCTCAGGACCGGAATAGGTCGTTTCGAGGTCGATGATTTCGCGCAGCAGTGTTGTGCCTTCGTTGAGTTCGTCGCGCCAGATAATCAGCGCCTGGAACGTCAACGGGCTCTCACAGAGGCCGGAAATCATTGTCTCGCGGCCAGCCTCGATGCGCTTGGCAATGGCAATTTCGCCTTCGCGCGACAGAAGCTCGACCGAACCCATTTCGCGCAGATACATGCGCACCGGATCGTCAGTACGATCTGTCGGTTCTTTTTTCTTCGCCGTCGCAAGTGCCGTACCGCTTGATGTGCTCAGCTCGCCGCCTTCGGATTCCTCCGATTCGGTATCGCCGTCTTCATCATTGCTGTTGGCTTCTTCCGCGTCCTCATCCTCGACAACATTGATGCCCATGTCGGACAACATTGCCATCGTGTCTTCGATCTGCTCCGACGTCACTTCCTCGGAAGGCAAAACCGAGTTCAGCTCATCCATGGTGACATAGCCGCGCTTTTTGGCGGCCTTGATCATTTTTTTGACCGCGTCATCGGAAAGATCGAGAAGCGGACCGTCCGTCGCACCGTCGCGTTCGTTTTCTGCTTCTTCGTTTTCTTTGACTTTGGTTGCCATCTATCTCGTCGCTTTCCCTGACGCTAACATGCTGTCCGCTCCAGCCCAGTTGCCCTCACAGGCATCAGGCGTGAAGCGAATCACTGTCACACACCTAACGGAATGATATTTAATTGCCGATTAACCACGACGGCCGCCAGCGTCAAACAATGCGTTCGCATGCAGAAGTGCTCGCCAATGCCGTTCTGATCCACCAAGGGCCATTCCACCTTATTTACCTGAATTGGTGATTCCCGCTATTTTTCATCCAGTCAAGCCTTTCCGGCGCAACAGACCACGAAAAGTCAAAAAAGCCGATAATAACAAGGCATTTTACGGGCAGTCACCCACTTATCCACTATTTAGGAAGCAGAGCGGCCAAAACAAGCCCTGCAGAAAAACATCAGGCCATCTTCGTCCTCAGCTTCGACTGAACGCTGGCCCCTTTACCCGACCGGACATCACACCGAAACCATCAATAATGGCTTCTTGCGCCTCCATGCGGGTTATTTCCAGCTGCACTTCGTTCAGTGCACGTATCAATTGCATGATCCGCTCGCCATCACCAGCCTCTGTCGCCTCAGCAATCTCGCGTTGCTGTTCTATTTTCTGCCAACGCAGCGCCTTGGTGCGTTTGTGCAGGGCAAGAGCCTGATTATAACCTTCCCGTGCATCTTCGGGTGCGGCATCCACGGTTGCAGTCCACAAACGGGCATTGCGAACCTGCTGTTCCATCGCCTTGAGCAGTGCACCGAACCCCTGTCCCTCCAGCCGTTCCATCATGCCTTCGCGTGACAGTCTCTCGGCACTTTCAGCAGCATAGGTCAAAACCTGCGACCACAGACGCTGCAGATCACGGTTTTCATAATCGATGGCGGCAATCTCGTCATATTCCTCCAGCAGCAACACCGGATGATTGACGATGGTAATGGCAAGAACGCTTTCGCGCAGCGCAGGTGTTGCCTGATAACCCTTGACCAGCCCGGACTGCACCAGACGATCGGAGAAGCTGGACGATACAGCACCGCCACGCCCCGCCGCACCGGCCCCACGACCACCGGCAGCACCACGCCCTGGCGTACCGTTGCGGCGCATCTGCCCACCTTGCGGTGCACCCCGCTGGAACTGCGGCTGGAAAAACCCGTTCAGACGGTCGCGCATATCCTGCTGGTAGTGGCGGCGCACGCTTTCATCGGCAATGACAGTGACAATCTGCTTGAGGCGGTTTTCAAGTTCGGCGCGTTTTTCCGGCGTATCGAAACTCATCGATGCCGTTTCACGGCTCCAGATCATGGCAGCAAGCGGCTTGGCTTCCGCCATCACCCGGTCGAAAGGTGCCCGCCCCTCGTGACGCACCAGATCATCCGGGTCCTTGCCATCCGGCAGCAGTGCAAAACTGACCGAACGGCCCGGCTTGATGTGCGGCAGCGCCAGATCGGCAGCACGGTTGGCAGCACGGATACCGGCGCCATCGCCATCAAAACACAAAACAGGCTGCGGCGACATTTTCCAAAGCAGCTCAAGCTGGTTTTCAGTCAGCGCCGTGCCGAGCGGTGCAACGGCATTTTCAATGCCGGCCTGATAGAGCGCGATCACATCCATATAGCCTTCAACGGCAATCACCGTCCCGCCGGAATTTTGCCCCGGCACCTGGCTGGCACGTCTGGCGCGGGCAAAATTATAGAGAACATTGCCCTTGTGAAACAGCTCGGTTTCATTGGAGTTCAGATATTTGGCCAGCGCATCGGGCGACATGGCGCGACCGCCAAAGGCAATGACCTTTTCCCGCGATGACAGGATCGGAAACATGATGCGATCACGGAAACGGTCATAGGACACCGGCACATTTTCATACACAACGAGGCCGCAGGCTTCCATCTGGTCTTTGCCCACGCCTTTTGAGGCCAGATATTCCTTGAGCGTGCTGCGCCCTTCCGGCGCAAAGCCCAAACGAAATGTCTCGATGGTGCGGCCCGTCAGGCCACGGTCACGTAGATAGGCTCGTGCCTTGGCACCGGCTGCCGTCTGCAACTGGTCCTGAAAAAAAACCGTCGCCATTTCCATGACGTCTTGCAGCGATGCCCGTTCCCGTTCACGCCGTTCGGCCTGAACATCTGGCTGCGGCATGGCAACGCCAGCCATATCGGCAATCTGCTGCACAGCTTCAGGGAAATTGAGGCCATCAAGATCAGTCAAAAACCGGAAATGGTCACCGGACACACCGCAACCAAAGCAGTGATAACGACCCTTGCGGTCCTCGCAGTGAAAGCTTGGGCTTTTTTCGCCATGGAACGGGCAGCAGGCCCAATAATCGCCACGCGACGGATTGCTCTTCTTCCGATCCCACGTCACACGCCGCCCGATAACATCAGAGATGTTAACGCGGTCGCGTATTTCATCGAGAAAGGAGTTCGAAAAGCGCATCTGAACCTCGGCAAGCCTTCCATATAAGCGCGACAAAGGAATTATTCCAACAACGGCAGAAATTAATGCCCGTTATTCACAGGGCAAATTCCTTAAAGACCAAGGAAATATGAAGGCAGATTTCCTTGAAACGTTGTTCGCACACAGCAATAAATAAAAAAGGCAGGGCACATACCCTGCCTTCCACAACAATGAGACAGCCTGAATTACTTCAGCAAATCCTTGACCATGCCGGATGCCTTGGAAAAGTCGATCTTACCCGGATATTTTTCCTTGAGCATATTCATGCACTTGCCCATGTCACGCAGGCCGGAAGCACCGGTTTCGCTGATGACGGACTGGCAAAGCTCACGCACCTTTTCTTCCGGAAGCTGCTCTGGCATGAAGCCCTTGATTATCACAATTTCTTCACGCTCCTGCGTGGCAAGCTCCTGACGGCCCGCCCCTTCGTAGATCGTGGCGGACTCATCGCGCTGCTTGATCATCTTGGTGAGAATCTGCATGATCTCGTCATCCGAAACTGGGTCCTTGCCCACACCGCGGTTGGCGATATCACGGTCCTTGATCGCCGTCTGGATCAA
Organism: Agrobacterium sp.; assembly: GCF_032092815.1. GTDB lineage: Bacteria > Pseudomonadota > Alphaproteobacteria > Rhizobiales > Rhizobiaceae > Agrobacterium. The sequence continues at coordinate 10,174 of NZ_DAMDBP010000069.1, read as the reverse complement.
ACGGATGGTGCCTGTGCGGCGAGCATCCCGAGCCTTCAGCGATTCTTTCAGCTCATTTGCGAAAATATCGCGCATCATGGTCTCAATTCTCCTTCGAAAAGCGCTGTTTTGCCTGTCTCGCCAAGCCGCTTTTCCTTGTTATTTTTGCCGTTCTCATAGACGAGCGAACATCACCGGGCAAATCAAATACACAACCCCTTGAATTTCATGGTGTTTAATTCCACGTAATCCACAAGGCTACGGTTGACCGCCAGCGTCGCTTTGTCTATTTTCCGGCACCTGCACGAGATTTTAATCAAGGGTACTGGCGCGAAGCTTTCGCGCGCCCTTGCCTGCGACCAGAGATGGCCCTTGATCCGTCACCTTTCAAGAGGTGTGCGGTCGCACGAGGGCGGAAACGGAACGAGATGACCGCAACAACTCCATGGACCACCCGCAAACCAACCGCCATGCTCGTTCTCGCCGACGGCACGGTCATTGAAGGCACCGGCATTGGTGCAACCGGCAAGGTTCAGGCCGAAGTCTGCTTCAACACGGCGCTCACCGGTTACGAGGAAATCCTCACCGACCCGTCCTATCTCGGCCAGATCGTTACCTTCACTTTCCCGCATATCGGCAACATTGGCACCAATGATGAAGACATTGAAGACCTGACACCTGCGGCCCGCCGCGGCGCAGTCGGCGTTATCTTCAAGGCTGACATCACCGACCCGTCCAACTACCGCGCCGCCAAGCATCTCGATGCATGGCTGAAGGCCCGTGGCATCATCGGTCTCTGCGGCATTGATACCCGCGCACTGACCGCCTGGATCCGTGAAAACGGTGCACCAAATGCCGTCATCGCCCACGATCCGAACGGCGTTTTCGACATCGACGCGCTGAAGGCAGAAGCAAAGGCATGGAGCGGCCTGGTTGGTCTCGATCTCGCCATTGAAGCCACATCCGGTCAGTCTTCCGTCTGGACCGAAACACCTTGGGTGTGGAACGAAGGTTACGGTACGCTCGGCGAAGCTGATGCCAAGTACCACGTCGTCTGCGTTGACTTCGGCGTCAAGCGCAACATCCTGCGCCTGTTTGCCGGCCTTGACTGCAAGGTCACTGTCGTTCCTGCCAAGACATCGGCGGAAGACATCTTGGCTCTGAAGCCCGATGGCGTGTTCCTGTCCAACGGCCCTGGCGACCCGGCTGCAACTGGCGAATATGCCGTTCCGGTCATTCAGGACCTGATCAAGAGCGACCTGCCGCTGTTCGGCATCTGCCTCGGCCACCAGATGCTTGGCCTTGCACTCGGTGCAAAGACTGAAAAGATGCATCAGGGCCACCACGGCGCCAACCACCCGGTCAAGGACTTCACCACCGGCAAGGTGGAAATCGTGTCCATGAACCACGGCTTTGCAGTCGACACGAAGTCGCTGCCGGAAGGTGTTGAGGAGACTCACATTTCCCTGTTCGACGGCACCAACTGCGGTCTGCGCGTTGTCGGCAAGCCAGTCTTCTCGGTACAGCACCACCCGGAGGCATCCCCTGGCCCGCAGGACAGCCACTATCTGTTCCGCCGCTTCGTTAATCTCGTTCGCGAGAAAAAGGGTGAAGCCGCTCTGGCAGAGCGTTGATACGACTCTGAAAAGTCAGAAATACAAAAGGCCCGCATTTCGCGGGCCTTTTCTTTTGCGCATTGATGAGATCACTCAGGCGATTGCAGTGTGTTTCTGCCGCTGTACCAGCGCCACAAACCGCCATGACAAGGTAATCGAGGCAACGGTCAGGCCAACAAGAATGCCGTACCACACACCCTCGCCGCCAAGCCCCAGCGGGAACCCGAGAACCCAGGCCAGCAGGAAGCCGACCGGCCAATAGGAAATCAGTGCCATGATCATTGGTACACGCGCATCCTTGAGGCCACGAAGCAGGCCGCTGGCAATTGCCTGCAATCCGTCCATCAACTGAAAAATGCCGGCAATGATCACCAGCTTCGCCGCATAGTCGAGAACCGCTGGCACATTGGGCAGATGTTCATTGAGGAACCAGCGACTGAGATATTGCGGAGCAGCCGCAAAAAGAACCCCACCGGCAACGGCAATGGCGCAGGCAAGTGCGCTGACCATAATGGCGGCCCGTACCAGATTGGGAAAATCGCCCTGCCCGTAAGCAACACCAACCCGCACCGTTGCTGCCTGCGACAGTCCAAGCGGGATCATGAAAGCAATCGAAGCCAATTGAAGCGCGATACCATGGGCGGCAAGTTCGGTTGTTCCGATCTGCCCCATCAGGATGGACGCAGCGCTGAACAGCGAAACCTCTGCCAGAATGGTGATGCTGATTGGCAAACCAAGGCGCAACACTTCGCGCAGCGCCTGCCAGTCCGGACGCCAGAAACGCACGAAGATTTCATACTGGCGCATTTCTTCTCTGGACTGGATGAAGGCCGACAAACACACAAAGCTCAGTGTCTGCACGATAACGGCAACGATGGCCGCACCATTCATGCCAAGTGCGGGAAAACCGAAATGCCCAAGCACCAGGCCATAGGCCAGCACACCATTCACCACAAGCGTCAGAATGGTGATGTAGAGAACGATGCTTGCCTTGCCCACAGCGCTGACCAGACCGCGCATCACGTAAAACAACAGACCAGGCAGCATGCCGTACATGGTGATACCGAGATAATCACCCGCCAGCTTGGCCACTTCGGCATTCTGGCCAAAGCCGAGCAAAATCCGCTCTGCATTGAGGAAGAACGGCAGCACCAGCGCCCAATAGACGATGGCAACCCACATGCCCATGCGCAGCGAACGGCGCGTCGAGCGCACATCACCGCGGCCAAAGGCCTGCGCCACCAGTGGCACAACGGCAATTGAAAAGCCGGAACCAAAAATGAACAATACAAAGAAGAACTGCCCGGCCAGCACCATCGCAGCCAGCTTTTCAGCCCCCAGCTGGCCCACGATCACCATGTCAGTTGTGTGAATACCCAACTGCGCGAGTTGCGCTCCAATCAACGGAACACCCAGTGCAAGCGTGGCTTTCAGATGTGAAGACCAGGACTGCGCACCGGTTTGAACACTGCCTGAAACAATGGACGAGGACATGCGGCACCTTCTCAAAACAAAAGCCGCTTCCACGGAGACGGGAAACGGCGCATGTCTGAATGCATAAAATATTCGCTTGGGCGATGCAACCAAGCAATGCAAATGCACAAAAAACTGGCAAAAATCAAAACAACAAGCAGTTTTGAGTGTTCGCAAATAATTTCACGCTACAGTCAAACTACATTTACAGTTTTGAAATAACGCAAAAGCTAAAACAGCCACATATAACTGGCCCGCATGATGCGTGTATACAACGCCGTTACCCGGCATGATTGTCTCCCCCTCCGAATTCGGTCCGTTCATCCGACCAAAAGTCGCGAATACCTATAAGGGAAGCTGCGCTTGTCTATTAAATCAAGTCTTATGACGCGCATTATTATCGCTGCGTCGCTCGTCGTCGTGACGGCTTTTGCCGGTTTCTCGATCTACATCGACGCGCTGCAACGGGAAGCCACGACAACCTCCGTTGCACGCAACATTGATGCCGCCGGCAAACAGGCCGCACAAAGCATTGCCAACTGGCTGAACGGCCGTGTGATGCTGACCGACGTCGTCACCAAAGCCATGGCCAAAGCACCTGACGAAGCTGCCAAGCTGAATGTGCTGCAAAATGATGTGCTGACCGGCCAGTTCATGTCGACCTATTTTGGTGACAGCGCGACCGGCGTGTTCACCACATGGCCGCAACTGCCGCTGCCAGAGGGTTATGACCCACGCACCCGCCCATGGTACCAGGACGCCGTCAAGGCGCAGAAAACCGTGCTGACCGAGCCCTATTCCGATGCCTCGACCGGTGGGCTGATCATCACTGCTGCCTCGCCCGTCATCACCAATGGCCAGCTTGCAGGCGTCACCGGCAGCGACTTTTCGCTGAACTCGCTGGTAACGATGATCAAGTCGGTTGAAGTTGGCACTGAAGGTTACGCCTTTCTGGTCAGCAAGGACGGCAAGATCCTCATTCACCCGGATGCAAACTTCGTCAACAAGACGCTAACCGACCTGTTCCCGACAGCAACGCCAAGCATTGCCTCTGCGATCACCGAAACGGCAATCGATGGCCAGACCAAGCTCACCAGCTTCATTCCGGTCACAGGCCTGCCGTCGGTCGAATGGTATGTCGGTTTTGTCGTTGATAGCGGCGTTGCCTATGCCTCCATCTCGCAGTTCCGTGTTGCAGCGATCATTGCCACCACCTTGGCAGTTATCGGCATGATCGGTTTCCTCGCCTTCCTGCTTGGCAAACTGGTGATCAAGCCAGTAACGCAGATGACAGCTGCCATGCAGGACCTGGCCTCCGGCCACCTGTCCATCACCATCCCCGGTCAGGATCGCACCGACCAGATCGGCTCGATGGCCGCAGCCGTTGCCGTATTCCGTACCAACGCGCTGGAAAGACAGCGCCTGGAAACAGAAGCCTCTGAATCTCGCTCACTGTCAGAGCAGGAGCGTGACCAGCGCGAAAGAACATCGGCCAAGGACAGCGCCGACATTCAGTTTGCGGTTGATGCGCTGGCAAAGGGCCTGGAACATCTCTCGAATGGCGATCTGCAATACCGCATTTCGACACCATTCGTGGCGCGTGTTGACCGCCTGCGTGAAGACTTCAACAACTCCATCACCAAGCTCAACGATGCTCTGACCAATGTTGGCCAGAACGCCCGCGCCATCGATGCCGGGGCAACGGAAATCCGCCACTCGGCCGATGACCTTGCCCGTCGCACCGAACAGCAGGCAGCTTCTGTTGAACAAACCGCGGCAGCCCTTGAGGAAATCACCACCACCGTCAAGGACGCAGCCCAGCGCGCCGAAGAAGTTGGCAAGCTGGTAGACCGCACCCGCAACAATGCCGAACAGTCCGGCCACGTCGTTAATGACGCCGTGCGCGCCATGGAAGGCATTGAACATTCATCAACCGAGATTTCCAAGATCATCGGCGTGATCGATGAGATTGCCTTCCAGACCAACCTGCTGGCGCTGAATGCAGGTGTTGAGGCTGCCCGTGCCGGTGAAGCCGGTAAGGGTTTTGCCGTGGTTGCACAGGAAGTGCGTGAACTCGCGCAGCGTTCCGCAACAGCTGCCAAGGAAATCAAGGCACTGATCAGCACCTCGACCGCCCAGGTCCAGGAAGGCGTGACGCTGGTTGATAATGCCGGCAAGGCGCTGGAAGCCATCGTTACGCAGGTGCAGGAAATCAACCGCCACATCAATGCGATTGTCATTGCCACCCGCGAACAATCGACCGGCCTGTCGGAAATCAACACCGCCATCAACACCATCGACCAGGGCACGCAGCAAAATGCCGCCATGGTGGAAGAACAGACGGCGGCCAGTCACGGCCTCGCCTCGGAAGCAGCATCGCTTAATGAGCTGCTGGCGCAGTTCAGACTGGGCATGCAGCAGACACAACACAAGTCTTACAGCCGCGCGGCCTGATCAGACAAAACGTGGCCGCTCCGGCGGCCACGTCTTTCTTATAAAGCCCTCTCCCTGCCTCGCCTCAGAGATCATGCCGGAGGGCTGCAAAGCCCCCAAACTGCACTTGCCGAACCCTAAAAAAGCCGACACCTTGCCAAACGACAAAGAGAGTCGGGAGAGCGGGAATGTCGGAGATTATTTGGCGTGGCGTGGTCATGGGCATAGGCGGAACCATCCTCATGGATATCTGGGCCTATATTCTCCATTTCGTCTTCAAGCAGCCTGCCCCGAACTGGGGACCACCCGGTCGCTGGTTCTGGCACCTGCCCAAGGGCAAGGTGTTCCATGACAGCATTGCCAATGCCGAACCCTACGAAAACGAAGTGGCACTTGGCTGGTTCATGCATTACGCCATCGGCGTTCTCTACGGCATCATTCTGGCGCTGGTTGTAACCCCGCTATGGTTTGCTGAGCCACAATTCATTCAGCCCTGGATCGTTGGCATCGTGACCGTTGGTGCCGGCTGGTTTCTGCTTCAGCCGGGCCTTGGCATCGGATGGGCGGCCTCGAAAACACCAAACCCGACCAAGGTCCGCGTCTTGAACCTAGTTGCGCATACCGTTTTTGCGCTTGGCATGTATTTGTCAGCCCTGCTGCTTGCCGCTTAATTATATATCTCGCCAGTCAAACTGAACCGGATGTGCCGGTTCAGCCATTTTACCCGATCATCCCGTCGATACCCCCTGTGCAACTCAAGTGACACCTCACGAGTTTGTTGCGAAATGTGCGTCTTAAGGGAGGATGAAATGGAACTGACATTTACAGTGTCCGCCAGAATATCAAAACCGCTCCATGAGGTGTTCGAAGCGGTTGCCGATCCAGCGATATTGTCGGGTTACTTCACAACGGGTGGCGCCACGGGCAGGCTTGAAACCGGGACCACCGTCTCCTGGGATTTTCATGATTTTCCCGGCGCGTTCCCGGTTGAGGTCGTCAAGGCCGAACAGGACAGCCAAATCATTCTGCAATGGCAGGCCAATGAAGAAGGCGCCGATGAGACGGGCAGTTACAACACCACAGTAACAATCAGCTTTGAAGCTATTGGTGACGACAGGACACTTGTCAGCATCAACGAAAACGGCTGGCGCGAAACGCCAGCCGGGTTGAAAGCATCCTATGGCAATTGTCAGGGTTGGTCACAAATGTTGTGTGCCCTGAAAGCCTATCTGGAATACGGCATCAATTTGCGCGACGGCATGTATCAATGATCGTCAGATATTGGTGCTGAATGTATCACAATCCGAAACGCGACCAGTGTCGTAACCACGTTTGAACCATGTCATGCGCTGTTGCGACGTGCCGTGGTTGAAACTGTCAGGCACAACATAACCCTGCGACTGCTTTTGCAACGTATCGTCACCGATCTGATGCGCAGCATTGAGCGCTTCTTCTAGGTCGCCCGTATCGAGAATGCCTTCCTGCTCCGTAAACTTCGCCCAGATACCGGCATAGCAATCCGCTTGCAGCTCAACCCGAACCGACATGCGGTTGGCATCCACCTGGCTCATCGACTGGCGGCGACGGTTGAACTCCGGCAGAACACCTGTGAGGTTCTGCACGTGATGGCCAACCTCATGGGCAATCACATAGGCCTGCGCAAAATCGCCGGCTGCGCCAAAACGCTGATCAAGCTCACGGAAGAAAGTGGTGTCCAGGTAGACCTTGCGATCTCCCGGGCAATAGAACGGACCGGTTGCTGCCGATGCGTAACCGCAGGCCGAAGATACCTGACCGGAAAACAGCACCAGGGTCGGTTCCTGATAGGTCTGACCCGCAGACTTGAAAATGCCGCTCCAAGTATTTTCGGTTTCAGCCAACACCACGCGCACAAAGGCCGTGGTATCGTCGGTGGAGTTGCCTTGCGGGCGTGTGCCCGTCTGCTGCGTTGAGCTATCACCCATCATACCCTCACCGCCCGACAGCAGGGTAAGCGGGTTGATGCCCAGGAACCAGCTGACAAGCAGGATGACCAGCAAACCGCCAATACCGATGCCACCACCGGTGCGTCTGCCGCCTGAAGGAATTCGAAAACCGGTACGGCCGAACGGATTATTGCCCAAACCGCCCCGGCCTGCCGACATATTACGTCTGTCTTCGACGTTGTCAGACTGGCGGCGCCCTTTCCACTCCATGGTCGTTTATCTCCCGACAGAAAATACGCTATTATATGCCATCTGTTGTATCAGCGAATTGAGATCATGGAAATCAAGCCGCTCCAAGAAACATCGGACATGGCGTTTGGTTGCATATTTCCTGTCGATTTTGAACTTTCGGGGTTCCGTTCGTTAAAACATTTGCCTATAAGCCGCTTCTAGCCTGAAAACATTGGAATTGCGCGCCCCGGCCGGTGAACCTTCACCATGGCCGTTTTTTGCGCAACACGAGAAGCGGAACGAGAGCCATGCCGAAGCGCCAAGATATCAAGTCCATCCTAATTATCGGCGCGGGACCGATTGTTATCGGTCAGGCTTGCGAGTTTGACTATTCCGGCACACAAGCGTGTAAGGCGCTGAAGGAGGAAGGTTACCGCGTCATCCTCGTCAACTCCAATCCGGCAACGATCATGACGGATCCGGGCCTTGCTGATGCCACCTACGTAGAGCCAATCACTCCTGAAGTGGTGGCCAAGATTATCGCAAAGGAACGTCCGGACGCGCTTTTGCCGACCATGGGTGGTCAAACGGCTCTCAACACCGCCCTCTCGTTGAAGCGCATGGGTGTTCTGGACCGCTACAATGTCGAAATGATCGGCGCAAAGCCTGAGGCAATCGACAAGGCTGAGGACCGCGCCCTCTTCCGCGAAGCCATGGCAAAGATCGGTCTTGAAACTCCTCGCTCGATGCTGGCCAACGCCACCGAGATCAAGGACGCCGACCGCAAGACACATGAAGCTGCCCGCGCAGAACTGAAGGCCAAACTTTCCGGTTCTGATCTGGACAAGGCACTCGACAATCTCGAAAACCAGTGGAACCTTGGCGAAACAGATCGCAAGCAGCGCTACATCAGCCACGCTATGGCCATTGCCGCACAGGCAATTGATGTTGTTGGCCTGCCCGCCATCATTCGTCCATCCTTCACCATGGGTGGCACCGGCGGCGGTATTGCCTACAACCGCTCGGAATTCTTCGAAATCATCGGCGGCGGTCTCGACGCATCGCCAACCACCGAAGTGCTGATCGAAGAATCCGTACTCGGCTGGAAAGAATATGAAATGGAAGTGGTTCGCGACAAGGCGGACAACTGCATCATCATCTGCTCGATCGAAAACATCGACCCGATGGGCGTTCACACCGGCGATAGTATCACCGTTGCCCCTGCTCTGACGCTGACGGACAAGGAATACCAGATGATGCGCAATGCATCGATCGCGGTATTGCGTGAAATCGGCGTGGAAACGGGCGGCTCGAACGTTCAGTTCGCCGTCAACCCTAAGGACGGCCGTCTCGTCGTCATCGAAATGAACCCGCGCGTATCGCGCTCATCCGCGCTTGCCTCCAAGGCCACCGGCTTCCCGATTGCCAAGGTCGCAGCAAAGCTCGCCATCGGTTACACGCTGGACGAACTGGACAACGACATTACCGGCGGCGCGACGCCTGCCTCGTTCGAACCATCGATCGACTACGTCGTCACCAAGATCCCACGTTTTGCCTTTGAAAAGTTCCCAGGCGCTTCGCCAATCCTGACCACGGCCATGAAGTCGGTTGGTGAAGTCATGGCAATTGGCCGTACCTTTGCAGAATCGCTGCAGAAGGCACTGCGCGGCATGGAAACCGGCCTGACCGGTCTCGATGAAATCGAAATCCCAGGCTACGAAGAAGGCGAAGGCTCCAAGAACGCCATTCGCGCCGCTATCGGCACACCAACACCGGATCGTCTGCGCATGGTTGCTCAGGCTCTGCGTATGGGCATGTCCGAAGAGGAAGTGCACGAAAACAGCAAGATCGACCCATGGTTCATCGCCCAGTTCAAGGCGATCGTCGACATGGAAGCGCGTATCCGAGAGCATGGTCTGCCGACCGATGCTGAAAACCTGCACGCGATCAAGGCGATGGGCTTCTCCGACGCCCGTCTTGCCAGCCTGACCAACAAGCGCCCAAAGGAAGTTGCCGAGTTGCGCAACAGCCTCGACGTACGCCCGGTCTTCAAGCGCATCGACACCTGCGCTGCCGAATTCGCATCGCCAACCGCCTACATGTACTCGACCTACGAAGCGCCATTCGTTGGTGCGCTGCGCTCGGAAGCAGAAGTGTCCGACCGCAAGAAGGTCGTTATCCTCGGCGGCGGTCCTAACCGTATCGGCCAGGGCATCGAGTTCGACTATTGCTGCTGCCATGCTGCCTTCGCACTGAAGGATGCAGGCTTTGAAGCCATCATGATCAACTGCAACCCGGAAACCGTGTCGACCGACTACGACACCTCCGACCGCCTGTATTTCGAGCCGCTGACTGCGGAAGACGTGATCGAAATCATGCGCGCCGAACAGGAAAAGGGTGAGCTGGTTGGCGTTATCGTGCAGTTCGGTGGCCAGACGCCGCTGAAGCTGGCCGAAGCTCTTGAAAAGAACGGTATCCCGATCCTCGGCACCGCGCCTGACATGATCGACCTTGCCG
>NZ_DAMDBP010000068.1:0-14896 GCF_032092815.1 Agrobacterium sp. | reverse complement strand
CCTTGCCACGCTCGTCAAAGCCCATCAGCTTGACCCAGACCTTGTCGCCTTCCTTGACGACGTCAGAGGTCTTGGCAACGCGCTCGGAAGCGAGCTGCGAGATGTGAACCAGACCGTCACGTGCGCCGAAGAAGTTTACGAACGCGCCGAAGTCAGCTGTCTTGACGACAGTGCCTTCGTAGATTACGCCAACTTCCGGCTCAGCAACGATGGAGTGGATCCACTTGCGGGCAGCTTCGATTTCCTTGCCGGAAGACGAAGCGATCTTGACGGTGCCGTCATCTTCGATGTTGATCTTCGCGCCGGTCTTTTCGACGATTTCGCGAATGACCTTGCCGCCCGAACCGATAACTTCACGGATCTTGTCGACCGGAATGTTCATCACTTCGATGCGTGGAGCAAATTCGCCAAGCTGGCCACGGCTTTCAGTAATGGCGTTGGCCATCTCGCCGAGAATGTGCTTGCGACCGCCCTGAGCCTGCTCAAGAGCAACCTTCATGATCTCTTCGGTGATACCGGCGATCTTGATGTCCATCTGGAGCGAGGTGATACCGTCTGCAGTACCGGCAACCTTGAAGTCCATATCGCCGAGGTGATCTTCGTCGCCGAGGATGTCGGAGAGAACCGCAAAACGGTCACCTTCAAGGATAAGGCCCATGGCGATACCAGCAACTGGCTTGGCCAATGGCACACCAGCGTCCATCAGAGCAAGCGATGTACCGCAAACGGTTGCCATCGAGGACGAGCCGTTGGACTCGGTGATCTCGGAAACAACGCGCAGTGTGTACGGGAACTGCTCAGCGGTTGGCAGCATTGGGCGGATTGCGCGCCATGCCAGCTTGCCGTGACCGATTTCGCGGCGACCTGGGGAACCCATGCGGCCTGTTTCACCAACCGAGTAGGGAGGGAAGTTGTAGTGCAGCAGGAAGCGTTCCTTGTACATGCCGGTCAGGCTGTCAACATACTGCTCGTCTTCGCCAGTGCCGAGTGTGGCAACAACGATCGCCTGCGTTTCGCCGCGTGTGAACAGCGCCGAACCGTGGGTACGTGGCAGAAGGCCAACTTCCGAAATGATCGGACGAACCGTGGACAGGTCGCGACCGTCGATACGGCTCTTGGTGTCGAGAACGTTCCAGCGAACGATCTTGGCCTGCAGGTGCTTGAACACTGCGCCAATTTCTTCGGCTGTGTACTTTGCTTCGCCTTCTTCCGGCAGGAAGTGCGCCTTGACCTTTGCCTTCACTGCGTCGACAGCAGCGTAACGTGCAGCCTTTTCAGTGATCTTGTAAGCGGTGCGCAGTTCTGCTTCGGCAAGGCCGAGCATTTCTGTTTCGAGCGCGGAGAAATCTTCCGGTTCGAATTCGCGTGGTTCCTTGGCAGCAACTTCAGCCAGCTTGATGATGGCGTCGATAACTGGCTGGAAGCCCTTGTGGCCGAACATGACGGCGCCGAGCATGATCTCTTCGTTGAGTTCCTTTGCTTCGGACTCAACCATCAGAACTGCGTCCTGCGTACCGGCAACAACCAGATCGAGAACCGACTCGTCCATTTCGTCGAGATGTGGGTTCAGAACATATTCGCCGTTGATGTAACCAACGCGCGCGCCACCGATTGGGCCCATGAAAGGAACGCCAGAAAGTGTCAGCGCAGCAGACGTTGCGACCATCGACAGAATGTCCGGATTGTTTTCCAGATCGTGCTGGATAACGATCACGACAACCTGGGTGTCGTTCTTGTAGCCTTCAGGGAAGAGCGGGCGGATCGGACGGTCGATCAGACGCGAAACGAGGGTTTCGTTTTCGCTTGGACGGCCTTCGCGCTTGAAATAACCACCTGGAATTTTACCGGCAGCGTAGGTCTTTTCCTGGTAGTTGACGGTCAGTGGGAAAAAGTCCTGGCCAGGCTTCGGAGCCTTGGCGGAAACGACCGTCGCGAGAACCATGGTCTCGCCGTAGGTTGCGATGACGGCGCCGTCAGCCTGACGGGCAACCTTGCCTGTCTCGAGCTTGAGCGGACGGCCTGCCCATTCGATTTCCACGGAGTGTTGTTTGAACATATCTTGTCCTTAACTGTCGCTGCTAAAGATCTCTCGACCTTCTCAGCTTCGACACATCACGGGCAAGACAACTGGAAGCTTTTTGATCGCTGCAACACAGATGGTGTTGCAAAAGCATCCGGCAATCCTGCCCCATGACAGGTCATCGGTTGTTTAGACGGTACCGGCCCATCCGGCCCATCTTCCTGTTCCCCGGCCTGCTTGATAACGCATTCGGGGGGCATCGTCCGGTATTTAGACCGGATAGAAAAACCGGCGGGCATCGAACCGATGACCCGCCGGAATTTTTTTAGCGGCGCACACCAAGAGCTGTGATCAGCTTTGTGTAACGGGCTTCGTCTTTCTTCTTGAGATAATCAAGAAGCGAACGGCGGCTCGAAACCATGGTCAGAAGGCCACGACGGGAGTGGTTGTCCTTCTTGTGACCCTTGAAGTGTTCCGTCAGATTGTTGATCCGCTCGGTCAGAATAGCGACCTGAACTTCTGGCGAACCTGTGTCGCCTTCGACAGTTGCGTATTCCTTGATAAGGGCGGCTTTGCGCTCTGCAGTAATCGACATCGTACGATCCTTTCTATGAGTTAAGGAAAATCGGGACGCCTAGAGCCGGGATGTCGTCCAGCTCTGGCCATTCATTAGCAAAAGGCTAAGCTTTAGCTGGGGCTGCCTATAAACCATCTGTACCACAAAGAAAAGGGGCGATTGCTCGCCCCTCATTCAACGTCTTATCCAAACACCCTTTTGGGGCGGAACTCACCCTGGCCAATTTCGCCGATGGCGATCAACTTGCCACGTGCCATGGCGTAGGCTTCGGGATGGTCGGTTGGCGCATCACGCCCGCGCAGCAAAATGGGATTGCCCATTTTCAAACGATGGGCCTGATCGTCGCTGATCACCAGCTGTGGCAGCGCAGATAAAGCTTCCGCTGTATCGATCAGGAAAGCATCAAGTGCAGCCAGCCGCTCGTCACGATCCTCGATAGCCTCGAATTCGATGAGTTTGGCAAGCGGCACCATGACATCTTCACCGAACGGCGCAACCATCGTGCGGCGCAGTTCGGAAATGTGACCATAACAGCCGAGGTCGCGGCCCATGTCGCGTGCCAGCGCACGAACATAGGTGCCCTTGCCGCATTCCACTTCAAAATGCGCCATGTTGTTGTCGGTGACAGCCAGCAGGCTCAGACGATAGATTTCGACTTCGCGCGCCGGGATTTCGACGGTTTCACCATCGCGCGCCAGATCGTAAGCGCGTTCACCGGCAATCTTGATAGCCGAAAACTGTGGCGGCGTCTGCAGGATGGTGCCGGTGTATTTTGCCAGCAGATCACGGATTGCCTGTTCTTGCGGCCGCGCCTCGGAGCTGTTGACGACTCCGCCTTCAAGGTCGTCTGTCGTGCGTTCTTCGCCCCAGGTAACCGTGAATTCATAGATCTTGCGGCCGTCCATGACGTAAGGCACGGTCTTGGTGGCATCACCCAGTGCAATCGGCAACATGCCGGAGGCCAAGGGATCAAGCGTTCCCGCATGGCCTGCCTTCTGGGCATTGAACAGCCACTTGATTTTGGAAACGGCCTCGGTCGAGCCGAAATCCAGCGGCTTGTCGAGGATGAGCCAGCCAGAGATCGGACGACCCTTGGGCTTGCGGTGTTGTGGTTTACGCTGTTTGGACATGCCGTATTTCTATTCTTCGTCTTTTTCTTCGGAGACTTTGCCTGCAGACGCTCCAAGATCACGGCTGACTTCCGGCGAGCGCAACAGCGCATCGATCTTCTTGTAATTATCGAAACTCGTATCATCCCGGAAACGCAGTTCCGGCATGTATTTCATCTGGCGCAATTGCGGGCCAAGCCGACCACGAATGTACTTCGCATGCCGGTTCAATGCGTCAATCGTCTGGGTGTGATCCGCAACGCCAAGCGGCGTCACATAGGCGGTCGCTATTTTCAGATCCGGAGACATGCGCACTTCGGAGATCGACACGACGGTCTTTTCCAGGAGATCGTCACGGACTTCACCCCTTTGCAAAACCTGGGTGATTGCAGCGCGCACCTGTTCACCAACGCGCAACATGCGCTGTGATGGGGCGGAAGATGTTGCTTTTACCATTTTTATTAGCCTCAAACGGAGCGAGCGCCGACTAACCGGCGCCCGTCACATTTTCTATCGTTTCGAGCCGCGAACTTAGAGCGTTCTGGTGATATGCTCGACGCGGAAGCACTCGATCGTGTCGCCTGCACGGATGTCTTCGTAGTTTTCGAAGGCCATACCGCACTCCTGGCCGACAGGCACTTCGCTGACTTCGTCCTTGAAGCGCTTGAGCGTCTTGAGCTTGCCTTCGTGGATAACGACGTTGTCGCGAACCAGACGAACACCAGCGCCACGTTCGACCTTGCCTTCGACGACACGGCAACCGGCAACCTTGCCGACCTTGGTGATGTTGAAGACTTCCAGAATTTCGGCGTTGCCGAGGAACGTCTCGCGACGCTCTGGCGAAAGCAGACCGGACATTGCCGCCTTCACGTCATCCACCAGATCGTAGATGATGTTGTAGTAGCGGATTTCGATACCAGCGCGCTCGGAAGCCGTACGGGCCTGAGCATTCGCACGAACGTTGAAGCCGATGATCGCAGCGTTGGATGCCTCGGCGAGCGAGATATCCGATTCCGTGATCGCGCCAGCGCCCGAATGAACGATACGTGCCCGAACTTCGTCGGTGCCCAGCTTCTCGAGCGATGCAATGATCGCTTCGACCGAACCCTGCACGTCTGCCTTGATGACGAGCGGGAATTCTTTCATGCCGGTGTTCTGAAGCTGGGTCATCATCTGTTCCAGCGAACCGCGCTGACCCGTCTGACGGGCAACAGCCTTGTCGCGTGCCAGACGCTGACGATACTCGGAGATTTCACGAGCACGGCTTTCGTTCTCAACAACCGCGAAACGGTCACCAGCCGATGGCGTACCGGACAGGCCGAGGATCTCGACCGGCATGGCAGGACCAGCTTCCTTGACGTGATCGCCCTTGTCGTTGACGAGAGCGCGAACACGGCCCCACTGGTCGCCAGCCACAATGATCTGACCAGGCTTCAACGTACCCTTCTGAACCAGAACGGTAGCCACGGCACCACGGCCACGGTCAAGTTCGGCTTCGATAACGGTACCTTCAGCCGTACGACTTGGGTCGGCCTTCAGGTCGAGAATTTCGGCCTGCAGCAGGATTGCTTCCAGCAGCTTATCGAGACCAAGTTGCTTCTTGGCAGACACTTCGACGTCAAGCACTTCACCGCCCATGGATTCCACGAACACTTCATGCTGCAGGAGCTGCTGGCGAACCTTTTCAGGGTTTGCCTCGTGCTTATCGATCTTGTTGATCGCAACGATGATCGGCACACCAGCCGCTTTCGCGTGGTTGATCGATTCAATCGTCTGCGGCATCACGCTGTCATCGGCAGCGACCACCAGAATGGCAATGTCGGTTGCCTGTGCACCACGTGCACGCATCGCGGTAAACGCGGCGTGACCGGGGGTGTCGATGAAGGTGATCTTCTGGCCGTTCTGTTCAACCTGGTAAGCACCGATATGCTGCGTAATACCACCGGCTTCGCCAGCAACAACGTTTGCCTTGCGGATCGCGTCGAGCAGCGAGGTCTTACCGTGGTCAACGTGACCCATGATGGTAACGACCGGCGGACGTGGCATCATTTCGCCCTCGTCATCGGCTATGTTGAAGATACCTTCTTCAACGTCCGATTCCGAAACACGCTTGACGGTGTGGCCGAATTCGCCAGCGATCAGTTCAGCCAGATCGGCGTCGATGACGTCGCCCGGCTTCATCATCTGACCTTCCTTCATCAGGTACTTGATCACGTCAACGGCCCGTTCGGACATACGCTGAGAGAGTTCCTGAATGGTGATGGTTTCAGGCAGAACGACTTCGCGGGAAATCTTCTCGCGCGTTTCCTGCATCTGGCTGCGGCGGAACTTTTCCTGACGACGGCGCATCGAAGCCAGCGAACGACCGCGCTGCGAACCGTCTTCGTCGAGACCAGCAGCCGTAACGGTCAGCTTGCCGCGACGACGTTCTTCTTCGGTCTTCAAACGTGCAGCAGGCTTGGCTGGAACCGGTGCGGTTACCTTGCCACGTGCTGGCAGGCCGCTTGGTCCACGGCGTGCGCCGCGATCATCATCGTCATCATTGGTTCTGCGAACGCGTGGTGCGCCAGTCGAAGCAGGTTCCTGTGCGGCCGGAGCAGGACGTGTACCCTGCGGACGAGCATCTGGACGGCCTGCCTGCGGAGCAGGTGCCGTGCGCTGAACAGCAGGCTGTGGCTTGACTTCAGGTGCAGCAGCCTGCGCTTCTGCGGCAGCCTTGGCGGCAGCAGCTTCTTCAGCAGCACGACGTGCAGCTTCCTCACGCTCGGCAGCGATGCGGCGTTCTTCTTCAACCTTGCGACGGGCTTCATCTTCGGCGCGCTGCTTGGCTTCGACCACATCACGGGCCTGGGCTTCCATCAGAGCGCGACGACGGGCTTCCATTTCGCCGGCAGACAGATCATGCAGAACATTGCCACGCGGACGATCAGGCTGGCGCGATGGCTGGCTCTGCTGCGGACGGTTCTGCTGCTGGTTTGGACGGTTTGGCTGCTGCCCGGAGGACGGCTGGTGAATGCGTGGTGCAGGTGCGGCTGGCTGCTGCGGACGCGCAGCAACAGGCGCTGGCGCTGCCGGCTTTGGTGCTGGTGCAACGGCTGCTGTACCCTGCTTTTCGTCTTCAGGACGCAAGGGGCGACGCTTGCGTGTTTCCACCACAACCGCGTTGGTGCGACCTCGACCCATGTCCTGACGCACGGTGCCCTGATTCATCCCGCCCGGCTTCAGGGTGAGAGTCTTCTTGGGCTGTGCGTTAAGTGTCTTGTCGTCGTTGTTGTCGGTCATTCCGTTCCCGTTCCTTCGGACGCGGGCCGGATGACAAACATCAGGCCCCGTCGTTCAATTCCTGTATCCGAAACACAGCGTCGACCTTAGCCGATAACCGCGTCATTCTTCATTCCGGCCAGCGCCGCCTTCCGCCCCGGACTGACCGCCATCGCGATACCTTAGGAGCATGTTTGCGCGCTTCACTACACCCTCACCCGCCTGCCCTGCAAGCACGCAAGCGTGGATAAAAGCATTCTGACCCATCAACTCGTCCATTTCCGCCACTGTGAACGGCCTAAGGGACGGTATTTCTTCCTCGGTTTCCATTCCAAGGTGCCAGGCCTTGCGAGCCTGGTTTATTTTACGAACGCCGTCCGGTGCCGCATCTGCAGCGTGGAAGACGGCAAGAGCTGCACCGGAGCGCACAGCCGCATCGACCTTTGTTGCGCCGGTAATGAACTGGCTGGCCTTGCGGGCCAGGTTCATCATTCCGGCAAGCTGCTGAACCAGAAGCCTGTCAACCAGATCGACAAGCTCAGGACCAGCCTTCACGTCCTTTTTGAAAGCGCGCGCGAAAAGCTTTTTCGCGATTGCCTTCTCAATATATTGCCGCTCGGCCTTCACCCAGCAGCCACGACCCGGAAGCTGGCGCTTGATGTCCGGGACGACAGTGCCGTCAGGACCCGCCACAAACCGGATCAAATCATCTGGCGAGTCGCTCTCTCGGGTCACAATGCACATGCGACCGTTGATTGCGCCGAAGCCGTCATCCTCGATGACGGCATCCGACTGGCGTAACTTGCCACTCATTCCTGTTCAGCGGCGTCAGCCTCCTCCTCAGCAGGCTGCTGGGCATCCAGGTCTTCCTGGGTGATCCAGCCAGCGAGCAGACGAGCCTGAACAACCATGTTTTCAGCTTCAACACGCGAAACATCGAGCTTCGAGAAGATACCCTCGAACTTCTTGGTCTCGCCGTCCTTACGCTCGCTCCAACCGATCAGGTCGTCAGCAGCGCAGCCGGCAAAGTCTTCAACGGTCTTGATACCGTCTTCACCGAGAGCCACCATCATCTGCGATGTCAGGCCTTCGATCTGAAGCAGTTCGTCAGAAACGCCGAGTTCCTTGCGCTTTGCATCCATTTCAGCTTCAACGCGCTCGAGATATTCGCGGGCACGGGTCTGGATTTCATTGGCTGTGTCTTCGTCGAAACCGTCGATAGAAGCGATTTCGTCGAGATCGACATAGGCCAGTTCTTCAACCTGTGCGAAGCCTTCGGATGCCAGAACCTGGCCAACCATTTCGTCAACGTCGAGTGCATCCATGAACAGGTTGGTGCGCTCGTTGAATTCCTTCTGGCGGCGCTCGGATTCTTCCTGCTCCGTCATGATGTCGATATCCCAGCCGGTCAGCTGCGATGCCAGACGCACGTTCTGACCACGGCGACCGATGGCCAGCGACAGCTGCTCATCTGGAACCACGACTTCGATACGCTCTGCATCTTCGTCGAGAACGACCTTGGCCACTTCAGCAGGCTGCAAGGCGTTGACGATGAAGGAAGCCGGATCCTGGCTCCATGGAATGATGTCGATCTTTTCGCCCTGTAGTTCGCCAACAACGGCCTGAACGCGCGAACCACGCATACCGACGCAGGCGCCGACCGGATCGATCGAGCTGTCGCTGGAGATAACGGCGATCTTGGCGCGCGAACCCGGGTCACGGGCAACCGACTTGATCTGGATGATGCCGTCGTAAATTTCCGGCACTTCCATGGTGAAGAGCTTGACCATGAACTGTGGATGGGTACGCGACAGGAAAATCTGCGGGCCACGCTGTTCACGACGAACGTCGTAAACATAGGCGCGAACGCGGTCGCCATAACGCATGTTTTCGCGTGGAATCATCTCGTCACGACGGATGATGCCTTCGCCACGGCCCAGATCCACGATCACGTTGCCATATTCAACGCGCTTGACGGTACCGTTGACGATCTCGCCGATGCGGTCCTTGAACTCGTCGAACTGACGATCACGCTCGGCTTCACGGACCTTCTGCACGATAACCTGCTTGGCAGACTGTGCAGCGATACGGCCGAAGTCCATTGGCGGCAGCGGATCTGCAATGAAGTCGCCGATCTTGGCGTCCGGGTTGCGGTCGCGCGCCAGCTCCAGCGGGATCTGCGTGGAATAGTCTTCCGCCTTGTCGACAACTTCGAGAAGGCGCTGAAGACGGATTTCACCGGTCTTGGAATTGATGTCCGCACGGATGTTGGTTTCGGAACCATAACGCGAGCGGGCAGCTTTCTGGATGGCGTCCGCCATCGCGGCGAGCACGATTTCGCGGTCGATGACCTTTTCGCGTGCCACAGCATCGGCGATCTGCAAAAGCTCAAGCCGGTTTGCACTCACTGCCATTTGTTCGTCTCCGTAAGTCGCATGGTTGCGTTAGCTGCCCTCTCATTGAAGGGCATTACGTTGGAATTATTCTTCGTCGTTTTCTTCGTTCTGGTTGGCTGCAGCCGCTTTCGCCTGCTTGTCAGCCTTCAATGCGTCCCGAATAAGATCATCGGTCAGCACCAGCTTTGCATCAGAAAGTGCATTAAACGGAATAACTACCGTCGGCTCTTCGCCATAGCCAATCTGATCACGCTCTACTGTAAAACCGTCCGCACCGACCTCGGCAATCTTGCCGCGGAACCGCTTGCGATTATCCACAAGGATCGATGTCTCGACCTTGACCAGATGCCCCTGCCAGCGCGAGAAATCGGATTTGCGCACCAGCGGCCTGTCGATACCCGGCGAGGACACTTCCAGATGATACGCCTTTTCAACCGGGTCTTCCACATCAAGCACCGGAGAAACCGCCATCGAAACCGCTTCGCAGTCTTCGACATTCATCGTGCCATCCTGACGCTCAGCCATAATCTGAAGCGTGGAACCATTCTGGCTGGAAAGTCGCACTCTGACAAGAACGAAGCCCATACCCGTCAGAACAGGCTCGACGATTTCGGCGATCCGACGGTCAACTCCTGTTTCAGTGATAAGCCGTGGCTCGGCAATATATTCAGACATATGCGTCTTTCCGGTCCGTTTTACTAGGACCACTTAACGAAAAAGAGCGGAGCCTTGCGGCCCCACCCTTCATCAAGCGATCAAGAATTTGAACCCCATATAACCCGTCGTCCCTGCAATTGCAAGGACAGCGGCATAAAGGCAGTGGATATTGGCATTTGTCACAATTTAACCGCTTAAGCACTTGAAACGGTGGCATCCTCAATTTGTGTGTTTATACTCACACAAAACAATCAACACCAAAATTACTGGACAGGCCGTGCCCGACCGGAAATCGCCTCTTGCTCCCCTAAGACACCAGACCTACCGCACTATCTGGATAGCCAGCCTCGCCTCCAATTTCGGCGGACTTATCCAGGCCGTTGGTGCGGCATGGATGATGACATCGCTTTCCAGTTCCGAAAACATGATCGCACTGGTGCAGGCCTCGACCTCGCTGCCAATCATGATGTTTTCGCTGATATCTGGGGCGCTTGCAGACAGTTTTGACCGCCGCCGCATCATGATCTCCGCGCAGCTTCTGATGCTGGTTGCCTCTGTCATGTTGACGGTGTTTGCCTGGTGGGGCTGGCTGACACCATGGTTGCTGTTGTTTTTTACCTTCATGATCGGCTGTGGCACAGCACTCAACAATCCGTCCTGGCAGGCTTCGGTTGGCGAGGTGGTGCCGCGCGAAGATCTGCCAGCCGCCGTGACACTCAACAGTGTCGGCTTCAACATTACCCGCAGTGTTGGCCCTGCCATCGGCGGTGCGATTGTCGCCGCAGCTGGTGCGGCCGCAGCCTTCCTCGTCAACTCGCTCAGCTATTTTGCGCTGATCTATGCCCTGATGAAGTGGAAACTTCCCGCGCCAACATCGCAATTGCCGCGTGAGCAGCTTGGCCCTGCCATCTCGGCCGGCATGCGTTATGTGGCGATGTCTCCCAATATCGGCAAGGTGTTGGTGCGTGGTTTTCTGTTTGGCCTATCAGCCAGTGCGATCCTCGCGCTGATGCCGGTTGTGGCGCGTGACCTCGTACACGGCGGCGCCTTGACCTATGGTGTGATGCTTGGTGCCTTCGGGCTTGGTGCGATTGGTGGTGCGCTGATCAGCGCCCGGCTGCGCGAAGCAATGTCGAGCGAATGGATCGTGCGCGTTGCCTTTCTCGGTTTTGCATTCAGCGCCGGCATGACCGCCATCAGCACCAGCGCGATCCTGACCTGTCTTGTGCTGACAGTGTCCGGTGCCTGTTGGGTTCTGGCACTGTCGCTGTTCAACACCATTGTGCAGCTTTCCACGCCGCGCTGGGTGGTGGGCCGTGCCCTGTCGCTTTACCAGACCCTGACCTTCGGCGGCATTGCGCTGGGGAGCTGGGTATGGGGTGCGTTGTCAGAAGTGCACGGCGTTTCGCTTGCGCTGCAGTTTTCCTGTCTTCTGATGCTGTTTGGTGTCATCGTCGGTTATTCCCTGCAAATGCCGGCTTTTGCCTCGCTGAACCTTGACCCTCTCAACCGGTTTGTCGAACCGTCGCTGCGTCTGGATATCAAACCTCGCAGTGGTCCTATCGCCATCCTGATCGATTATGAAATCGATGATTCCGACTTGCCAGAGTTCATGGCGCTGATGACCGAGCGCAGACGCATCCGTATCCGTGATGGCGCCCGCAACTGGAACTTGATGCGTGACCTTGAGAACCCTGACATCTGGACGGAAAGTTACCATGTTCCGACATGGGTGGAATATGTACGGCACAACCATCGTCGCACCCAGGCCGATGCCGAGGCCTGGGACAAGCTGTTGACGTTGCATCGTGGCGACAAACGTCCTCGTGTCCACCGCATGATCGAGCGCCAGACCATTCCTCCGACCGACGACATATTCCACAAGGCCCATACGGACCATCATTGATGGTCCGTTGAAACCAGGTATGTGCTTGGTGATCAGCGCAGTTTGGCTTTCAGGCTTTCGTCGGGAAAGCAGGTTGGGGCGATGTTCGATTTGGCTTGCCAGTCACCCACAGAGCGACGGGTTTTGAAACCGGCCAAACCGTCTACTTTGCCGACATCATAACCCTTGGCGACCAGCGCCTTTTGCATGGCCAGCACATCAGAGCGCAGCATGTTGCCGACACGGCCCCATTCGCCACGGAACGGACCGGCATTATAGGCAATGCGGTCTGCAAGATTGCCAATGAACAGCGCATAGAGGTCGGAGTTGTTGTATTCCTTGATGGTGTAGAAGTTCGGCGTCACCAGAAATTCCGGGCCATGCCGTCCGGCCGGTACCAGCATCATGCCATCGGCATCGAGATCATTGGCAGGAAAGCCCTTGCCGCTGATGCGGGTAATGCCCATTGCCGCCCATTGCTTGACCGGTTTTGCCAGATCAGGCCCTTCCTGCGCGCAACTGACATTGGCAGGGATCGAGACTTCAAAACCCCAGTCGCGGTTGCGCTGCCAACCCTTCTTTGCAAGGTAGTTGGCAATCGACGCCAGGCTGTCGGGCACCGAATTCCAGATATCGCGGCGACCGTCTCCGTCAAAATCAACGGCATATTCGAGGTAGCTGGATGGCATGAATTGCGGTTGTCCCAGCGCGCCAGCCCATGACCCCATCATGCGCTCAGCAGCGACATCGCCACTATCGACAATATGAAGCGCTGCGATCAACTCGTTGCGGAACATGTCCTTGCGCGTCGACATATAGGCCTTGGTGGCAAGAACATCGATGACCGAATGCGGCAGCTTGGCGCGTCCGAAGCCTGATTCGCGCCCCCATACGGCAACGATGATCGAGGCCGGCACGCCATAGGTCTGCTCAATACGACGCAGAGTTGACGCGTGGGTTGAGGCCAGCCCACGGCCGGTCGAGGCCAGAGCCTGAAGGCGCTTTTCTGAGAAATAGGCACCCGGCGATGAAAACTCCGCCTGGCTCTGGCTTTGCTCCTTTGGCGGCTTTTGGCCGGGAATGACAAGATCAGGTAATTGCCAGTTGATGGAAATGCCGTTCAATGTGCGCTCAAGCGTTTTCTGGGACACACCAGACTTGCGGGCTTGCGGCCAAATATCCTTTTTCAGCCATGCATTAAAATCGGCGTCATAGCGGGCAGCGGCAGCAGCCGGTGGCTTTGCCGTCTGCGCAAGCGCAGCCGATGACAGGACCAATGGAAAAACGGTTGCAGCAAGGACGGAAAGCCATCTGGTTTTCATTTTCTCTCCCAATAAATCTGCATCGATGCTTTTCGGACATTTGCGGCAGATATGTGCCCGGTCACGCGATTTTGTACGCCGAGCGACAGGCTCAGATCGTGGTTCGGGCGCGAAGTGCGGCGGTCAACGTACCTTCATCAAGGTAATCCAGCTCCCCACCAACCGGCACACCATGCGCAAGGCGCGTGATCTTGACCGGCAGCCCCGCCAGACGGTCGGTGATGTAATGGGCTGTCGCCTGCCCTTCGACGGTCGCATTCACCGCGATGATGATTTCGCGAACCTTGTCACCATTGGCACGGTCGATGAGGCCAGAGATATTGAGGTCTTCCGGACCGACGCCATCCAGCGGCGACAGTGTTCCGCCTAGAACATGGTAAGCCGTATTCATGGCGCTGGCGCGCTCAAGTGCCCACAGATCGGACACGTCTTCCACCACGATAATCACCGTATGATCACGGCGGTCGTCCGAACAAACCGTGCAGGGATCCATTGTATCCACATTGCCGCAACAGGAGCAGATTTTCACCTTGTCATAGGCCTCGCCCATGGCATGACCAAGAGGACCAAGCAGTTGCTCTTTTTTCTTGATAAGGTGAAGCGCTGCACGACGCGCAGAACGCGGACCAAGCCCCGGTACTTTCGCCAGAAGCTGGATCAGTTTTTCAATTTCAGGACCAGTGACTCGTTTTGCCATGCGTCTTCTCTACTGCATAAATGATACAACGGGAATCAGGAGCGAAAGCATCCCATGAAAATTCAGGCCATTTGCCTTGCCGATGCACAGACCCTGCCGGGAAAACAGACAAAAACCGGCATTTTCAAACATCCGGTCCTCAGTCCAGTGATGATTGACGGCCAAGGCATCGTTGGTGACGCGGTCTGCAATCGCAAACATCACGGCGGACCGGATCAGGCAATCTATGCCATGGGGTCTGCCGATCTCGACTATTGGTCGCAGGCGCTGGGCTTTACCGTGGAGCCGGGCTTTTTCGGTGAAAACCTCGTCATTTCAGGCATCGACAGCGCGAAACTGCATGTTGGCGACCGGCTTGAGATGGCCGAAGTCAGGCTGGAAGTAACCGCCGCGCGGATTCCCTGCGCAACTTTATCTGCCCGCATCGGTGATCCGGATTTCGCGCCGCGTTTTCGGGATGCAGGTCAGCCAGGTTTTTATTGTCGTGTGCTGCAGGGCGGAATGATGCAGGCCGGTGAGGATGTGGCGTTTACCGCCTATGGCGGCACCAGACTGCCAATCCCCGTTATTCTGCAGCGTTTCCGCCCAATGCGCCTGACAGAAAAAGAGCGCGTCGCTTATCTCGACACGCCCCTTGCTCATCGTTTCCGCGCCATGCTGGAAAGCTGAAACGGATTTTAGAACGGGAACTTCATGCCTGGAGGCAGTGGCAGGCCTGCTGTAATGCCAGCCATTTTTTCCTGTGCCTGGGCTTCGCCCTTCTGCTTGGCATCCTTGTGGGCCGCCACGATCAGGTCCTCGAGGATTTCGACCTCGTCTTCCTTGAACAGCGAAGGATCAACCTTCACACCGAGCATTTCACCCTTGCCGTTGAGAATAACGGTTACGAGGCCGCCACCGGATTTGCCTTCGATCTCGAGCGCAGCAATCTCTTCCTGCACCTTCTCCATCTTGGCCTGCATTTCCTTGACC
>NZ_DAMDBP010000067.1:0-16124 GCF_032092815.1 Agrobacterium sp. | reverse complement strand
GCCGCAAATGCTGCGACACTCGGTATTGTCGCACCACAGGACGGTCCATATAAGATTCTTGGCGACCAGATCCGCCAGGGTGCCAAGGCCGCCGCAAGCCAGGCCGGTCTCGATGTGGTCGAGATCAACGAGGATTGTACCGATGAAGGCGGCGGCGCCATTGCCGATGGGCTGATTGCCGCGAAAGTCAGCATTGCCATCGGTTTCCTGTGCTCGGAAACACTGGCCAACAGCCTGCCGCAGCTGAAAGAAACCGGGACACCGGTGCTGACGCTGTCCAGCCGCTCCACCATTCTTCTGGAAGACCGTGCCAAAAACGATTGGCCGCTGTTCCGTCTTGCACCATCCGATACCGCTGAAAGCGACCGGCTGGCAGAAATCATCCTGCGTGACTGGCAGGGTTCGCTGTTTGCGCTGGTGGATGATGGCACCATTCGTGGCCGTGAACTGGTAGACCGCATTCGGGCCAAGCTGGAAGAAGCAGGCCTGCAAGCAACCCGCATGGAAACCTTGCGCCCCGCGCAGGAACAGCAGGTGGCACTGGTGCGGCGTCTGTCGCGCGCTGGCATCAGCAATGTGTTCATGGCAACCGACCGCAATGATGTGTCCACCGTGGCGCGCGATGCAGCCTCTGAAAACATTGCCCTGACCATTCTGGGCGGTGATACGCTGAATGCCGCCAATGCGCCGCTGCCACTGACATCGGGCACATTTGCCGTGACCCTGCCCGACTATGCGGCAGGCGGTGAAGCGGCTGCAGCCATGGACGTTTTGTCGGCAGCGGGCGTGACCATTCCCGAAGGCTACACCCTGCCCGCCTTTGCGGCAGCGCAGATTGCCGGCAATGCCCTTGGTTTGGCCGACCAGCAGAAAAAACCTGTTCTCGACATTCTGAAAGATTCCACCTTCACCACGGCAATTGGTGATGTGGCCTTTAACGAGGCGCATGAACTCAAGGAAAATCCCTACAGGTTGCAGCAGTGGAACGGCCAGGCCTTCGTGCCGGCCGCACGTGCCATTCGCTAAGCACTGCCTCTGATAATCTGCTGAACGCAGCCTGCTTTTTGGTGTATTATCTCGGGGGCATTGTCCCGCGCCCTGAAAAGCCGTTACGCCATCATCATCAGTTGTTCCGGCGCGGTGACAATGATATGGCAGCGCCAGCATTCACATCCCTACGTTTCTGCTGTTCAGCACACTGTCGGAGCTATTCAATGTCCCTTCCCATCCGCCTTGCCCCTTCCATTCTCGCTGCCAACTTCGCCAAGTTGGGCCAGGAGGTCAGTGATGTCGCTGCAGCCGGTGCGGACTGGATCCATCTCGATGTAATGGATGGGCATTTTGTGCCCAATATTTCCTTTGGTCCTGACGTGATCAAGGCGCTTCGCCCGCACACCACGGCGTTTTTTGATTGCCACCTGATGATTGCCCCTGCCGATCCTTATCTGGAAGCCTTTGCCAAGGCCGGTTGCGATGGCATTACCGTGCATGCCGAGGCTGGCGCGCATCTACACCGCTCGCTGCAGACCATTCGTTCGCTCGGCAAAAAGGTTGGCGTTACGCTCAACCCGGCAACACCGCTCTCCGTGCTGGAAAATGTCATGGATGATATCGACCTCATACTGATCATGAGCGTCAATCCCGGTTTTGGTGGCCAGAAGTTCATTCCGGCCATGCTGGACAAGATCAAGGCTGCCAAGGCGATGATCGGCAACCGCCCGATCGAGTTGGAAGTGGATGGCGGCATAACGGTGGAAACTGCACCGGCTGCGATTGCCGCTGGTGCCAATGTGCTGGTGGCCGGTTCGGCCGTGTTCAAGGGTGACGGCGTCGAGGATTACCGCAAGACCGTTTCCGCCATCCGCCAGGCAGCAGAAAGCGGGCGCACATGAAAGCGACAGGCTATTTTCTTTCCCTGATTTTATCCGGTGCCGCATGTCTTGCGGCCCCGGCCCATGCCGGTGACATTGCCGCCTTCCAGACAATCGGTTTTTCAAAGGACGGTTCGATCTACGCCTTTGAGGAATATGGCGTGCAGGACGGCTCCGGTTTTGCCTATTCCAATATTTACGTCATCGACACGGTGAAAGACACCTATCTGCCCGGCACGCCGGTGCGTATTCTCATCAAGGATGAGGCCGTTGGTGTGGGTACCGCCCGCGCGCAGGCACTGGAAAAGGCTGCCCCCCTGATTGAACAGCACAGACTGGGTGACAACCCCGGTCTGCTGGCCGCTTTCAACCCGGTCAGCGATGCAAGCGGCAACCCGTACCAGATCAGCTATTACGCCTATGCAGCTGCCCCGCCCTTCGGCTCTCCCTACCGTCTGGCGCTGGAAGAGGTGATACAGCCGGCAGCCGAAAAGTGCAGATCCTGGACAGAGCGCAGCTCCAGCTTCAAGCTGAAAATGCTTCTGCAGGACGGCAAGAACAGTGATAGAATTGTCTATGATGAACAGCGCGCGCCGGAAAGCCGCGGCTGCGTTACCGGCTACCGGCTTGGCGGTGTGGTCACGCATCAGGCTTTTGGCACGAACCTGCACATGGCATTGGTAACGGTGCTGCAACACGGCTTTGAAGGACAGAATGGACGCTGGATTGCCGTGCCCGTCAGGCCATAAGCGGTGCCTTGAAAGGGCCAAGCAGTGAAACAGCGGCTATTACATGCCCTGCCCTCAACCTCCCTGGCATTGGCCGGCCCGATTGCCTGGGGTGGTGCCATGGCGCTTTCCTGCATCATCGGCCTTTATCTGCGCCACCGTGGCGAGACCGATCATTTCTGGCAGATCGTGGCGTTTTATTTCGCCGGTGCTTTCATCGCCTTTACACCTGCCTTGGTTCTGGCGCGGTATCTGGCCTTCGCAAAGCCGGCCACCGCCCGCTTCTGCGCCTTTGCGCTGTGTCTCTGTCTTGGCACCTATGGCGTGACTGCGCTGCTGTTTGCCCTGCAATACCGGGTGTTTTATGCGCAGTGGCATGAGCCATTCCTGACACGGATCTGGTTTTTCCAGCAGTTGTTCACCACGCTTGGCGCAACCTACCAGTTCACCATCATCGGGCTGTGGCTGTATTTTCCGGTGGGTATTGTCTGCCTGTTTATAACCAGTTTCATCCTTTCCCTTCGAATGCGTTGAGATTGCCGCCACACTTTGCTAAACGGGCTGCAAATTCACACCACATATAGAAAGCGGTAGCAATGATCCCTCGCTATTCCCGGCCGGAAATGGTCGCAATCTGGTCGCCGGAAACGAAGTTCCGTATCTGGTTTGAAATCGAAGCCTATGCGTGTGATGCGCTGGCCGAGATTGGCGTCATTCCAAAGTCGGCAGCTGAAACAATCTGGGAAAAAGGCGGCAGCGCCACCTTTAACGTTGAGCGCATCGATGAAATCGAAGCCGTCACCAAACATGACGTTATCGCGTTTTTGACCCACCTTGCGGAATTTGTTGGCCCCGACAGCCGCTTCGTGCACCAGGGCATGACCTCGTCTGACGTGCTGGACACCACGCTGAACATTCAGCTGGTGCGCG
Organism: Agrobacterium sp.; assembly: GCF_032092815.1. Taxonomy (GTDB): domain Bacteria; phylum Pseudomonadota; class Alphaproteobacteria; order Rhizobiales; family Rhizobiaceae; genus Agrobacterium. The sequence continues at coordinate 12,595 of NZ_DAMDBP010000067.1, read as the reverse complement.
CCGCAGACATTCTGATTGCCGGCATGGACCGTGTTCTGGCAGCGCTGAAGACCCGCGCTTTTGAACACAAGGACACCATCCGCATCGGTCGCAGCCACGGCATTCACGCCGAGCCGACCACGATGGGCCTGACATTTGCACGTTTCTACGCCGAGATGGACCGCAACCGCACCCGTCTGGTCAATGCCCGTGCAGAAATTGCAACCGGTGCCGTTTCCGGCGCTGTTGGCACCTTCGCCAATATCGACCCGCGCGTTGAAGAACATGTCTGCGAAAAGCTCGGCCTCATTCCTGAGCCGGTGTCCACGCAGGTCATTCCGCGTGACCGTCACGCCATGTTCTTTGCAACGCTCGGCGTTATCGCCTCGTCGATTGAAAACGTTGCCATTGAAATTCGCCACATGCAGCGCACCGAAGTTCTGGAAGCGGAAGAGTTCTTCTCGCCGGGCCAGAAGGGTTCGTCTGCCATGCCGCACAAGCGCAACCCGGTTCTGACAGAAAACCTCACCGGTCTTGCCCGCCTGGTGCGCATGTCGGTTGTTCCGGCACTGGAAAACGTTGCCCTGTGGCATGAGCGTGATATCAGCCACTCCAGCGTGGAGCGCGCCATTGGCCCGGATACCACCATCACGCTCGACTTTGCGCTGCACCGTCTGGCCGGCGTCATCGAAAAGCTGGTGATCTACCCGGAAAACATGCTGAAGAACCTCAACAAGTTCCGTGGCCTGGTCCACTCGCAGCGCGTTCTGCTGGCTCTGACGCAGGCTGGCGTGTCGCGTGAAGATTCCTACCGTCTGGTACAGCGCAACGCCATGAAGGTTTGGGAACAGGGTGCAGACTTCCTGGAAGAGTTGCTGGGCGACGAAGAAGTGCGCGCCGCCCTTTCCGAAGAGGCCATCCGCGAAAAGTTCGATCTTGGTTACCACACCAAACATGTCGACACGATTTTCGGCCGCGTGTTCGGCAAGGCCTGATCTCAAGGGGTTCCCCCCATTTGATCTCATCATGCCCGGGCCAAAACCCGGGCATTTCTACAATGTCGACGGCATGATCCGCGCAAGACCTGTATGGCACCCGTCATGGGTCTATAATGGCGCCGGACGACACGCGACATTGACATCAATTCTCACCATAATCCTCACCATGGCCGCAAATCTGGCCTTGAATCCGGTGACATCCATACCAAGATAAGCGCCATGAAAGCATCCGAAGCAGATATCCTCATCGTTCCCGGCTACACCAATTCCGGTCCAGACCACTGGCAATCCCGCTGGCAGCAGAAAATTGCCAGTGCGCGCCGTGTTGAGCAGGCCGAATGGTCCAAACCGGTGCGTGAAGACTGGATCAGCCGTCTGGTGGAAGAGGTCAACGCCTGCACCAAGCCGGTCGTTCTGGTGGCGCATTCGCTTGGCGTGCCAACAGTGGTTCACGCCATTCCGGAAATTGGCCACAAGGTTGCCGGCGCGTTTCTGGTGGCACCGCCAGATGTGACCAACCCGACCATTCGGCCAAAACACCTGATGACCTTTGGCCCCTACCCGCGCGAACCGTTTCCGTTTCCGGCGCTGACCATTGCCAGCCGCAATGACCCGTTTGGCACCTATGAACATGCTGACGAGATTGCCGCGGCCTGGGGTTCACTGCTGGTGGATGCCGGCTTGTCCGGCCACATCAATGCCGAATCCGGTCACGGCCCATGGCCGGAAGGCACCATGGTGTTTGCGCAGTTTCTCAGCCGCCTGAAGGCACCGGAAGGCCGCCGCGACTGACAGAAACTAATTTTTTTCTGAACCATTCGGCCACCCGGACGTTTCCTAGATGTGAACAACAACAAACATGGAGGAAACCGACATGGATTGGAACCGTGTTGAAGGTAACTGGAAACAGGTCAAAGGCAAGATCAAGGAACAGTGGGGCAAACTCACCGATGATGACCTTGATCAGATCGATGGCAAGCGTGACCAGCTTGAAGGCAAGCTGCAGGAACGTTACGGCCTTGCCAAGGATCGCGCCAAGACAGATATTGACGACTGGTATGGTCGCCAAACCTGGCACTAAGGCCTGTTGAAATTTGATGCCTAGACAGTCTGTCCGCCCCAAGGGTTTAAAGCCCTCAACAGGCAAAGACCTGAGGGTTAGAGCAATCAAAGTTGCTCCCCTTGAGCGGCAGGCACAATTGATACATCCCGCCTTAGACTAAGCCCCGCAATTGCGGGGCTTTTTTTGTGGCGTGCAATTTTGAACGGTCTGTTAGGCACCAACACAATTGGCAGCCGGGCAGCGGTTGGTGGTGACATCGCGCATGGTACCGATCGAGCGGATCGGCACATTCTCGGCATCCATGATCATGCGGCCGGCCACATGGATCCAGCGCAAGGTGCCGTCGGCATTGTTCAACGGATATTCTGTTTCATAATAATCGCCAACAATCAGCGCATCATAAATCTCCCTGGCCACCCTCTCCCTGGTGTCCATATCGATCTTATGAAGAATGTCCTCAATGGGCACTCCTGATCTGCCATGGCATGGTAAAAACTCAAAGAAATCCGAACACACGTAGTCCATCATAACAAGATTTTTGATTACATCCCATGTGTAGTAACCGATCTTCTCGTCATGCAATTCAATACGTTGCGATGTCACGCCTTCCTCCCGCGTGCATATTTTGACTCGAACCCTATAAGACACCAACTGGTTGCGTAAGGGTGCCTAGGCAGTTTCCTGAAATAATTTTGATGAAAGACAGCTTACACGAAACAGCAAACTACCCGGCATAAGTGTGCCGTGGTGCATTCGGTTCCATGGAAAATTGAGAAACTTGACGTCCAATCCGCCAACGCAGCTGTGAGCGCGGCACAGTCTCGAATTACGCTCACGCATCAAGCGTAAATCGCACTCATTGATTCAACCATAGTTGCAAAAGCCCCAGCGGTTACTCTCGTCGTTTTGAGCAAATTCAGGGGCATGTAGTGCGAGTTGACTGCAATGACAGGCTGTTGATTGCCTGTGCTCCTGAAAACACAGACCAAAACAGATGCTTTTAGCAATGGAAAAGAGCATGGAGGCCACAAGCAATCCATCTCGCTGCGTCAAATTTAACGTTAGTTAAAAGAGCCCCGCGCGGCCGTCGTTGCAAGGGATTGCAGCTGCGTGTTGAGGTGCCCTTGCGATCCGCACCTGCCGACACCATATCCTGTTCAGGCAGGCATCCTGCCCGACATGGAAATTGAATCACAAAACCCGCTAAAACAAGAAAATAATTTCGCCTGAATCGCGTATCAATTCAGGAGTTTCGGGATATTTTTTTTACCAAGCCTTTGATACCCCTTGCAAAACCTTAAATTACATCCTATATAGAATTATCGACCATTGCTTGTGACACCGGTCCAGAGCGTCAGCTCCCGTCGGATTTCCTCTCATAACATCGATCCAACCTTGCGAGGTCTCGCAGGAACAACAACGATTGCTACGAAAGGAAATCGTTATGAACACTGGCACTGTAAAGTGGTTCAATTCTACCAAGGGCTTCGGCTTCATTCAGCCAGATGATGGCACCACGGATGTTTTCGTTCACATCTCTGCTGTTCAGCGCGCAGGTCTTACCTCGCTCGCAGACGGCCAGAAGATCCGTTACGAAATCGTTCAGGATCGCCGTTCCGGCAAGAACTCCGCCGACAATCTTCAGGCGGCTTGAATTTGTCATTTGCTGCGCCGACCACGGATGTACTGGCGGCACCAGTGGATGACAGTGAGAGGTCGGGTTAGCGCCCGGCCTTTATTTTTTCCAACGGACGTGGGAGTTTCTCATGCCGAAACCACATTATCGCAGCGGCGATACCATCTGCCTCAAACCACGTATGCGGGGCAGCATTCAGCCTCAGGGCACCGGCCATATCATTGCGTCTCTTCCTGAAACGCATGGCGTTACCACCTACCGGGTTCGTCTTGAGGGCGAAAACTTCGATCGCACGATCAGCGAAGACGACATCGACAGCACGCAGCACCATGCCGCTGCCGAAACCACAACAGGATCCACCGACGTTAAGACGATAGGTTCAAGCTGGATCGATCTGTCCGCCGTCACAACACGAAAGTAAACCGCAACAGATAGGAGAAACTTTGCAGGTCCTAGTACGAGAAAACAATGTTGAGCAGGCACTTCGTGTGCTGAAGAAGAAGTTGCAGCGCGAAGGCGTTTTCCGCGAAATGCGTGCCCGCAGCGCTTATGAAAAACCGTCCGAAAAAAGAAACCGAGAGCAGGCTGAAGCCATTCGCCGCCACCGCAAACTGCAGCGGAAAAAAATGCAGCGCGAGGGCTTGCTCCCTGGCCCCAAAAGAGCCGTCCGCACCCGCTGACCGTTTGTTACACCTTCCTGAAAGGAGGTCGTCATGACGATTACCAAGGAAGAATTCTTCAAGATCGAGAAGACATCACCCCGCAACAAGGCCGCCGCAACCGATGAGGCGGCACGGCAGATTATTTTGACTGCTGAAGCCGAGCGCGCCAAAAAGACCGAACGTCTGCGCAAGCTGCGCGAGGCGCAGGAAGCCGCAAAGCCTGCGGCAAAGACCACGACCAAACGCACGCTGCGCGCCAGGGCGTCCTGATCTCGATCTGATTTAAAGAACATGACAGGCGCAACTCCTGCGCCTGATGACCAAAGTAGCGCACCGGGTGATATTGAATACCCGGTCGCTTCTCTCCCAGAAGAAAATCCCCTAGAAAACACATCGCCTTTTGACACAGCATGCACAGCCGTGTGCTTGAGAAGGTGCGACTGCTGCCAGAAAATGCGAGCGTGATGCTGAGCATCAGGTCGTGTCGTGGCATTGTGCACCTCGCCCTGAAAGGCGCATGCATGTAGCGCCAAGGAACGGCGCCCTGAAAGCGTCACAGTTCATTCAGCAGCCGTTCACGCGGATGGGAGCTAATCTCAATCACCACACAGGGAGTGTTTGAGATGCGTAAGTTACTTTTAGGTGCAGGTATTATTCTCACCGCATTTATTGGCGGCGGCGCAAATGCGATGCCGATCGTACAGCCATCTGCGCCAGTGGCGTCAATTGTCCAAAAAGTCGACTATGCCTGCGGGCGAGGCTATTACCTGACGCCCCGCGGTTATTGCCGACCCTACGAACCACGGCGTTACGAGCGCGAATGGGACCGTCGAAGCGATTGGAACCCTCGTCGCGAGTGGCGTGAACGCCAAGCCCGTCGCGAGTGGCGCGAGCACAGACAGTGGGAAGAGCGCGGTGATTGGCGCCGCGAGCGCGAATATCGCCAGTGGCAATGGTAACCAGTGTTAGGCCCGCTTTACCGGCGGGCCTTTTCTTCTTCCTGGGCAAAAAGAGCGTCTTGCCATCGATATTCGCAAGAACGATTTCGCGCTTATCTCCTTGCTTATGATTGAAGCAGATCGGGAGGCTGGCATCGAGGCATTTGGCAAAGCACTCGCGAAATCGAAACCAGGTATCTAATCGCCATTCCATTACCGCGCACAAAACGTACGAGCCAAAACCAAGACAAGTCGAGACTGTATAAAACGGAAAATCTGCGCACAAATCTTTGGTTTAATTTAGAAATGGCGGAAGAGGTGGGATTCGAACCCACGGTAGGCTCGCACCTACGCCGGTTTTCAAGACCGGTGCCTTAAACCGCTCGGCCACTCTTCCGTCCGGGGATCTGGTTGTTGTGCGGCATTTGCCACCATCAAACAAATCAAGCAGTCGGGGCTTTATAGCGGTTCGGTTCGCGGCGTCAACGTGCCGGAGCATTTAAAAAGTGCGCTTGTCACATTATGTCCCGCAAAAGTGCATTGCACAGTTTTGGAGCAGGTACCACACTGCCGCTCATCCGGTGCAGATCAGCTTGCGATGCCGGTTTGAGGGTATCGCAGCAGCGCAAAATGATACGCATTTCTGATTGTTATAATTTATAGCAATTTCAATTCATTGTTTCATTTTGTGAATTTAAAAAATTAAATGACAAATGGCGTGCAGTGCCAACACATCATCACTAAAATGAAAACTGTCCCATTAAGACGGGATTAAACCAAAACTGGCAAATTGCATGAATGCAATGATTGCGTGACGCTCAGGATATGAATTCCCCATATCATTCAACTCCTGCTATCTGGTTGCATATGGCTTTGATTGTGAAAGAGAAATAGACAACGACCGATAAAGCCGTGCGAAATCCCGGTTTCGATGGCGTGAAGGTGGTGGCAGGTTCTGTTGACTATAAATCGCGTGCCGACTGACATTCTGGATGCACTTCCGCTGCCAACCATTCGTGTAAAAACGAACGGAACAATCCTTCTCTGCAACAAGGCCTTTGACGAAGCGGTGCGGATGCCAGCACCCTCGCCCGTTTCCAACCTTGCCGATCTCATCCATGTCGATGATCACGCCGCCTTGCGCGACGCTCTGTCCGAGGCAGCTTCTGGCACATCCTCACAGCTTGAGGTGCGGCTGAGCGCAGCGTGCAGCCCCCTGCACTACACCATCCTTTCCATGCGCAACGATCCATTCCCGGATGATCCGGCTGTGCTGGTGCAACTGACCGACATCACGGCACAAAAACGCGCCGAGCAGGATCTGGCCTTTCGCGAAAGCCGCTGGAACAGCGCACTGATCAATTCCGAAAGCGGCGTATGGGACCAGAACATGCAGACCGGCCTGTTCTATGGTTCCGATACATGGCGCGCCATTCGTGGCATGGCACCAGATGATGCGATTGAGACCAACCATGAACGCTGGCTGGACCTTATTCACCCCGACGACCGCGACCGCGTTACCCATTGCATCGAACGCCAAAATGCCGGCGACCCCGATTATGCAGTTTTCGAGTACCGCGAAAAACACAAAGATGGCCACTGGGTGTGGATTGAATGCCGAGGCGCCACCGTCGAGAGGGATGGCGACGGAAATCCGGTGCGCATTGTCGGCATCGACAATGACATCTCCACCCGCAAGGCGGCAGAGTTTGCGCTTGAACGCATGTCACGCCGCCTGAAACTGGCGCTGGAGGCATCGCATATCGGTGTGTTCGAGGTGGATTTCGAAACGCGCCAGACCACCTGGGATGACCGCATGTATGCGATCTTCAATGTGTCGCGGGATCAGGACATCGTCATTGACGGCGTCTGGGAAAAGCTGGTGCATCCGGACGACTTGCCGCGTCTGCAGAAAAACGTCGAGTTTAACGTTGCTAGACTGTCGGCCTTTTCCGACGAATATCGCATCATCCTGCCAGATGGAAAGCTGCGTTACATCCGTGCCAAAACCGTGCCCTTCATCGATGATGAAGGACATGCCCGCATGGTGGGCGCCAATTGGGACGTGACCGACGACATTGTCTTGCAGCGGGAGCTGGAGCGCGCCAAAAACCTGGCGGAAGCCAGAAACCTTGAATTAGAGGATGCAAAAAACAGCATCGAATACAATGCGATGCACGATTATCTTACAGAACTTCCTAATCGGCGGTATCTGGATGAAACCCTGCGCCGCATGGCAGCGGAATGCGCCCGTGATGGCCAGGGCATCGGTATTTTGCATATCGATCTCGACCGGTTCAAACAGGTCAACGACACGTTCGGCCACCGGGCTGGCGACATGCTGCTGCAGAATGTGGCGCTGCTTTTGCGCAAGAATGTACGTGGCTCGGATTTCGTCGCCCGTATTGGCGGTGATGAATTTGTGTTCGTGTCGCGTTACACCGGGGCCGCCAGGAAGTTTTCACTGCTGGCTGACCGGCTGATCAAGGAACTGCGCAAACCCATGCACCATGACGGCCACGAGTTTCGCTGTGGTGCCAGCATTGGCATTGCCTGCGAAAGCGGCCGGGATATCGATCCCAAGCAACTGCTGCTCAATGCCGATATCGCGCTTTACAATGCCAAGAAACGCGGCCGTAACCGCTATGATTTCTTCTCGTCGGATACGCAGGACATTCTCATCAACACCAAACGTGTGTCGGATGAGATCCTGCTGGGCCTGGAGCGCAGCGAGTTCATTCCCTATTACCAGCTGCAGTTCGATGCGCAGACACTCGACATATCTGGGGCAGAGACACTGGCGCGCTGGAAACATCCGACCGAAGGCATTTTGACGCCGGACCGTTTTCTGGCCATTGCCGAAGATCTGGATGCCGTTTCAGCCATTGATGAAATGCTGCTGGAAAAGGCAGTGCGCGATTTTGAGAACTGGCAGCAAAACGGCCTGCCGATCCCGCGCGTTTCCGTCAACGTCTCGTCACGCCGCCTGCACGATCCATCTCTGACCAAGTCGCTCAAGACGCTCGGCATCAAGCCAGGCACGGTGTCGTTTGAACTGCTGGAATCGATCTTTCTTGACGAGAGCGACGAGACGGTTCTCGCAAATCTGGCGCGTCTGCGCAAACTTGGCATTGCCATTGAGGTGGATGATTTTGGAACCGGCCACGCCTCCATCGTCAGCCTGCTGCGCGTCAGCCCTGACACGCTGAAGATTGACCGCGAGCTGATTCAGCGGTTGCCGCAGTCCAATGAACAGCGCAAGCTGGTCAACTCTATCCTGGAAATCGGCCGCTCACTCAACATCAAGGTTATTGCCGAAGGTGTTGAAACTCAAGAACATATTCGCATTCTACGTGACCTTGGCTGTGACTGTCTGCAAGGCTTTGCGCTGTGCCGGCCAATCCCGGCCGAGATGGTCGAGGCCTTTGTCTCCGGCCAGTCCTGGCGCACGGAAAATGCCAGTGGCTCAATGCTCGCCAAGTTCAGCGAAATGCTGGCACAGGGCAAAAAGAAGGCTGGCGATCACCGTTAAGGTCATGCCAGCCTTCGTCTGCATATCATCAGATCTGAGATATTATGCCTTGCTGACCTGCTCTGCGGCCTCAAGCAGAAGGCTCGTCATCTTGGCGGTCAGTTCACTGTCGCTGACATTGACGCCAGCTGCATCAAAGTCAGCGCGCAGCTTGCGGAACACGTCTGCGTCGCCTGCTTCTTCAAAATCCGCAGCAACAACTTCCTTGGCATAGGCATCCGCATCAGCCTTGCCCAGCAGGCCGGCAGCCCACAGGCCCAGCAGCTTGTTGCGGCGGGCTTCAGCCTTGAATTTCAATTCCTGATCGTGGGCGAACTTGTTTTCGAATGCCTTCTCGCGATCACCGATGCCGCTCATGTCATAATCTCCCAAATCTCTTCAAATTTCTGAAAGCCGAGTTTACAGCCAGTTTCCATAAATCAAAACCATAGCAAGACTTCAATGCAAAGTTTCACCAGCGTGTACCTGCCAAAGCCCGAACGATAACGGCATCAGCACCTCTTGAAGGTTGCCACCGCCGCCAAAACCTCTGCCGCACAAATATGACATCCATACAGGGAATGCCGGTTTATCTTGCGTGGCAGCCGCAATCTGGCGGCAAATCACCAATAAATCATTACTTTAACAAAGAACTGCTTTTTATTGATAAATAACAAATAATTCATTTCGTGTTATCGATTTTCGTCGTCCACGACGGGCTGTAAAAACACCGGTGAAATACCTGATGCATCAGGGCGCGGACAACACGACATTTCCATCGATGGACAAGATCATGCTACTGTTATTGCCGTATTCACGCGGCAATAACATATATGTATTCCCGGCGTGACTGTTGTTATAGTTGCCCAACCGCCACCGGCCAAAGGAGGTTTCCTTCACTGCCCAACAGAATTGACGCGGACAACCCATCCTACAGATTGTTAAAGTCCATCTTTTCCTTTATGGGACCGCTTCAACGAATGAAACACAACGCCATGCGCATGGCGCCAACACGAGATCTCATATTATGAACCGTCGCCGCCGTATTTACGAAGGCAAGGCCAAGATCCTTTATGAAGGCCCGGAACCGGGTACGCTGATTCAGTTCTTCAAGGACGATGCAACGGCCTTCAATAAGAAGAAGCATGAAGTCATTGACGGTAAGGGTGTTTTGAACAACCGTATCTGCGAATACGTCTTTACGCATCTCAATAAGATCGGCATTCCCACACACTTCATTCGCCGCCTCAACATGCGCGAGCAGCTGATCAAGGAAGTGGAAATGATTCCGCTTGAGATCGTGGTGCGCAATGTTGCCGCCGGTTCGCTGTCCAAGCGTCTGGGCATTGATGAAGGCATTGTGCTGCCGCGCTCGATCATTGAATTCTATTACAAGTCGGATGAGCTTGAAGACCCGATGGTGTCTGAAGAGCACATTACGGCATTCGGCTGGGCCAACCCTGCCGAGCTGGACGACATCATGGCGCTGGCTATCCGCGTGAACGATTTCCTGTCCGGTCTTTTCCTCGGCGTCGGCATTCAGCTTGTCGACTTCAAGATTGAATGCGGCCGCCTTTACGAAGGCGACATGATGCGCATCATCCTGGCCGATGAAATTTCTCCGGACAGCTGCCGTTTGTGGGATATCGAAACCCAGGAAAAAATGGACAAGGATCGGTTCCGTCGCGATATGGGCGGCCTCCTTGAAGCCTATTCCGAAGTGGCGCGCCGCTTGGGCATCATCAATGAAAACGAACCGATCCGTGGTACAGGCCCGGTCCTCGTAAAATAAGCACATCAGGAGAACTATCAGGTGATCAAGGCACGGGTGACTGTTACGCTGAAAAATGGCGTTCTCGATCCACAGGGCAAGGCAATTGAAGGCGCATTGGGAAGCCTCGGCTTCGAAGGCGTCGGTCAGGTGCGTCAAGGCAAGGTGTTCGATCTGGAGATCGACACCACGGACGGAGCCAAGGCAGAAGCCGATATCAAGGCTATGTGCGAAAAGCTCCTCGCAAATACAGTGATTGAAAACTACTCTATCGCTATCCTCTGACAGCAGGAGCCGCCACATGAAATCGGCAGTCGTTCAGCTTCCCGGCCTCAATCGCGATCGTGACATGATTGCGGCCCTCACGAAAATCTCCGGCAAGGAGCCGATCACCATCTGGCAGACGGAAACGGAAATTCCCGATGTCGACCTGATCGTCATTCCCGGCGGCTTTTCCTATGGTGATTACCTGCGTTGTGGCGCCATTGCCGCACGCATGCCCGTGATGCGTGCCATCCGCGAAAAGGCGGAAAAGGGCGTCAAGGTTCTTGGTGTGTGCAACGGCTTCCAGATCCTGGTTGAAGCCGAGATGTTGCCGGGTGCATTGATGCGCAACTCCTCGCTGAAGTTCGTTTGCCGCGAAGTGAAGCTGGAAGTCGTCAACAACGACACGGATTTCACCCGCGCCTATTCGCAGGGCCAGATCCTGCGTTGCCCGGTCGCACACCATGACGGGAACTATTTTGCCGAAGCAGCCGAAATTGCGTCCATGGAAGACAAGGGCCAGATCGTGTTCCGTTATGCCGAGGGTACCAATCCGAATGGTTCGCTCAACGACATTGCCGGCATCATCAACGAGCGTGGCAATGTTCTTGGCATGATGCCGCATCCGGAAAACCTGATCGAAGCAGCCCATGGCGGCAATGATGGCAGAGGCCTGTTTGCCTCGGCCCTCAACGTCATCGCGGCCTGATCCCATCCCGATCATCAAACCGGCACTCAAGTGCCGGTTTTTTTCTCTTTTCAGCAAGGTTGCGCCCCATGACCCGCCTGCCCCTTCGCCATGCTCTGAGTTTTGCCAGCGTCACGGCGGCGATGGTGGGTTTGAGTGCCTGCCAGTCTGAAAGAAGCGCACCGGCGCCTGCCAGCCAGGCAGCCCTGCCGACCATGGAGCGTGTTGCGCTTGGCGCCAATGCCTGCTGGTTCAAGAGCGGTGATCCCGCCTTCAAGGCATACCGCCTTGCACCGGAACTGAATTCCTTCTCCGGCCGCCCACGCATTTTGCTGGTGCCACGCAACAGCCCGGAATCGCGCCCGATGCTGGTTGTGGAAGCCGAAGGCTCGCCCGCCAAACTTCAGGCCTATGGCCCCGTGATGAACGAGGCGCATGCCTCGCGTGTTGCCGCTGATGTCAAGCGCTGGGCCGCGGGCGGCAAAGGCTGCTCATAATAAGAAAACCCAGCTGCACAGGTTGGGAAAATGAAAGTATGCAGTGGGCCTGCCCATTGGCTTATCGTCCATATGTCTTGGCTTCCGGGACGAAAAACCGATTGATGGCAGTAAAATGATGCATGCCTCCCGAACTTTCATTCGGGCGACATGTTGGGATATGGAATTCACGGAAAATACGGTGAAGCGCGCAAGCGCCTTGGCGCTGCTGCCGTCCCCATTCCTGTACTCGTCACAAAAATCCGATAATTCTGCGCCGTTCCTGGCACTTCACGGGTCGATCAGTCAAAAAACGTCGTTTGCCCGAGGGATTTCTGTGAAAAGCACAGGAATGAAAGACAAGATTGTACCGATTGTTGCCCTGTAATCTGTGTTTCCATTCAATGACAATCACATCAGAAAGCGGGATTTTGCGCTTTCCTGGCGCGCCTGCGACCGGGTAACGCCAATATCAAGCAGCTGCGCGTCAGTCAGTTCTCTCAGCGCAAGACGACCGGCCCGCTTCATGTGCCATGTCTTGACCACTGCAATAAAACGCCCAAAAACGTGGTTTGGTGCAGCCACTGTCAGCGGAGCCGGATCGACCAT
>NZ_DAMDBP010000066.1:0-17082 GCF_032092815.1 Agrobacterium sp. | reverse complement strand
TAAGGCCCGTCATCGCGATAACCGCCTGGTTCGCCGCAAGGGCCGTGTATACATCATCAACAAGCAGAACCCACGCTTCAAGGCTCGTCAGGGCTGATTGTAGCAAGGTTGTTCCGCCCTTTTTCGATTGGGCGGTTCACATTGTTGATACTGCATAAATTATGATTTGATATTCGGCGCGCCGGGATTACGATATCCCAATGCGCCGATTTCGTTTTTACAGTCTGTTTGTACTTCCCGCGGTTTTCATGACTGCTTTTGCTTCCGTGCCTCATGCACAGGAGCCTGCTTCTGCGGTGACAGCGCCGCAACCGGACAATGCGACTCAGACAGTCGATTCTCTTTTCGATGGATTGAAAAAGGAACGGCGTGCCGACAAGGGCAAAAGCATTGCTGCGCAGATTGTTGCGGAATGGGCTGATTCTGGCAGTCCTACCGTTAATCTTCTCACGCAATGGGCTGCTGAAGCAGTGGAAGACAAGCGTAATTCTGCAGCCTATGATTTTCTAGATCAGGCGATTCTTCTCGATCCTGATTTTTTTGAGGCTGTGTTTGCCCGCGCGCAACTTCACCTCGCGGATGGTGATACCCGCAAGGCAATGTCAGACATCAATCTCGTGCTGAAAGACGAGCCGCGTCATTTTTTGGCGCTGGCCAGCATGGCGACAATTCTCGAATCGTCTGGCCGTGACGAGTTGGCGGTAAAGGCTTGGGAGCGTTATCTCGAAATTTATCCCGCCAACCGTGATGCCCAGAAAGAGTTACAGGATTTATCCGAAAAACTGGCAGGACAGCGGAGCTGAGGACGTCGTTTCGCCTTCCCTGTTCATATGGGCAGTATGTCCCACAGAAGCTTCAACGCCGCAAAAAATGCCATGCCGTACATCAGCGGGTAGAAGATGTTTGGTTTCAGATATTTGACAATCTTGGCGCCCGCCAATGTTGAAATGAGTGCCACCGGCAACAGGCTTGCAGATGCCGTCAGGTTGGTGGTGTCGAGGCCGCCAAGCGCGAAATACGGTATCAGCTTGATGGCATTCATGATGGCGAAAAATCGCACACTCATGCCCGTATACACTTTCGGATCCAATTTCAGGGGCAGAACATAGATCTGGAATGGCGGGCCACCCGCATGGGCCACGAAGCTGGCATATCCAGACAATGACCCCCAGAATGACGCCTTGATGCGGTTTTGCGGGCCAGGAGGGATAACGTGACCGGGCTTGGTCTTCCACGTCTCGTAGAAATAACGCAACACAAACAACATGGTGATGATGGCAATGACCAACCGCAGTGCATTGGGTGGGATGATTGCTGCCGTTGCCCAGCCGAATGCGATGCCAAGAACTGCGCCGGGCAGAAGGAGCAGCAATGTTTCGCGGTGATTGAAATGTCGCCAGGACCACAGGGCGACCATGTCCATGACAATCAGGATAGGCAGGAAAATCGCTGCGGCCTGTACTGGTGGCATGACAAGTGCCATCAGCGGCACACCCATCAACGCCAAAGCTCCGCCCAATCCGCCCTTGGATAATCCGACCAGAGTGACGGCGGGAATCGCTGCGGAGAAGAAATACATATCAAGCATGATGAATAGGGTGGGTTGATCCTGATTTGTGTCCGGTTTATCGGATTTAGGAAATAAAAACGAGTGCGGATTTTAACGGCTGCACGTTTCCGGAATGGATGACCTTATGAGTGTACATGACGACCGCTGCCGCCTTGTTCTGATCCTTAGCGACAACACAGATGCCGAACTGCAGAAAAAGGCGCTGGCCGATGCACTGCGCGGTGGTGACGTGGCGTCGGTGATCGTGCCACAATACGGCCAGCCCGAAGGCGCGTTCCAGAAATTTGCCGAGACGCTTGTTCCGCTTATCCAGGAAGCTGGTGCTGCCGCGTTGATTGCCGGAGACAGCCGGATTGCCGGCCGTGCCAAGGCAGACGGTCTGCATATCAACGGGCCGGTTGCTGAGATGGCAGAAGCGGTTGAAAAATTCACGCCGAAGCTGATCATTGGCGGTGGCAATGCTGACGACCGCCACAAGGCGTTGGAAATCGGTGAGCCGGGACCGGACTATATTTTCTTTGGCAAGTTTGACGGTGATATCAAGCCGGAAGCCCACCCCAAAAACCTTGCGCTTGCAGAGTGGTGGGCATCAATGATTGAAATTCCGTGCATGGTCATGGGTGGCAACGATACGGCCTCGGCGCTTGCTGTTGCAGAAACCGGCGCCGAGTTTGTTGCCATGAGCCGTGCTGTTTTCGAACATTCGGCGGGTCCTGCGCAAGCGGTTGCCGAAATCAATGCCTTGCTTGACGAAAAAGCGCCACGGTTTGAAGATTGATAGGCGGCATGTATCGAAAGTTCTCATATCGGTTTGTGACCGGCATAGTTGCATCGACCCTGTTGCTCGCGGGTGGTGGTGAGGCGTTTTCCCAGTCCGCACCGGATGCTGTGTCGCGACCGCTGGAAAAGCAAGCCGAAGTCATCCGCAAGGGCCGTGTGGATGCGCCGGAGACCGATGGCATACAGCCATCGCAGGGCGTGACCCTGTTTGACCGTATGGGAGCTGATTTGCCGCCATTGCCACCGGAGAAGGAATTCACCGGCAAGATCGATGAGGCCTATGGCGCGTTTCAGCGCGGGGAATATGTCACCGCGCTCGACAAGGCACTGACGCGGGCGCAAAATGGTGATGCCGCTGCCCAGACACTGGTTGCCGAAATGATGTCGCGTGGTCTTGGTATTGCAAGCGATGCCAAAACCGCTGCGTTCTGGTACGGTCAGGCAGCCAATGGCGGTGATCCTGCCGCGATGTTCCAATACGCCTTGTTGTTGATGGAAGGCAAAAACGTCACCCGCGACAAAGCCAAGGCTGATGAATTCATGAAAAAGGCGGCGGATGCGGGTAACGCATCGGCGCAGTTCAACTGGGCGCAGATCCTCGTTTCGGAAAATCCTGGCTCCAAGGGGCTGAGCGAGGCAATGCCCTATTATGAAAAATCTGCCGAGCAGGGTGTTGCCGATGCGCAATATGCTGTTGCGCAGATTTATTCTCAGGTCAGCGATATCGCGCCTGAGAAAAAGGCGAAGGCGCGTGACTGGCTTCAACGTGCGGCAAAAGCCGGTTTTGATACGGCCCAGCTCGATATGGGTGTGTGGCTGGTGAACGGTGTTGGCGGGCCGCGTGATTATAATGAGGGTTTCAACTGGATGCAGCGTGCGGCGCTGAAAGGCAACGTCGCAGCTCAGAACAAGCTGTCACACCTTTATATTCAGGCACTTGGCACACGACCTGATCCGGTCGAGGCTGCCAAGTGGTATGTGCTTTCAAGGCGTGCCGGTATGAAGGATCTGGCGCTGGAGGACTTTTATCTGGGTCTGACAGATGAGCAGCAAAAACAGGCGATTGACGCGGCAAACAAGTTCCGTCGCAATTGATCTGTCGGCCTTTGTTGCCTTTACCCTTGAATTTTCGGTCGTTTTGTGGTCTTGAACCCCAAAATCTTTCAATCAGCGTTCGTAACCGTCTGCTCCAGCCCTTCATGTGGCTAGGTTCGGCTCGGCTTTCAGGGAAATTGTAATGGCCCGTTCTGCCCTTCTTAATGTCATGGTTCAGGCCGCTCTCAAGGCGGGTAAATCGCTGTCGCGCGATTTCGGTGAGGTGCAGAACCTGCAGGTTTCTGTCAAAGGACCTGGTGATTTTGTGTCGCAGGCCGACTTGAAGGCCGAAAAGATCGTTCGTGAAGAACTGATGAAGGCGCGTCCGACCTACGACTTCCTCGGTGAAGAAGGTGGCGAGGAAAAGGGAACGGATGGTGCGCACCGTTGGATCGTTGATCCGCTGGATGGCACGACCAACTTCCTGCATGGCATTCCACAGTTTGCCGTTTCCATCGCACTGGAACGCAATGGTGAAATCGTTGCCGGCGTGATCTTCAATCCTGCAACGGATGAACTGTTTACAGCCGAGCGCGGTGGCGGTGCATTCCTCAATGATCGCCGCATTCGTGTTGCCGCCAGAAAGACCCTGCCAGATTGCGTTATCGCTTGTGGCGTTCCGCATCTCGGTCGTGGCAATCACGGCAAGTTCCTGGTGGAGCTTCGTCACGTAATGGGTGAAGTTTCCGGTATTCGCCGCATGGGTGCTGCCGCACTTGACCTTGCCTATGTTGCGGCAGGTCGCGTCGATGGTTTCTGGGAAGCCAATCTATCTCCGTGGGATATTGCTGCAGGTATTGTCCTGATTCGTGAAGCTGGCGGTTTTGTCAGTGACATGAAGGGTGGCCAGGAGATGTTTGCAACCAATAGTGTGGTTGCAGGCAACGAATATATCCACAAGGCGCTCGTTGAGGTCGTCAACCGTCCGGTTCCGTCGAAGTAAGACTTCCAAGGCATAAATATTGCCAGATGCCCGTAAACAGCCTCGAAGCCGTTTGCGGGCATTTTCATCTGGCTGCCACATTCCGTTTTGCCCGTCCCGGGCTTTTGCTGCTTTCCACTTCAATTCGTCGCAATTTTCCACTAGCTTCGCCAACACTGAAGCCAAAGGGAATGGGTATTATGGCGAATACTGAAATGCTCGATATGGGGGTCGAGAGGCCGGTAAAGCGCGGTCATGGTTACAGGTTATCCAGCCCAACGCCATTTCTCTGGACGATGTTCATCTTCCTCATCATCGTCGGGTTCCTGACTGCCATCCTATATCGGCAGGCCCATCAGGCCTTTATGACCAATCCTGGTCTCAATGGCTTTATTCTTGGCGTGCTGCTGATTGGTATCATTCTGGTGTTCACCCAGATATTGAGCCTGCGTCCGGAGGTTCGCTGGTTCAATGCCTTTCAGGCAACGGGCAGCGTTGACAAGGCTGGACGTATTCCGAAGCTTTTGGCGCCGATGCATGCGTTGATCGGGCGCAAGGGTGACATTACGCTATCACCGGTTATCCAGCGCTCCATTCTCGATTCTATTGCAACCCGACTCGATGAAACGCGCGACACATCGCGTTACCTCATAGGCCTTCTGGTGTTTCTCGGTCTGCTTGGAACCTTCTGGGGTTTGATCGGTACGATCGGATCGATCAGCAACGTCATTCAGTCACTGGACCCAAATGCCGGTGATGCCAATGACATCCTGTCATCGCTGAAATCGGGTTTGACAGCACCATTGTCCGGCATGGGCACGGCGTTTTCGTCCTCGCTACTTGGTCTTTCCGGTTCGCTGATCCTCGGTTTTCTCGACCTGCAGGCGGGCAGGGCGCAGAACCGTTTTTATACCAACCTTGAAAATTGGCTTTCGACCGTGACCGATACCGGTTCAGAGGCACCAGCATCGTCTCCTGCGCAAATGAAGAAGGAGTTGCTGCAAATTGCCCAGTATCTTTCGCAGGCATCGCAGAACGACAATGTTGGGGGGGAGCGTTCGCTCAGCGCACTTTCCAACTTGGCCGAAGGCGTGCAGGGATTGGTGAAAACCATGCGCAGCGAACAGCAGATGCTACGTGACTGGATGGAAGCGCAGCAGGATGAGGCGAAGGCTCTGCGGCGCACGCTCGACAGGCTTGCTGCGCGGATCAATGCCGACCTCAATACGCTCCCGCCTGCTGACGCGCCAAACGACAGCAGGAGCAAGTAAATATGGCTCTTGCACGCAACCGTCGTCGTGAGCGGGGAGTGGACTATTGGCCTGGCTTTGTGGATGCGCTATCCACGCTGCTTCTGGCCATCATGTTCCTGCTCACCGTGTTTGTGTTGGCTCAATTTGTGCTGTCGCGTGAAATCACTGGCCGTGATGAGGTTCTGAACCGCCTTAACAGCCAGATTTCGGAGTTGACCGAACTGCTGGCGCTTGAAAAGGGCAACAAGCAGGATATCGAGGATACGTTGGCCAATCTGCAATCCACCCTCGCCGTGTCCGAGCAGGAACGGTCGAGATTGCAGGCGCTGCTGGATGCGGGCACAGGCAGCAGTTCCGCTGCCAATTCCCGCATCGGAACGCTGACCGGTGAACTGGATGCGGAAAGGCAGGTCAGTGCGCGGGCAGCCAGCCAGATCGAATTGCTGAACCAACAGATCGCAGCGCTAAGAGCGCAGATTGCCGCTGTTGAGACCGCCCTGCAGGCGTCTGAGGCGAAGGACGCATCGTCTCAGGTCAGGATTGCCGATCTCGGTCGGCGCCTCAATGTAGCACTGGCACAGCGCGTTCAGGAATTGAACCGCTATCGCTCCGACTTTTTTGGACGGTTGCGTGAGATCCTGTCGGATCGCGAAAACATTCGCATTGTCGGTGACCGTTTCGTGTTCCAATCGGAAGTTCTGTTCCCCTCCGGTGGCAACGATCTGAACCCGGCTGGTCAGGCGGAAATGGAAAAACTCGCTCTGGCATTGATTGACCTTGCCAAGGAAATCCCAGCCGAAATCAACTGGGTGCTGCGGGTTGACGGCCACACGGATAATGTCCCGCTGGCCGGAACCGGTCGCTTCGTTGATAACTGGGAGCTTTCGTCAGCCCGTGCGACTTCAGTGGTGAAGTTCCTGATTTCGAAGGGGGTACCGGCCAACCGTCTGGTTGCTGCCGGTTTTGGAGAATATCAGCCGATTGCCGAAGGCGATACGCCGCAAGCCCGTTCGCAGAACCGGCGCATCGAACTGAAACTTACCGAGAGATAAAGGAGTTGTGGCAGAGAATTACTCTGCCACCCCGATATGGCTGACTTCGCTGGTCTGGAACTGCAGCCGTGCAAGTTTGGCATAAAGGCCGCCATGGGCGATCAGACTCTGGTGCGTGCCTTCCTCGACCAGCTTTCCATCATCCAGAACCAGAATACGATCTGCTTTCAACACTGTGGAAAGGCGGTGCGCGATGACAATCGTCGTGCGCTGGCGCATCAAACCGTCGAGTGCTTTCTGCACCAGGGTTTCGCTTTCTGCGTCAAGCGCCGAGGTGGCCTCGTCCAGAAGCAGGATAGGGGCATTGCGCAGAATGGCGCGGGCAATGGCTATACGCTGTCTCTGGCCGCCTGAGAGGGTTACACCACGTTCTCCGAGTTGCGTGTCATAACCGTTTTCAAGCTTGGAGATGAAATCATCGGCCTGTGCAGCGACGGCGGCGGCACGCACCTGCTCGCGGCTGGCACCCGGCGCACCGAATGCAATATTGTCGTGAATGGATGTGGTGAAGATCGTGACGTCCTGCGGGACGATGGCAATGCGCGCACGCAGGTCCTGTGGTGACGTTGCACGAAGATCCGTGCCGTCAATCGTGATGCGTCCAAATGCCGGATCATAGAAACGCAAAAGCAGCGAGAAGATTGTGCTTTTGCCCGCACCTGATGGACCGACGATCGCAACCGTTTCACCTGGTGCGACGTGGAATGAAAGGTTGCGCAAAATTTCCTTGGTGCCATAACCGAAGCTGACATTTTCAAATGCGGCTTCACCCCGGGCAGGTGTTGGCATGACCGTTGCGGTTTGTGGTGCACGAACGGCTGGCACTTCCTGCATCAGTTCAGACAGGCGTTCTGCAGCACCACCTGCTTGCGACAATTCACCCCAGACTTCGGACAATTGGCCAAGTGCGCTTGCCGCAATCACCGAATAAAGCACGAATTGTCCGAGCGTGCCGGCAGACATGGTTCCGTTGAGAACACTGTGGGCACCGTACCAGAGAATGCCGACAACACTGCCAAATACCATCGCAATGGCAAATCCGGTCAGGCCTGAGCGTGCGCTGATCGAGGAGCGGGCGTCACGAAAGGCACTTTCAACGGCAGTACCGTATTTTGTCGTTGCAACCGATTCGGCATTAAAGGCCTGAACGGTGCGGGCAGCGCCAATGGTTTCCGTTGCAAAGGCGGAAGAGGCGGCAAGCGTGTCCTGCGTGGCGCGTGAGCGCTTGCGCACTGAACGTCCAAAAGCGATCAGCGGAAATACGATCAGCGGGATGGCGCAGAGTGCCAGGCCGGAAAGACCTGGGCTGGTATAGACCATCATGGCAACGCCGCCTAAACAGAGCAGGGTGTTGCGCAACGCCTGGGAGGCGGCCGAACCGAAGGCGGATTTGATCAATGTAGTGTCGGCAGTCAGGCGTGAGGTGAGTTCACCGGAATGATTGACGTCAAAAAATGCAGGCGACAGGGTGGTCAGATGATTAAAGACATCCTTGCGGACATCGGCAACAACACGCTCCCCAATTGCGCTGACGTAATAATAGCGCAGGGCGCTGGCGATAGCGAGAACGATGGCCAGACCGAAGAGCATGCCAAAATAGTTGTTGATCATCGCACCATCGGCATTCTCGAAACCGTGGTCCATGATGCGACGTACGGCAAGTGGCAGCGCCAATGTGGTCAAGGCGGAAAGCACAAGGGCGAACAGGGCGGCTGCGACCATGCCGCGATAACGCTTCATGTAAGGCAGCAGGCTGGCAAGTGGTTTCAGACCCTTGCGTCGTGCTGATTTCTGTTCTTGCGTCGCTTCCACGTAACCACTCCTGCTACCTGTTTTGCCTCACAACCGCCGTCCGTGTTTGCTTTTTGCAGACAGGCCGTTTTTTTGGCACTTTCACCACTTCGCGATAGATCGCCAGGCACTTGTTATCTGGACGACCTTCATGTATAGGCACGGCATCGAATTGGGAAGCCGTGGAATAAATGTGCTGCGGTTCCATTTATTGAATTGGCTCCGTTGACGCAATTGCGGCAAATGGACCGCAGTCACACAGCAGGAAGATTGTCATGAAGGCTGAAATCCATCCCGACTATCACGTGATCAAAGTGGTCATGACTGATGGCACCGAATACGAAACACGTTCCACTTGGGGCAGCGAAGGCGCGGTCATGAACCTCGAAATCGACCCTAAGTCCCATCCGGCATGGACCGGTGGTAACCAGCAGCTCGTTGACCGTGCTGGCCGCGTTTCCAAGTTCAACAAGCGTTTTGGTGGCCTCGGCCTCTGATCCGTTTGGATTGATACAAACAAAAAGCCCTCGAACATCGTTCGGGGGCTTTTTGTTTTTGCAGTACAAGTACCACTGATTGTTTGTGCAGATCGCGCCGCATCTTTTGTCCGTCATGATCAGGCATGAAAAAAGCAGGCATGAAGCCTGCTTTCTTAGGGATATGCGCTTTTTTACGTAGATCAGTTGTTCACGAATGCCGTGCGCAACAGATTGAGCTGGGCCTGAACGCTGTTTTCGTTGTCCGGCACCTTCGCAGCTTCTGCTGGACGGTAAATTTCGCGGTCGAGCAGGGCAACGCGGTTCTGCAGGCGCAGCGAGCGCTCAACGAGATCACGGAAAGATTCTGGCAGGTCGTTCCAGCCGGGAGCATTGCGGTCAACGTTGAAGCTGTCGAGGCGAACCTTGCTCTTTTCGTTGAGAACCTGGTCGCGGCTCATTTCGCCATTGTTGACGGCGCGCTGCAGAAGAAGCCAGGACGCCATCTGCATCAGGCGGGTCGTCAGGCGCATCGATTCTGCTGCGTAGAGCACGGATGCCATGCGCGGCAGAACCTTGGATGCTGCGCGCCCGGCGCCATCGAGATAGGACGCTGTTTCCTCAACCAGCGTCATTCCCTCGGCGTAAAGCGTTTTGAACTGGTTGGATGCTGCGGCATGCCCCGCAAAGCTGATAGTATTCAAAACCTGTTCTGACATTTCTTAATATCCCTGCTCACGCATCACTTTTGTCAGGTAAGAGAATCCGAAAATCTCAATCCGGTTCCCTTTTTTCTGCTTTTGAGGATGATACCAATAACTCAAATGCGCAAGTTGATTATTAAAGAAGGGTTAATACCCACAGTTTTGATGGCCAAAGCGGGCCATAAAAAAAGAGCCGCAAAAGCGGCTCTCAAGGTAAAACAGGGAGAAAAATCAGACCAATTCGCCAGTTGGAGAAGCTGCCTGAAATCCAGAAGCTCTGGATAGGTATAGTTATCTCTCAAATAGGTTTATAAAGTCTTAATGGTAAACGAATGACTGATCCGAAAAGCAACGTTTACCGTTTTTTCTCCATAGTCACGACCGGAAGAGGTTCTCGGCAGCAAGCCGTCCTGCTGACTTTTTCTTTTTCTCTTCTTCCAGGCGGGCAATTTCGTCCTGTAGCAACTGCACGCGGTAACTCAGTTCATCCACGGAGAGAAGGCTGAGATCGCAACCGAGCTCGTGGGCTGCGGCTTTCTTGGGGCGCTCATCATCCGATATGCTCATATTCCGGCTCCTTTATCGATGTCATCATCCTGAGATTGTGCAGCACGTGGGTCAAGAACAGCACTTTCCGGTGTCGCCAAAGCCGAGGTGACAGCTGGCATGGTTGCAAAGTTGTCCTTTTCCTCTGTCGTGAGGGCTGCGCGCTTCTTGCTTCTGAAGATCGCGTAAGCGGTAATCAGCAGATGGGAAACGGCGGTCACCAGAAACAGCTCATAGGGACCGGCCGCAGTCATGATCGGGCCACCGAGGGTCGGCCCGATAATCGTTCCAATGCCAAAAAGCAGCAGGAGGCCACCGGATACTTTGACGAAGTCTTCCGGCGAGGCGTAGTCGTTGGCATGGGCAACGGCAATTGGGTAAAGCGCGTTGGCAGCGGCACCATAAAGCGCGATCATGCCAATCAGCACATAGACGTTGGATGGCTGGAACAGCGCGACGGCAAGACCGGCGAAGGCCGCCAGCGCGGAAAGCCCAGCCAGCACGTAACGGCGGTCGATCCTGTCAGAGAGGCGTCCGGCAGGAAACTGGGCAATCGCACCTGCAAAAATGGTGACACTGACCATAATGGCGATGTTGGTCGGGTCCAGTCCGGCGCGCGATGCAAAGACAGCACCCAGCGTACCATAGGCGCCATTGGCAATGCCGATCATCAAGATGCCGACGCAGGAGACCGGTGAATTTCTATAGAGCGCTGGCAGATCCAGTTTCACTGTCTGCAAAGGCTTGGGGCTCTCCGCCTTGGAAAGGGTCGCGGGCAGAATGGAGATGCAATAGATGACGCCGCAGATCATGAACAGGGAAGTGTTGGATATATCACCAATCGGCACCAGCAATTGCCCGCCAACGACGCCGAACAAGGTAATGGCAATATAAAGCGAGAAGATCGTGCCACGGCTTTCGTTGGTGGCCCGTTCGTTGAGCCAGCTTTCGATGATCATCGAGGTGCCAGCCGTGCAGAAACCGGTAATGGCACGCAGGATAATCCACCATACGTCGTCGATGATCAGGCCCGTTGTGAGAACGGTGAGGCAGATCAGCGCCAGAAAAGTATCGAAGGCTCTGACATGGCCAACACGGCGCACGATATTGGGCGCGATAAAACAGCCGATCACAAAACCCGCGGCCCAAGATGTACCTAAAAAGCCGAGGATTTCATTGGAGTAGCCTTCTTCCGCGCCACGCAGTGGAAGAATGAGGCCTTGCAGGCCGTTGCCTAAAAACAAAAACAGGGTGCTGGATAAAAGTGCGAATACGGGTAGAAGATTTCTGCTCATAGCAACACTCTCATTTTTTCCGCTCGTCGTTATCGCGTTTGTCAGTGATGAAGGGTAAATGCTGGCTGATACTGCACGTTCCCTGCTGCACGTCAAAGATGTCCACCCTGTGACGGGACATATGGATAAAGAGTAAAGGTTTATGCGATGACAAAAGCCATAGGTCTTTTTTTGCTTTTGGCGATGGCAGTGCAGGTCATCCGGCCCTTGGGCTATCCGGGCCTGAAAAAGCGCAGTGACTGCTGGAAAATTGCAGTTGCGGCCTTTGTCATCTGGTCGCTGGTTCTGGTACTGCGACCATGATGAAGGTTTAAAGTCTGAGTTTCGGTATTAGCATGCCGTTTTTCAAATTAGACGGCGCTATGCGGCGCACAACAAAAAAGCCGCCCGGAGGGCGGCTTTGATGGTTTGGATTGTGCCTTTGATCAGGCAGCCTTTTCCAGTTCCTGCTTCCAGGTGCCCTTGGCTGCAAGGCTGTTCATTTCGGCGCGGTGTGTGAAAGCGCGCTGGCCAGCAGCAACGTTTTCGGACTTGCCATTCCATGTCTTGAGCGCGGTATCCTGCAAGGCGCGACCATAGGAATAGGTCAGGCCCCAAGGCAGATCGTAGCCGGAGTTCATGGCAGAGAGGTGCGCCGTTGCTTCTTCCGAAGACTGGCCACCGGAGAGGAAGGCAATGCCCGGTACCAGCGATGGTACAGTAGCTTTCAGAACCTTGACGGTCTTTTCTGCAACTTCTTCAATGCCTGCCTTGCGTGCCTTCTTGCCGTCGATAATCATGTTCGGCTTGAGGATCATGCCTTCGAGGTTGACGCGGGCGTCGAACAGGTCGGCAAACACGGTCTGCAGAACCCACTGGGTTACTTCTGCGCAACGATCTATATCGTGGGTGCCAGGCTCGCCGTCCATCAGCACTTCTGGCTCGACGATCGGAACGATGTCGGCCTGCTGGCAGAGCGCTGCATAACGGGCAAGCGACTGGGAGTTGGCCTTGATGGAGCCCCAGCTTGGACGTGCTTCGCCAATGGTGATAACGCCGCGCCACTTGGCAAACCGTGCGCCGGCTTCGTGGTACTTGCGCAGGCGCTCATACAGATTGTCGAGGCCTTCGGTGATGAATTCATGCGGGTGGTAGGCCATTGGCTTGGCACCGATATCAACCTTGATACCTGGAATGCTGCCAGCAGCTTTGATGATGTCCACGAAAGGCGTGCCGTCGGCTGCTTTCTGGTAGAGGGTTTCTTCATAAAGGATGACGCCAGAAATGTACTTCTTCATGGCTTCATCGGAGCGGAACAGCATTTCGCGGTAGTCGCGGCGGCTGGTTTCCGTGGACTCCAGATTGATGGAGTCAAATCGCTTTTTGATTGTGGATGTGGATTCGTCGGCAGCGAGGATACCCTTGCCATCGGCAACCATTTTAATTGCTATATCTTCAAGGCGTTCGGTCATTGCTATTCTCCCAAGGCACAATAGTCTGGCGATAACAGATGTTTACGACGAGGAAAATGGCATGCTAACTCATTGAAACGATTGAAATCATTTCAATCGTTTGAAAGTTGTTGGGCCATTGTACACCAAAAAGAAAAAGCCGGACAAAAGATTTTGCCCGGCTGCAAATGTCGCATCTGGTAGGCTGTTTTAGTTCTTGGTGAGCACTGCAACGCCAGGAAGAACTTTGCCTTCCATCCACTCGAGGAATGCACCGCCAGCGGTCGAGACATAGGTAAAGTTGTCAGCAGCACCTGCGTGGTTGAGGGCAGCTACGGTGTCGCCGCCACCAGCAACGGACACCAGCTTGCCGGATTTGGTGCATTCGGCAGCGTGTTTGGCAGCAGCCACAGTGGCTGCATCAAACGGCGTGATTTCAAATGCGCCGAGCGGCCCGTTCCAGACCAGCGTTTCGGCGCGGGAGATCCAGGCATTGATGATTTCGACCGACTTCGGGCCAACATCCAGCACCATCGCGTCTTCCGGAATGGCGTTGATGTCGACCGTTTCATTGGCAGCATTTGCCTTGAACTCGCGGGCAACAACGCCGTCTTCCGGCAGAACGATTGCGCAGCCGGCGGTGGCCGCTTCAATCATGATCTGCTTGGCTGTGGCTGCCAGGTCATGTTCGCACAGGGATTTGCCGACATTGGTGCCACGGGCGGCAAGGAAGGTGTTTGCCATGCCACCACCGATCACCAGTGCATCTACCTTTTTGACGAGGTTCATCAGCAGGTCAATCTTGGTGGAAACCTTGGCGCCACCAACAATGGCGACAACCGGACGGGATGGCTTGCCGAGACCCTTCTCAAGCGCCTCAAGCTCCTGCTGCATGGTCCGGCCGGCATAGGATGGCAGGTGGTGAGCAAGGCCTTCTGTCGAGGCGTGAGCGCGGTGAGCGGCAGAGAATGCATCATTGACGTAGATGTCGCCGTTCTTGGCCAGTGCTTCTACGAAGGCTGGGTCGTTCTTTTCTTCGCCCTTGTGGAAACGGGTGTTTTCCAGAAGCAGGATATCGCCATTGGCCAGTTTGCTGACGGCGTCTGCAGCGGCATGACCAATGCAATCGGTGCCGAACTGAACCGGCTTGCCGAGAACGTCCTGTACGGCAGGAACAATCAGGCCAAGCGACATGTCTGCAACCGGCTCACCCTTGGGGCGACCGAAATGGGCAAGCAGGATAACCTTTGCGCCCTTTTTAGACAGTTCGAGAATGGTCGGCGCCACGCGCTCTATGCGGGTCGCATCCGTTACTTTGCCATCGGCAACCGGTACGTTGAGATCGACGCGTGCAAGAACGCGTTTTCCCGAAATGTCGTTCAGATCGTCAAGGGTCTTGAAGGCGGGCATGTGTCGGTCCTGACTCTATGCGTTGTGGAAAAAATACCGCCGGACCATACTATGACTGCTTTTGGACGCAAGCGGTTGCGTGTCATTTTTAGTGCCGCAAGACCATATGCTATGCGCCTTTGACGCCTCTACTGGCAAAGTGGGTTCTAACGCGGTGGATGATTTCTTTAAGATTGATGAACACTGGCAGATGGGTGGCAGGTTCGACCGGTTCGAGTGACAGGCCGACGCTGGATATGGCGTTGTTTTCATCGAGACTGCGAACAATCAGCACGATCGAGCCCAGACGGATACGGTCGGCATATTCGGCCTTTCCACCGAGGCGGCTTTCAATCAGTTCGACAATCGTCATTGATTGTTCTGATGTCGCCAGAAGATCCGGGCCATAGGTGGTGTCGAGGTCACGCGCGGCACCAGAAGGCGATATGGAGAATGTGCCGAAGAAGTCCGCATCATCAGGTGCAACTGGAACACGGCTGGCAAACAGCCGGTCCAGCAGGCGTGAATAGCCCGGCGCCACGAACAGATAGATCTGATCGTTTTCGCGCAGACGACCGGCATATTGATAACGGATGGACTTTCCGTCGCGAATGACAAGGGATGGCATCGCCCAACGCGGAATACGCTCGCCATGCAGAACCGGGCTTTCCTTAGTGACGCGGTAGGAGATCAGTTCATGATTGGCCGTGCCGGGCAGATCCACCTCCAGCTTGTCCACTTCACCCATGCGTGGCGGTACGATCAGGCCCAGCCGGGTTGCGACCGGTTTGATTGTCCATCCCTGCAGCATCAGCGACACCAGCACGATGATAAAGGCGGCATTGAAGAATATTTGGCCGTTTTCCAAGCCACCGAGAATGGGCATGATGGCAAGCAGGATGGACACGGCGCCGCGAAGACCAACCCATGCAATGAAAGAGGTTTCCTGCTGGGTATAGTTGAATGGCATCAGGCTTAGCCACACTGCCAACGGACGGGCAATGAAAATCAGGAACAAGGCCAGAAGAACGGCTGGAATGATGATGGCCGGGAATTGCGATGGCGTGGCGAGCAGACCAAGCATCAGGAACATGATGATCTGTGACAGCCATGTCATGCCTTCGTGGAAACGGCGGATGGCATGTTTGGCAAAAATCTTGCGATTGCCAGCGACGATACCGGCGACATAAACGGCGAGGAACCCGCTGCCGCCAATCGTGCCGGTAAAGGAAAACACCAGCATGGCCAGCGCCAACACGAAGATCGGCGCCAATCCACGATCGACAGCAAAACGATTGACGACGGTGACAATCATGTAGCCACCGGCAAGACCGACCAAAACGCCAAGGCCCATCTGCTCGATAAACAGCATGATAACGCCGCTATCAAGGCCTGATATGCCGCGGCCGCTGGATATGACTTCGACCAGCATCAGAGTCAGGAAAATTGCCATCGGATCGTTTGTGCCGGATTCAACTTCTAGCGTGGAACGCACCTGATCACGAATGTGAATGCCACCAATGCGGAGCAGGAAAAATACGGCGGCGGCATCGGTGGAGGCGACAATGGCGCCCAGCAGCAGGCCCTCAATCCAGGACAAGCCAAGCAGCAAGGCGGCTGCGCCGGCAAAAAATACCGATGTTAGGACCACACCGACCGAGGCCAGCGTTATGGCTGGTGCAGCGGATAGTTTGAATGACTGCAGATTGGTGCCAAAACCGGAATCGAACAGGATGATGGCCAGCGCCACCGATCCCAACATGTAGGCCAGCGGATTGTTTTCAAAATGAATGCCGAGGCCATCGGAACCTGCCAGCAGTCCGATCAGTAGGAACAAGAACAGCAGGGGGGCGCCGAAACGGAAGGCGATGAGACTGGAGAATGCGGCGACAAGCACAAGAACGGTGGCCGCCAAAAGAAGAATGTAAAATGATTCCAATACCCTATCCTTCCTTAGTGCGGTCTCGCAGGGCATGCCGTGCACGTCAGCAGTCAATGCGCCACGGGTTGGACGGCCTGTCATCAGCAGAAGTGCTGGACAAGGCAGGGCAAGGCGGGGTGTATCGATTTATACGGGCAGGGCATGAAGCACGTGGTGCGCAATCGATCCCTGTTTTCTTTTTCCGTATCAAAATGGACCACAGCAAGGCAGGATGACGGAAAGTTGGTGGCGATATCCTAATTCTTTTGCACTGCAATAAATTTATGTTTGCGGGGTTGTGAAAGCGTGAGGAGCGATGTGTTGATGTCGGGCAAAGAAAAACCCGGCAGAATTGCTCCCGCCGGGTTTTCAACATCAGACGAAAATCTGATTAGATGGTCTTTGCGAAGGCCACAGCCGTGTCGGACATACGGTTGGAGAAGCCCCACTCGTTGTCGTACCAGGTCAGGATGCGAACAAAGTTGCCTTCCAGAACCTTGGTCTGGTCGATTGCGAAGATCGAGGAGTGGCTGTCGTGGTTGAAGTCACGCGAAACCAGCGGCTCTTCAGTGTAGCCGAGGATACCCTTCAGGGCGCCGTTGGAGGCAGCCTTGATGGCTTCGTTGATTTCTGCAGCCGTTGTGTCGCGCTTGGCAACAAACTTGAAGTCGACAACGGAAACGTTTGGCGTTGGAACGCGGATCGACGTGCCGTCCAGCTTGCCCTTCAGGTGCGGCAGCACCAGGCCAACAGCCTTTGCAGCGCCGGTCGAGGTCGGGATCATGGACAGGGCAGCAGCGCGAGCGCGGTACAGGTCCTTGTGCATGGTGTCCAGCGTCGGCTGGTCGCCGGTGTAGG
>NZ_DAMDBP010000065.1:14340-17131 GCF_032092815.1 Agrobacterium sp. | reverse complement strand
AAGGGCGTCGTCACATTTCCGATCTGCATTTTCGTTTCACCTTCTAAAAGGCAAAAGAAATTTGCTCACCAAAACGATGCCAAAGACTCTTGACTGTGATTCGTGAAAATGCGATTCTCTGTCTTGCTTAAGGATATGAGAAGGGCTTCCACGACGGAAACGTTTGGGGGCCTTTTTCTTTTGCTTGTTATCCTTTCAAGCCTGATTTGATCTGTTCTTGGTACTCGGCATGCAGCGCAGGCAGGCGGTCGCCCAGGAATTCAACGAACTCCCTGGAAACCGCTTTGGTAAAGTTCAGCTTGGCTCCTGCCTTTGCATGATCGATGGTTGCCAACACAAGTCCGTTTGCCGAAATCTCATGCCGGTCTGACGCACTTTGGCTGCGTGTTGAAACATTTGCCGATTTGAGGGCGGTCAATGCCACGGCAAATCGCTCGCTGTCATTGACACCGGTGTTGTGCAGCGCCTCGCGCACGACATCCCATGCGTCGTTTCTTGCAGCCCACAACTCACTGAACTCCATCCAGCGACGCCGGCCAATGTCAGGTGAGCGACCAATAAGTGTCA
This sequence comes from Agrobacterium sp., assembly GCF_032092815.1. Taxonomy (GTDB): domain Bacteria; phylum Pseudomonadota; class Alphaproteobacteria; order Rhizobiales; family Rhizobiaceae; genus Agrobacterium. The sequence goes on along the minus strand of NZ_DAMDBP010000065.1, from coordinate 16,564 downwards.
GTGTGTCGCGCGGTATCGTGGCTGCGACGCGCAACATCTCGGACACGTGAGATTTACCAGTGGCCAGAGATGCAATGATCGTATCCCTGCCGTAACCGGCCTGCTCCTGCAGCTGCGCGAAAACGCATTTTTCAATATAGGACAGATCGTTCCGGTTGGTGTTTTCTTCACCCTGAAAAACAACGGCCTGTTCATCGGTCAGCTCACGCACAATCGCGCGGAACTTAACGCCAAGCCGCTTGGCTGCGGCCAAACGGCGACGACCGAACACGATTTGATAGGGCTTGGAGCCGGATTTTGTCGGGCGCACCATGCCCGGCACGATTTGTCCACGCTCCGTCATCGACTGTACGATTTCATCGATGGCCGCGTCGGAATAGGAACCGTCAAAACGGTCCTGCAGTGACGACGGGGCAACATCATCGGCATCGACCTCAACGATCCTGTCGCCTTCAGCCAGCAGCTTGTCGAGGGCCTCTCCCCTCTCCTGTATCTGGCGCACTCCGGCCGCGACCTTCATCAGGTGCGGAGATGCGGTTTTGGTGTTCTGTGGGGCGGAGGCCGCTTGCTGCGCCAGGACGTTTGCAAACAAACCGCGGGAATCTTTTCTGCTCATTCACGCCCCCATGCAGTCCAAAGGAGTTTTTCGATTTCATCATTGGCGGCATTGAGCGATTCCATCGCCCGGTCGTAGGTCTTTGGTGCAGAAAAACGCGACCGCTGTACCTCGTAGAGACTTTGCTTCCACGTCAGCGCGTCAGCAACGGCGGCCGATTTCATCACCATGTTCAGCAGCAGATCTTCACCAAACACCTGGCGCATCAACGCGGTCATATTTGCCTGCGGATGGTCATTGGGTTCGAATTTGGTGACGATAAACTTGGCAAAGTCCCAACGTGACGCAGCACCCATGTCGCTCAGGATCTGCATGTAGGATCCCGCCAGCTCCAGGAACTTGCCGGTGGAATCCACATCCAGCATATGGGCAGGAACCGGGATGATCACGCCGGTGGCTGCGGTCAGCGACGACAGTGTCAGGAAGTTCAGCGACGGCGCTGAATCCATCAGGATGACATCATAGTCCCCTGCCACCTGTTCAAGTGCCTGCGAAACCCGCAACAGGAAGCTTGTTCCACCATTGTTACGCATTTCAAGCGCAACAGCCGTTTCGAACTCCGTCAGCTCAAGGCCGGCGCAGATAACATCAAATCCGGGAATATGTGTCTTGTGGATCAATTCAGCGGTCGGACGTGGCTCGTCAAACCGAATTGCCGCATACAGCGTATCGTCTTGTCTGGGGTCAAAATCCGGAAGGTTGCCATGCAGGCTCGTCAGCGATGCCTGTGGATCGAGATCCACCGCCAACACGCGGTAACCCTTCAACGCCAGATAATGGCCGAGGTGAATGGTGGTTGATGTTTTGCTCGATCCGCCCTTGAAATTCGTCACGGCAATGATCTGGCATTCCTCATCGCCCGTGCGGCGTGGGTTCATCCATTTTTTCCGGCCCTTCTCGGCCAGCGCCATTCTCAACTCAAGAATTTGCTCCAGCGAATACATGCGCCGACCATTGGAGGTAATCTCCGGCGACGGCCCCTTGTCTTTCATGACGATCTGTCGAATGTATGCCTCAGACACGTCGAGCAGTGAGGCGACCTCAGATGAAGAGAACTTCCTCATCTCTCGTCTTGCGTCTGGCGGATATTGGGCGATCGATAGATTTTGCAGCGCAAGCTCCAGCTTGCTGGAAAACTCCTGCATAAAATCCAGGCTGCTTAGATGTCGGTTCACGATTCTTTCCTCATCTCTTTCATCCAACTAAGCGCCTGCATGGTTAACAAACCTTTAACCGGTGTGTTGTTTCGCAAAAAATCGATAGTTTTTGGTTTTAGCGTAGTTACGGAACCTATATCGATTCGCAGATAGCGGCAAATTGCGCAAAGAGGGTGTTTTGCGGCCTACCGGCTTGATTCACAGATCGTTTCATATCCGTCGACAATGAAGGTGGTTCCCCGCGGGGAACTTTTGGCATCATGGTGCGAAAGCAACCCTTGTTCCCCGCGGGGAACAGATGATCGACAAGGACAAGCCGCAGTCAAAGCAGCTGATCGAAGGCTTTCGCGACAAACGGTTGAAAACTGAATTCGGTGATCAGATGGCCGTTTGCAACGACCAATCTTGCGCATCCCCTGCCCTACTGGCCATTCTTCGCGTGAGAGACGGC
>NZ_DAMDBP010000065.1:0-14240 GCF_032092815.1 Agrobacterium sp. | reverse complement strand
GCGAATGTTCGATCAGCCAGTCTGGGGAGCATGAGGCGGAATGCAACGCTGCGCGCGCTCTGGAACAGGACCATTGAAATCCAAAGGCCGTCATTGCCAAAAAGCGGCTGTAAAATGGCCCAGGCAGCGAAATAGAATAGCAGCGATCCCACCATGAGGTTGCGCATCTGTTTTGACCAGGTCGCGCCGATGTAAACGCCATCCATCTGATAAGCGATGATCCCGAAGACGGGCAGGGCAACCACCCAGGGCAAGTATCTGTCAGCGAGACCAGAGACGGCTTGTGTCGGCGAGGTGATATCGATGACCCAGTGACCAGCCAGATAAAATGTGAGCGAGACCAGCACTGCAAAGACAAAACCCCACAGCGTCGTCAGCCGCACGGTTTGGTCGAAAGCCGGGCGATAACGGGCACCGACTGCACGTCCCGCCAGCTGTTCGGCAGCCGTTGCCACCCCGTCGAGGAACGCCACGCCAAAGAAATAAAACCGCAGCAGAATGGTGTTGGCCGCAAGGATCTCGATGCCCAGCATTCCGCTTTGGCGCGTAAAGAATGACAGGCCGATCAGCAATGCGAATGAGCGGATCATCATATCGCCATTGACCGAAAAGGCCCGGCGGAAGGCCGCGAGATCGGGCAGGGTCCAGGCGGCAGCATCGGTTTTCCTGACGATGAGATAAAACCCGACCAGCGCGGTAACGGCCTCGGCAACCAGCGATGCAACGGCAACGCCTTCCAGCCCCCATCCCGCCACCATCACCCAATAAAAGGCGAGCGCTGCATTCAGACCATTGAGCAATGTCTGCAGAACCATGCCCCACAATGCTTCGCCACGTCCGATAATCCAGCCGAACACCACAAAATTGAACAGGACGAACGGCGCAGACCAGATGCGCCAGTAGAAATAGGTCGAGGCCGCGCTGGCGATGGGGCCATCGGCCCCCATCGCTGCCAGCCCAAGTTCGCCAATCGGCTTTTGCAGCACAAGAAGAAGAAGGCCGCCGGCCAGTGCAATGGCCAGACCACTCGCCAGCATACGCTGTTCTTCACGCGGATCGGCCGCACCAATGGCCTGCGCCGTGAAACCGGCGGTCGCGGCGCGCAGAAAATTGAACGACACGAAGATGACGTCAAATATCACCGCAGCCAATGCCACGCCGCCAATCAATGTTTCATCGCCCAATTGTCCGATCACGCCCGTCGCCACGAGGCTGACAAGCGGGGTCGAGAGATAGGCGATCATCATCGGAATGGCGATCCTCAGGACATCGCGATGGCTGATGTCGAAAGGCCGGACCGTGGCGTTGGCATGCGGCGAGGGCTTTGTCACTCAATCCTTCCGATGCGGCTCACCGAGCGTATGCATCAGACGGTTCGCCCATCCGAAGATCGCGACGGAATGAATGAGGTCGAGGATTTCGAGATCATCAAGCCCGTGCTCGCGCAGATGATAAAACTGGTAGACACCGACATTGTCGGGATGCGCAGTCATATCAACGCCGAAATTGAACAGCGCCTGTTCAAACTCCGGCAAATCCGCATCGAGCCCCTTTTCGTAGATTTCGCCAACGACTTCAGGGCGCTTTTCAAGCTGGATGTAGCGATTGGCGTGGACGGCGGCGCAGTAGATGCACTTGTTGACGAAGGAGGCTGCCAGAGCGCCAATCTCACGCCCGCCGCGCGACAGGCCGCCTTCGCTGTACATGATGTCGTTGAACAGCGGTGTACGCTCATTGAGGATTTCCGCGTCGTTTGCCAAAACCAGCACATAGGCTGAAACCTTGGTGTTCGACGGCGTCACATTGAGCGCGCCAAGCTGTGCCGGCGTTGCCTCGGCAAGATCGATGGGTTTGACGTAAGGGTGCCAGTCGAGGGCATCGAGGGTGAATTCATGGACGGGTTGCGACATTTCAGTTATCCCTCAGCATCTTGAGACCGGCCACGACCAGCACCTGATAATTGACGAAGGCGATGATGCCTGCCAGCGTGACGATATCGGCATCATCAAGCCCCGCAGCTTGCAGCTTTTCGATATTGGCGCGGGTCGCTTCCTTGGGCGACAATGTCACCAGATCCACATGGGTGAGAATGGTGGCAAGGCGTGTGTCGCCGCCATCAGGCGTGAAGGCCGGATCGGCAATGGACTGAAGCTCCGGCGTTTCCTGTTTCAAGAGATCGACATAATGGGCGTGCAGCTCAGCCGATTTCCACAGACCAGCGATGCGGGCGGCCAAGGCGGCCCGCAAACCATAGGCGAAATTCCGCGGCTCCGTGGGGTAAATTGCGGCGATATAGCTTGTCTGGGTCAGATGTTTCATCTTCGCGCGCTGCTCGCGCAATTTCAGGACATGGGGAAATTTCTCCAGTCCCAGAACGGTATCGATCACATCGACTGTCGGTTGAATGGTCATGGTGTTGTCAGCTTTCCGAAAGTGCTTCATCAAGGAAGTTCAAGCGATCCTGTCCCCAATAAAGAACGTCGTTATAGATCCAGGTGGGCGTACCGAAGACACCGCGTCGTTTCGCTTCGTCGCTGCTGTCATGCCAGGCCTGAATGACTTCAGGCGCCTCTTCCATGGCCTGAAGCGCCTTTCCATCGAAGCCGAGCGCATCGGCAACCGCAATGCGCACTTCGGGCTGGGTCACGTCCTGTTCCTCGCTCCAGAGTGCGCGCAAAAGACCATGGCTCAGCTCCAGCGCGGGCAGGCCGAGTGTCGTAGCGGCAATGACCATGCGAGCAGAGAATTCGTTGTTGGTGGGGTAATATTTCGGCTTCAGCACCAATGGCATATTCAGCCGTTTGCGCCAGCGGTCAAGTTCTACAGCGTGGTAATCCTGGCGCGGCTGCGGGCGGGTGCGCAACGGCACGCCGCCATTTTCGGGCACGATCCGTGTCGGGCGCACAACGACGTCAAGGTCATGCTTTTCAATCAACGCCTTGAATTGCGGCCAACCAAGATAGGCCCATGGCGAACTGAGCGCGTGGTAATAATAGACGGTCTTCTGACCCATCGTTTCCCTCCTCAGGCAGTTTTTTGCGCGGTGACCGGCGCGTCGGCATCGGTCCATTCAGAGCCGTCCAGCTCCGGTTTTTCATAGGCCTGGAGTGCTTCCCAGTGGTGGTCGATGTCGCGGATGAACAGCGATGCCGCGATACCGCGCGCCAGCCACAGGGCGCCTTCGCTGATGGCTGGAATGTCTCCGCTTACCTTGCCGAGGCTGATGGCCGAACTGTAGTTGAAAGAGTGAATATCCTTGAGCCACGGGGCCGTACCCGGCTGTTTCTCGGTGAAGGAGAAATCCTCCTCAAGCCAGGGGAACCGGCCAAGACCGGGGTTTTCCTCCGCCTGAGGCGGCGTGTAACGATCATCCCAGCAGGCAATCTTGTCCTGATAAGGGGAAAGTTCTGGCCTGCTGACCGGATCGATCGAAAAACCCGTGCCGAGAATGACGAAATCCGTGCGGAAAACACGGCCGTTCAGGGTGGTGATAACCACCTCACCAGCCTCCTCCTTCATCTCGCGGATACCGCAGTCGAAGTGGAAGAAGGCATTGGCATGGCGGCTGACGCGCAATGTGGAGCCATGCGGCGCGGGGGTCTGCTGCCGGGTGGAATAGTCCATCAATCGCCAGCGCCATTGCGGATCAATCTTTGCAAAACCGGCGGTCACGCCATAGGAGCCGATGCCCATCAACTTGTTGATGGTGGGCATCGTCTTGCGGCGTGCCAAAAGACGCACCTCCTGCGCACCGGCTTCAAGGGCTTCGGCGGCATTGTCCATCGCCGAGGCACCAACGCCAATAACCACCACACGCTTGCCTGTCAGCGTCGTGAAGTCCACGGCGTCCGCCGAGTGGGCCCAGCTTTTGTGGCGTTGCAGGCCTTTGATGAAATCGGGAATGGTCGGTTCGCCCAGCCCATCGCGGCCTGTGGCAAGCACCAGCTTGCGGGTTATGATCGATGGCCTTGTGCCACCGGCAATTTCCAGTTCCAGCAGGCCATCCTCACGCGGAATGACACGCGTCACATGCGTATCGTTTTCAACGGGAACATTGAGAACCTCACGATACCATTTGAGATAGTCCATCCACATCGGGCGCGGAATGCGATAAAGCGCCTCCCACGCTTCCTCGCCGTGGATCGCGGTATACCAGGCGCGAAAGGTCAGTGAAGCCATGCCAAGTGCAGGGCCAAGCAGGTTTTTGGGTGAGCGCAGGGTTTCCATGCGGGCATAGGTGACCCATGGCCCTTCCTGCCCCTGCGGTGCGCGATCGACAATGCGCAGGTTGGCGAGACCGGCGCGGGTCAGCGCAAGCCATGCAACGAGGCCGCACATGCCGCCACCGATGATGACGACATCGCTGACATCGGCGCCGTCCTGCGTTTCAACAGGCTTCGACCAGTTGGCGGCCGGGTAGTTGAGAAAAGCCAGATCTTGCCTTACTCGCGTGTTCAAGGCCGCAAGCGATCCCTGCTGTTGGTTGGTCATGACCTTTGTCTCCTGCAAATATCTTGCCCGGACCGCCGCAACGCGGCCCCCCGGAATTACGAGCGCCCTGCTGCGCGAACCTCAATCGGCCAACAACACCGCATCCTGCTGGCGCCAGCCCACCCAGACATCATCCGTATGGATATGTGAGAGCGCGACCGGATCGAGTTGCATGACGAGATCGGCGCCATTGTCGATGGTGACGGTGAGCGATGTATGCGCGCCCTTGAAGATGCGCGCGCCGATGCGGCCCTTGAGCGCGAAACGGTCCTGCGGCTGTTCGCCTGTGCAATAGAGCGCTTCGGGCCGCAAGGCGACGGTCACCTGACTGCCCGCCTTGTGGGTTGTGCCGTTGACATCGGCCTGGATTGTATTGCCCTGCCAGTCCAGCGTGGCAACCGTACCGTCGATGGACAGAACCTTGCCTTCGAGGAAATTGCTCTTGCCGATGAAGTCTGCAACAAAGCGGCTGCGGGGACGTGAATAAAGCTCGTCCGGCCCGCCTCTCTGTTCCACCCGCCCCTTGTTCATCACCACGATGACGTCGGACATGGTCAGCGCTTCTTCCTGATCATGCGTCACGAAAATAAAGGTCTTGCCGGTGGTTTTCTGGATCGACTTCAGTTCCACCTGCATCTGCTGGCGCAATTTTGCATCCAGCGCAGACAGCGGCTCGTCGAGAAGCAGTACGTCAGGATTTGGGGCAAGCGCGCGCATCAACGCCACGCGCTGACGCTGTCCGCCGGAAAGTTGGTCAGGCATGCGGTCGGCAAAATCCTGAAGTTCCACGAGCGCTAGCAGTTCCATGACCCGTTTGTGGATGGACGCAGAATCCTTGCCCTGCAATTCCAGTCCGAAGGCGATGTTTTTGCCCACCGTCAGATGCGGAAACAACGCATAATCCTGGAAAACGATGTTCACGTTGCGCTTGTTGGGCGGCAGATGGGAAATCGGCTTGCCATCCAGATAGATCTCGCCCGACGACAACTCCTCGAACCCGCCCAGCATACGCAATGTCGTGGATTTTCCGCAGCCCGAAGGGCCAAGAAGCGTGACGAACTGACCCGGCTCGATGGCCAGATCGAGATTTTCCACGGCCAATGATGGTCCGTAATATTTGTTGACGTCTTTGAAATGAACGACCGGCTGCATGGCATCAGTTCCTTGAACGGCGTGTGAAGTGCTCGGCGTAAAGGCCGACGATGGCGGTGACGGTCAGGACGACCGTGGCAATGGCATTGATCTCTGGCGACATTCCGCCCTGGACCCTGGCAAATATCAGCATGGGAAGTGTGGGCTGGTAGCCACCCAGGAAGAAGGTGCGAACGAAATCGTCCATACTGGTCAGCACACAAAAGATCATGCCGCCGACAAGTGCCGGCATCAGATAGGGGATCGTGACCCGCAGAAAGGCGATGAACGGATCGGCACCGAGATCACGTGCCGCATCCACCAGATTGGCGGGCATGGAGCGTAAACGCGTCAGCACCATGATGACCACGAAGGGCACGGCATGAACCGTATGCGCCAGTATGATCGCAAAGGTGCCGGTGGGAATATCGACCGCGCGAATGAAGATGCGCATCGAAATGGCGTTGATCAGACCCGGCACCACGGCCGGAAGACAGGCCAGCGCAAAGATCAGGGCCTTGCCCCATATGCCTTCGTTCGACACCAGAAGGGCAATCCACACCCCGATGATCGTCGCAGAAATCGTGGTGGCAAGGGCAATGCCGATGGAATAGATCGACGCCTCGATGAACTGCCTGTCCTGAAAGACCTTTGCATACCAGTCCAGCGTCCAGTTGGTGATCGGAAAGGCGATGAAATTCGCATCCTTGAAGCTCATGGCCATCATCAGCACCAGCGGCAACATGAGATAGATGACAAACAGCCAGTAGGAGGCGCCAAGTGCCGTCTTGGGAAGATCGTTGAGATAGGGGCGCATCGGTTTCTCCTTACATCAGCCGGACGGAGCGCCCGCCGACGACACGCATGAACAGGCCGACGGTGGTCAGCGAGACAGCGAGCATCAGCATGGCGAAGGCCGCACCTTCGGGCCATTTGTCGTTCGACGAGTGGAACAGGGTGGCAATGACTTCAGGGAAAATGACCGTATTGGGTCCGCCCAGCAAAAGCGGGGCGGCGAAAACGCCGACCGAGGTCAGATAAACAAGGCTGCACCCGGAAACGATACCGTCCTTCGACAGGGGCAGAATGACCCGGCGGAAGCGCTGGAACGGTCCGGCGCCAAGATCGGCGGCCGCATGCACAAGCTGTGTCGGGATTTTTTCGATCGCCGAATAGAGCGGCAGCAACATATAGAGCGACAGAAGATAGACGACACCGAAGCTGAGCGAAAATGAGGTGTAGAGCATGGGAATGGGGCGGTCGATCAGGCCCAGTTCCCGCAAAAGCACATTCACCGTACCACGATTGGCCAGCAGCATGATGACCGAAAATGTGCGGATCAGCTCCCCTGCCCAAAACGGAATCAGCAGCAGCAACAGTGCCCGCATGCGGTTTTTCGGCTTGACGACTTTCGCGACGTAATAGGCGACTGGATAGACGATGAGAAGTGTCACGGCCGTCACAACCGCTGCAAAAACGAGACTGCGGATAAAGGGTATGAAATAGAGCGGTTCAGCAAAAAACAGCTGGTAATTGGCAAGCGTATAGTTGCCTTCGGCGGTCGCTGGTGGCGGGTAATCAGCCATGAAGCTGATATTGGCCATCTGGGCGATCGGCCCGATATGAAGGGCGATAATCCACACCAGCGGCACACCGGCAAGCACCGCCAGCCGCACGGCACGACTATTGGCAAGCAGCCCTATCGTGTTGCTGTAGAGGTCTGAACCGGTCACTTTCCCGATCCATCCGGCGTAAGAAGGGGCCGCCAATGACTTTCCGGATGCTGATCGCGTCATCGTTGTATCAACCATTATCTGTCGTTCCCGGCTCTGGATAAGCTCTTTCTAGGACGGACCGGCCCTTGCGGGCCGATCCAGGGGCAAGTTTCGGTGATCAGGCCGCCTTGATTTCGGCTGTGGCCTTGTCGATCATCTCGTTCTTCATGGCGCGGTTGACGGACGAGAAGAACTTGATGCGCTCCATCTGCTCCTGTGGCAGCGTCATGGCAGCCCGCTCCTTGTCGTTCAGCACCTTGTCGACACCATCGAAGGCCGAGGAGAAGCCCGACTGACGGCTCATGGATGCGCCGATTTCCGGAGAGGACAGGATCGCATCCAGGAAGGTATAGGCCGCATCGGCATTCGGGCTGTTCTTGACGACGTTGAACGAGTAGAGGAAGCCGTAAGTGCCTTCCTTCGGCACGGACAGCGCAATTGGATGACCATCCATGATCAATTTTGCTGTCGGGCCGGACCAGGCCTGTGCGACATAGATGTCCTCGTTGACGAACATCTGCTGCACTTCGGAACCGGCGTCGTAATATTTACGAACCTTGTCCTTGTTCTTGATCAGGAAATCGCGCGCCTGGTTGGTGGCGGCGGTGGCGATATCAGCCTTGCCTTCATAGGTAACGTAGTCGCCATCATTGCCCTGATAGAGCATGGTGATGGAGAGGAAGTCGGTGACGATATAGGATGTCAGGCTCTTGTACTGGTCATCAAACATGATGTCCCAGCTATCGGTTTCCTTGGTGTAGTCCGTGTTGCGCGCCAGACCTTCAAAGCCCGCGAGCAACGGCAGGCCATAAACCGAACCGTCGACTGTCAACTGCGGCGCGCCCTTGTAGGCGGAGGCGAGATTGCCCCAGTTCTTGAGACGGGCCGTGTCCAGTGGCGACAGCAGGTCCGACTTGATGAACTGCGACAGGCGGTGGCCTGTAACGGTGACGATATCGGTCGAGGGCGTGGCACCTTCAGCGGAAAGCAGATTGTACTGCTTGCCCTGGTCGTCGGTCAGGCGAACGCGCACCTCGATGCCCGTATCCTTCTGGAACTGGTCGATGAAGCTCTGCGGCACGAACTTGTCATAGGTCGTGATGTTGACGACCTTGCTCTGGGCATTGGCAGAGCGGATGATGCCAGGTGCCGCGAGAACGCCTGCACCTGCGGCCATGAGCTTCAATGTGGAGCGGCGGGTTGTTGTGACTTTTTGCATGGTAAACTCCCTTTGTGACTGGTGGTGACTGCTTTTCAGATGGAACGTCCAGGCATTCGGCTTCCATTTGCGGAGACCGTATTTCGGTATGAAAGTCTAACTTCCACGGAATGGGGCGGTTCGTGACAGCTCGCTGTCAAAGCCTCCGCCATAGGTCATGTCGGCCACACGACTGAGTTGGCGCGGGTCATGCGCGATGAAATGGGGCATGCGGGCAGATGCGATGCGGATGATCAGCTGGATCAGTTCCCGCGATGTTTCCGAGAGCGGGCGTGCCGACGCGGAAAAAATTCCCCACAAAAACGGAATATCCACATCGAGCGGGCGCACCTCGACATGAGCCATTTGCAAGCCATAGGCGGTGGCCGGTTCGATGATTGCCACGCCAATGCCTGTCGAGGCCATCTGGACCGCATTCATGGCGGCACTGGTGGCAATGATGCGTCCGGCACGCACATTGGCCTGTTCCAGCGCCTGATCCACACGCCTGCGAAGACGGAAGGGGTTGGCCATGGTCACCAGTGTGCGAGCTTCCAGATCGGAGATGGCAATGACCTCCTGTTTTGCCAGCGGATCATCCGGTGCGACCGCAGCCACGCAGCGCCCCTGGAAAAAGCCGTGAACGTCAAGCCCCGGCTGATCGGCGGGCAGGGAGGTGACGCAGAAGTCTGCGGTACGCGCCAGAACCGATTGCACGGCGGCTTCCGCCGGCATGCTGCGCAGAAAGGTAGTGTGCGGCAGCAGTCTTTCGGGAAGCTCTGCCAGCGCAAGAGGAATGATGCCGGCGGCGAATGCGGACGTCGCGGCAATTTCTATGGGTTCCGGCTCTTTGAGGGCGATGGTTTTTGCCCGCTCGCGCAAGTGGCCGATACCACTGAGAAAGCGCTCCGCTTCCGCATGAAAGGCTATGCCCTTGTCCGATGGGGTGATCCGGGGACCATTGCGATCAAACAATGCGAAACCTAGGGACGTTTCAAGATCCTGGATGAGCCTGGTGACCTGGGATTGCGAACGATCAAGAAGCCGCGCAGCACCTGTAATGCTGCCCGCTGACATCACCGCTAAAAACACTTCGAGTTCGCGTATTTCCATAGCTATCATGCATCCTGTGCATTGTGACAAATGCATAGTGCATAAAGCGCATCTTATCCGCTAGTGACAAAGATCAATTTTTTATTTGCGTCCGCTTTTTTAGAAAATATGTGCTTCCTGGTCGTTCACTGCCAGAAACCTTGATCTGCCACTTGTTTTGGCAACTGCCTGCGGGTGGTGGAGGGCATTGCTCCTTTTTGTCACTGCCACCGGCAAACTGGCGATTGTCATGCGCAAGAATGCACCAGACAGTGCGCGAGATATGCAGGCAATGACCGTTTCAATGGCTGTTGCAAAAATGTTGCATCCCTGATCTTTTCTTGCCGCGGTCTGCGATCCATGCTTTTGAACAGCGGGTCGAAGTGCCGCATCGGCCCCGTTTGACCACGAAAAGGAGACGAAAACTCAATGCGAATTGGTATTCTTGGCGCAGGCTCGATTGCCTATGGTATGGCCGCTTTCCTCGCAAAGGCCGGTCATGAGCCGGTTCTGTGGTCCCCGTCCGGCGCCCATGGTGGCCCACTTGCCAGCGGCACACCGCTGACGGCCTCGCGGGCAATAGAATTTTCCGGCAAGGTTGCCGTCGCCACGGATTGCAGTGCGGCCGTCGCCGATGCGGATGCCGTCATTCTTGCCCTGCCTGCAAACGGCCACCGTATGGCCTTTGATGCAGCCGCACCGCATTTGAAATCCGGCCAGCCGGTGATCATCAGTTCGCACAGCTCTTTCGGAGCACTGTATCTGTCGCGGCTGCTTGCAGAACGTGGCGTTTCATTGCCCATCATCGTCTGGGGCACCACGCTGCTGACCGCGCGCCAGCAGGGCGATGGCGCAAGCGTTCACGTCAATACCGTTCGCCAGAAGGTGGATTTCGCCACCGTGCCAAAATCGGCGGCCAAAGAAGGCAAGACCTTCTGTACAGAGCTGTTCGGGGACCGCTTTGTCGAGCGCGACGGACTTCTGGCAATCTCGCTTTCCAATCTCAACCCACAAAATCACCTTGGTATCGCGCTGCTCAACCTGACGCGCATGGAAAAAGGCGAGAACTGGGGGCAGGGCGAACATGTCACGCCGGCAGTCGGTCAGTTGATCGAGGCATTGGATGGCGAGCGGCTGAAGATTGCTGAAAGTTTTGGCCTGTCCGTCAAAACCGTGCGTGAACATTTCTCGCTGTCTTTTCACGTTCCGCTCGGCTCCGTTTCAGAGATGAACCAGCAGATGCATCTTGAAGGACGCGGGGGTCAGGGCCCCGCATCGGCTGAAAGCCGTTATATTTATGAGGACGTGCCGTTCGGTCTGGTGCCGACCAGCCTGCTGGGTCGCATCTCCGGTCATCCAGCGCTGCTTCATGACGCCGGAACCAGCCTGTTTTCCGCCGCCATGAATCACGACCTTGCCTCAGACAATGATCTGCTGCCGGAACTGGGACTGGAAAACATGTCGCCAGACGAAATCAGGGCGATTTGCGACACCGGCTTTACCGCCTGATCTGTTTCACTCGCCGCTGTCCCGCCTTTGAGCAGGGACAGCGGCCAGCCACATGCGCCATGGAGCCAGTGATCGGCTACCGCACCACCCTGCGTGATGCCCTCTCCCGACCGGTCACACCGCACGAACAATCTGTTTTTCTAAAACGCTGGTGGCATCAGAGAATCCTCGCCGCACGACCGCTGCGTCGGCTGGCATTGTTGTCATAGCTCGAGGCCTGTTGCAGCGATTTATGCTTGGACTGCTCCATGACTTAGGGCAGGGGAGGGGCGTCTGCCACCGCCCTGGCATTTTGCGCTTGCGTCTGTGCGGTGTTGCGCGAACGGACAGCATGCTGAAAGGTTTGCGAAATGCCCGTCACTCGTCAGCGCCGAGGGACAGTCTGGAAAAACGCGTGGTAGGGCCCAGCCTTCGCAATGCCCAGGAGGTTCCCAAGGTCGTTTAGCGGGCTTTCAGACAAATCGATACGGATATCGACCTCGGCATAGGCCTGCTCTCCCTGGATCCTGAGTGCAGCAGAACCGATTCCGCGCTTGTCGCCACCTGCAACTGCGCCAGCATTTAGCCCGGCAAACAGGGCATCGGCAAAACTCAGTTCCGCGAGCGATGCTTGAAAGTCGGCCATCATCGCTGTGAGAACCGCACCACCCGTCAGCATGTTGCCAGCAACGGCTACGCCCCTCTCAACCAGGTGACCCGCATGGCCAATGCATCGTGGACCGGTCCATCCTGCTGCCAGGCCATCGTGATCGACGATGATAGCCTGACGCAAATCCGCGTCCTCATCCTTCGCCAGCGCCATCTCAAGCGCGTCTGCTGCATTGTGGCTGTCAGCGACGCACAATGCATCGACAGCAAGATATGGGTTGGTCATGGCCTGTGTGGCGACAGCGCCAATCATGGGCCGAACATGCGGCACGAGGGCTCCGACCATCGGTCCAGCCGTCGCGGTGGCAATGCCGAAAGCGCCAGTTCGAGGGTCACGGGCGACGATCGAGAAGGTCATGCAGGAAAATCCCTTTGGATAAATTTATCATTATAAATTGACACCGTGCGAATTTATAATGATAAATTAAACATGCTCTCAAGGGAAGCGCAACCGCGCAGCAGGAGCGAAGGGAAAGCAAGGAGAGGTTTTATGATCCGCAATTGGAAAGGCATCGCGTTCTGCTTCTTGGTCGTCATTGGGTTCGCTGCGCTTTCACCGGCACGAGCCCAGACCCCACCCAATGTTCTTATCGTTGGCCAGATCGCCGAGCCGGCCTCGCTCGATCCGCACGTATCGACCGCGACGAACGACTTCCGCATTGCGGTCAACATCTATGATGGTCTTGTTCGCAACAAGCCTGGCACACTCGAGATAGAGCCGGCACTCGCAACGGACTGGACCATTTCCGAAGACGGGCTGACCTATACCTTCAACCTGCGCAAAGGCGTGACCTTCCACGATGGCGCGCCGTTCAATGCCGAGGCGGTGAAGTTCAATTTCGATCGGATGCTCAAGGAAGATCATGCCTTCCACTCAACCGGCCCGTTTCCGCTCGCCTTCTTCTTCTCCTCGGTCACGAACGTGGACGTGGTGGATGACCTCACGGTCAAATTCACCCTCAAGGAACCTTTTGCCCCGTTCATGAGCAATCTGGCAGCGCCGACTGGCCTTATCGTCTCGCCAGCAGCGGTAGAGAAATACGGCGCCGAATACGGTCGCCATCCTGTCGGCACCGGACCCTTCAAGTTTGAGGAATGGCAGTCCAATACCCGTGTCGTCGTCTCGCGCAACGATCAGTACTGGGACGGCGCGCCATCGCTTGAAGCCGTGATCTTCCGTCCCATCACTGACGCAAATACCCGCGTTGCCGAAATGCTCTCCGGCGGCATCGACGTGCTGCTCGAGACCCCGCCAGACAACGTTGCCCAGTTCCGAACCGACGCCAATTATCAGGTCGTAGAAGCCGTTGGGCCCCATGTCTGGTATGTGATGCTCAACGCCAAGGATGGCCCTTTTGCAGACAAGCGCGTCCGTCAGGCGGTCAATTACGCGGTCAACAAGGAAAGTCTCGTCAAAGACGTGCTCCAGGGTACCGCAGACGTCTCCGCTGGCCCCATTCCACCCGCCTTTAACTGGGCCCATAACAAAGACGTCGCGCCTTATCCGTATGACCCTGCCAAGGCCAAGAAACTCCTCGCCGAAGCAGGCGCAGAGGGTGCCAAATTGACCTTCCTCGTCACAGAGGGTGGCTCGGGCATGCTTGATCCAGTTCCCATGGGCACTGCAATCCAGGCAGATCTCGCCGCCGTGGGGCTCAATGTCGAAATCAAGACCTACGAGTGGAACACCTTCCTTTCGCAAGTCAATCCAGGCCTTGAGGGCAAGGGCGACATGGCTGAAATGGCATGGATGACCGCCGACCCGGATACCCTGCCATTCCTGACCCTGCGCAGCGCCGCATTTCCTGCCGAAGGCGGATTCAATTCGTCCTATTATTCCAATACGGAAGTCGACAAGCTTCTCGACAGGGCGCGCGTGTCGACCGATCCGGCGGAACGCGGTGAACTGTACAAGCAGGTCCAAGCGATCACTCACGACGATGCGCCCTGGCTTTTTGTCGCGAATTGGAAGCAGAACGCCGTCGTCACCCACGCCGTGGGCAACTTCGAACTGCAGCCTGACTTTTCTCTAAGCCTGCGCGACGTAACAAAACAATAAACCTGTGCCGGGTGGGTGGCGCGCCCATCCGGCATACGCTCTTCGCATCATCTCGCAGAGAAACCCGGTCTCAGAGAATGCGAGATGACCGAGAGGAATAAAGTTAGCAGGAGGAACGCCTATGCCCGCCTATATCGCCAAGCGCCTTATCGCCGCGATCCCTGTGATCCTCGGGCTCTCCATCATCGTCTTTCTGGTGATGAAACTCATTCCAGGCGATCCGGCGCAGGCGATCCTCGGCTCATATGCGACCCCTGACAATGTTGAGCGCATCAATCGCGCCTTGGGGCTCGATCGCTCCTGGCCCGAGCAATATGCCATCTGGATCGGCAATCTC
>NZ_DAMDBP010000064.1:0-17835 GCF_032092815.1 Agrobacterium sp. | reverse complement strand
CGTTGGCCAGGCGGCGCTGATCGAGCAGCATCTGGCCGCCATCATGGCCGAGCGTGCCGCACAGGTCGCCAGCTACGCCCGTGACTTTCCCGAGGAATGGTCGGTTGCCGGTGCACACTGGCTGGCGCAGAACGGCTGGTCGCCAAGCCCGGAAAATGTCGTGCCGACCATTGGTGCCCATGCCGCTGTCATGGGGATTATTGGCGCGGTGACCTCACCGGGCGATCGCATTGCCTTTGAACATGTCACCTATTCGCAGATCAGCCGCAGTGCCGCGCTGGCCGGCCGGCGAATTGCGCTGGTGGATTCCGATGAAAACGGTATTATCCCCGAGGATTTCGAGCGGGTCTGTGCCCAGCAGCATCCCAAGATGATTTTCCTGATGTCATCGGGCCAGAACCCAACCACGGCGACATTGCCACTTGAGCGCCGCAAGGCGATTGCTGACATCGCTCACAGGCACAATGTCTGGATCATTGAAGACAATCTTTATGGTGCTATGTGCCGTGATGATATTCCGCTGATTGCGCAACTGGCACCGGAACAGACATTTCTGGTGGGCAGCCTGTCCAAATCGGTTGCCGCCGGTGTTCGTGGTGGCTGGGTTGCCTGTCCGCCGCATTTCAGCACCCGGGTGCGCACTGCTCACAAGATGATGACTGGCGGCCTGCCCTTCCTGCTGGCTGAACTCTGTTCACGGCTGGTGTTGAGCGGCGATGCGCATCGCATCCGCGAGGCCTGTATTGCCGAGGTCAATGCGCGTGAGCAAATGGTGCGGCAGATCTTTTCCGGCCTCGAATTCAATTCCAACCCTGACATCGCCTTTGTGTGGCTGAAACTGCCCGAACCCTGGCTTTCCGGCACCTTCCGTAATGCAGCCCGCAAGGAAGGCATTCTGATTGATGATGAGGATGAGTTCAAAGCCGGACGCTCGGAAAAGGTCTATCACCGGGTCCGCATCAGTTTTTCCGCCCCCAACACCCGTGACGAGCTGGCCCGCCACCTGCACACCTTGCGCCGCCTGTTGGACAATGGCTCGGTAAGTTACGACAGCATGGCGTAACTGTTCTGCGACACGACACGACGGGCGCCAACGACAAAAGGCCCGTCAGCCGCCAGAGTCATTTGTGCAACAGCCCGGACAATAAGCCATTGGCGCCTTTTACCTTCCGCCAGAATATGTCACGTTCCATGACAACCTTGTCTGGGAACGATTCGTATGGGCAGTCTGCATTTTGCAAATGCCAAGGCAATGATTGCCAAGGTTCTTACCACCTGTACCTTCCTTTTGCCCTTGAGCCAGTTTGCCAATGCGGCTGATGGCAACATCTTCGACGAATTGCGATTTGGTGCGACCACTTCGCTCGCCAGCAGCCATAACGGCGAAGACGGTGTCTTCCCGGCTGTGACCGTGTATTTCGACCCGTTTGATAATGCGACAGCCGACAGCTTTTCCGACAAGCTGCTGCGTCCGCGCGTGCATCTGGGCGGTGAAATCGGCACCGAAGGGTCTGCCAATACGGTGTATGGCGGTATCAACTGGACACTCGATCTGAACGACAAGATCTTTCTCGACCTCGGTTTTGGCGGCCTCTGGCACGATGGCAATTTGAGAAACACCGGATCGGAAACCGGTGCACAGCTTGGCTGTCGTTTCCTGTTCCGCGAATATGCCGCTGTTGGCTACCGTATCAATCAGAACTGGAACATCTCCACGCAGATTGAACATGCCTCCCATGCCAATCTCTGCGACGGCCCCAATGACGGCCTTACCCGTGCCGGTGTGATGCTGGGCTACAGGTTTTAAAAAGCGGCCACGATAGAAGGCCGCCTTCATTCGCAACGTCATCCTAGCCCCCAGAGTCCCTCATTCCTGTGCCTGTCACA
Organism: Agrobacterium sp.; assembly: GCF_032092815.1. GTDB lineage: Bacteria > Pseudomonadota > Alphaproteobacteria > Rhizobiales > Rhizobiaceae > Agrobacterium. The sequence continues at coordinate 15,948 of NZ_DAMDBP010000064.1, read as the reverse complement.
GGAATCCAGACCAGCCCCAGTCTTGGGGCTGAAAAAGCTCTATCCGCTGAGCAGACGCGTGGCGACTGGATCGCTCTGACATCCCTAGGGTCAGGCCCGAGGACGAGGTATGAGGGGCGTTTGTGGAAGCGTCTGCGTCAATCAATGAGCGTTGCTGGACAATACCCCCTCACCTGAAAAATCTATGACTTAGCAAGCTAAGACCATGATTTTTCTTCCTCTCCCACAAGGGTAGAGGTAAGGCGCCAGCCGCACCGTCGCGTAGCATCTCTACAAAATCGCATTGGATCGGATGACCACATCAACCTCAACTGCTCCTGACTTGCTGAATGGGCACGGCACCCACCCATCTCTCCCCTTGTGGGAGAGAAAGCGATTTCAACATCTTGAGGTAAGCGAAGCGCCTCAAGTGTTAGAAATCGCAAGTGAGGGGTTTTGATTTTGTCATGCCGTTCCATCCCCACAACATCATCCTAGGGCTTGTCCCTAGGATCTAATCACATCTCGTCAAACGAAACTGACATGGCTGGCGTGATTAGATCCTCACTACCGCGGCGAGGATGACGTCGAGCATGTGGTGTGTCGCGCCTCTGCCCCCCCCTGCCAAAGTCGAAGTCACCGCCACAGCCAACCGTATTGACATATCGGTAAATCCCGATATTTTCCTGCCATGGAATTGATCGAGATATTTAAAGCCCTGTCGAACCGCACCCGTCTTGATATCGTGCGTGGTTTGAAAGACCCGGAAAAGAACTTCCCTCCGCAAGACGAAGGGGATGTTCATGTGGTGGGCGTCTGCGTCAGCAGCATTCAGGAAGGTGTCGGCCTGTCGCAATCGACGGTGTCCGACTATCTCTCGACGCTGCAGCGCGCCGGTCTGGTTGAGGCCAGACGGATCGGTCAATGGACCTATTATAAACGCAACGAGGCAACGATCAGCGCTCTCGCCGAGATCATCGGCAAAGATCTCTGATCTTTTGCCATATAATATCGAGATTTCTCGATATCTCTTTTTAACGAAACAAGGAACGACAATGAAAGCGATGACCCTTAATTCATTCGGCGGCCCTGACAGCTTCGAGCTTGTTGAAGTGCCAAAGCCTGCTCCACAGGCCGGCCAGGTTCTGGTGCGCGTGCACGCCACATCCATCAACCCGCTGGACTACCAGGTCAGACGTGGCGACTACCGCGACTACGTTCCGCTGCCGGCCATTACCGGCCATGACATATCCGGCGTTGTTGAAGCCGTCGGTCCCGGCGTGACGGCATTTTCGGTCGGTGACGAGGTCTGGTACACGCCGCAGATTTTCGACGGTCCCGGCAGTTACGCCGAATACCATATTGCCAATGAAACCATCATCGGCCGCAAACCCGCAGCACTCAACCATCTCGAGGCAGCAAGCCTCAGCCTGGTCGGAGGCACGGCCTGGGAAGCGCTGGTCGGGCGTGCAGCACTCAGAGTGGGTGAAAGCATCCTGATCCATGGCGGTGCCGGCGGCGTTGGCCATGTGGCGATCCAGATTGCCAAAGCCGTTGGTGCCAAGGTTTTCACCACCGTGCGCGAAGAAAACTTCGAGTTTGCGCGCAGCATGGGTGCCGATGTCGTCATCGATTATACCAAAGACAATTATGTCGATGTCATCATGCAGCAGACCAATGGTCAGGGTGTTGACGTGGTGTTCGACACGCTTGGTGGCGATACCTTGTCTCGCAGCCCTGACGTGCTGGCTCAGCTTGGTCGTGTTGTCTCGATTGTCGATATTGCGCAGCCGCAGAACCTGATTGAAGCCTGGGGCAAAAACGCCAGTTACCACTTCGTGTTCACCCGGCAGAACCGTGGCAAGCTCGATGAGCTGACAACCCTCGTAGAACGCGGCCAGCTGCGCCCACATGTTGGTGCTGTCTATCCGCTGGCAGACATTTCCCTTGCCCATGCGCGGCTTGAAACACCGCATAACGGCATCAGGGGGAAGATCGCCATTGCGGTTGACCCATCGGCAAACATACCGGGCGCAGCCTCATGACCACAGCAACTGACAAGAAAGCTGCGAGCATGATTTACGAGATCGCTCACCTGCCGGTGCACGCGGAAATGACCGAAGCCTTCCGGCAGGCATTTGACGATGTTGCGCCCCTGCTCCACCGTGCGCCGGGATATCTCGGCCACCTCCTGGCGCAGGGTATCGAGCAGCCCGATGTTTTTCACCTCATTGTGCGGTGGCGGTCTCTTGAGGACCACACACCGCGCTTTGAGGCCAGTGAAGACCACCAGCTGTTCATGGCAGCTTTGCAGGAGTATTTTTCGCAGGAACCGAAAGTCCACCATATTGAAGGCGGCGCGTTTCCGGCGGGAGACGACCTTCTTTAAATGCGCGACAAAAGGATGGGCGGATGAGCCTTCCCCAACCAACCGCCCATCGATCAACTCCATCTCAACTGCATATCACGTGTCGGGTCCTCGCCCGGCACTTTCAGGCGCAAGACTTGCACTGCAGAAATGGACGGCCCGGCAAGCCACCCGTTCAAAACTCTGCATTTGGTGGGTAATCCGTACATTTTCCTGTCGCACCTGAACTTATCTTGCGCTAAAGAACCGGAAACTTCCTACCGGCTCGAACCTCGTGAGACCTATGGCTATTCCTAATCACATCCAGATCACCCCGGAACTCGTTGCATCGCACGGCCTCAAGCCGGATGAATACCAGCGCATCCTCCAACTGATCGGACGCGAACCAACCTTTACCGAGCTTGGCATTTTCTCGGCAATGTGGAACGAGCACTGCTCTTACAAGTCTTCCAAGAAGTGGTTGAAGACACTGCCGACCAAGGGTCCGCGCGTTATTCAGGGCCCGGGCGAAAATGCCGGCGTGGTCGACATTGATGACGGCGACTGTGTTATCTTCAAGATGGAAAGCCACAACCACCCATCTTACATCGAGCCTTACCAGGGCGCGGCAACCGGCGTTGGCGGCATTCTGCGTGACGTTTTCACCATGGGTGCGCGTCCGGTCGCTGCCATGAACGCCTTGCGTTTTGGCGCACCTGACCACCCCAAGACCCGCCATCTGGTATCCGGCGTTGTTGCTGGTGTTGGCGGTTACGGCAACTCCTTCGGCGTGCCAACGGTTGGCGGCGAAGTCGAGTTCGACGCCCGTTACAACGGCAATATTCTGGTCAACGCCTTTGCGGCTGGCCTTGCCAAGTCTGACGCCATCTTCCTGTCGGAAGCCAAGGGCGTTGGCCTGCCTGTCGTTTACCTCGGCGCCAAGACCGGCCGTGACGGCGTGGGCGGTGCGACCATGGCATCGGCAGAGTTTGACGAATCCATCGAAGAAAAGCGCCCAACCGTTCAGGTTGGCGACCCCTTCACCGAAAAGTGCCTGCTGGAAGCCTGCCTTGAACTGATGAAGACAGGTGCGGTTATCGCCATTCAGGACATGGGTGCAGCGGGTCTGACCTGCTCTGCCGTTGAAATGGGTGCCAAGGGCAATCTCGGCATCGAGCTCATTCTCGATCAGGTTCCGGTGCGTGAAGAGCGCATGACAGCCTATGAAATGATGCTGTCTGAAAGCCAGGAACGCATGTTGATGGTTCTGGAGCCTTCCAAGGAAGATGTGGCCAAGGCCATCTTCATCAAGTGGGGTCTGGATTTCGCCATCGTAGGCAAGACCACCGATGACCTGCGCTTCCGCGTCATTCATGGCGGTGAAGAAGTTGCCAACCTGCCGATCAAGGAACTGGGCGACGAGGCTCCGGAATATGATCGTCCGTGGACGCCGGCCAAGGTGCCTGCACCACTTGCTGCCAATGACGTGCCACAGGCTGACATTGCCGACGCGCTGGTCAAGCTCATCGGTTCGCCAAACGGCTCTTCGCGCCGCTGGGTTTACGAGCAGTACGACACGCTCATCCAGGGCAACTCGCTGCAGCTTCCAGGCGGTGACGCAGGCGTTGTGCGCGTGGAAGGCCATTACAGCAAGGCACTTGCCTTCTCGTCTGACGTTACGCCACGTTACGTTGAGGCAGATCCGTTTGAAGGCGGCAAGCAGGCTGTTGCAGAATGCTGGCGCAACATCACCGCCACTGGCGCATTGCCACTGGCTGCCACCGACAACCTCAACTTCGGCAACCCGGAAAAGCCTGAAATCATGAGCCAGCTGGTTCATGCCATCAAGGGCATCGGCGAAGCCTGCACCGTGCTGGAATTCCCGATCGTTTCCGGCAACGTGTCGCTGTACAACGAGACCAACGGTCAGGCGATCCTGCCAACCCCGACCATCGGCGGCGTTGGTCTGCTCGGTGACTGGGCCAAGATGGCACGCATCCGTTTTGCAGCGGAAGGCGAAGCCGTTCTTCTGGCTGGCGCACCACAGGGTCTCGGCACACATATTGCCCAGTCCGTTTACATGCGCGACATTCACGGCCGTATCGATGGCCCTGCCCCGCATGTCGATCTCGCCAAGGAAAAGAAGGTTGGCGATTTCGTTCGCGCGCTGATCAATGATGGTCTTGCGACCGCCGTTCACGATTGCTCTTCGGGTGGTCTGGGTGTTGCCGTTGCTGAAATGGCAATTGCTGGCGGCGTTGGTGCCACCATCAACCAGCCTGAGAACAACGATCCGGTACTTGCCTTCTACGGCGAAGACCAGGGCCGTTACGTTCTGACCGTTGCCCAGGACAATGTTGAAACCGTTGCAAAACGCGCCAGCGAAGCCGGTGTGGAATGCCCTGTCATCGGCAAGACCGGCGGCTCCGAGGTATCACTGGGAAGTGCAAAGCCTGTGTCGATTAAGCAATTGCTTTTGGCCCATGAATCATGGTTCCCTGAGTTCATGGATGGGCCATCCTTGGCCGCAGCAGAATAAGAAAAGGGAGCTGACACCATGCCAATGAACCCTGGCGATATTGAAGACATGATCAAGGCTGGCATTCCCGGCGCAAAGGTCACGATTCGCGATCTGGCTGGCGATGGCGATCACTACGCAGCGGAAGTCGTTGCGGATGCCTTCAAGGGTAAAACACGTGTGCAGCAGCACCAGATGGTTTATGATGCCCTGAAGGGCAACATGGGCGGTGTGCTGCATGCGCTTGCCCTGCAAACCTCGGCCCCGGATTGAGAAAACCATGGCAAGCCTGATTGAAGAGGTCATTTCCGGCGTGGTGAAAAGCGCCATGTCGGAAATTCTTAAAAAGACAGGTGTGAAGACCACAAAACGGACCCGCCGGAAAACCCGCAGCAAATCTGTTGCGGGCAGTCTGGCGGAGACGATACTGGAGAGTGCGTTGGGCGGCGTGAAAAAAACGGCCAAGCCCAAGCGCCAGCCCGCTCGCAAACAGACGAGCAAACGCCGCACCGCTGCATCGCGCAGCAAACAGCGCGGTATTTGACGTCAGGCAAAGTGGCTTTGCCATTGGCTGCTATGCAGCACAGGCATATGAGACCTTTGCAATTTTTCAGCTTACGCGCTGGAAAAACGACACCAAAGTGTTATCTAGTCGGAATATCAAAGCAGCGGCTTTTGAACCGCGTGTGAAAGGAAATGGCCATGAGCGATATTAACGCAGTGATCGACAATGAAGTGAAGAGCAACGATATCGTTCTGTTCATGAAGGGAACACCGCAGTTTCCACAGTGTGGTTTCTCCGGTCAGGTCGTTCAGATCCTTGACTATATCGGCGTTGAGTACAAGGGCATCAACGTGCTTGCCGATGCTGACCTGCGTCAGGGCATCAAGGATTACTCCAACTGGCCAACCATTCCCCAGCTTTACATCAAGGGTGAGTTCGTCGGCGGCTGTGACATCGTAAGAGAAATGTTCCAGTCCGGTGAACTCCAGAGCCAATTACAAGAACAGGGTATCGAGGTCCGCGGCGCGGCCTGATTTTTGCCGGGGTTCTCCACCCCGACACCCGATTGTTATGAATTTGCGAGGCGTTGCATTCTGCAACGCCTTTGCCGTTCTTTTGGGAATATTTCTGTGACAAATCCTTCACAATCCGGCAATCCGGTTTTGAAAACCATGGGCAGAGTGGAATTTATCGCTCTTGCCGCCATGCTGATGGCGCTCAACGCACTGGCCATCGACATCATGCTTCCGGGCCTGCAGGAAATCGGCGCTGCACTTGGCGTCGAAAATGAAAACCACCGCCAATACGTCATCTCGGCCTATCTGCTGGGCTTTGGTATTGCGCAGCTGGGTTATGGGCCGATTTCCGACCGTTTTGGTCGTCGCAAGCCCATGTTGTTTGGCCTTGCCATTTACGTTGTGTCGTCGATTGCGGTGGTGTTCGTGCCATCTTTTGCCGGCGTGCTGGCGCTTCGCTTCATTCAGGGCATCGGTTCTGCCGCCACCCGCGTCATCACCGTGTCGATCGTTCGTGACGTTTACGGCGGACGCCAGATGGCCGAAGTCATGTCGCTGATCATGATGGTGTTCATGGTCGTTCCGGTTATTGCACCGGGCACCGGCCAGATCGTTCTGCTGTTTGGTGACTGGCACCTGATCTTCGTGTTCATGGCTTTTATGGCCGTGGTCATCGGTTCATGGATGTATTACCGCCTGCCGGAAACATTGCACCCGGAAGATGTGCGTCCCTTCACGGTCAAGTCGGTTCTGAGCGGCTTCAAGATCGTTCTGACCAACCGCATCGCACTCTGTTACACACTCTCCAGCACCTTCATCTTCGGTGCGCTGTTCGGCTTCATCAATTCGGCTGAGCAGGTCTACAAGGGTGTTTATCAGCTGGGTCAGTGGTTTGCGCTGGCCTTTGCCGGCGTTGCCCTGTTCATGGCGCTGTCGTCCTTCATCAATGCCCGTCTGGTTGGCCGTTTTGGCATGCGCAGACTGTCGCATGGTTCGTTGATCGGCTTCATCGTCATCACCTTCGTGTGGCTGCTCATTCAGATCTACGGCCCGCAGCCAATGCCGTTTGCGCTGTTCATCGTGTTGTTTGCCCTGGCAATGTTCCAGTTCGGCTGGATCGGCTCCAACTTCAACTCGCTGGCCATGGAGCCACTCGGCCACGTCGCCGGCACGGCGTCCTCCGTCATCGGTTTCATGGGCACGGTTGGCGGCTCGCTGATCGGTGCGCTGATCGGCCAGTCCTTCGATGGCACTGCCCTGCCAATGGTCGCCGGCTTCTTTACCGTCTCGCTGGTTGGTCTGGTGTTCGTGCTGATCGGTGAAAAGGGTCAGCTGTTCCACCCGCACAACAAGCCGGTCTGATACGGTTTCCCCTCGCCCCCGTGCCCGCCATGGGGTGAGGAAAACAGACATCCACATACAAAAGGCGCCGCTGTCATCCAGTGGCGCCTTTTTTTGTGCGGCCATTGATGCTGAATGTGATGTTTTCCGGGACGTGTGTTTTCTCGCGTCTGTCCACCCGCGCGGACCTCATTCCTGTGCTTGTCACAGGAATCCAGGCCAGACCAAGTCCTTGGGATGAGAAGACTTTTTCGTCGCGCAGACGCGTGACGACTAGATGCCTGTGACAAGCACGAGGCATGAGGTGGAGAGTGAGGCAACCATTCACTTGACGTCATCCTCGCCCCTGTGGCGAGGATCTAATCACGCCAACCAACCATGTTACGGTAGCGGATACGTGGTTAGATATCATGGACAAGGCCTGACATGACGGCAGGTATGGGTGAGGCAGAACAGAACCCCTCGCCTGAAAAATCTATCACTTAGCAAGCTAAGATGATGATTTTTCTTCCTCTCCCACAAGGGTAAAGGTAGGCGCGCCAGCCGCGCTGCCCCGCCCTGGCGGCTATCGTATGTGGCTGGGTGGGCGCTCCGAACTCCCTCATCTCTGTCCTCGGGCTTGCCCGAGGGATGTCACAGGAATCCAGGCCAGCCCAAGTCTTTGGGCTGAAAAGAGTTCTTTCGTCGCGCAGACGCGCTCCACTGGATTTCTGTGACAAGCACAGAAATGAGGACAGAACGTAATTGCCTAAGAATACAAAAAGGCGCCACTGTCATCCAGCAGCGCCTTTATTGTGGTCTCTATCTCGATGTCTGTTAGACAACGGGGTCCATCAGACCCTAAAGCCAATCACACCGTGAAGATGTGGTTCTTCAGCAAGTTCCAGGAATCCTTGTCCGGCGCCAGCAACAGGCCGCCATCCACATGGCTTGGCAGGTATGGAGAGCCATCCAGACGTGCCGCGTAAGCACCCGCTTCCTGCGAGATCAGTGTACCGGCCAGGTGGTCCCACGGCATCAGCTTGTTGTACATCAGGAAGTGCATGTGGCCGCCGCAGAACACGCGGTATTCATGGGCTGCGCAGCGGTAGCTGGTGAACAGGCGCACATCGGCCAGATTGACGAGGATCTTGCGGCGGGTCTCGATGTCGAAATAACCTGTATTGGCAATGCCGACCATCTGCGAGAGGTCAGGTGCCGGAGACACATGCATTTGCGTCTGGTTGCCATCCGGCGCGCATAGCCATGCGCCAGAGCCCTTTTCGGCGATCAGCCAGTCATTGCCCAACGGATCGAAGATGATGCCAGCAACCGTCTCGCCCTTGGAGACAACGCTCATCATCACGCCAAACAGCGGCAGGCCGGAGGCAAAGTTGAAGGTGCCGTCAATCGGATCGACCACCACGGCAAGATCAGCGTCACCCAGTTTGGTCAGGAGCGAAGGATCGGCAGCCACGGCCTCCTCACCCACGAACAGCGCGTTTGGCATGATCTCTTCAACGCGGGCGCGGATCAGACGCTCGGCGGCCTCGTCAGCCTCCGTCACGAGGTCGATGGCCTCGGTTTTCATGCGTACATCGCCATCACCGAGATTGCGGAACCGCGGCATGATTTCCACGGCTGCCGCCTCCTGCAGCGTGTTGGCAAGCGACGAGTTCGAGAGACATGACCTGTTCCTTTCAGCTACCAGATACCCAAAATTTCGCGCCGTATCATCTTCCAGCTTTCCTTGTCGGGAGCCGACAGAATGCCGCCGGAGGTCTCTCCGGGGCGATAAGGCGTACCATCCAGCTTTACCGTGTAACCACCGGCTTCCTGGTGCACGAGAACACCGGCAAGGTGATCCCAGGGCATCAGCTTTTCGTGGCCGATAAAGTGAACCTTGCCCGATGCGGCAAGCCAATATTCATGTGCAGAGCAGTTGAGCGCCAATGCCATGCGGATCTTTGCCATGTTGGCGGCAATGACCGGGCGGCGATCCAACGTGCTGTGCCCCCAGGCGTAGATGCCAACCATCTCATCCAGCGCCACGGGTGCGGCAACCTTGATTGGCGTCACCTCGCCGCTGCGGCTGTGAAAATGGGCGCCTGCCCCTTTGACTGCCACCAGCGTATCTCCCAGCACCGGGTCGTGGATGATACCGGCAACCGTTTCACCCTTGATGGTGACGGCGAGCAGCGATCCAAAGGCGGCAAGACCGGAAGCGAAGTTGAAGGTGCCGTCGACCGGATCGATCACGAAGGCCAGTTCCGCATCGGCCAGTGCAGGCACAACTGACGGATCGGCGTCATAGGTTTCTTCACCGACGATATGGGCAGTTGGATAGAGCGAACGGATGGCGGCGGTAATGCGCTTTTCCGTTTCAATATCGGCCTCGGTGACCAGATCGATGGAGGATGTCTTTTCCGCAACCGACTGGCTGTCGGGATTTCTGAAGCGGGGAAGGATTTCAGTTGCAGCGGCGTCGCGCACCGTTGCAACGAGGAATTCGATGTCTTTATCGCTGAGGGACATAAAGGGACATTTCTTCAAGCAGGCGGGTCTTTAAACAGGCGGGTTCGTTTCCCTATCCGCGTTAGATGACGCTTCCGTGACAGCGAGGCTCGAAAAATCAAACAGCTTGCTGTCCAGCAAATGCGAGGGATTAACGTGGGCCAGCGCCCGCAACATGGTGTCCTTGCGGCCCGGCATACGCCGCTCGATATCGGCCAGCATGTCCTTCATGGCGTTTCGTTGCAGGCCGTCCTGCGAGCCGCAGAGATCGCAGGGAATGATCGGGAACTGCATGGCGGTGGCGAACTTCGCCATATCGTCTTCCGCGCAATAGGCCAGCGGCCGCAACAGCATCAGATCGCCTTCGTCGTTCAAAAGCTTTGCCGGCATGCCGGCTAGACGACCACCATGAAAAAAGTTCATGAAGAAGGTTTCAAGAATGTCTTCGCGGTGATGGCCAAGCACCAGCGCATCACAGCCCTCTTCGCGGGCAATGCGGTAAAGATTGCCGCGGCGCAGACGCGAACAGAGCGAACAGTAGGTGCCGCCATTCGGCATTTTTTCCTTCACCACCGAATAGGTGTCGCGGTATTCGATGCGGTGTTCCACGCCAATCGAGGCCAGATATTCCGGCAGGATATGTTTGGGGAAATTCGGCTGGCCCTGATCGAGATTGCAGGCCACCAGATCGACCGGCAGCAGGCCACGCCATTTCAGGTCCATCAGCAGCGCCAGCAGACCGTAGCTGTCCTTGCCGCCGGACAGACCAATCAGCCATCGCTTCTGGCCCTTCAACATATCGAAGTCTTCGAATGCCTGGCGCACATTGCGCAGCAGGCGCTTGCGCAGCTTGTTAAACGAGACCGACCGTGGCGCATGCGCAAACAGCGCGTGCGAGGAAATGTCCTCAGCACCATCCTCGACGTCATCGACGGAATTCATGTCTGTCGCAATATTCATGGAACGATTGCACTTTCGCTAATTCAGGCGCTAATTCGGGCGCTAATACGGGCTGCCATCCAGCAAATGCCTGTATAATCCGGCAAGATCAAGCCCCGAATACCGACCAGCCTGTTTCATTGGCCAGCATTTCCAGGGCTGCCGAGCCAAGTGCGGAGTTGCCGACCTTGTTGAGGCCGGGCGACCACACCGCAATCGATGCCTTGCCAGGTGCAATGGCCAGAATGCCGCCACCGACGCCACTCTTGCCCGGCAGGCCGACATGATAGGCAAAGTCACCAGACCCATCATAATGGCCGCAGGTCAGCATCAGCGCATTGATACGTTTGGCGCGCCGCGCCGATACAACCGTGTGGCCGCTCAGCGGATTGCGGCCCTGATTGGCCAGAAACAGGCCAGCCCGCGACAGCTGGCTGCAGGTCATGGCCAGTGCGCATTGGTGGAAATAGACGCCCAGCACATGTTCGACCGGGTGGTGCAGATTGCCAAATGAGCGCATGAAATTGGCCAGCGCATAGTTGCGGTAGCCGGTGGCATTTTCCGACTTCGCCACGGCATTGTCGATGATGATGCTGTCATCATCGGCAACATATTGCACGAAACGCAGCAACTCGCCGATTGCCTCGCGCGGCTGGTGGCCGGCCATCACGATATCACTGACAACGATTGCCCCGGCATTGACGAAGGGGTTCCGGGGAATGCCCGACTCACGCTCAAGCTGGACAATGGAATTGAAGGCCGAACCGGAGGGTTCGCGCCCTACCCTGTTCCACACGGTTTCACCTGCCTTGCCGAGCGCCAGCGTCAGCATGAACACCTTGGAAATGCTCTGTATGGAAAATGGCACCAAGGCATCACCGGCAACGAAGGTTTCACCCTCAACGGTGGTCACGGCAATCCCGAACTGCTTGGGATCGATCTTGGCAAGCTCGGGAATATAGTCTGCGACCTTTCCCTCACCCAGTCTTGGCACCATCGCATCATGGATGCGGTTTATGATGAGCTGAATATCCTGCATGCCCAAGCCCTTATTCGCCACTGTCATTCGGTTCTGTTGGCTACATCAAAAGCAAAATCAATGCCACTATCGCGTGAGGGCGAATGAGGTCAGATTGTTGGAAATGGTGGCATAGCCAAGCGCGATACCGTTTCCTTCGTCATCCTCGGCCCTGTGCCGAGGATCTATCCACGTCGCATGACAAGAACCGGCTTAGATCCTTGGGACAAGCCCAAGGATGACGTTGAGAGAGGTCGAAACGTGGAGACTAAACCCGCTTCGCCAACGCGAACGGCAAATCTATCTCCAGCAGGCGCAGTTCTTCCGCCCGCGCACCAGTCAGCGGATCGCGCGCTTGCAGCACGTCATCGACATAACCGGGGTGGCACATCATCACGGTGCCATCGCCAACACGCCCCCGCAGCACCGAGCCAAATTTTTCCGCCTGTTGCCAGTCGTAAAAACCGCGAAGCGGCCCCTGAACCTGAAACCCTGTGCTGCGCATCTCGCCATCAAAACCGCATGCCAGCCCGGCCACGAAACAGGTTTTCAGGCCAATCTTCAAACCTTGCGAAAAATCGACCGCCGGTGCACCACGCACCCATGGCGCTCCACCATCTTGAGCAAGGGTTTGAAACCGGTTTTTCAGCCATGACCGTACCGGCGGCAGGAAATGGACATGCTGGTGGCCATCGAGATAATGCGGCAAATGCCCCATCTCTTTGGTGAAGGCCGCCAACTGCGCATCCAGTTCAGCGTGTATCTGCGCTGTCAGCTCCTGAGATGGCCGTAGTGCCGCAAGAATCAGTTCCTTCAGCGGCAAAAGCCTGCCATCCCTGCAAATCGCAACGCCATCGGTCAGCGGTTTAAAATCGGTCAGGGTCAGGTGAATGCCGGTAAAGATATTGCTATATCCCTGACATGCCCTCAGCTTTGCCGCTTCGCCAGACCATTCCGGAAACAATGTCATGCAGCCGGTGCCGGACAGCTTGCCATTTGATATCAGGTGACGAATGCCATTGCTGACCGCCGGCGACAGGCCATAGTCATCGGCAACCAGAAACACATGTCCGGCTGCCATGCTCATGGCTGCTCTTTTTCGACAGGCTGTGGCTGGTCGTTGACCTGGTGAACATCAGTGGATTTGTGAATGCGGCGCACCAGATAAAGCGGACGGTTCTTGGTTTCGGCAATGCCGACCCAGATATATTCGCCAAGCAGCCCAAGCAGCGCCAGGTTAAAACCGCCCAGTACCGATACCGCCACCATAAGGCTTGGATAACCGGGCACGTAAACGCCGTAAAACAGCACTTCGAAAATGATCTTCAGGCCATAGGCAATGCCGCAAAAGCCGACCAGCGCACCTGCAAACGACACCAGCCGCAGTGGCAGCGCCGAAAATGAGGTGATGCCTTCCACCGACAAGGACAGCAGCGACAGGTTGGACCATTTGGTTGCGCCGTGCTGGCGCTCATCCGGCACATAACCAATCGCCTTCTGGCGGAAGCCTGCCCAGGCATAAAGCCCCTTGTTGAAACGACGGCGGTCTCGGATTTTCAGCATCGCTTCGACAACCGGGCGACGCATGACGCGGAAATCACCGGCATTTTCCGGCACGATGAAACGCTGGCGGAAATTGATCAACCAATAGAACAGATGGACGGCGGCTGCCTTTTTCATCGATTCCTGCATGCGGTCATCACGCACCGCATAGACAGCATCAAGATTATCATCTGCAACAAGTTGTGAGATCATGTCGAGCGCCACATGCCATGGATGCTGCATGTCTGCATCCATGATCATCACCAGATCGCCCCTGCACTCTTCCAGACCGGCAAACACCGCCACTTCCTTGCCGAAGTTGCGGCTCAGTTCGACGATGCGCCATGTGCCAGGCATGCTCTGCGCATATTGCAACACGCTGTCATCGGTACTGCCGTCATCCACCAGCACCACCTCAAGATCGAGAGCGAATTTCTCACGCAGTTCACCGGCGATCTTCGTGATGAAGGCCGAAAATGCGGGCACGTTATCCCGCTCATTCAAAAACGGTACGATGAGTGAAAAAAGCGCCATTCTCAATTCCGTTACAGATTTTGCCGATCAGCTCTGCGGTTTGACAAGCCAGATCAGAATATTCCAGTTACCCTTGCCATTGACGCCGGTCACTTGCAATTTGCGTGGTGCAGGCAAAGGACCGACCAGCTCCGTTGAAGCATCTGTGCATTTCGATTCGCCCTCGAAGCAAACCAGAACAAGGCCCTTTTGACGCGCCAGCTCAGGCGTGATGTAACCCTTGGCAAATTCTGCCGAGTTACCATCAACGATCAGCGGCGCGTAACGCGAATAAAACGACGTGCCATCGGCGAGACCACGACTGCCTGCCACATAAAAACCCTTGGCACCACCGCTTTCAGCCAGCCACATTTCATCAATGCGATCGGACACAGCTTCCAGCGGCACACTGCGAAATGCCTCGGACTCACCGTAGTTACGGTCAAGCATGGCAATGACCGGTGCTGACGCTATCATGCCCAGCAGGTAGATGACGGCAACCGTCAAAGCGCGACCGACATTACGCTGCAACCACGGCTGCGGCACCAGAAGCGCGATCAGCACAGCAATCGGCGTGAAGATCGGCAGCACCCAAACGGCGCTCAGTTCCGCTTGTGCGGCAAAGCCAAGAATAATCGTCAGGATAAATGGCAGGATGCTGAAAGCCAGCAGTGCGCGTCCCTGTACGGTATCGCGCAACCGCTTGATGTTGGCCGGCTCGAACGCCGCACCCTTTTCGGTTCTGTCATGGCGCACCAGCAGCACCAACAGCAAAGCACCAATCGTGTAAAGCGGCACGCCGACCACGAATTTGACGGCTTTCAGGACAATGTGCAGCCATTCGCCATCGCCCTGCTCCGCGGCATAAACGATTGGCAGGAAATCATGCTTGAACAGCCACAGGATATGACCCGATACCGTGGCAAAAAACACCACCAGGACTGTCAGGCCGAAGGTAGACAGCAGCGCCGAGCGCGCCTGCTTGTCAAAGCTGGCATGCAGGAACAGCGCCAGAAGCGCCACGGCGGAATGGTATTTGGTCAGCATGGCAGCGGTGGCCAGAAGGCCAATCATCACCGCATCGACAAGGCGGCGGCCTTCAAGACCACGCAGATAAAACACGAACAGCCAGGCCCAGATCGGCGTCATGGCCGAATTGGCATTGTATTTGATGGCAAGGAAGGACAGCGGCGGCATGACCATGGCGCAGATGACGGCCATCAACTGCACATTGCCATCACCGAAGCGCGCGGCAATGCGCCAAACGGCCGCAAAGGTCAGGCCGCAATTGACGGCGGAAAACAGGAAATAGGCCCAGTTCTCATGCGGCAACAGTTCAAACCACGCTGCCGTCGCCCAGCCGAAGAATGGCGGATGTTTGTAAGTGCCCCACTGCCAAATGGCGCCCCAGGCATAGTTTTCGACCATGTCGCCATATTGGTCGAGATTGAGCTTTGAAAGCGAAGCATGCAGCGTCAACGCCAGAACGAACAACAGAATGACGCCGACAATCGCAGCTGTCCTTCCCTGAGCAAAGGTGATCTTGTCCGAACGTTCCATGGTCAAATTCCCAACAGCGCACCGGTGTTTCTGGCGGCTTGATTTCATAACTTCGCAAGGCGTGAGCCCCGATAGCACAGTCGCTTGCGAACTGCATCACAGTCTTGCGTATTCCTGCGCTTATACGCACCAAATCAAGGCTGGATTAAGTGCGAAAATCCGGGATGAAGTGACGAATTCAAAATTTCATCACCCGCCCCGACAAAACAAAAAAGCCGCCCCGAAGGACGGCTTTTTCAAACTCGATCTCGCAGCTATTAGCGCGAGTAGAATTCGACCACGAGGTGTGGTTCCATAACAACTGGGTATGGAACGTCAGACAGAGCTGGTACGCGAGCAAAAGTCGCAACCATCTTGTTGTGATCAACTTCGATGTAGTCAGGAACGTCGCGCTCAGCGAGAGCAACAGCTTCCAGAACAACGGTCAGCTGCTTGGACTTCTGACGAACTTCGATAACGTCGCCTGGCTTGCAACGGTAAGAACCGATGTTAACGCGAACGCCATTAACCGTGACGTGGCCATGGTTGATGAACTGGCGCGATGCAAAAACGGTCGGTACGAACTTTGCGCGGTATACGATCGCGTCCAGACGGGACTCGAGCAGACCGATCAGGTTCTCGGAAGTGTCACCCTTGCGACGGTTAGCTTCGTCGTAGGTTGCGCGGAACTGCTTTTCG
>NZ_DAMDBP010000063.1:14503-18068 GCF_032092815.1 Agrobacterium sp. | reverse complement strand
TATACGCCCATCTGAATCACAGCCGTCAGTTCAAATCAATGGGTCCTGACCCTAACAACATGCAGACATTGAGTGCAAAGATCACACGGGATGCGTTGTACTCCTACGCACAGCAGGTTTTCAAACCAGATAATGTCGCCGTGCTGACACGGCTACCGCTTACACCTGTGAAGCAATAGGACGCTTTGAGTAAAACCTAATTGGCACTGCTCGCAACGAGCATCTGATGTCTGCCGATTGGCAGCATCAGTGGTCGGCCAGATGTCGGATCAATAATGATACGGCTTTCAAGGCCGAAAACCTCGCGCACGGTATCTTCCGTCAAAACCTCTTCCGGTTTACCTGACATGTGCAAGCGACCGCCTGCCATCGCAACGAGATAATCGGCATATCGCGCCGCCAGATTGAGATCGTGAAGCACCATGACGATAGTCGTGCCGCGTGTCTGATTGAGATCGGTCAACAGATCGAGAACCTCAACCTGATGGCTGATGTCGAGAAAGGTTGTCGGTTCGTCCAGCAGCAGAATGTCCGTCTGCTGGGCAAGGGCCATGGCAATCCACACACGTTGCCTCTGGCCGCCCGAAAGTTCATCCACCGGCCGTTCAGCAAGTTCAACGGTTTTGGTGGCGGTCAGCGCTTCCGCAACCGCCTCATCATCCCTAACCGTCCAGCGCGCGAACATGCCCTGATGTGGATGTCGGCCACGGCTGACCAGATCAGCGACCAATATGCCTTCCGGCGCGATCGGCGACTGGGGCAAAAGCCCCATGATCCTCGCGAGGTCTCGCGAAGGCATTTTGTGGATGGATTTACCATCGAGCAGCACATGCCCGTCTCGCGGCACAATAAGCCGCGACATTGTCCGCAGCAAGGTTGATTTTCCGCAGGCATTGGCACCCACGATGCAAGTGATTTTGCCCTGCGGCACGGCGAGCTCCAGCCCATCCAGAATGACACTGTCACCATATCCGGCAGAAAGCTGGTTTGCAGTCAAAGAATGCATAATCATAACGAACCTCCGGCACGATTGACGCGCACGATAAGGAAAATCAGATAGGGAGCGCCAAGCGCACCGGTTACCACACCAACCGGGTAACGGCTTGGCAGCAGAAACTGCCCGCAATAATCACCGAGCAAAACCAAAGTCGCCCCCACCAGCGCCGCCGGCAATAGGAAAGAGCCATTGTTCCCCATGATGCGCGCGGCAATTGGCCCAGACAGAAATGCGACAAAGGCAATAGGTCCGGCAACGGCCGTCGCAAACGCAATCATGCCGACCGACGTGATGATCACGATGATGCGGGTTCTTGCGACACGAACACCCAGCGCGGCTGCGGTATCGTCACCAAGCCGCAAGGCTTCAAGATCGCGGGCGCGGCTTAACAACAACCCGCCAAACACTGCTAACGCCAAAAGAAGGGGCAAGGTCTGTCCCAGTTGAGCACCGTTAACGCTACCGGTTAGCCAGCGCATTGCCTCCTGCAGGCTCCAGGCCGGCGCGACAGATAATATGTAAGCAATAAAGCTCTGCAACATTGCCGAAACGCCGATACCGACGAGGATCAGCCGTGTCCCGGCCACACCATTGCGGAAAGACAGGGCGTAGACCAGAAGCGCAATAGCAAGACCGGAAACTACAGCAAAGATTGAAACGACCGGACCGCTTAACGACAGAACAATAATGGCAAAAACTGCAGCAGCGCTGGCACCCGAACTGATGCCGATAATGTCAGGGCTGGCGAGCGGATTACGCAGCATGATCTGGAAGGCCACACCGCCCATGCCGAAACACAGACCTGCCAGAATGGACAACACAGCGCGCGGCAGTCGCAACTGGCCAACTGTGAAGCTGAGCCCCGGAATGTTATCACCCAGCAGCACGCGCATGACATCTCTTGGCGGTGTAAAACTTTGGCCTGACATCAACGTCAAAGCAAAAACGGCGACCAGCAGTGTCACCAGGCCGGTTAGAATATTCCTGCGGCGCAGTGTCCGCTCGCGACGA
Organism: Agrobacterium sp.; assembly: GCF_032092815.1. Classification (GTDB taxonomy): domain Bacteria; phylum Pseudomonadota; class Alphaproteobacteria; order Rhizobiales; family Rhizobiaceae; genus Agrobacterium. The sequence continues at coordinate 16,060 of NZ_DAMDBP010000063.1, read as the reverse complement.
TTGCCGGCAATGGAGGCGATAACAGAAGAAAACATCGTCACAGTTCACGCACCCGTTGTCGTCTGACAATCCAAATAAAGAATGGCGCACCAACAAGCGCGGTGACGATGCCAACATCCAGCTCAGATGGGCGCGCCACGATGCGCCCCATAATATCTGCGGCGAGAAGAAGACAAGCTCCGCCAAGTGCGGAAAAGGGCAGAAGCCAGCGGTGGTCAACGCCCACCAGCAGTCGGCAGAGGTGAGGGACAACCAGGCCAAGAAAGCCAATCGGACCACAGATAGCCGTCGTTGCGCCACAGAGAAGAATGGCGCCAAAAGAAGCGACAGCCCTGGCGGTGGCAACCCGCTCTCCAAGCCCCGCAGCCAATTGGTCGCCCAAGGCCAGCGAATTGAGTTGTCGGGCCGAAAACAGGCTGATCAAAAAACCGACGATCAGAAAGGGCAGAACATTTGAAATTCGGTCGAATGTTGCGCCGCCTACGCCACCGATTTGCCAGGCAAGGATGCCACCCGCGATATCGTTGCGCGGCAAGACCACGGCAATAACCATCGATGAAAAGGCGACGGACGTGGCCGCTCCCGCAAGTGCGAGCTTGAGCGGCGTTGCGCCACCGCGCCCCAACGAGCCGACGACATAGACAAATACTGCCGCAACGCCTGCGCCGAAAATGGCAACGATAATATAGGCCTGTGCCGATGCAATGCTGAACCAGGCAACGCCGATGACAACGGCGAGCGACGCCCCCATATTGACCCCGAGAATACCGGGATCGGCCAGCGGGTTACGGGTCACACCCTGCATGATGGCGCCGGCCAGCCCAAGGGCAGCACCAGCCAGCATGGCCAGCACAGTCCTTGGAATACGAACCGCAACGGCTGCCTGGCTGATATTGTCCGTTCGGCCGCTCAAGGCAGCGAAAATATCGTTCCAGGAGACATCACGCGTGCCGATCGCCGCCGACAAGGCACACAATAGGATGAGCGCTGCAATCACCAGGGACAATCCAATAAGACGGGAACGACGAGGCCGCCCGGAAAAAGCCTTTGCAGCGGGCAACCGGGCCTTGTCGAACATCATCTGGATTTTCCAGCTGCGTCAGACAGCAGTTTTACATAATCCTTGAGCACCCAGGAGATGGACAGTGGAGTAGGGTTCGAAGCCGTTCCCAGCGGATTGCGTCCAAGCATGACGATCGCGTCCTTGGCAACTGCCGGCATGCGAGAAAGCAACGGATCGGCATGAACCGCATCCAGCAATGCCTGGCTGCCATAGGTCACGACAATATCAACATCATCAAACGCATCGACACGTTCGGCGCTCACACCTGCCGCAAACTGTCCCTTTATGGTGGCGTCGAGCACGCTCTTAGGCGACGTCAGACCCAAATCCGCAAAGAATTTCACCCGCGTATCATTGGCAGTGTAGAAGTTGACGATGCTCAGATTGGTCGTATCAAGGTGAGTCACGAACATGGCGGACTTGCCTTGAAGTTGCGGATGCCCGGCCACTGTGTTGGCTATTTCCTTTTCAATCGTCTTGATCAGCGCTTCGCC
>NZ_DAMDBP010000063.1:13072-14493 GCF_032092815.1 Agrobacterium sp. | reverse complement strand
TTCTTGCGCCATACCGAGACCCGCGCTGTTAAAACGGATCATGTCGCGCCAGTCCGTCGCCCAGGCAGCTTCGGGATAAGCCACGACAGGCGCAATTTGGCTCAACGTATCGTAATCGGCCTGACTCAAGCCCGAATAGGCGGCAAGGATCACATCCGGCTGAGTGGCCGCAACGGCCTCAAAATCAATGCCGTCGCCTTCGTCAAACAAAACAGGCTTCTCAGCACCTAGCTCTTTCAGCTTTTCCGCAACCCAGGGCAATAGGCCATCGCCGTCATCATCGCCAAAATTGGCTGCGGCAAAACCGACTGGAACAATGCCCAAAGCCAAGGGAACCTCATGGTTGGCCCAGGCAACAGTCGCAACGCGCTCTGGCTTCTTTACAATGGTGGTTGTGCCCAGCGCATGTTTGATGACGATTGGATAAGAGGTGTTTTCTCCAGCCCACGCGCCGTTAAACATCGACAATGAAAGCCATGCCGCAACCAACACCGTGAAAAACCGTAAGAACCTTGGCACGGCCAACACTCCCTGCTGTTAAAACTTGGCTTTCCAGTTCCAGTTTCATTCCGGCGCGTCAAGGCTCAAGCCTGCGACTGTCCAAAACCGAGGCAAAGTTTCCGGAGTTTCCTACAAAACCAGAGGAATCTACAATACCGGACTGACAGCCTCAAGTTAACAAGCGGCGAAGGTGAATACAGGGTATTGTCTCACTTCGTGCCAATTCGAAACTGAATTCATCCCGCAACCTGAGTTCTCAAGGTCCGGGATAATCGGCGAGTAAAACACAGACCCTGTTGGTGACCAGCAACGATAACGCCAACTTCTGGAACTTGGACATGCACATCAAAAAAACAGGCAGCAAAGGCAAACGGTCCCGTATTCACTATCGCAATGCTGCCCTTCTTGGATGCACAGCACTTATCGCATTCTCGCCGGTCACTGCATTGGCGCAGGAAGCCGACAATTCAGGTTCCAATACAGTGTTGCAAACCATCACCGTTGATGGCGCAGGCAAGGATGACGATTCAAAGTCGATTGTCGCCCGCAAGACAACGGCTGTTGGCAAGATGCCAGGCGAAATCCTGACAACTCCAGCAACGGTTTCTGTTATTACAGCCAAGGAAATCGAAGAGCGTGGTGCACGCAGCATTGAAGACGTCGTGCAATATACTGCTGGTGTTGTCACCGACTATTATGGCTCGGATGACCGTTACGACTATTTCAAAATTCGCGGTCTCAGCCCATTCACCTATCGTGACGGATTGCCCATCGGCAGAAGCTGGGGCGGCGTTCTGGAAGAGCCATATGGTTACGAGCGAGTTGAAGTTCTCAAAGGTGCAAACTCAACCGGTTTTGGTGTCTCGGACCCCGGCGGTTCGGTAAATTATGTCACCAAGACACCGAAGAGCGTGCGTTTC
>NZ_DAMDBP010000063.1:5043-13062 GCF_032092815.1 Agrobacterium sp. | reverse complement strand
ATTTTGGTGATAACATCACCGAAGACGACACACTGTCCTACCGCCTGACGGGTAAGTTCCAGCGCTCTGACGCGGAATATGATTATTCACGCAATGACGAAAACTTCATCATGGGCGGCCTGACCTGGCGCCCCACTGACATGACAAGTCTGACGTTCGTTTTTGAACACCTCGACAAGGACGGAACGCCGAGCAGCGGCGGCCATCCAAGATTTACGGATCTGGATAGAAGCAGCTTCTTTGGCGAACCTGACTATAATTTCGATCAGACGAACAGAAACACCTACAGCGTCATGTTCGATCATGACTTCGGCAATAGCCTGACATTCAACACGAACGCACGCTACAGCAAGTCGAAGAACCGTTTCGGTTATGTCTATCTCTATGATGAGTTGGGTGCCAGCGATCCATCGGACACGATGATCGACCGCAATTTCTTCGGGGGAGACAATGCGTCCGAACAATTCGTTGTTGATGCACACCTGCTTTATGAGACGAACTTCGATCAGATCGAGAGCCGCACACTTATCGGCGCTGACTACAACAGCACCAACACTGAAAACATCGGCTACGCTTTGTACAAACCCGGTTGGGGCGGCACGGCACCTGGCATCGACTGGCAAAACCCTGTTTATTCGGGTTTGCCTGGCGCTATTCCGGTCACGACAAACAAAGCCAAGGACCAGTCCACCAATGCCATCTACCTGCAGCAGGACCTGGTGTTTTATGACAAGCTGACGGCAAGCGTCGGACTGCGCAATGACTGGCTTGACCTCAATGAAACCAATCGCCTTACCAACATCCCTGACGATGCCAACTATAGCGAACTCAGCAAACGTTTCGGATTAAGCTACAAGATCACCGACGAGTTGGCCGTTTACACCAGCTACGCCGAATCTGTTGCTCCACCGGCAACGGGGGTGAAACCGACAACAGGCAAGCAATACGAAGCGGGCATCAAATATCAACCAGAAGCGTTTCCTGCCCTGTTCACCGCATCGGTCTACGATCTCGAGATGACCAACATCACGACCTATGACGCTCCAATTTACCTGCCAGCGACCGTGGATAAGGTCCGTCATCGTGGTCTTGATCTCGAGGCCAAAGTTGAAGTGACAGACAACATCAATCTGATTGCCGCCTATGCTTACATCGATTCCGAAATCGTTGAAAAAGGTGGCAGTTATGATGGCAAAAGCTTCGCACAGGTGCCCAAGCACATGGCCTCCATCTGGGGCAGCTATACCTGGGAAGGCGAGGGTGCACGTGGCGACATGACCTTCGGTGTCGGCGCGCGTTACACCGGCTCTTATTTCTTCGACAACGCCAACACCCGCAAATCAGACGGGGCAGTGATCTTTGACGCGGCCTATAGCTATAAGATCAAAGAAAACACGACGTTCCAGCTGAATGTCAGCAATGTCTTTGATGAGAAGCATATCGCCAATGATGACGGCGGGGCCTATTACTACAATCCAGGCCGCACGGTCTACGCGACACTGCGACAGACCTGGTAACAAAATACCCCCACCCGACAGACCGTCCGGTGGGGGTAAATGTTTTAATGCCTATCTCGTCGAAACAGCCTGGCAGATCAGGCTGACAAACGTTGTCCACTGGACGTATCGAACAGATGCAGGTTTGCTGCATCAACATCAAAACCAATATTCTGCCCCTCATTCAGACGTGTGTGCGCGGGAAGCGCAACACTGAACTCGTGACGGCCGTTCTTCAGCGTCACCAGACGGGTTTCACCATGGAACTCGTTGCGATCAACCTGACCACGGAAAATTCCACCTGTCTCATTCAGGCGGAAAGCGCCAGGACGGATGCCAACAGTGACGGCACCGGGGCGGACAGCGAAAGGTGCGCCAAGGCTGAATGTGTCACCGCCCAGCACGCCATCAGAGGCCTGCAACTCCAGGAAGTTCATGTTCGGCGTACCAATGAAACCGGCCGCAAACAACGTGGCCGGTGTCTGGTAGATTTCTTCCGGTGTGCCCATCTGCTCAATGCGCCCATCCTTCATCAGAACAATGCGATCAGCCAGCGTCATGGCCTCAAGCTGGTCATGTGTGACGTAGATGCTCGTCGTCTTCAGATCATGGTGCAAACGGGCGATCTCGACACGCAAACTGCCACGCAGCTTGGCATCAAGGTTTGAAAGCGGCTCATCGAACAGAAAGACTTCAGGCGTCTTGATCATCGCACGGGCAATCGCCACACGCTGCTGCTGACCACCGGACAATTCTGTTGGCTTGCGTGAGAGATAGATTGCCAGCCCCAGTGCTTCAACAACCGGAGCAAGACGAGCCTCGATCGTCGCTTTTGCAACGCCGGCCCGTTCAAGCCCGAAGACGATGTTTTCACGGACCGTCATATGCGGATAGAGCGCATAATTCTGGAACACCATTGCGATGCCGCGATCACCAGGATCGCGGTCATTCATGCGCTGTCCACCGATCAGCAGATCACCGCCGGAAATATCTTCAAGCCCGGCGATCATGCGCAGCATCGTCGATTTTCCGCAGCCCGACGGCCCGAGAAACACAACGAATTCATGATCGTTGATCGACAGGTTGAAGTCACGCATGACTTCGAGTGATCCGTAAACCTTACGGATGTCGCGGCATTCGACTGTGGCCATCAGCTCGCTTCCTCATCCAGTACGATTTGCAGTTTCACGTCTTCGGGGCGCCCTTCGGCCGCACGTTCGAACGCGGCTATCGATTGATCAAAGCTGAACGTATCCGACACCAGTGGCTTCAGGTTCACCTTGCCCGCTGCAATAAGCGCAAGTGCGCGATCAAAGACGTTTGCATAACGGAAAACGGTTTCGATGCGGCATTCACGGGAGCAGGCTGCTGCAATATCGAATGGAACCGGTTCAGGCGGAAGACCAACCAGAACAACGGTACCACCTGGACGAACCACCTTGAACAGGTCGCGAATGGCAGCCGGTGCGCCAGAGCATTCAAAGACGATATCGGCACCCCAATTGTCGGTCGCCTCATTCACGGCACTGACAATGTCGGTCTGACGCAGGTTGATACCGGTGATGCCTTCATAGGTTTCAGCAAGCTTCAGCTTGGTTTCCGAAAGGTCGGAAATCAGCACGCGTGAGCAACCACCCGCAAGTGCAGCCAGCGCCACCATGATACCGATGGTGCCGCAGCCCATCACGACAGCGGTGTCGCCAGGCGTGATGTGGGCGCGGGCAGCAGCCTGCATGCCAACGGCAAACGGTTCAACCATCGCACCTTCCGCGAAGGAAACATTATCGGCCAGTTTGTAGGTGAAACCGGCAGGATGCACGGTCTCTGGGCACAGGATGCCGTGAACCGGCGGTGTTGCCCAGAACGTAACGGCCGGATCGACGTTGTAGATACCGAGACGCGATGCACGCGAAATAGGGTCGGGAATACCCGGCTCCATGCAGACGCGGTCGCCCACTTTCAAATGGGTTACATTCGCACCGGCTTCGATAACGGTACCAGCCGCTTCATGGCCAAGAACCATCGGTTCGTTGACAACAAAGTCACCAATGCGGCCGTGGGTGTAGTAGTGCACATCACTACCGCACACGCCTACCGTATGCAGGCGGACACGCACGTCATCCGGTCCCATGGTCTGGGGCAGATCAATATCACGCAGGTTCAATTCGCCAATGCGTTCCAGGACAAGTGCTTTCATAGAATAATCAACCCTGATTTTGTTTTTTCGAGAATGCGGCATTCAGTCCGCCTGCCAGCAGCCCAAGCAGAATGAGCGGGGGCAGGGACAACAGAACGACAGCTGCGTTTAGAATGCCCCAAGGCACATTCATGCCAAGCTGGGACATTTCAGATGCGATAATTGGCAAAGTTTTTGCGTTTGATGTGGTCAGCATCATGGCCAGCAGGAACTCGTTCCAGACGAGAACGAAGGAAAAGGCGATCGCGCCAAATATCTGAAAACGGGCGATCGGCAATGCCACGCGGAAGTAGGTCGCGTAAGGTCCAAGTCCGTCCACACGTGCAGCTTCTTCCACATGAATGCTGACACGTTCAAAGGCAGGCACCGAAAGCCAGATGGTGATCGATGCCGTGACGATCAGATAGGTCACGATCAAGGACAGGCGGGAATCGTAGAGACCAAGCCCAAGCCATATCACCAGCATCGGAATAGCGATTGCCACCGGTGGCAGAAAACGCAGCGACAGAACAAAGAACTGTGCTTCCGCCGTCAGACGGTTCTTGAAACGGGCAATCACGTAGGCTGCCGGAACACCGATGATTGCGCCAATCAAAACGGCAGACGAGCAGATGATGACAGAGTTGGTCAATGCTCGTGCCACGGACCGACGGTTGAGCACATAACTCATATTGTCCCAGACCGGCTGGAAAAACACTTTTGGCGTGCTGACCAGCAGATCAGCATTGGTCTTGAATGCATTGAGCAACGTCCACAGAAGCGGCAGCACCACAAATGCAGCAGCGACGAAAAGGACTGCGCGAAGAAGAAGGGTAGAAAGCTTCATCTGTTCAACCTCTTCCAGGTAAAGGTAAAGGTTACGACCGTCAGCACCATCATGATCACTGCCATGGAAGATGCGTATGAGATCTTACCGGATTCAATGAAGCCTTGCGAATAGGCGTACATATCGAGCGTTTCAGTAGAAATACCAGGACCACCGCGGGTCATGACGTAGACCAGATCGAAGGAGCGCAGGCTTTCGATGGCCTTGACCAAAAGAAGGCTGATCAACGGCGCCTTCAACATTGGCAGCGTCACAAAGCGATGGATTTCCCAACGGCTTGCCCGATCAATCCTTGCAGCTTCCAACGGCTGTGGCGGAAGCGATTCAAGCAGCTTCAGCACGATAACAGCAAAGAACAAACCCCACTGCCAGACATCAACGAAGGCAACGGCCAGAAGCGCACCCCAAGGTGTTGAGAGGATGTCAGGCGTGCTGCCGGTCAGTTCGCGCACAGGCCATGTCAATGCGCCATAAAGCGGGTGAAATCCGAACTTCCAGACGAAGGCGGCACACACACGCGGCAACAGAACCGGAATGATGAAGAGAAGACACAGCACATTGCGCATGCGCGGGCTTGCGGCTTCGAACATGGCGATGCCAAGGCCGATACCGGTCAGCATGGTCAGGCTGACACTGATGATTTCCCACTTGAAGGAGACCCAGAGCGCATTGAGAAAACGCGCATCTGAAAACAGTGCCGCATAATTTGCAAACCAGACATAGTCAGCCACAGGCTGGGCAAGTGTCCGGTTCTGCAAGGAGATATTGATGGCATAGACCGTGGGCACCAGTGCCAACACGACCAAGATCAAAAGGGTCGGCCCCAGAAATACATAGGGCAGGGAACGTCCGCGTCGCATCAGAACAGATCCTAGGCCATGTCGCCCGGACTACTCTCGCAGTTCGGGACGGAGACATGCGTTAATATAAAGCTCAGGGCATATCATTTGTGTCGATGAGACGTGACGTGCCCTGAACTGGAAAATGGGCGCGCGTCACGGCGCGCCCGTGAGGTGATCATGCGGTATCAGAGCTTGTTGGCGAAAGCTTCAAGTTCGTCCAGTGTTGCCTTGATATCCGTACGGCTGCCGGTGATCAGCTCTTCGAGCATGATGCCCCACTGGTTACCGAGTTCCTGCCAACGAGCGTCCTGCCAGAATGTCACCTGCGTGTGCTTGCCAGTTTCGGCCATTGCATCAGACAGGTTCTGGCCAAAGGTCTTGGCATATTCCGCACTCTGATACGTGCTGGTTCTGGTCAATTCACCAGGCTGGCCAGCGGCCAGACGACGTGCTTCCTGTTCCTTGGAGGTTGCCCAGGCAACGAAGAGACCAGCGCAAGCCTTCTGTTCATCCGTTGCATTGGCCTTGGAGGCCACGGCAAAACCATGGGCATAACCAGCACCTGGCAGCGGGGATGGCGGCACCGCGAACGCAACCTTGTCTGCGACTTGGCTCTGGGCCTTGTCGACCGACATGCCACCCAGCGGAGCGGATTCAACAATGATGGCAACCTTGCCAGCGCGGAACGCACCGGTGGATTCATCCCAGGAACCAGTCTGCGTGCCGGGAGCGGAATATTTGAACAGATCAAGATAGGCCTGCGTGGCCTTTACGGCTGCCTCGGAGTTAAAGGCAGGCTTGCCATCCTTGAACCACTCACCGCCATTTGCCTTGAACAACGGCATCCAGCGCCAGACGTTTGCTCCCGAACCACGCTGACCGCGAAGTGCGGTACCGTAAACACCGTTTGCAGGGTCGTGCAACTTTTCAACGGCAACGAGGTATTCTTCCCAGGTCTTAGGAGGCTGAATGCCAGCCTTTTCGAGCAGGTCCGTGCGATAGACCATCAGGTCGCCGCCACCCTGCACAGGCGCAAACCACTGCTTGCCTTCATAGGTCGCAGCAGCACGCATACCGGCGTCAAAGTCATTATAGTCGTATTCTGCAGGATAGAGGCCATCAAGCGGCACGATCCAGCCCGAGGATGCGAACAGGGCAAGGTTTGCCTCGTCAACGTAATAAACATTGTAGCTACCAACAGTCGATGCATCAGCCTGAGACTTTGCACGGCGGTCGTTTTCATTGAGATAGCTGATTTCAAAGCCCGCGCCTGACAGTTCCTCGAACTCGTCAACGTATTCTTCAAGCAGCGTCAAACCGTCACGTGGCTGCGCAAGAATGCGCAGGTCCGCGCTGCACATAGCGGCAGCAAAGGCATTGGAAGCAGCAAAAAGCGCGATAGCCGCACAACTTGTGCGGAGTAATGTCTGAAACATGATTTCCTCCCTCAGCGACTGCACTCCGGTACAGTCCACGCGTTCTATTTTCGAAAAACATTTATTTGTAACTAGTTGGCTTTTTGCTGTTAACTGATACTATTTTGACATTTTCAAGCCAATGATGAGAAATACACATGCGTATATCATCAGATTTTCCCCAATCGGTGTCGGACACCTACACGGCGACCCGTGAACAAATCATTCTCCCAGGCAACATGTCCTACCTCATCCGGCGAGATGATTATCCGAACCCGATCTGCATCTGGAACTATCATCCGGAGTGGGAAATCCATTTCATTCCCGACGCTGCGGGTTTCGCCTATGTCGGTGATTATGTTGGGCCTTTCAAACCGGGGCATCTTGTCTTGACCGGCACCAATCTGCCGCACAACTGGATTACCCCCGGAGCGCCGAGCCTGCCCGGTCGTGATCTGGTGTTGCAGTTCAACGCTGATACTTTGATGCAGGCGCGCTCCATATGTCCGGAACTGGACGTCCTTCACCGCCTGAAACCACTGTCACGCCGCGGCATTGAAATTCTCGGGCCCGAAGCCGCAGAAATCGGCAAAATGATCATTGCCCTGCATGATCATAAGGGCACAATTGGCCTTGGATTGTTTCTGGAAATTCTCAACGCCATTGAAGCGGCGCCGCGCAAACGGGCGTTGGCGACAGAACACTTCATTTCCCTTTATGGCGAACTGTCTGACAAACGCCACCGGCGGATAGACCAGGCAATCCAGATCTTGCAATCAAGACCGGATACACAGATGCATGAGGTTGCAGAGGCCGTCGGGCTTGACCCTTCGGCATTCTCCCGTGCATTTCGGCGCCTAACGGGCATGACCTTTTCAACCTACATCCGCTCCGTGCGGGTGTGGCGCGCCCGCACCCTGCTTGCCGAAACCGAGATGCCCATCACAGACATCTGCTTTGAGGCAGGGTTCAACAACCTGTCGAACTTCAACCGATATTTCAGAATGGAAACAGGTTTGACGCCACGCGACTATAGAACCGCCTCACGCATTCGCAACAATTCGATTGTGCCTTCCGCCGAACCACGCCCGAAATGATACGGGATTTGCTGGTCGCTACCTCACATGACATTTCCCCGAAATAGGGGACTCGCACCGCTTCGATGCAGCATGCTAACATCCGGTTGAGTGGGCAGTTCCGATTCCGGGTGCCGAGCGGAACGGAGACAACCAAAACAGATGGC
>NZ_DAMDBP010000063.1:0-5033 GCF_032092815.1 Agrobacterium sp. | reverse complement strand
ATGGCAAAAAAAGCACAGAGCCCAGCAACAACAGCGAACGGACAGGTTGATCGTACAGAAGATCCCCGTGACCGTATTATTGCTGCGGCACGTGCGGTGTTCATCGAGCAGGGTTTTGATCTCGCGACTGTACGTGAAATCACCCTGCGGGCCGACGTGAATGTCGCGGCCATCAATTATTACTTTGGTTCCAAGGACGAACTGATCAGCGAAGTCCTCAGCATCATGATGGAGCCCTACACCAGCGCACGCATTGCCGCTCTGGAAGCCTGTCAGTCGGCAGCCCAGCCTGGCACGCCAACATTGCAAGGTGTCGCAGAGGCGCTGGTGCGACCGATGGTGCAGTTCAGCCGTGATGCGGTGGGCGATCGGCCGTTGATCCGCATGATCCAGCAGGTACGTTCACGACCAAGAGAGATTACGACCCGTTTTTTCCTACGTCGCGTCGACCCGGCGGTATTCCGCTTTATCGATGCCTTCAGCCACGCGGTACCGACGCTCGAACGCCGTGATGTTTTCTGGCGCTACAACTTTGCAATTGGCTCTGTCATGCAGGTATTGACAGATTCCGACCACGCAACATACCGCCTTAAAAACCTGTCGGGCGGTCTTTGCGACACGGACGACGACGAGCAGATCATTGCTCAACTCACGGCATTTGTATGCGCCGGATTTCTGGCTCCCGCCGTCAAAATTTCCAACAAACAGACCCAGCCAGCATAACCGGAATAGTTTTCTATTTCTGGTAAAATATTGAGCAAACCATGCTGCAATCATGGGCATTTTGACTATTTATAGTCGTTGACTGTATTGGAATTAAAACTATGTTTGAAACATTGTTTATTCTCCAATGGAGCAATCAAAATGTCAGCAGCAGCCAAGAAAATCACAGGTTCGTTCGTCGCGCTTATCACGCCATTTGATCGTTCCGGCGGTGTCGATATCGGCGCGTTCCGCGAGCTGCTGCAGTTTCATGAGGCAAACGGCACTTCTGCGGTTCTGATCATGGGCTCCACGGGCGAAGTCTCCATGCTATCGCAGGATGAGAAGCGCAAAATCATCGTTGAGACATCCAAAATGAAGTCGGAAAAAATGCCGATCTTCTTTGGTTGCACCGGTAACAACACCGATACGACAATCGATAACGTCAAGTTCGCCAAGGACAATGGCGCTGACGGCGCGATCCTCGCAGCACCCGCCTATATTTGCGCGCCAGAAGCCGATATTGAGCGTTATTTCCTTGAAATCGCTGACGCGACTGACCTACCGCTTGGTCTTTACAACAACCCACCGCGCGTCAAGAGCGACCTGCACTGGGATCATCTGCTGCGTATCTTCAAGCACCCAAACTATGTCATTCACAAGGAATCGACAGCCCGCGTCGGCCAGGTCGCTCAGGTTCTGGCGGCACGCCCAGATGTGTCCGTCATGTGCTGCGACAGCCCGAACCTCGGCCTCGTCGTTCCAACGATGAGCCTCGGCGGACATGGCACGGCCAATATGGGCGGCAACATTGCCCCTGCAGAAGTCGCCGTCATGTCGCGCCCATGGACAAGCTACACCGAAGCGGAAGGTTTCCGTGAAACGTATCTTCGTCTGCTGCCGCTGTTGCACTACAACTACTCGGCCATCAACCCGGTGGCCGTAAAATCGCTGATGAAGGCCGTCGGCCTTCCAGCCGGCGAACTGCGTCGTCCACTGACCGGCCTTGAAGGTGAAGCGCTGGCACGCGGCGTTCGCATCGTGCAGGAACTTGGCCTCGACAAGGTCTACGGCTGGAAAATCAACAACGCTGCTATCGCCGCCTGAGGAGAGACAGATGGATCTCGGGATTTCCGGCAAGAAAGCTCTCGTCACCGGCGCAAGCCGTGGCATGGGCAAAGCGGCAGCAATGACGCTCGCACATGAAGATGTGGATTTGACAATTGTTGCCCGCACCGCGGAAACGCTCGAGAAGACAGCTGCTGACATTCGTGCCCAGACCGGCGCCCGCGTCACCACAGTCGCAGCGGATATCACCAGCATTGAAGGACGGGAGGCTGCATTGGCAGCCTGCCCAAACCCCGACATTCTGGTCAATAACGCCGATGGCGAGCTACCAGGTGATTTCCGCAACTGGAAACGCGAAGACTGGCTGCGCGGCATGGATCGCATGATGCTGACGCCAATCGACATGATCCGTCTGACCGTTGACGGCATGATGGATCGTGGTTTTGGCCGCATCGTCAACATCGTGTCGCGAAGCGTCAAGATTGCCCAGCCGGAACTCGGTCTTTCCAACGCCGCACGATCAGGCCTTGTCGGCTTCGTTGCCGGACTGGCAAGACAGACCATCAGTCACAATGTGACGATCAACAATGTACTTCCAGGCATCATCGCCTCGGATGGTCAGCGCGAGCACGTCAGAGTACTCTCGGAACAAAGCGGCCGTCCGTTTGATGACATCTGGAAAGAACGTGCCGCCCAGAATCCAGCCGGTCGTTATGGCGAACCGGATGAAATCGGCGCTTACATTGCATTCCTGTGCTCGACAAAAGCTGGTTTTGTAACTGCACAAAACCTGCTGGTCGATGGAGGCCAATACCCCGGAACCTACTAAGGCTCCGGCATACCCCAATTATACGGTGACTAACCGGTTACCGCACTGCCTAACGCTGCGCATTTGGGCGGCGAAGGTATATCTGTATCCTGAAACCATGAGGAGCCACCAGTTATGAAACAATTTGGATCATTGCTTCTTGCCGCTTCGCTTGCCGCCATTTCCAGTGGCGTTGCAACAGCACAGGAATTCCCGGCACGTGCAATCAGCATCGTCGTACCATATCCACCAGGTGGCGCTGTTGACGGTGTAGCCCGCGTGCTTGCCGCCGAACTGTCGGAATCGACCGGCAAGACATTCGTCGTCGATAACCGCGCCGGAGGTGCTGGTGGCGTCGTTGGCTCCACCGAAGTCGCCAAGGCCGATCCGGACGGTTACACGCTGCTTCTCAACGCCTCGATCCACGTGGTCACACCGCTGATCAACAAGAACGTGCCATTTGATGTGCTGAACGATTTCACGCACATCGCTGGCATTGCTGCGGGCCCGCTTCTGGTCGTTACACCAACATCCACAAAGGCCAACACTCTCAAGGAGTTCTTTGAAGAGGTGAAGGCAGACCCTGAAGGTTTCAACTTCGCAACATCGAGCTACGGTTCGGCCGGCCACCTAGCTGTTGAAGTGCTGAAGGCGCAGGCTGGTGTCGATACCGACGTCGTGACCTACAAGGGTGCAGGTCCGGCCCTTACCGATCTGATGGGCGGTCAGGTTCAGCTGATGGCTGACCCGATGTTGTCTTCCCTGCCGCACGTAAAGGCAGGCCGTCTGAAGGCGCTAGCCGTCACAAGCCTCAAACGTTCGGCTCTTGCACCTGAAATACCGACCGTTGAGGAAAGCGGTATGCAGCCGCTCGAAATGGTCTCCTGGTACGGCGTATGGGGACCAAAGAACCTCGAACCGAAGGCGGCAGAATATCTCGACGCCGCAGTGTCGAAGGTCGTCAACTCCGACAAGTTCAAGGAAAAACTCACTGTGTTCGGCTTCGAGCCAATGTACAAGAACAGTGCCGACCTGAAGACCTTCGTTGTCGATGAAACCAAGCGTTATGGCGAGATCGTGAATTCGGCTGGCATCAAGGTCGAATAAAATGAGCAAGGCTCCGGCAACCCCAATGACAGACGCGGAATATGCGAAGTCCAACCGGCAACAGAAAATTGTCGGTAGCCATTGGGGTTTCTATGAGCACGACAACAAATCGGAAGGGTTACGGCCCTTCCGTGAAGACCCCGATCCGGCGATGTTCGGAACCGAACTGACCGGAGACCGGCTATCTCCATCGCGCATATTGAAGCCTTCAGTACGACGCTCCTATCTCGAACATGGCCCAGGTACGGCCCATGGAAGACGGGGAGCAGAGCCATTTGTCGAAGTATCCTGGGATGAAGCGCTTGATCTTGTTGCCAACGAGATAGGCCGCGTCAGACAGACATATGGCAATGGCGCCATTTTTTCAGGCTCCTACGGCTGGTCAAGTGCGGGACGTTTTCACCACGCACAGAGCCAGCTCAAACGCTTTTTCAACATGGCGGGTGGCTCTGTTCGCTCCGTACAGACATATAGCTATGCTGCGGGTGAGGTGATCCTTCCCCATGTCATCGGCAACCTGAACGGTCTGGTCACCGGTCACACGCCATGGGGGCAAATTTCCGGTCATGCTGAACTGATCGTGATGTTCGGTGGAACGCCGCTGCGAAACGCGCAGGTCAACGCAGGTGGCATCACCCGCCACACGGCCAGAAGCGCGTTACTATCCTGCCGGGATTCCGGCGCACGTCTGGTGAATATTTCGCCAGTGCGCGATGATACAGATGCAGAACTGGGTGCGGAATGGCTGCATCTGAGGCCGGGCACCGATACGGCACTGCTGCTTGCACTGTCCCATACGCTGATTTCAGGAAATCTCCACAACAACGATTTCATCGAGCGATACACGGAAGGCTATGGCACACTGCGGGCCTACCTGATGGGTGAGCAAGACGGCGTTGTCAAAAACGCTGTCTGGGCCAGTGCGATTACCGGCATAAATGCGTCCGAGATTGTTGACCTGGCGCATGCCATGGCCCGGCAGAAGACATTCATCATGATGTCTTGGTCATTGCAACGTGCCGACTACGGCGAACAGCCCTATTGGGCGGCCATTGCACTGGCGTCCTTGCTGGGCGGCATAGGCCTGCCGGGAGAAGGGTTTGGCTTTGGTTATGCATCCGTTGGCAGCATTGGCCAACCTTCATCGCCTATAAGCTGGCCATCTCTGCCGCAGGGCAAAAATCCAATAGCAGATTACATTCCCGTCGCCCGTATCGCAGATATGCTGCTCGCACCGGGCACCGAATATGATCATAACGGCACGCGACGAACCTACCCGGACATCAAACTTGTCTAGGGTCAGGACTCATTGCTCATAGCCAGAAGATAACGGTCGCAGCGAGAGCGA
>NZ_DAMDBP010000062.1:0-18562 GCF_032092815.1 Agrobacterium sp. | reverse complement strand
AAGCCTAAACCCTCAAGACATAACCTGCGCATCGCCAATCCACTGTTCACACCTGAATTGCCAAAAAGCAGAAACACGGTAAATTGTATCGGAGCCAGGATCTCTAAATGGCCACTCATTCAGGTTGCGGCTGAAGTTGAAATTCAGGCAATTGTGATGGGCGAGATCCTGCGGTGTTTCGGGCGTGCCGTGTTTCGCAATATAGGCTGGTGACGCAACGATGACACGCGGTACTTCAAGGAGTTTACGGGCCTTGAGAGACGAATCCTGGAGAGTTCCCGAGCGGCAAAAAATCACCTGCCAGTTCGTGCCGATCAATGAAGATACACTTTTTCACAATTGCAGGTGATCAGGGGACATAAACTAGTCCTCGCGAAAGGCTTTCATGACCTGGTCTGTAAATGGTTTCGTCAGGTAGGACCAAGCCGAACGCTCAGCCGTGTGGACGAAAACCTCAATTGGCATACCCGGCATGAGTTTTAAATCTCTTATGACCTCCTGTTGGTCAATCATGTCGACCGTTGCCAAATAGTATGGTTGACCAGTCGTCTTATCCAGCACGGTTGCAGCTGCGACGAACTCGACGATCCCGAAGACTTCCGGAGTGGTTGCACTGTTAAACGCGGTCAACCGCATCCTGGCAGCCTGTCCAGGTGTGACGCGATCAACATCTGCTGGAGGAACCCGGAATTCGACCTTCATGTCGTCAGTTTTAGGAACCAAGGACATGATAGTCGCTCCGGCTCCTATAACGCCGCTTATGGTATGGATTTGCAGGTCATAGACAAAGCCATCAACAGGCGCACGGACCTCCATTCGCGACAGTCGGTCATGTGCTGCGATCTCTCGCTCTCCCAATTCGGCAAGCTTGGATTCGATCGAGACAATCTCTTTTTGCGTTTCAGAGCGCGTCGTCTGGTCGATAGAGAGAAGTTTGATACGCAATTCGCTGATCTCTCCTTCAGCCTCGGCAACACGGGCGGCAACTTCTCCAGTGGTGCCATCAATGCGGGCCAACTGCTTCTGAAGGTCGCGGAATTCCGACAGTTTGATCAGTCCGCCTTTTGCCAATCTCTCGCTAACGCTGATTTCTTCCGTAATGATCTTCTTTTCTGCGTCGTTGGCTTTACTCTGCGAAGCCAGACCGTCAATCTGGTCTTCAAGCTGCGAGATTTGCATTTCCAGCTGTTGTTTCTGATTATGGATCATTCGGCGGTTTTCCTGAAACAGCTTGGTTTCGTTGCGTGCCAGTTCAGGTACGATCGAACTGTCAGAGAAGACAACTGTGTCTTGGCCATCACGTTCGGCCTCAAGGCGATTTTTCATCGCTTTCAGTTGGGATAGCTGGCTTCGGATGATCGTTAGCTCAACACGGGTCTGTGTCTCGTCAAAGCGGAGAAGCACATCACCCGCCTTTACAGCATCTCCATTGGCAACAGGAATGTCTGCAACAATGCCACCATCACGGTGCTGTATGGTCTTCACCTGCGTAGGAACGACAAGTTGCCCTTGTGCGACAACCGCACCAGCGAGTTTTGCCTTGACCGCCCAACCGCCGACACCAAGCACCAGGAATGCTGCCAGAACGCCTGAAACGATGACGCGTGGCGCGATGCCGAACGATAGTGCTTCTGATTGCACCTGATTGCTTTTGTTTTCATACTTCATCTCAGCACACTCCCCGATATGGCTTTGCGCCTTTTTTTGTTACGCCCGTGCCAATCCTGCGTCCTCATCACGGGCCGCAAGAATGAAATCATCTTCAGTCAATGTGTGATGGCTATAGATCAGCAATTCGAGATCGTCCTGTTCATCGGCTAAATCGATGACGGCACGAACAATGGCTGTCTCGCCATCTGCAAATTCGCTGTAGAGACGAATACGTCGCACATCCTGCTGGTCGTCGATCTCGCCCATGATGCGGTCGAACATCAGCCCGCCGATCTCATCTGCGAGATCGGAAAGATCAATCCGATCACCGATCCGGAAGTCCAGTATCTTGTCGGTTCCTTGCCCGTTATTGGACATCGATTCCACCGAACGGAAAATGAAGACGTCGTTGCCCGCGCCACCCGTCAAAAAATTGATGTCTGAATTGGCAACCAGAACGTCGTCACCGAGTCCGCCAATTGCGACTTCAAAACCCTCCAGTTGATCCGTCCCTAACTCGACTCCCGTCGCGGTGCCACTTTCGAGGTCAATGATGACTGCCTTGATTGTCGCAGACGCGTCGTAGGTATCGATCCCTTCACCGCCGGAATATTGATCATCGCCATCGCTTGATGCGTCGTTTGTGTAGAGGACGACCACAGTGTCATCGCCTGCACCACCAAAGACGATATCACTACCGCGGCCTGCGGTAAGGCGATCATCACCTGCTCCCCCGATCAGCAGATTATCCCTGTCATCGCCGGTCATCGTGTCGTTTCCAGTTCCGCCAATCGCTGCTTCGAACCCGACGATCTGGTCTGTTCCGATCTGCGAACCCGATGCAGTCCCGGTGGCAAGATCAATGACCACTGCTTCGGAAGCCGAGGACGCATCATACGTGTCGAAGCCGTCACCGCCAGAATATGTGTCGTTACCATCGCTGGTAGCGGGCAGTTGTGCCGGTGCTTGCGCCTCCCCGGGGCAAGGGCCGATGACGACGGTGTCGTCGCCGCCTCCTGCAATTATCGCGTCGTTGCCGAGACCGCCTGACAACAAGTCATTGCCGTCACCACCGTCGAGCAGGTCATCCCCGGCATCGCCGGAAAGCCTGTCGTCGCCTGTGTCTCCGAACATATGGTCATTGCCGGATCCACCACTGACAATGTCATCACCGTCACCGCCGGCCAAAATGTCGTCACCTTCTTCGCCATAAATCGCATCGTTTCCGGAACCACCAAAAATGACGTCGTCACCCTCGCCACCGAAAATTCGGTCGTTGCCACCCTCGCCGTAGATCGTATCGTTTCCACTGCCCCCGATCAGCGTGTCATCGCCATTGCCACCAAAAATGACGTCGTTGCCTTCGCGCCCGTAGACAATGTCGTGTCCGTCGAACGCAGCTATCACGTCTTCCTCGGGTGTACCCAACAGGATGTCATCATTATCGGTGCCTTCGACCGCGTGCGGCTCTGCTTTTAGCAGGGTCAACAGTGCTGTTCCCAGCACAGATCCAAAGCCGTCGCTGATGCCGTAGGTAAAGGTCACTTCACCTACGTAGCCGCGGTCTGGTGTGTACAGCCAAATACCTTCGCTGTAGCTTTGCACGACGCCGGAAGAGACGCGTATGTTTTGAATTGATAGTGCATCGCCATCCGGGTCGGTTGCTGCTGACGCCAGATTGTCGAGTAGGATGAGTGCTGAAAGGTTCATCAAGCCACTGCCGAGAAGCACCCGGCCCGCCACCACCGGCAATCTGTTCTGACGTGTATTCCCCACCGGCGGCGTGCCGCCACCGGTGACTGGCTCGTCGACGCCTTTGGCATTGTCATCCTGATATGTGTGTGGATTATTGGGTTCGCTGGCGCCTGTGTTCTGATGCCAGTTGACCGGTGTTTCGTAGTCGAGCGCGCCGAGTGGGGTGAGCGGGTCAAAATATCCGATGATTTGATGGTTGTCGTTTGCGGGCCGGGATTGCAGGAACGAACGGAAGGTTTGGTTTTCGACGTTCAGATCAACCCTTGCGCGGAAAGAGCTTGGCATCGAAGTGCTATCAGCGAAAAAACGCACCTTGCGTTCGGCATTGCCGGCCTCTTCAGCCATCTGACGGAGATATGCGGCGACTTCCTCAATAATATCGATATTCGTCGAAGCATCGTTCAAACGCGCTGACGTTTCAGCCACCGGGTTTTGCATCAGTGGTTTATAAGGAGCAGTCTGTTCGTTGACCTGCGTTTCGGAGTGCAGCTTGCCAAACAATGAGCCTATAGCAGCAAATGCGACAGCCGGATTCAAAATGCTCCAGTAACGCGGGGCCGGTTTGTCATGAATTTCAAAGCGGTTTTTTGGAGCTATGGAGGCTGCCACATCGGGCAGTCCAAGAACAAGTTTATCTTCCATTGTCTGCTCTCCTCCTCTTGCCTCTCAGCGGTGCAAAGGAACAAATCTATTCTGCTGCCGAAGCGTTGCCGGATGGTGCATGAACGCGTGTGTGTTCCGAGCGAAGCAGCTGCGGTTGCGGGCCTTTCACGATTTCTTCCTTTGGACCGAAAGCCACGAGCTTGCCGGCCTGGACAACGCCGACCATGTCCGCAGATTGCAGAGCGCTTGGGCGGTGGGCGACAACCACAACGATCCCATTGCGACACCGCACAGCAGCAATCGCTTTCATCAGTGCCTCTTCCCCTTCCGCATCCAGGTTGGAGTTCGGTTCATCGAGCACGACAAGAAACGGGTTGCCATACAAGGCGCGTGCAAGCCCTATGCGTTGGCGTTGACCGGCAGAAAGCGACATGCCATTTGGTCCAAGATCCGTTTGGTAGCCATTCGGCAAACGAACGATCATGTCGTGGATGCCTGCAGCTCTTGCCGCCTGAACGACCGTGCGTGCCTCCGGGGTTTCTGCAAAACGTGAAATGTTTTCGGCGATTGTTCCGTCCATCAAGCAGACATCTTGTGGCAGATAGCCGACATGCTCACTGAAGAAGCTTGATGGCCATTGCTTGAGATCTGCACCATCAATTCGGACTGAACCGCGAAGTGTCGGCCAAATGCCGAGGATGGACCGAGCAAGTGTCGTCTTTCCTCCGCCGCTTGGACCGATCAGCGCGAGTGCCTGACCGGCCTTGAGTTCAAAACTTACATCACTCAGAAGGACGGCGCCGCTATGAGGTGCAACCGTCGTAATCCCTTCAACGATAAGGCTCTCTTTGGGTGCTGGCAGGTTCAAGAGTGCAGTCTTGTCATCGAGAACTGCCAGGGTTTCCTTCAGTCGAGCATGACTGCGCCGCGCCGATACCATTCCCTTCCATTGTGCGATTGCCTGATCAACTGGTGCAAGCGCACGGGCAGTCACGATTGAAGAAGCGATGATAGAACCAGCGGACAGTTCACCGTTGATTGTGAGGTAAGCGCCAAGACCGAGAATTGCAGATTGCAACATCATCCGCAGAACCTTTGACAGGCCCGAGAATGTTCCGGAAATGTCGGATGTCCTCGTTTGCGTATCGAGGTGACGCCGGTTGGCGCGCTCGAACCGGCTGACAGCACGATCGGAAATGCCCATCGAATGCATGATGTCGCTGTTTCGAGCATTGGAATCGATGACTGCATTTCGCAATACAGTCGATTTGAGCATCTCCTTGGCATGACGTCGTGTCAGCAGCTCCGTGCAAAGCGTCAATAGGCCCAGCACCACGGCCCCACCGACGGTTAGCATGCCCAGCATTGGGTGCAGCAACCAAACGAACACAAGGTAGATTGGCATCCAAGGCAGATCGAAAAGCGCAATCAAGCCCGGGCTTGCCAGGAAACCGCGGATCGTGTCGACATCGCGACCACGCTCAGTCGCTTCTGCCGTCGAATAGCCATAACGTGGCATGTCGATGACGACTTTGTGGGCCAGAGGGGCGAGTTGTGTATCCAGCCTCGCTCCAAGCCTGACCAGGATCTGTGAACGCAGAATATCGAACAACCCCTGGAAAAGATAAAGGCCGATAGCAAGGCCCGATAACGCGACAAGTGTCGATACACTTCCGCTGGTCAACGCTCTGTCATAGATCTGCAGCATATAGAAGGCGCCCGTCAGGGCGAGAATGTTGATGATGCCGGACAGGCCGAATACGAATGCCATCAGGCGACCCATGCCATTGATTTGATATTCTTTTTTGTTGCAGGTGCCAGTCATCTCAAAATCCCCTTGGAAGCTTTGCCGTAATTCGGCGTCAAGTCCGTGGGATGTGCTCGAATGATAAAGTTGAAACCCAACACATCCCAGTCCAATGGCAACGCCGGTGCCAATCCTCGCCGGCGTTGGAAGTCCGAAACGAACGGGGGTTGGTTTTACTCCCCCGTTCGCTCATGCTTGTTCATGAGACTCCGGAGAAGTCACTGTTGGTCAGATGGTGTTTGCCAGAGACCGCGAGTTCGAAGTCGGCGTTCCCATCCGCATCTGTGTGACCACGAATGACTGTAAAATCCTCCCCGTCACGAACTTCATGTGTAATCGCAATTCCCCCGGTTGCAGTCAGTGCTGCCGGACTATTGATTGCGAAGGTCTGTTTGCCCGAAACCTCCGTATTGGCATCGATTGCGGAGAAGTCGATCTTGTCTCCAGGTTGGAAGCCGTAGATGGTATCGCCATTGGCTGCACTGGTCGTTGTGAAGCGGAAAGTGTCATTGCCGAGACCGCCATCCATAGCGTTCACAGCGTTCGAGGCAGTGATTACATCGTGACCGGAGCCACCAACAAAGTTCTCGAAGCCGTAGAACGTGTCGTAACCTGTCGTTGCGCCGACGACAGAGCCGTGGCCCATCAGACCATTGCCCAGATCAACGGTGAGGTTTGCAGTTGAAGCGGAGTAGTCAAGTGTATCATTGCCTGCGTCGCCCCAGTACCGATCGTTGCCATCGTTGGCTGTGGCAAGGACGATGTCGTCGCCGTCGCCACCCCAAGCTTGATCATCGCCCGTTCCACCCTCGATGATGTCGTTACCGGCATCTCCGAATAGGAGATCGGCTCCACCATTGCCAAACAGCACATCATGGCCGGCGCCGCCGTGCAGTTCGTCGTCTCCGTTCCCACCGCTTGCAACATCGTTGCCCGCAGCAGCCACGATCACATCGTCACCGTCTTCACCTCTCAGGATGTCAGAGCCATCATCGCCTGCAAGGATGTCTGAACCACCCCCAGCGAGTATCGTATCGTCGCCACCTTGTCCGGCGAGTACTTCGCCATCAACGGTGCCGATCAGTGTCAGGGCTGCGATCGGGATCGTAACGACAGGGCCTTCGTTATCGTCGTCGTCATTTGAGGAGGTGTCATCGTCGTTGTCGCCACCTTCCTCATCATCACTGTTATCCTCGTCGTCTTGCTCGTCCTCATCTTCGATGTCGCTATCGTCGCCATCGTCATCGCTGCCGTCGTTGTCGCCATTGTCCTCTTCGTTGTCGTCTTCATCATCGGTGTTGTTGTTGTCGTCGTTTTCCTCCTCATTGTCCTCGACGCTCGGTGAGAAAATATCTTCACCGAGTGTCGTCAAACCTGTATTGCGGGCAATGATGTCGGCGAATTCCTGACCGTCTATGAAGTTTTCGTAGAGATCGAAGCCGTCGAAGCGCTCGGTGTAATAGAAGCGGTCAGCTTCCTGCAGGCGATCAAACTGCTCATGCAGAACGACCCAGAATGTCTGCCCGACCATACCGCCGTTGATATGCTTTTCAGCAAGTCCACCGACCCAAAGATCGACACGGTCTATACCTTTGACAATACCGGTGCCATCGGGTTGCATGGCTATGTCGATGTCAGGGTTAATCGCACGGAAAGCCGGAATTTCGTTGGCTTCCAAAACCAGGTCTGGATAAGCCTGCCGGAACTGAGCAGTGACTGTGTCAGACAGCCCGTTGCGGCTCTGGAAATCCTCCCAGGATGTGTAAGCCGTCATCGCACCTGCATAACCCAGCGCCTCTGAGACATAGGGGTCAGTGGATGCTGCGAGGTCCATGCGAACCTGGTTGAGCGTTCCAAGACCGACGTCCCAGCCTCGTGCAACGTTGAAGGCGAACAGGTCGGCGTTGATACGGACGAGGTCGTTTCGTACGGCGTCAACCATGTTGAAGTCGACGGCTTCGGCAGGTTGTGTCGCAATGCCGCCGAGGATAGCACTCACGCCGATCTGCTCATAGCCTTCCTGCGGTACATATCCGTACTGCGCAAGCGTGCTGAGCGGTAGTTTGAAGGCACTTGGATCGTTCGTGGGATTCAGGAAGGCATCGAACAATGCCACCTGGGTTGGGTTCCCATCTGCGTCAAGCACGGTCATGGTCTGGGCGATCAGCGAGTGGCCGACCCGGTACACGGAAGCGGCAAATTCATGGCTGATTGCGGCTGTCGCGTTCGGATTGTATTCCGAGAAACCATGATCGCCGTCTCCTCTGATGCCGCCGATCAGCTTGTCTGCAAACTCGGTAAAGACAACGCGCTGATATTCGGCTTCATTGATCATCTTGGCGGCCTGGAAAAGCTCCTCGGCAGTTCCATCGAAACCGGCCGCTTCGAGGCCTTCAACATGGAAATTGTGATTGCGGGCCCAGATGGTGTGCATTGAAGTGAGCGCAAAGTTCTCGTTTGCCCGGCCATCGCCTGCCACATAGTGATCAAGCAGGTTGATATAGGGGTTGGTGTCGAGAAGCAGCGCGTGTGTGCTGCCCATGAAGTTAGAGGCAAGTCCGGAGACCATCATCTCGTCAATGACACCCGCCGTTACTAGACCCGGAAAATATGAGCGGAAGCTTGCCTGGCCACCTGCGAGGGTAGGTGATTGGAAAACCGTATCATTGTCCCAATGATGCAGGATCAGGTCACGCAACGTCGGCATCAGTTTGAAGTTGGGATTGGATGGGTCCGCACCGCCCTGGAGCAAATGTGCCCCCAGGCCGCCTAATCCATCGCCCTCACGCAAGAACTGTCCGACCAGATCATTGGATCCGTAAGCCTGGTTCTGATCGACGAAAGGTGATGTCTTGTTGATGTGCTGCGGAATGCCATCGTCATAATAAGCGACTGTAGCACGTGTCAGGTCGGCCGGGTTGCCTGAACCGGGTGCGCCGTTGCCAGGGGCACCGATCTGGATCGTCCCATTTCCACCTTTGCCAAGAAAATCCAGACCGTGGTCGAAGTACTGCCCAAACGCCATGAAGAAGATATTGGCATCGGCTTTCGGCAGGTCTGCTTCCTGTGCGCCGAGAATGTTGCTGATGTTGCGAGCATCGAGCCCGGCAAAGATCGGATTGATCTTGGAATTCCCAAAGTCGTCCGGTTCCCCGTAGTGTGACTGGGTTATGCGGATAAAGGGTGTATCCACCGCACCTGCGTCGGGGTCTGCAGCATTATTTCCCTGGCCGGAAAGGGTGCGCACACCTGTTGGAACAGGATCATCGCCACCATTGGGTGAAAGGCCATTGACGAGGGCTTTAAGGCCAGCGAGGTCACTCGGAGTGTATTCGAAGGCACCGGAAATGTTGTCATCGCTCTCGCTTGGCGTTGTTTCCTGAAACTGCGGCACGACACCACCCGTGAAGGTGATCGAATGTGTCCCATTTGAAAATGACTTTGTACCGTCGCCATTGTCGACCAAGCTGTAGCTGGAGAGCTGTTCGCCCGGTGCAAGTTCAATCACGTCCTGTGGACGCAAGCTTCCCACAATCGTATCGTTGCCGCCATTGCTGCGGAAAAGGATACGATGTGCGGACATCAACCCCGAAATATCGACAGTCTCGTCGTCTGCTTCACCATTGATGGTGATTGTGTTGAAGTTCAGATTGGTTGGAGAAAAGTCACCGATTGCCAAGACTGTATCGGCACCCGCACCGGTATTGATCAATATTTCCTCGATCTCGGTCAGTTCTGCGATAATCGAGGCGTTGTTGGTGCCATTGCGAGTGATGACAATTTCCGTTGTCGCAGCAATTCCCGTCATTCCTGCGCTGACTGCTGCTGCGCGGGTGTAGACGCGATAGGTCTCCGTAAACACTGAGCCGTTGACAACGAAAGTGTCTCCGTCAGGTCCCTCAGTACCACCGTTCACGATGTCTCGACCATCTGGCAGGACCCCGGTTAGACCGGCATTCCAGACGATGATGTCGTCACCACCCAAGGCGTTGATGGTGTCATTGCCACGGTTCCCGGTGATGATATCCGCACCTGCCGTGCCGGTTATGGTCGTGCCCAGATTGCTGCCATTGATGACGTCACCGACTACATCGGTAGCAGCAGAAATGACCTGTTCGGCGGTACCAAAGCCGTCAACGAAGCTGACAACAACGCGTACCTGCAGGCCAACCTGCGCTGGCTGAGGCGTAAAGTTGGCAGAGTTTGTGCCGACATTGCTCCAGGTTGTTCCGTTGGCTGATGTCTGCCACTGGAAATTGAATGCTCCCAGACCGTTCGCATCGGCAATGCCGGAGGTATTTGCCGTCAATGTCTGCGTCTCAGTGGGTGAGGTATCGCTGATGACCGGCACGCCAGTCGCCGCCCTGTTCACAAGGGCAACCTCGACGCCGTCGGCAAACCGCGCGGTTTCGATATTGCGCAATGTATCCACTCCGTCCGAGACGAGATTGCGTCCTGTCGCCGGATCCACCACATTGCTGACAGTGTCATGGGTGACCGTAAAGCTGCCATCTGCATTTCTGACAATCGTATAATTCGCACGAACATCATTGAACTCTGCGGTGTCTTCACCAGCCAAGGGGGTCGCCGAAGATATAATTTCTCGTACGATGTGCAGCTGGCTTGGCACGATGGTGCGGGAGATCATCAACTCGAAGAGTGACTTGCCAGCCCAGGCCGGATTCTCATCTTCGGTGAAGACATGTTTCAGGCTGTCCACTGTAGCAATCTGATTGCTGCCCAGATTTTCTGCGCCAGCCGGTGTGATGCGAATACGAACATTGAGCCACGCGTCACCATCAAGGAAGTCGTCTCCGCCATTGCCGCGAAGTGAGTCACTTCCAGCACCGCCAAGGAGAATATTGCCGCGCTCAAAGGCAGTAATCGTTTCAAGATCAACCCCAGTCGGAGCCGCTGCAACCAGGTCGCCGAGGAGTTCACGCAGTCCCTCAATGCGATTGACGCCTGCCTGGGACAACCCATCTTTGAAGAAGATGCCCTCAGTCGTGGCAACCGTAGCGCCGGGTGCCACTTCACCAAAGACCCTGTCGTCGCCAAGCAGCGTGTCATTGTAGTTCCAGCCGGAAAGTGCTTCCGTCTTGTCGAACCGGTTTCGAAGGATATCCTGCTGTTCTGTCGTGAAAATCGGTGTGCGCATGTCAGCGTAGGCGTCCATTGCCACGCCCTTGAAGATTGCCCAGTCGAAACCAAACATGCCTTCATTGCGCATGACGCTTTCGCCCTGGACCATGATGTCGTCGCCAGATTCAGCGTCGAAATCGTGTTCGTCATTGCCCGCAAACATGACATCGTGACCGAGGATGGATGAGTTGAAAAACAGCTCGGAATTGTCGCCAGCCGTCGTGTCGAAACCACCGCCCGCTTCAATCCAGTCGTCGCCTTCGTTGCCCATGAGCATATCCGCGCCGTCACCGCCAAGGATAAAGTCATCGCCTTCGCCGCCGAATACTTCCGAGGAGTCGACGCCGACAAACACAACGTCCTTGCCTGATCCTCCCATCAGGATATCCATGCCATTGGAATTGGCGATCACGTCATCGCCTTCGTCGCCCTTCACGAAGTCGCCAGTATCACCAGAGTCAGTGATGATGTCGTTGCCTGCACCACCATTGACGAGGTCTACACCCGCACCGCTTTCGATCCGGTCGTCGCCTGCATCACCCCAGATGCCATCGTCACCGAAATCGGTAATGATGGTATCGTTACCGATTGTGCCACCGACCACGATATGTTCACCACCTGTGAAGCGCAGATAGTGGCCTGTTGCACCGCTTTGATCGGCGCTGGTATCTGCGATACTTTCGTCGATGCCGGCAGTGGACAGGTCATCGCGCTGGACTTTGCCGAGCCCGAGTGCCGCCATGATCGGGTCGTCCCCGACAGGATCTTCGCCAACCTGATTTGCCTTGTTGATCTCAAGGACGAAATCATAATTGGCGAAGACGTCGACACCGAGGTGACGGGCGATAACGTCGTCTGCGGTGCCTCTAATACCGTCAGCTCCGGGCTGGGCAATATCAGTATTCGCCATGATCATCTTGGCGAACGAGTTCTGCTCCAGCATATTGAGGAAGTTCTGGCCCTGTGTACGGGTCAGATAATAGAACCTGTCGCCGTCCTGCAGGTTTTCCAGCTGCATTTCGAAAATGGCATTGAATGTCGAGCCGAGCATGCCACCGAAGGGCATCTTCTTTTCAGCAAGGCCACCGATCCAAAGATCAATCAGGTTGAGGCCGGTTTCCACGCCTGCCCATGTCCCGGTGCTGGTCAGATAGGCGACACGATCGAGCGGGGCGCCATCACCGCCCATGACAAGCGCTGTTGCGGCTGCCCGCTTTCCGGCCAGTGTGGTTTCGCCAGTAATCGTGGCATGTGTGCCATAGGCTGCAATGAAGTTGATGACCGAAGCCGAGTTTTTCAGATTGGCGGCAAAATCAACCCAGTTGTCATAGGGTATCAGGAAGGTGGAGCTGCTTGCCGCATACAATTGTGCCCGGGCGTCGTTGAGTGAAGGCACGCCCGTGTCGCGACCACGGGCTATGTTGATCGCGCCAAGATCCAAAGGCAGACCAAGTAGATTGTTGCGCAGAGAACTGACAATGAATTCGTCAATTTCGTTACCCTGCTCGACGACCATGCCCCTAACAATGGCACCAGCAGCCTCATCAGCGGTAATGGTGCTGTCGAGATCAAATGCCACAGGATTGAGGAAGGCCTCTATCAGACCAAGTTCAGGCTCGGTCGCCAGGGTTTCCGTGCCATCGGCGTTCAGGAAAACGCGCGGCATCCCGTCCGTCAGCATCGAGTGCCCGAAGCGATATACCGTATGGGCAAATTCAGCGAAGATCGACGGATCGACATCGGTGACAGAATTGAAAACAAACGCATCGATTTCAGGTTGGATCTTACGAGCGAACTCTTCGAATACCAGGTGCTGATACTGCATCTCGGTTGCGAAGCGGGCTGCCTGGAACATGCGTTCGCCGTCCCAGTTCAGGCCTTGCGCATAAGCGAGTTGATCGAGCGCCGGAAGATTCTCGAAGCCGACTGGTAGACTGTCGATATCCGTTGCCAGCCATTCGTTGATGAACGCGACATCGCCGCTTTGCAGGATGGTGAGCTTTTGCGAATCGACCTGACGATTATGCTCGGAATGGAAGACATGATGGACGGCAGTCAGACCGATATTTTCGTTGCCACGTCCATCACCCGTGATGAAATGTCGATCAAGCAACTCGTTGTCATATACACCGGATGCAAGAGGCCCGCTGTTGATTACATTGTCGGCGTCGGCAGTCTTCAATGCACCAGTCTGGCTGTTGAAGGGGTTTGCGTTGTGCGCGATGTCGTCCAGGAAGGCATGGCCAGTACGAAGCGCTAGCGACGTGAAGGTATTGACTGGGATTGCGGGGGTGCCGGAGACGACGTCATCGTCAGCCGTGTTTGGAATCCCATCTGCGCCAATACCAGTTATCACCTGTGCATACCCCGTCACAGGATCAGGGATGAAATTGCCGTATTGGTCGGTGCGGATCAGCGGCAGATTTACGACGTCAGCGTCACTCAACTCGATGCCCAGGAATTGCAGGGCGTTGGCCTTGATGTCCGCCCAAGTCGGAAGGCCACCATGTGTTCCGGCAGGAGAGCCAACTGGGGGAGGGCCATCGAGCAGGCGACCCGTCGAAACAGTCACGCCTCCGATGGTTGCGTATTCGCGCAGGAACACTTGGTGAGACGGATGGGAGGTGTAGGTCTGGTTCTGGTCAACAAAGGGAGTGGTGGTGTTGCGGGCCTCGTGATGCGTGTCATCGGCCGTTCCCAAAACGCCGTCCGCACCGGGCCCATCGAGAGGATCTGCTCTGGTGATAACCATAAAGCGCAGGCTGGGTGGCAAATCGTCGGCTGTACCGGCAATACCGTCGGCGCCGAGCACCAGTGGATCGTCCGCCTGCAGCGGAATGAAGACCGAGCCGTTGTTGCCCTTGCTGATAAGGTCAAGTCCATGATCAAAGAACTGGCCAAAGAATGTCATCCATGCATTGAACGGGGCAGAGAGCCCTTCGTCGGGAGCAATGTTTGGAATTGAAGCAAGGTCGGCATTGGTGAGGTAGACACCATTCAAGCCAAGTGGTTCTCCGGGCGCAACAGGTACCATACCGGGGTTGGCCTCTTCCCATGCGGCAACCGCCAGGGGATTGTTGAACCACGCTGCCACGGCGGCCGGATTGCTGATGCTCATATCCGAAATCAGGTTCGAAATGATGCGTGGATCGGCATCTGCAACATTGCCTGTGTGGCCACCATTCGTTCCAGATGGCACGCCGATAACGCTATAGTCGGTATTGGTCACAACGGCTGGACCTCCAAGCGACATCGTGTCGCCATCGGCATCGTTGCGGAAATTCGGATCAAGCGCACGTGGCATGGCCTGATCGGCGGCTCCCCAAAGTTCGCGCCCAGCTATGATATTGTTGTAGCTTCCATCGACGGTACGGACACCAACCGGCACATGAGGGTCAGGAATGGCACGGGGCGTTGCCGGGTCGCCGAGATAGACGCCGGTAACTGCATCATACTGGGTCCGATCGGAAATCACAGTCCCATCAGGGTTGAGCCGGATTTCAGTGAGCGGCACGCCTGAGGCGTGGACTTCGGAAACCTTGATCTGGAAAAGAACAAATGCCAGGTCAGCCTGATTAAGTGTGAAAGCAGCCATTTTACCCTCCAAAGCGCTTGAGCGCTAAAACGCCGTTACAACGATGCAGGCTTCGAATGTTTGCGAGCGGCCATCAGGCACAATCACAATCTCCCCCATTCGCGTGGACAGAGATCTCCCAGCCTTCATGGTCACAGGTTGCAGGAAACACGCGCCTAGGACCATTTCGCATAGTCCAGTTCTTTCTGGTCTCTTGGTCGCTTCGAACCATCAGACCAAGGTCCGATGTTTTTCAGTCCAAAGTTGGTGTGATCTTGCGAGGTGCGGGATTTCAGGTTAAGATTATGAAATAATTATATTATTGAATGAAATATTCGCGCTGGAGACGTGTCGAACATCAAATCCGAGATCCTCATCTGCCTCTGATGAGCGCGAATTCGAAGCGGTTGTGCATAGAAGACAAGCAGGTCGGAGCATGAAAGATTTGCCGTTTGAAGACACTGGTGAAAAAACAAAATCGCACAATGGTTCGCCTGACGATTGGATCTCATTCTTGAGACGTCTGGGGGAATGGTTCCGGAGCCTGCATCTTTCGACGCAATTCATGATCCTGGTGTCGCCGATCGTGATTGTTTTGATGTCATGTCTTACGTTGTGGGCTGCCGATCGGGTCGAACGAGCCATGCTCGCCGGTGCCGGAGGGGTCGGAGCACTCTATCTCGAAACCTTTGTATCTCCGCTCATCAGGGAAGAATATATCGCCGACGATACAATCGATCCGGTACTTGTTTCACGTCTTCAGAATCTGCTCGGCACGGGGCCTATCGGTCAGCATGTCCGTGCGATCAAGCTTTGGCGGCCCGATGGCAGCATATATTACGCGACGAACGATCAGAAAATCGATCAGCCAACGATTTTCGATGAGTTGAAGTCGGCTTTGTCTGGTGAAATCGTTGTTTCTCGTACCGAGGTCGACAAGCACATCTACACTGGCGAGGAAAAGGACGGCCTGCTGTTGGAAGTCTATGCGCCCCTCCTTCGTGACCGGAATGGCAAGGTCATTCTCGTTGGCGAGTTTTACGAAGAACCGAATTATCTCATCGCTGAACTTCGCTCTGCTCGAAACGGGACATTCCTGATTGTCGCAAGTATCACTTTGCCAATGCTCGGATTGTTATATCTCATGGCATTGGCGGCTAGCCGGCTGATTGTTCGCCAAAAGCGTGCGATTGAGGCGAACCTCCTGAATGCTTTGGATCTGTGGGAGCAAAACGACAAACTGAGGAAAGCGGCCGATTACGCCAGGCTCGAAGCCGGCAAGCTGAACGAGAAGATACTCGATCAGATCGGTAACGATCTGCATGATGGTCCGGTGCAGGTTCTGACGCTTATCAGTCTTCGCCTCAGCGATATGATTGCAGAGCAGCGTGTCAGCGGTGCGAAGGTGAATACTGATCTCGTAAAACTATTAAGTTTTGTCTCAGGCGTTCTTGCGGATCTCCGGAAAATTTCAGCCGGTCTTTCTTTGCCTGAACTCGACGACCTCAGTTTGAGAGAAACAATTAAGCTGGCCGTTGCAAGGTACAAGGATCTTACGGCATTTCCCGTGGAACTGGATGGCTTGATTCCGCAAGAAATATACAAACCTCACCTGAACGTCTGTGTTTATCGCTTCATTCAGGAAGGTTTGATGAATGCATTTCGGCATGCGGCAAACAACAGACAAAGGGTTCGATATCGAATTCACGAGGAAAAGCTCATCATCACTGTGGCTGATCTAGGACAGCGTATCATCCGTTCGGATCAGAAGGCAGCAGCACGAGTGAAGCTCGGCTTAACGAGCCAAAAACGGCGTGTACGATCTTTTGGAGGCAGAATGCGGATATTCAGGCGAGCCTCAGGAACAATTATTGTGGCGGTTTTGCCCATCAACCAGCTGCAGGGTCACGGAATGATCTAGAATTGCCTGGTGCTTGAAGCAACGGCAAATCCATTTTTTCTTTAGTTGAAGAGATCGCGTGGTTCGCCAATTTTCTGTGCGGCAATAACGGCCTCGACACGATTGCGAACGTCAAGTTTCTGCATGAGGATCGTCATGTAGTGTTTGACTGTTTTTTCGCTGATATCGAGGCTTCTGGCAATTTCGCGGTTTGTCTGCCCCCTCATTAGGTGCGACACGATCTGTTCTTCACGAACGCTCAAGCGCTTTTGCTGCAGTGCTTTTTGTTTCGTTTGTGCCGCCTTCATCGATATGATCACCTTCGTGGCGAAGCCAGGCGTCATATATGTGTCGCCATTGTGCGCAGCGACAATGGCATCGTGAAGGTCGGTCGAACTACTGCCCTTGAGAACATAACCCGAGACGCCGCAATTTAGAGCTTTAACTGCGGTTTCGATACTGGCGGTCGCGGTGAAGATCACGACCTTGGTGTCCGGCATTGTCTGGATAATGACTTCTATAGCCGCCATTGAATCACCAGGCATACTGAGATCAACGACGATGACGTCAGGCGAAAGCTGTTCGGTAATTTTGATCGCGTCTACGGCGTTCTGCCCCTGTCCAACGATCTTGAGATCTTTTTTGTTCGAGTAAAGGCTGACGAGCCCTTCC
Source organism: Agrobacterium sp. (assembly GCF_032092815.1). GTDB lineage: Bacteria > Pseudomonadota > Alphaproteobacteria > Rhizobiales > Rhizobiaceae > Agrobacterium. The sequence goes on along the minus strand of NZ_DAMDBP010000062.1, from coordinate 1,459 downwards.
AGAAGAATAGGGTGATCGTCAACAAACGCGACGGATACAGGTACACTACCAGGCGACGACATTGATCCAGCCTCAAAATTACATGGGCTGAAAAGCTAACACAATAGAATCGCTCTAAACAACTCGCTATAAATGAAGATATTCCGCAATCTTCCGGCACTAAATGATTAGTGTTATGTAATCATTTAGCATTAATTGCAATTTTTTACTATTTATTTCGGCGACATCAATGTTGCTGGTGTTATGAAATATTTCATTGATATTTAATGTCGGAATTTATGCTGAAATTTTACAATTGAAACTGAATTAATTTCTGGTCTTGAGGGATGCGGCTATGCTTCCCTTGGGGAGCCGGCAGCAATGCCTGCTGACAGTCTCACTGTTTTATCGTCCGCCAATTTAGTGTCAGGATACAGCTGTAGATGCTGAGGTGAGGGTAGCCTGTTGCTGATGGAGGGTGTTTCTGTGGCCAGTGGCGTGACCGAGTCGAGCGTCATGGCGTCTTATGAACGTAGATCTATCTGCGGCTTGCTTTTCACCGATCGCCTCGCAAAAATCCCGAAGGGGACCTCAAAGGAGAGTGGCATACTCGAGATCACAGGGCACGGTTTGTACCAAACTTCTGTAACCAATTTCACATCTGGTGCTGATGGCCCTTTTTTGGTTCTTCAACGTAGATACAGGGACAGAGGAATTGAGGATCGTGTTGACTTCGCGGTTCAGCAATCTCAACACTGGACTTCAACGAGTATCCGGTCACTTTTTTCAAAAAAAATGTATGGAAGATTGGGGAGAATTTAATGGGCGAATGCCCAATACGCGTTCTTTGACCGGCGGGGCATGGCTGTTGCCACGCATGCGCGAGCCGAACGCCTGCTGTCGGGCGACATTGGAATTTAACCGAAAACTTGTCGCGTCGCGCCCTTGGACACGAGTAGAAGGTTTAGGAACGGCCCAATAGCCGAAAGGCTAAGCTAGACCGATGCAGGCCAGCAAACTCTGTAAACGTCCCCGGTTGTGCAGCACGCTGTACTCATGGTCAGACTGACGGCGGACGATAGCCGTCAATCAATGGGGAGTTGATAACTCTTGCTATCACTGCCTGGCCCGCCAAAGACTGCGTTGCAGCCATAAGGGCGCCTCCATGGTTAGGCCAGTCGTTTAAATTCGGGAAAGCAGATGAGTTGGTCAGTCAAGCCAGACGGCGAAACTGCAAAGTTGCAGACTGATGAGGCTGAGAGGGCAAGCGCAAAGCCTCCCACATCACCGCAATTTGCCTACGGAGAACAACAGAATTATGGATCAACGCCAAATAACAGCGAGACCAATCCCGTAATTGCGCAACTCTGTTCCTGCTCGCGGTCTGGAATCGTGATCTGACGATTCCTTTGATTTTCTGATGTTGATTGATTTTTGTGTGTTTTGTATGGTTTTTCGAAATTATTGTTTAGAAACAGTT
>NZ_DAMDBP010000061.1:14871-18957 GCF_032092815.1 Agrobacterium sp. | reverse complement strand
ACCTCGATCACAGATCAGGCGACTGCTGGCAACGTGGGGGCAGGACACCGGTTACGATCAATGGTCGGCTGCTTGATTTCTAAACGTTGCGCATTGTTGCACAGGCGGGCATGGCAGGCGGTAAAATGCTTTGAGGTTTTGCGCCGCTTGGAGGGCCGTTAAACGCACTGCTCTGCATGTGCGCCGTCCCTCATCCACCTGATTTCAATGCCAGATTTTGCAGCAGGCGCTGGAGGTTTTGACGTGCCCTCGCCTCATAGAGATTTTGGAACGGCCTTGTGAGGTAGATCTGTGGCCTTTCGAGGAACGAGCGAAGGACCGCGCTTCTGCCGGAGCGCCAGGCCGCGTCATCCACCCAGGCATATTCCTTGCGGACATTGCTGTCGAAATCATCAAACGCCTCTTCATCCGCACCCAATATGGCGAGATCGGCATCGAGCAGAAAGGCAATGTCATGCTGCCATGTCACCGGCAGGTCATCCGGGATTGTGTGGCGCGCCGTTGCCATGATGCCGATGCAGATTTTGTCGAGAACGTCATCCGACACGTGCCCGCAAAGCATTGTGCGCGCCAGATCTGCACTTTGCTGTTCATTGTCCGTGCGGCGGCTGTCGTAAATCGCGTCATGGAAATCGATCATAGCCAGAACGGCGTCATGGTGGGTGATGAGTTCGGCATGCAGCGCCGCCAGACTGCGCATGTGAAGGATGTGGCGCCAGCCATGGTAATGCCGGTCGGGCGCAGCATAGAGTGACGCGAGATGCGTTTCGATTTCCGGCGTCGTGATCGACATGATCCCCTCCGTGGTGAGATCAACAGCATAGAATAGCCAAATCGTTGAAGAAACGCTGTGCGGGTGCGGGCAGGCATGCGTCGAAAGCATGGAGCGAGCGGAGTGCCATGACAGAGAAAAGCGGCACACTTGCCTTTGCCAGCGCGCCCTTTCGAACCTGATGGAACAGGAGGCAGGACAATCCGCCGGCAGAATTGCTGTTTGCCCGCGTCGAATTGATTACCGCAAAACAAACCCCGACCAAATCAATGGCCGGGGTTTACACCTGCTGAAATATTGTCCCTCAAAATATCTCACAATATAGATAGTCCCCTAACGGAAATTAGGGGTAAAAACTAATACTCAATTTAAGGCGGAGTTCACTCGCGTTCAGATTGATTATATATGTTGCGTAAATGATACATATTTAAACAGTGACCGTTCAAAGAGAAGCCCTCAAAATGAGGGCAACAAGTTGGTGCAATTAAACGCGGGGAAAGAGCGTCCGGCACATAAATGCGAGGAATGTAGTTTTGTTCCAAAATTATTTTCGCATCGGCGTATTTTTTTGAAGCAGGCGATTTTGGCATTGCGCCGCACCTCACCATGCCTCCTTGCCCGCCCCGGTATGAGAAGACCAGCGCTGCCTGAAGATGACGCCTTCCGAGCCACACCGGCAGGCGTTGCGCAAGACCGCCTTGCTCATTACCCGCTTCGGCATCGACCGACCTTACCCCATTCGACACGCATGGTTTCGACATACGGGGGTTCGACATACGGGGGCATGCCGAATTCATGTGAATGCCCTGCCCGACCGATCCCTGTATGGCAACTTGTGACCCCACCTTGAACACCGCAAAACACACCGCTAAGGATTGGAGAGAAATCTGATCCAGGAAAAGCGCGATGTTCCCGTTCTCCGAGGCCGATGCGGTTCGGCATTCCGGCCCTCTCCCCCAGAAATCCGAGGTGGTGATTGTTGGTGGCGGGGTGATTGGCGTTTCGACCGCGCTTTACCTGGCCCGCAACAACATAGAGGTGACGTTGCTGGAAAAGGGCCGCATTGCGGCCGAGCAATCCTCCCGCAACTGGGGCTGGATCCGCAAACAGGGGCGTGATGCAGACGAGCTGCCAATCGTCATTGAAGCTTGCCGGTTGTGGCAGGAGCTGGCACAGGAATGCGGCGAAGACATTGGCTTGCGGCAGACCGGCGTGACCTATCTGGCGCGCACGCAAAAGGACATGGCCGGTTTTGAAGGTTTCATGAAAATTGCTAGCGCCCATAATCTCGACACGCGGCTGATCGACGGTGCCGCCGTGCGGCAGATGATTTCAGGCATGGCGCGCAATTTTGCCGGTGCGATGGTGACGCCATCCGACATGCGGGCCGAACCATGGCTGGCGGTGCCGGCGCTGGCGCGGCTGGCGGCGCGCAAAGGTGTTCGCATTATCGAGAACTGCGCGGTGCGCGCTTTGGACACCGCCGCTGGTGCGGTGCAGGCGGTATTTACCGAGCAGGGCAAAATCGAAACATCCAATGTGCTGGTGGCCGGTGGTGCATGGTCATCGCTGTTTTTGCGCAGACATGGCGTTTCCATTCCGCAACTGAGCGTGCGGGCAACGGTTGCCGCCACCGAACCAATGCCGGAGTTTCATGCCGGAGCGGCCGCCGAAGATGACATTGCCTTTCGCCGCCGGCAGGATGGCGGTTACACGCTGGCGCCGGGCGGCAGCAACCTGCTTTATGTTGGGCCGGATGCCTTGCGCCATGCCAGCAAATATATGCCGGCGCTGAAGGCGCACCCGTTTGGAACACGATATGCCCCGATGGCGCCAGCAGGTTACCCCGACGGCTGGACCACGCCGCGCAACTGGGCCGCCGATGAGGTGAGCCCGTTTGAGCGGATCCGGGTGCTGAACCCCGCCCCCGGCCGCCGTGAATTGCAGGCCATCAAACGCGGTTTCAACGGGCTGTTTCCAGAGCTGAAACCCGTGCGCTTGAAAACCGCATGGGCCGGCATGATTGATGCCATGCCTGATGTGGTGCCGGTGGTGGACCGGGTTGCCGCGATCAACGGCTTGTTTGTGGCAACGGGCATGAGCGGCCATGGTTTTGGCATTGGCCCCGGCATAGGCCGGGTGATGGCAGACCTTATTCAGGGCAATGACACAGGGCATAATCTGCACCGCTTCCGCCTGTCGCGCTTTGCGCCCGGCAACACAATTCGGCCCGGCCCGGCGCTGTGATTTTTTGGTCTGGACAGCCTGCGGCGACCACTGTCACGCATCGGCGACACTGCGCGCCAGACGCCGCAATGTCTGGGGTGGCTGGCCATATTGGCGCATGAAGGCTTCACGCATGCGGCGCAGATCCACAAAGCCGCATTCGCGGGCAATCTGGTCCATGGGATGGCGCGTTTCCTCAATCATCAGGCGTGCCGCTTCAAGGCGGATCTGCTCTACCGCCTTGGCTGGCGTCTGGCCGGTTTCCGCCCGAAATGCACGGCTGAACTGGCGCGGCGAAAGAGCGGCAATCTCGGCCAGCTCCTCCACCGTCAGCGCATTGGAAAGGTGGGTTTTGGCGTGGATCAGCGCCTTCTGGATGCGGTCGCTGCTGGGGGCAAGTTCCAAAAGTTCGGAATGCTGTGACTGGCCACCGGCGCGACGGTGATGCATGACCAGCCGCCGAGCAATGGAACTGGCGACATCCCGCCCCAAATCCTTTTCGATCAGCGCAACCGCAAGATCCAGACCGGCTGTCAGACCCGCCGATGTCCAGATTGGCCCTTCATTGATGAAGATACGATCGTCTTCCACCCGCACATTGGGAAAGGTTTCACGCATCTGGCGTGCATAGGACCAGTGCGTGGTGGCACGGCGCCCTTCCAGAAGGCCCATTTGCCCAAGAAGAAAGGAACCGGTGCAGAGACCGGCAACCCGCCGCGCTTGCCTTGCCATGCTACGCAAGGTGGCAAGTGTAACCTCATCCTGCTGCGGGGGTGGCATGAGGCCGGCCAGAAGCAACAGCGTGTCCACCGACCCAACCTCATCCAGCCGTGTCGTTGGCACGGCAAAGCCGCTTGAGGATGTGACTGGCCCACCTTCCACCGAGGAAATGGAAAGCGTGTAATAGTCTTTCCCTTGCAAGAGATTTGCCAGTTCAAAGGCTGCCTGAACGCCAAGGGCCAGAAACTGAAAACCTGGTGTCAGCACCATGGAAACATGCGGCATTTGGCGCTCCGATCTTCATGTCCTGAAAACGTAGTTTATAAGTCATATCAGACATGAGCCATTTGGTCCATAACATCCTTGTC
>NZ_DAMDBP010000061.1:12299-14861 GCF_032092815.1 Agrobacterium sp. | reverse complement strand
GCAACGACGCTGTCTTGAACCAACAAGGATCACACCAATGACTGCCAAGGGAACTGCACTGATTACCGGCGCCTCCACAGGGATCGGCGCCATCTACGCCGACCGTCTGGCGGCACGCGGATATGACCTTATTCTTGTGGCGCGCAACAGGGACAAGCTGCAGTCCCTCGCCTCATCCATTTCTGACAAGACAGGCCGCGCCGTCGAAGTGCTGGCCGCCGACCTCGGTAAAACGGCCGATCTTGCCCGCGTTGAAAAGGTGCTGCGGGAAGATGCCAGCATTACCGCACTGGTCAACAATGCCGGCATTGGCACCCACACGACACTGCTGGACAGCGATGTTGAGCGCATGGATGCCATGGTGCAGTTGAACGTGACGGCGCTGATGCGCCTGACCTATGCCGCAGTGCCCGGTTTTGTGGCGCGTGGCGGTGGAACGGTGATCAACATCGCCTCGATTGTGGCGGTTGCACCAGAACTGCTCAACGGCGTTTATGGTGGCACCAAAGCCTTTGTTTTGGCCTTCACCACCTCGCTCAACCACGAACTTGCCGACAAGGGCATTCGCGCCCAGGCCGTTTTGCCCGGTGCCACACGGACCGATTTCTGGGCGCTGGGCGGATTGCCGGTTGAACATTTGCCAAGCGAAATCGTGATGCAGGCAGAAGACATGGTGGATGCCGCACTCGCGGGCTTTGACCAGGGTGAAACCAGCACCATTCCGGCACTGAAGGATATTGCATTGTGGAACGCCTATGAGTCGGCGCGGCTTGCACTTGGGCCACAACTTTCCGCCACCCATGCAGCCCCTCGCCTTACCAACGCGGCCTGAAACAGTCGCGCGCTTCTTGCCTTCCAAACAAAGGATTACTGCCATGAAACTGACAGGCAACACGATTTTCATTACCGGCGGCACCAGCGGCATTGGCCGTGGCCTTGCCGAAGCGCTGCACAAGCTGGGCAACAAGGTCATCATTTCAGGGCGTCGCAAGGCGCTGCTGGATGAGGTAACGGCCGCCAACCCCGGCATGGCTGCGATACCCCTTGATGTGACAAGCATTGACAGCATTCAGGCAGCAGCGGCGCAACTGGTGACGACCTATCCTGAGCTGAACGTGGTGTTCAACAATGCCGGTTTCATGCCGTTTGACGATGTTTCCGGCCCGGTTGATGACGTGGTTGCGCAGGATCTGATTACCACCAACCTGCTGGGGCCCATCCGCGTGACCTCGGCATTGATTGAACATCTGAAAACGCGGCCAGAGGCCACCATTCTTTATACCAGCAGCGTACTTGCCTTCGTGCCGATTGCCAGCAACGCCATTTATTCTGCCACCAAAGCCGCATTGCATTCCTTTGCCCTGTCGCAACGTTTTCAGCTGCGTAACACCACGGTACGGGTGCAGGAAATTGCGCCCCCATGGGTGGACACAGACCTGATCTATAAAAGTGGTGATCCGCGCGCCATGCCGCTGGCCGCCTTCGTTGAGCAGACGCTGGCTGCGCTTGGCACAGATGCGCCTGAAGTGATTGTCGATGCCATCCGGCCGATGCGCGACAACCCCGGTGCCGATGAACATGCGCTGTTCAACGCCTTCAACCAAAGCATTGTCGATAACCCCATTCCGGTGGGTGCCTGACGACCCTCAAACCAAGGGTCGGTGGTGACGCAAAGCCAGCCGACATCGGTCGCCAATCTCTTTTAAAAACCTGACCATGAAAGGAAATGACATGTCCCGCATCAGCATTCCTGAACCGCAGTCCGCACCTGAGGCATCACAGGCCACATTGGGCGCGATCAACACAAAGCTTGGCCGCGTGCCAAACTTCTTCCGTGTTCTTTCCAACAGCCCGGCGGTTATCAATGCCCATGCCGCTCTCAACCAGGGGCTTGGCAAGGCGCTTGACGTGAAGACCCGCGAACGCATTGCCCTGGCCGTTGCCGCCGTAAACGGTTGTGAATATTGCAATGCCGCACACACATTTACCGGCTTTACCTTTTCCAAGCTCAGCCGCGAGGAAATTGAGCTGGCCCGGCAAGGCACGTCTGAGGAGCCAAAGGCTGCAGCCTCGGCCGGATTTGCCCGCCGGGTGGCGCAGGCCCGTGGCAAGGTAACACAAGCCGACATTGATGCGGTGCGCGACGCCGGCTTCAACGATGCGCAGATCGTTGAAATCGTTGCGGTGGTGGCAGAAAACTTCTTCACCAACCTCATCAACAATGTCGTTGAGACTGGCGTGGACTTTCCCGAGATCTGAAGCGCCCCCTGAATGCCTACAGTGTCGGCCAGAATGGGCGGGGCCTCCCTGCCCGTTCTGGTTCAATTGCCACAGGCGGTTATTTTTATGAAAATCTTACGCGAAGCGCAGGAACTTTAAACGCCGCTATGCGTTCATCGCCCCGATGGGCAGCAAGCACTGTGAGTTGGGTGTGGTGGCAGCCGTCTGGACACTGCAACGGATAACCCATTTTTACTGCGAGAGCGCCTTGCGACCGACTGATTAGGACGACCAGAACGATCTGCATGAACGACTTGAGGCGCTTGAAGCCTATGACATCAT
>NZ_DAMDBP010000061.1:0-12259 GCF_032092815.1 Agrobacterium sp. | reverse complement strand
CAGAGCCGGAGTTTGACGGCATTGTGCAGATTGCCCGTGTGTTGTGCAACACGCCTGTTGCGCTGATCAGCCTGGTGGAACAGAACCGGCAATGGTTCAAGGCACGTGTGGGTTTTGAACCCTGCCAGACACCAATGGCGGGATCGGTCTGCCAATATGCGCTGCTGAGCCGCGAATTGTTGGCGATACCTGATCTGACTGCCGACCCACGCACCAGGGATAATCCGCTGGTGACGGGCGAACCCTTCATTCGGTTTTATGCTGGCGCACCGCTGATCACGCCCGATGGCATTATCATTGGCAGCCTGTGTGTGATTGACAGCGTGATACGGCCCGAAGGGCTGGAACAGGCACAGGCCGAAGGCTTGAAGACGCTTGCCGGACAGGTGATTGCGCTGTTTGAGGCACGGCGCCTTTCGCAACGCAAGGATGATCTGTATCGCCGCCAGAAGGGCATTACGGACAGCCTGCGCAATGCGGCGAAAGAAACGCTGGCCGCGCAGGAAGCTGGCCGTGTCGGCACGTTCGAGGTGGATATCCAGCAATCGACGTTGCGCGGATCACCTGCTTTTTACCGTATTTTCCATGTGCCGGTTGCACGGTCCTATCCGACATCCGTGTTTGAGAACATGGTTGTTCCCGACGATCAGGGCATGCAGTCCAGCCCCGAGACACGCGCGGATGGCAGCGCTTTCCTTGACGTGGAATACCGCATCAATACGCCTGTTGGTGTGCGATGGATTTCGCGCACGGCAAGCTTCATTCTCGGGAAAAACGGCAAGCCGGTGAAAATGATCGGGGCGGTCAAGGATATAACCGTGACAAGGCGGGCGGCCGCGCGCATTCAGGCGCTGCTGGACCTTGGTGACCGGCTGACGCAACTGAGCGACATTGAATCCATGGCATCAGCCGCCGCCGACCTTATGGCGCGTGCGCTGGATGCAACCCGCGCCGGTTTTGGCATTGTGGACCTGAGCAATGAAACCGTGATGATGCAGCCGCAATGGACGGCACCCGGCATCAAGCCGGTGACCGGCCTGCACCATTTTCGCACCTATGGCAGCTTTATCAACGACCTGAAAATCGGCAATCCGGTGGTCATTCCCGATGTGACGGAGGATCCACGCACGGCGGCCCATGCGCAAGCACTGCTGGATCTGGACATTCGGGTGCTGGTCAACGTGCCGGTGATGGATCAGGGCAATTTCAGCCTTGTGGTGCTTGTACATCACGACGTGCCTTACCAGTGGTCGGACGAAGAGATTGCCTTTGTGCGCAGCTTTGGCGACCGCATACAGGCGGCCATTGCCCGCGTGCAGGCCGAGACAGAACAACAGTTGCTGCACCGGGAGATGGGCCACCGGTTGAAAAACACCCTTTCCATGGTGCTGGCCATTGCCTCGCAGACACTGCGGCCGGTCAAGGAACGGCATTATGTGGACGCCTTCGAGCGGCGGGTACATGCGCTTGGCACGGCGCATGATGTGCTGTTTGAGCGCAACTGGAGCAGTGCCGCCATCATGCAGGTGATGGAGCGCACATTCGACCGGCTGGCGGTGCGCGACCGGGTGGAGCTGGAGGGTGAAGACCTGACGCTTGGGCCGAAGGGCACGCTGTCGCTTTCGCTGCTGCTGCATGAACTGACCACAAACGCCATCAAATATGGCGCGCTTTCCAACACGACAGGCAAGGTGCATCTGCGCTGGCACCTGACCGGTGACGGCGAGCACACCACCTTCCATCTTGACTGGCAGGAGGTTGGCGGCCCGCCCGTTCACGAGGTCAAAAGCGCCGGCTTCGGATCAAAGCTGATTAAAATGGGTCTTGGTGGAACAGGCAAGGTCGACATTCGTTATGAAACATCGGGACTTATCCTCCAGATGAGTTCAACACTCCAACAACTTCAGCAGGCCGAACACTAATGGGGACATTTAACCCGCCAAAGAAAAAAGTCGTTCTCGTTGTCGAGGACGAGCCACTGCTGTTGATGGCTGCCGTCGACCTTGTCGAAGAGGCAGGTTTTGAAGCGCTTGAGGCACGCAATGCCGATGAGGCCATCGAATTACTCAATGCCCGGCAGGACATCCGTATCGTGTTTACCGATATCGACATGCCTGGCAGCATGGATGGCATGAAGCTGGCCGCCATGGTGCGCGATCGCTGGCCACCGGTTGAGATCATCATTGTATCCGGCCACCGGAAAGTGACAGACGACGATTTGCCTGACCGCAGCGTGTTCTTCTCAAAACCCTATGACATCTCGCGGGTCACCGCGCAGTTGCAAGCCATGGCGTCGTAAGGCATCCCGTCTTGCACGGTCTGGTCAGGCGTAATGTTTTCGCCTGTTTTCTCTTTTAAACGAACATGCAGAGACACCATGGCGCGCTCACATTCGCGCCACATGTTTGATGAAAGCGCCCCTGCATGAGTGATACCTGCCCCGTCCTGACGCCTGAACAACGGCAACTCAATGAGATTATCGAGCGTGCGCAAACGCAGATGATGCAGAAGGTTTTCGACGCGCTGCATGACGCCGCAAGACAGGCGGCCGCGGAATGGCAAGCGGTCAAGACGCAAGAAAACCCACCACCTCATGACTATTTCGCATCCGTTGTGCATCAGCGTATGTTTTTGGGCCTGTGCGGTGCGGATGCCGAGACCATGACCGGCGGCGATGCTGAACTGGCCGGACACCTGATCCGCAACCAGCAAAACATTGTTTCGCATTACCGCTGGACGGCAAAAGAGCGCGAAGATTGAGCCGCTTCCAATGACGGCGGCTCACCTGGCGCCAGCGGCGGCACGGTGATTTCAGGCGTTGTGCCTGACCGTGCAGTCGCCTCCCTGCCCTCCACCTCAATGCGGTTGCGGCCATTCAGCTTTGCCCGGTAGAGGCATAGGTCTGCCCGTTCCAGCAACTGAGAAAACGTCGTGGCATCCACCGGCTCAAGGCTGGTTGCGATGCCAAGACTTGCGGTCAGTGCAATTGTCTTGCCCTTGAAGACCAGCGGCGTGTGTTCCAGCGTCGAGCGCATGTCTTCTGCCAGAAGCACGGCATTGTCGGCATCTCTGCCCGGCAGCAGCACCACAAATTCCTCACCGCCGATGCGGGCGATAAATTCGTGCTGACCAAACACGCGGTTCAACACATCCGCACAGTGCCGGATGGCCTCGTCACCCGCCACATGGCCATGGATATCATTGACGCTTTTGAAGTGATCAATATCGAGCAACACCAGTGCCGTTTGAGATCTGTCTTGGCGATGGCCGATGATCTCGGTTAAGGCCTCGATGCTCTGGCGGTTATAGAGCCCGGTCAAGGCATCGCGAAGCGCAAGCTGGCGCAGGCCCGCAACGCTGCGCTCATAGGCCAGAGACAGCGAAAATGCGCCGCTGGCGCTGACATGGATGGCTGCGGCAATGAGGTTGAGATCAAGGAAAATATCTGCCGGCAGCAGGCTTTCCATGCCCTGATCCAAGATCAGGCCTTGCAGAACGCGCAGCACGGATGAGGCCGCGACGGCACCATAGGCAAAGACCAGCCCCCAGCGCGATGGCAGAGCCTCCTTTTCACGGATAAGTGACACCATGATAGCAAGGATCTGCGCGGCGATGACCGCATTGGTCATGCCAAACACCAGCCCGGTGCCAAGCACCGGTGAAAACAACAAGGCCAGCGCAATGAAGATGCTGAGCGCCAGAAACCATGTGGCTGACGAGCGGTGGCCAAAGAAGGTTCTGATGGCCTGCCAGCGCAGGCCAAGGCCAATGACCAGACAGGCATTGGGCACCATCAGATCCGCCGGGGTGCCATTGATCTGGCGTGAAAACAGCGCAAAGGCCAGCGCGAAAACCACATTCGACGCGACGAGATAGACCCAGTAACGGCGGTCTTTCTGTCCAAGCCCTGCGAAGGAAAAAGCTGCAGCGAATACCAGCAGCAACAGCGCGTTCAACTTGAACATGGTTTGCTGGTCGAGACCGAACAGAGGTTCCATTTAATTCTGATGACCGATTTGACTGATTTGATGCGTCGGACATTAGGCAATCGGAGTGACGATCCCCTCAAGAAAGAGGCTGCATTTTTAATCTCATTTTAGGCAAGATGGCGCGGCGACACCGGTAGATTTGCCGCTTCGCCGGTGTCAAAACTGCATGGCGTCCTTGCCGGATGCCTTGGCATCATAAAGCAGCATGTCCGCTTCGTTGATCAGGGCCTGTATGTCGCGTTTCGATGCGGTCCAGACGCCGCCGATGCTGGCGCGCACATGGGCGCTTCCGCCCGTGATCGACACCGGGTCACGCATTTTTTCCAGGATACGTTCGGCCGCTGCCATGCCGGTGGCCCGGCTTCCGGCCACCACCACCACAAATTCATCGCCGCCGGTTCTGGCAACGAGGTCTCCCTTGCGGACACACGCCTGAATACGCTGTGCCGTTTCGCATAACACCATGTCGCCAGCGCCGTGGCCGTAGAGATCATTGACCTGCTTGAAGCCATCGAGATCCAGCGCCAGCACCACAAACCCGTCGGCAGAAGACAGGGCGGAAAATTCATCCGCCAGGCCGCGCCGGTTCAACAGCCCGGTCAGCACATCGGTGCGCGCGGTTTCCTCGAGCTGTTCTATGCGGCGGCGCTCCTCGGTAAAATCAATGGCCATGCCAACAATCTTGACCGGGCGGCCATCGCCATCCCGCAACAGGCGGCGGTCGCAGCGCATCCAGCGTTCGCCGTGGATGGTGTCGAGCCGGTATTCGGCAACGTTCTGGTCCAGCTCTCCTGAAATCAGCGGCGTCAGGTCTGCTTGCGCGCCATCATTGATATTGACCCGGCTGACATAGCGTTCGAGATCGAGCCGCGCGGCGGTCTGGCCGCCAATGAATTGCGCCAGCCGATCCGAGGTTTCGAACTTGCCGCTTTGAATATCCATCTGCCAGAAACCGCCCCTCACCGCTTCCAGCGCCAGTTCCAGCTGGGCGGCGCGTTCGGCCAGCTGCCGTTCATGCTCCTTGTGGCGGGTAATATCCTCGATCTGCGAGATGAAACGCACCACCCGCCCCTTGCCATCCCGCATGGCCGCGACATGGATGAGAACGTCGACTATGGTTCCCAAGGGCTGGATATACCGTTTTTCGATGGTGTAGCCGTCACGCTTGCCCTGCAATACCTGTTCGAACAGAATAAGGTCTGCCTCCAGATCATCCGGGTGGGTAAAATCCCTGAAATGCACGTCAATGACCTGCTCGATGGGTATGCCGACCAGCTTGGCAAAAGCGGCATTGGCACGCAGGATGCGCCCCTGCAGATCAACAAGAGCGATGCCGATTGGCGCATGATCGAAGGCAAAATCGAACAGCTCCAGACGCGTGCCGGGATCATCCGTTGTGTAGGAATGCGCTGCCATCTTCTCCTCCGAAAACAAGAGCGTCCATTCAACAAGGTATCATAGGTACGTTTAATCACATCAACGGCAAAAAGGTTTCGACAGTTGCCAATGAGAGTGTGCAAATGGTTTACGGGTTATGGTTTGGGCGTTTTAACGCGCAGGTCACGCGGGCCGCAATCCAATGTCACCACATGGGGGTTCCGCTTAAAAGCAGGAATGCTCGGTTATGCGGCCGCCGACCGAATAGACCTTACCGGTTTTTGGATCCGCATTAAAGACAACATATCTGCGCTGCGGGCAGACAAGCTCGAGGGATTTTTTGTGGCAGGACAGAATGTCGGTTTTTCTGATCTTGCCATCGATCACCACGGAACGGCCCTTGTCCACGTTCTGATCACACAGAAATCCCTTTTTGACAGCCATGCCGCGTGCGGTTTCCATGCTGACGCCAACCGCATTGATCTTGCTGACCTCACGGGCATGGCCACGTTCTGATGCACGGGTGAAAGCACAACTTGTGAGGGACAGACAAAGGCCGGCGATCAACAAAACCGAAGGACAACACACGTTATTTCCTTGATTATATTCATCTAAACCGCACGCCTGATAAGGCCCGACCGGTTGAAACGCAAGACGGCAACAGTGTACTGTGGCAACGGGTGCAATGTCACTGATCGGCGTCACCCTCGCCATCTTGATCCAGCAATGCCATGAAATCATCAAATGCCGCGATGTCATGACGGCGTGGATTGGAGGTGAGGACAGTAAAACCGGGGCCTTGATCAGGCAACTGCCACTGCACCCGCCCGCCCAGCACGGTTTCCAGCAGCTGATACCAGCGGATCAGTGGCGGCTGCAACAGCACATGCACCTCAAAGCGATTGCGTATGCGGTTTACGTCGGCATCGCGCTGCCGGCGAGCAATGACAGGGTCAATCCTTTTCACGAAATAGGCGTCGGCAAAACCGAGTTGCCGGTTCAAAAAGGCCTGTTTTGCGGCGTCACGATGCAGGTGCCACTCGGCTTTGTCGAAAAGGCCGATGCGGTAATGGCACCAGGTGTAATGCAGTTTGAGCGGATCGGTGTCACAGACCGCCTGGCCTTGTTCAGCCTCCATGGCAAGCGCATCATTCCAGCGCTTGGCATTCCACCGCGTCCAGTATGCGGCATTGATCGGCCCGCTTTGCGGCTGCAGATGGCGATCATCCGGAAAGGTTTCACAGATCAGATTATGCGGCGCATGGGCACGGCACCAGGTGGTTTTGCCAGCGGCACTGATACCTTCAACAACAATGATCATGCGCCTTGCCCCCTTGCGGTGACCACCCTAACCGATCAGCGCATTTGATGTGAAGCGGCTTGGTTGGATCGGGGTAACGGCAACGATGCGCCAACGGGCAACATGGACAAGGTTTTTACCCATGCCATGCTGCCCGTTGTGAGAACATGCCTTCCGAGGCGTATCCGTTACGCGGCGATTTTTTCCAGCTCAGCCATTTCGTCGGCCGGGATATCAACGCGCTCGGCGGCCAGGTTTTCCCGCAGATGGGTGCGTGACGACGTGCCGGGGATCAACAGGATATTCGGCGCGCGTTTCAACAACCAGGCCAGCGCCACCTGCAATGGCGTTGCGCCAAGGCGGTTTGCGACATCCGACAGCACAGAGGATTGCAGCGGCGAAAAACCACCAAGCGGGAAAAACGGCACATAGGCGATGCCTTCGGCGTTGAGCTTTTCAATCAGGCCATCATCACCACGATGCGCCAGATTGTACTGGTTCTGCACACAGACAATGTCAGTGATCTTCTTGCCGTCCTCGATCTGTTTGGCCGTGACGTTGGAAAGGCCGATATTGCGGATAAGCCCCTGTTTCTTGAGGTCTGCAAGAACGCCAAGCGGCTCATCCAGCGAACCCTCGGCTGGACCATGCACGTCAAACATGGCGCGCAGATTGACCACATCGAGGGCTTCAAGGCCGAGATTGCGCAGATTGTCATGCACCGCCTGCGTCAGGTCTTCCCGCGAAAAGGCCGGGTTCCACGAGGCATCCGTGCCGCGTTTGGCGCCAACCTTGGTGACGATGACCAGATCCTCGCCATAGGGATGCAGCGCTTCACGGATGATCTGGTTGGTGACATGCGGGCCGTAAAAATCGCTGGTATCGATATGGTTGACGCCGCTTTCAACCACCTCGCGCAGCACGGCCACGGCCTCTGCCCGGTCCCGTGGCGGGCCAAACACGCCCTTGCCGGCCAGCTGCATGGCGCCGTAACCAAGCCGATTTACCGAACGACCACCAAGGGTAAAACTTCCCGAAGTTCCAATTGAAGTCATGGCTCTATCTCCTGTGAGTGACCTCAAAGTAAGCCCCTGACATTGATGCCACAATCCGCTAAAATCCGGACATGCTGTCCGTTTACCCGGACAATAAACACATTAGTGAGTGGAGAGTTGCATGCGGGAAATGGCTGACGTGGAGGCGTTTCTGGTGGTTGCGCGTGCCAAGGGGTTTCGCGAGGCGTCCCGCATCAGCGGCACCAGCTCATCCTCGTTAAGCGATGCCGTGAAACGGCTGGAGGCAGACCTTGGTGTGCGGCTGCTGAACCGCACGACGCGCAGCGTTTTGCCGACGGAGGCTGGGCGTGCGCTGATGGAGCGGTTGGGGCCGGCATTTAGCGAAATTGCCTCGGCGCTTGACCAGGCCACCAGCAGCCGCGACCGGCCGGCCGGATCACTGCGGCTGAATGTGCCCGTCAGTGCCGCACGGCTGGTTTTGCCGCGCATCGTGCCGGCCTTTATGGCCGCCTATCCCGATATCAGGCTGGAAATCATCACCGACGAGAGTTTCGTTGATATTATCGAGGGCGGTTATGATGCCGGCATTCGTTATGACGAGCGGCTGGAACAGGACATGATTGCCGTGCCGATTGGCCCGCGCCTACAGCGTTACGCGCTTGCAGCGTCGCCGGCCTATCTTGCCGAACATGGTACACCGAAAACCCCGCATGACCTGCTTTCGCACAATTGCATCCGGGGCCGTTTTTCCGGTCGCGCCATTCCCGCCTGGGAGTTTGAGCGCGATGGCCAGGAACTGACAATCGAGACCAATGGCAGCCTCATCGTGCAATCCGGCGGCGCCACCGATCTTGGCGTGGAGGCCGCAAAGGCCGGTCTTGGCATCATCTATCTGTTCGAAGACTGGCTGCAGCCGCACTTTGAAGACCAGACGCTTAGCCCCATCATGCAGGAGTGGTGGCTGAGCTTTTCCGGGCCGTTTCTTTATTATCCCGGCCGGCGACTGGTGCCCTCGCCGCTGCGCGCCTTCATTGATTTTATCAAGGCCATGCCGCGCGCGTGATGGCGGTGGGCACGCGCCCGTCCACGCCACAAGATCACGTTTTCAGATGTGCGACATCCGCCAGTTTCAGCACCGCCCTGTTGCGGAAAAAATCATCCTGCCGCAGATGGGTGATGCTGCCGCCCGACGCGGGAAACGAGATGAAACCGCAGGATTCGATTGGCACTTTCATCCAGGCTGCAATGACCATGCTGAGCGTAAAACCATGGGTGACGATGATCTGGGTTGACGCGTCGCGTTCCACCACCGCCTCGATGAAGGGGTAAACACGCTGCGCAAGCTGACGCCGCGTTTCGGCCCCGTCTATGCCGACGGGATGATCAAGCCTGTCATGCTCCGGCGCTGGCGAATAACGCGCATCAAGCCACGCCTGCGGTTTGCCCTCGGCTGCGCCATAGCTGATTTCGCGCAGCGCATGCGCTGATATCACCGGCCTATCAAAGACCTTGCCAATGGCATCAGCCGTCTGGGCTGCCCGCTGCAGATCGGACGAAAATAGCTCTATATCCCTGTGACCGATCAGTGACAACAGCCGCTCGGCAGTGGCAACGGCCTGACGCTGACCAAGCTCGGTCAGACCAGTATCATACCAGCCACCAACCCGGTTTTCGACATGGTGGACCGATTGCGTGTGCGTGACCACGAACAGTTCTTTCACCTGAGGCCTCCTGTTGCCCGCCGCGTTTTTGCCCGCATTTCAAAGCGTGCAATGTCTGGCGAAATCTGCCAGAAAATCTTCAACAACCCGCCTGTTTTCCGGTTTTTCAAGATGTGAGCTGATCTCATCGGGCGATTTCTTGATCAGTTCAAACCGCAGGAAAAGCTCTGCTGAGAACCTGTCACTGATCGTTGACAGCACCATGCGCAGCTGCGCCAGCATATCGTCACCACGATGCGAGGCATGCATCAGCACGATGGGCTTGCCAACGATTTCTGGCCGCGACACCAGCCAGTCGATGGCGTTTTTCAAGCCACCGGGAATGGCCATGACATATTCCGGGCTAGAGATGATGATGCCATCACACCGGTTGATCGCAGCCACAAAGGTTTGAAGTGCTGCGGGCAGCGGCAAGGCCTCCAGGTCAGGCGAAAAAACCGGGAAATCACCGATGCGGGAAAAGACCTCGATGTCATAAGCCGGATGCGCGATATCCGCCACGGCCTTCAACATGGCCGTGTTGGTGGATGCCTGACGGGTGCTGCCGGATAATGCCAAGAACTTCATGGCGTTGCTGTAAAACATGTGCGCCACGGCGGCAATAACCGCATCTCAGTGCATGGTCATTTGCCAACGCATGACGAATTATCAGTGAAGGGTCACAACAGGTCTGATTGCCCTGCCCGAATAGGATGAAACCATTTCTTGCGGCATGTAGCAAAGACAGTAAAAGCGTTACGCTATAAATATATTAAATCCACAGACAGCATGCCCAGTCGTGCCCCATGGGAATTGCCCCCCTATCCTTGATGCCACCGCTGTCGATATCCAGTTTCAATTAAAGCCTACCGGCACCGATGGCGCTCGCCGCATGCACAGCTTAATCCAAGGACTGGATTGAAAACCATAGCGCGCAATTGTGCGATGTGATTGACAATATTGGCCAACGCGGTAGCGTGCAGAGATGAACACGACGCTCTCCATTTTGACCGGCTCTACCACCGCAATGCGGTGGTTGGTCATGTCGTGAGCTAAAGCTGCTTCAGGCAAAAATGATCAACCCGCCGGATACGCGCGGGATTTTTGTCTGCCGTGTCTGATATTTAGAGGAACGGCAGATGCATTCCAAACAGACCCGTATCGATGCGGCCTTGTCGACGGCGCAAAAATGTTTTGCCACACGGTTTAACGGCGCGTCACACATGTTTGTGGCGGGGTCAATCATGCGTGGTGAAGGCACCGTGTTTTCCGATATTGATCTGGTCGTAATTTTTCCGAGATTGCCGCAAGCATGGCGGGAATCTTTCCTGTTGGACGGTTTTCCGATCGAGGCCTTTGTGCATGACCCTGAAACGCTGACCTACTTCATCGGCAAGGACGTTGAAAGCGGCACGCCCGTTATGGTCGACATGATCGCCAGTGGTACCATTATTGGCAACACAACCGATGCCACCGCCATGCAGCGACAGGCCCGAGACTTGCTCGCCGACGGACCAAAGCCACTCGCCACAGCACAGCTTGACGCCATGCGATATGTGTTAAGCGATCTGGCTGACGATCTTCGTGCAGAAGGACCTGCTGACGAAATGGCTGCCATTGCCGCCCAACTCTATCCACGCCTGATTGATTTTATTCTGCTTGGGCAGCAGCAATGGACGGGAAAAGGCAAATGGGCAGCACGGCTTTTGCGGCGGTTTGACGCGCAACTTGCGGCTGTTGCCGCCGAAGCATTCAAGGACGCAGTACACGGAAACCGGGCAAAACTGGTGGCATTGACAGACCAGCAATTGGCCCGCCACGGTGGCCGCCTTTTCGACCGCTACCATGCAAAAGCACCGCGCGATGCCAGGATCTCGCCCGATAGGGATTTGCTGCAATGAGCAAGCAGGCAAAGGTTCTGGTGGTTGGCGCGGGACCGAGTGGGCTGGCTTTCGCCCTCGCCTATGCCAGGCGCGGCCTGCCAGTCAGGATCATAGACAAAAGGCCATCACGCTCTTCCATGCAGAAAGCCACTGGAGTGGCACAGGCTGCGTGGAAGCAACTGGCCGAATATGGAATTACCAAAAACATTGTCGGGGATGCCCTCCCCATGGCTCAATTTGTATTCCATGACGACGACAAAGTGGTCGCGCGGCTTAAAGTGCCACATGTCAACGGCGAACCACCTGCGCACCTTTACCCGCAATCGAAACTGGAAGACGCCATGGAAAAAGCGTTGGCGTCTTACGGCGTGACAGTTGAATATGGCCTGAGTTTTCTGGACGTGACGCAGGAGAATGACAAAACTAGGGTCACGGTAACACAGGCCGATGAAAAAGAGTGCATTGATGTCGACTGGCTTATTGCGGCCGACGGAGGCCATAGCGCTGTACGATTACACCTGAATATACCGTTTGTCGGACGGGATTATCCGGAAGAATGGTCCGTGGCGGAATTGGAAAGCGATCAATGGCCGCCAGACATTCAGGCGCAGCTATTTCTGCGGTCAGACGGTGTTGGTCTTTTCCTGTCTCAACCCGCTAGCGGTATCGTTCAAGGCATTCTCAACGCACCGGGCGCAGCCTTTGAACTTGCACGGAAATTTCCCGGCAGCACCCTGTTGTACGAAAGACAATTCAAAGTCTCACTGCGTCAGGTTCCATCGCAGCGCCATGGACGCGTGTGGCTAATTGGAGATGCGGCGCATGTGCAATCGCCGGTCGGTGGCCAAGGACTAAACCTCGCAATCTGGGACGGCATGACATTGGGACATGCACTGGCTGACGGCCAGACTGATATCGACCAGACGCTGCACAAACGCGCCCGGTTCGTGCTTCGCTTCACTGATTTCGATTATCGGATGCTGTCGACAAAATC
>NZ_DAMDBP010000060.1:0-19754 GCF_032092815.1 Agrobacterium sp. | reverse complement strand
TGATGGAGTTCCTGCTCATCAACCACCCGCTGGATTGCCCGATCTGCGACCAGGGCGGCGAATGCGACCTTCAGGACCAGGCCATGGCCTTCGGTATTGCCGGTTCGCGTTATGCTGAAAATAAGCGTGCGGTTGAAGACAAGTATATTGGACCGCTCGTAAAGACCGTGATGAACCGCTGCATTCACTGCACGCGCTGCGTTCGCTTTACCACAGAAGTTGCCGGTATTGCTGAACTCGGCCTTATCGGTCGCGGTGAAGACGCTGAAATCACCACTTACCTCGAGCAGGCGATGACATCGGAACTGCAGGGCAACGTTGTTGATCTCTGCCCGGTTGGCGCGCTGACCTCCAAGCCGTTCGCCTTCACGGCCCGTCCGTGGGAACTGAACAAGACCGAAACCATCGACGTGATGGATGCCCTGGGTTCCGCGATCCGCGTTGATACCCGTGGCCGCGAAGTGATGCGCGTCATGCCGCGCGTCAACGAAGCCATCAACGAAGAGTGGATTTCCGACAAGAGCCGCTTCATCTGGGACGGCTTGAAGACCCAGCGTCTGGACCGTCCTTACGTTCGTCAGAACGGCCGTCTGGCTCCAGCATCCTGGGGTGAGGCATTCGCCGCCATCAAGTCCGCTGTCTCCGCAACAAGCGGTGACAAGATCGGTGCGATCGCTGGCGATCTGGCCTCTGTCGAAGAAATGTTCGCCCTCAAGTCGCTGCTGGCATCGCTTGGCTCTGCCAATGTTGATTGCCGCCAGGATGGCACTGCACTCAACCCGGCACTGGGTCGTGCAAGCTACCTTTTTAATGCGACCATTGAAGGTATCGAGCAGGCTGACGCATTGCTGATCATCGGTGCAAACCCACGCTACGAAGCGGCCGTTCTCAACGCCCGCATCCGCAAGCGCTGGCGCCGTGGCGGTTTCCCGATCGGTCTGATCGGTGAAGCTGGCGAGCTGCGTTACTCCTATGACTATCTCGGTTCCGGCACCGATACGCTGAAGGAACTGGTTGATGGTTCGCACAGCTTTGCTGAAAAGCTCAAGGGTGCAAAGAACCCGCTGATCCTGATCGGCCAGGGTGCACTGTCGCGCGCCGATGGCGCTGACGTTCTGGCAACCGCTGCCAAGCTGGCTGTTGCTGTTGGCGCCGTGACCGAAGAGTGGAACGGCTTCTCCGTTCTGCACACTGCGGCTTCCCGCGTTGGTGGTCTTGATCTCGGTTTCGTACCGGGGCAGGGCGGTGTCGCCGCCGCTGAAATGGTATCGTCCATGGACGTGCTGTTCCTGCTCGGTGCAGACGAAATCGATCTGTCTGCCAAGGGTGCGAAGTTCACCGTTTACATCGGTTCGCATGGTGACAACGGCGCAATGAACGCCGACGTGATCCTGCCAGCTGCAGCCTACACCGAAAAGTCCGGCATCTGGGTCAACACCGAAGGTCGCGTCCAGATGGGCACACGCGCTGGTTTCGCACCGGGCGAAGCCCGCGAAGACTGGGCCGTTCTGCGTGCTTTGTCCGACGTTCTTGGTCACAAGCTGCCATTCGATTCCCTGTCGGCTCTGCGTGCACAGCTTTATGCTGCTCATCCGCACTTTGCCGATAGCGATGAAATCGCTGCTGGCAACGCAAAAGATATCGAAGCGCTGGCCAAGAAGGCCGGCAAAATGAACAAGTCCGGGTTTGCTTCGCCCGTGAAGGACTTCTATTTGACGAACCCGATTGCGAGAGCGTCCGCCGTGATGGCCGAATGCTCCGCATTGGCCCGCAACAATTTCAAGGCTGCGGCAGAGTAAGGGCAGGAGATTATGGATTCGTTTTTCTGGAGCTATGTCTGGCCCGCGCTGATCATGATCGGTCAGTCCCTGCTGCTGCTCGTGTGTTTGCTGGTGTCCATCGCCTTCCTTCTGCTGGCCGACCGTAAGGTCTGGGCTGCCGTTCAGTTGCGCCGTGGTCCAAACGTTGTTGGTCCATGGGGTCTTTTTCAGTCCTTCGCCGACCTTTTGAAGTTCATTCTCAAGGAGCCGGTTATTCCGGCCGGTGCCAACAAGGCGGTTTTCCTTCTGGCGCCGCTGGTTGCCGTGACGCTGGCTCTCGCAACCTACGCCGTTATCCCATTTGCGGATGGCTGGGTTGTTGCCAACATCAACGTCGGCATTCTTTATATCTTCGCGATCTCGTCGCTTGAAGTTTACGGCATCATCATGGGCGGTTGGGCTTCCAACTCCAAGTACCCGTTCCTCGGCGCACTTCGTTCCGCCGCGCAGATGGTGTCTTATGAAGTGTCGATCGGTCTCGTCATCGTCACCGTGCTTCTTTGCGTTGGTTCGTTGAACCTGACCGACATCGTTAATGCGCAGCAGACTGGCCTTGGAACAATGATCGGCTTGCCGGCATCCTTCCTGGACTGGCACTGGTTGCCGCTGTTCCCGATGTTCATCGTCTTCTTCATTTCGTGCCTTGCCGAAACCAACCGTCCACCCTTCGATCTTCCAGAAGCGGAATCGGAACTGGTTGCCGGTCACATGGTGGAATATGGCTCGACCCCATACATGATGTTCATGCTCGGTGAGTATGCTGCCATTGTTCTGATGTGCTCGCTCACAACCATCCTGTTCCTCGGTGGCTGGTTGCCAATCGTTGACGTATGGTTCTTGAACTGGGTGCCGGGCATTGTCTGGTTTGCACTCAAGGGCGTCATGGTCTTCTTCATGTTCGCACTGGTGAAGGCATTCGTTCCGCGTTACCGCTATGACCAGTTGATGCGTCTCGGCTGGAAGGTCTTCCTTCCGCTCTCGCTCGCCATGGTCGTTATTGTTGCATTCGTACTCAAGCTGACGGGGATGGCATAATGTCCACTCAGGTCGCTTGCAGATTTGGAGGTTGAGATGGCAAGCCTTTCACAAGCCGTCAATTCACTGTTCCTCAAGGAATTCGTCGGAGCCATTTTCCTGACGATGCGCCACTTCTTCAAACAGAAGGCAACGGTGAACTATCCGTTCGAAAAGGGCCCGGTATCGCCGCGCTTCCGTGGTGAACACGCGTTGCGCCGTTACCCGAATGGCGAAGAGCGTTGCATTGCGTGCAAGCTGTGTGAAGCCATCTGTCCTGCGCAGGCCATTACCATTGAAGCTGGTCCGCGCCGTAATGATGGTACACGCCGTACCGTTCGTTACGACATCGATATGGTGAAGTGCATTTATTGCGGTTTCTGCCAGGAAGCTTGCCCGGTTGATGCAATTGTCGAAGGCCCGAACTTCGAATTTGCGACCGAAACGCGCGAAGAACTTTACTTCGACAAGGCTCGTCTTCTGGAAAATGGCGATCGCTGGGAACGGGAAATCGCGCGCAACCTCGCGCTCGATGCACCGTACCGCTAAGAAAGCATCTTTCCGTGAAGCATCGGTCTTTGCGGAAAACCGGAAATTGTAAGTATGGTCTGCTGGCTTTGCCGCAGGCCTCCAAAAGGGCAGGGTGAAACATTCTCTCGCCCGATCAGGACAAAAAGGCACCAACATGGGTCTGCAGGCTGTATTCTTTTATATATTCGCCTTCGTCGCGGTCGCGTCGGCATTCATGGTCATTTCGGCACGGAACCCGGTTACTCGGTTCTGTTCCTGATCCTGACCTTCTTCAACGCTGCTGGTCTCTTCCTTCTGACGGGAGCCGAATTCCTCGGCATGATCCTGCTGGTCGTTTATGTCGGCGCTGTGGCGGTGCTTTTCCTTTTCGTCGTCATGATGCTTGATGTCGATTTTGCGGAACTGCGCTCGGGCGTCCTGCAATATGCACCGGTCGGTGCATTGATCGGCCTCATTCTGGCGGCCGAACTTGTTGTGGTTATCGGCGGCAGCATGATCTCAACCGAGGCTGCCAAGTCGATCAGCATGCCAATTCCGCCAATCGCGGAGCGCACCAACACGGCAGCGCTCGGCGATGTGCTCTACACACATTACGTCTACTTCTTCCAGCTGGCTGGCCTCGTGCTGCTGGTTGCCATGATCGGCGCGATCGTGCTGACCCTGCGTCACCGCACGGACATCAAGCGTCAGGACATTTCGAAGCAGGTTGCCCGCGATCCGAAGACGGCTATCGAAGTCGTCAAGGTCAAGCCGGGGCAGGGTATCTGAGGCGCGGACGGATCAAGGAACAGAAATTATGGAAATCGGACTTTCCCACTACCTGACGCTCAGCGCCATTCTCTTCACGCTCGGCGTGTTCGGTATATTCCTGAACCGCAAGAACGTCATCGTCATCCTGATGTCGATCGAATTGATCCTGCTGGCCGTGAACCTGAACATGGTCGCGTTCTCGCACTTCCTGAACGACATTGTTGGCCAGGTCTTCGCGTTGTTCATTCTGACTGTTGCTGCTGCTGAAGCCGCTATCGGTCTTGCAATACTCGTTGTCTTCTACCGCAACCGCGGCTCGATTGCCGTGGAAGACGTTAATATGATGAAGGGCTGATAAGGCTATGATCTATAAGGCTATCGTCTTTCTGCCGCTTATCGGCTTCCTGATCGCAGGTCTGTTTGGCCGCTCGATCGGTGCCAAGGCTTCGGAATATGTCACCAGCGGTCTGATGATCGTTGTCGCAATCCTGTCCTGGATTGTTTTCTTCAACGTTGCGCTCGGCCATCACGGCGAGGGTGGTGAAGTTATCAAGGTTGAAGTCCTGCGCTGGATCCAGTCCGGCGGCATCGATGTCCAGTGGGCATTCCGTATCGACACGCTGACGGCAATCATGTTCGTCGTGGTCAACACCGTATCGACACTGGTTCACCTGTATTCGATCGGCTACATGCACCACGATCCGCATCGCCCGCGTTTCTTTGCATACCTGTCGCTGTTTACCTTCGCGATGTTGATGCTGATCACTTCCGACAACCTGCTGCAGATGTTCTTCGGCTGGGAAGGCGTGGGTCTGGCTTCTTATCTGCTCATTGGCTTCTGGTTCAAGAAACCGTCGGCCTCTGCGGCTGCCATGAAGGCGTTCATCGTCAACCGCGTTGGTGACTTTGGTTTCATCCTCGGCATTTCCGGCGTCTTCGTTCTGTTCGGTTCGATCAACTTTGAAACGATCTTTGCGGCCGCCAGCACCTATCTGCCTGCAGAAGGCGCCGCATCCACCGACGCTGTCATCAACCTGTTCGGCATGCAGCTGGACAAGGGCCATGCGATAACGGCTGTCTGCCTGCTTTTGTTCATGGGTTCGATGGGTAAGTCTGCGCAGTTCCTGCTGCACACCTGGCTGCCGGACGCCATGGAAGGCCCGACACCTGTGTCGGCCCTCATTCACGCTGCAACCATGGTGACCGCGGGTGTCTTCCTCGTTGCCCGTATGTCGCCGCTGTTTGAACTGTCGCCGGATGCTTTGACCTTCGTGACACTGATCGGTGCGATCACTGCATTCTTTGCAGCGACCGTTGGTCTGGTGCAGAACGATATCAAGCGCGTTATTGCGTATTCGACCTGTTCGCAGCTCGGTTACATGTTCGTGGCTCTCGGCGTTGGCGCTTACGGTGCTGCCGTGTTCCACCTGTTCACGCACGCCTTCTTCAAGGCGCTGTTGTTCCTTTGCGCAGGTTCGGTCATCCACGCTGTGGATGGTGAGCAGGACATGCGTTACATGGGTGGTCTGCGCAAGCACATCCCCATCACCTTCTGGACGATGACCATTGGTACGCTGGCTCTGACCGGTGTTGGTATCCCTGGTACTGTTATCGGTTTTGCCGGTTTCTTCTCCAAGGACGCGATCATCGAATCCGCCTTTGCCTCGCATTCCAGCCTCGGCGGTTTCGCCTTCACGCTGCTGGTTATCGCGGCTCTGTTCACCAGCTTCTATTCATGGCGCCTCGCATTCATGACCTTCTTCGGCAAGCCACGCGCTTCTGCAGATGTCATGCACCATGTTCATGAATCGCCGATGATCATGCTGGTTCCGCTGTTCATCCTCACTGCTGGTGCACTGTTCTCTGGTGTGTTCTTTGTCGAATACTTCTTCGGCCACCACTATGAGGAATTCTGGAAGGGTGCACTGTTCACCGGTCCTGAAAACCACATCGTGCATGAGTTCCACAATGTTCCGAAGTGGGTAAAGTGGAGCCCGTTTGCGGCCATGGCTCTTGGTTTCGTGACCGCCTGGTACATGTATATCAAGTCGCCTTCGACACCGAAGCGTCTGGCCGAGACACACCGTGGCCTCTACCAGTTCCTGCTCAACAAGTGGTATTTCGATGAGCTGTACGACTTCCTGTTCGTTCGCTCGGCCAAAGCCCTTGGCAAGTTCCTGTGGAAGAAGGGTGACGTCGCCGTCATCGACACCTACGGACCAAACGGCGTTGCAGCACGCGTGGTTGATGTAACCAACCGCATCGTTCGCCTGCAATCCGGTTACCTCTATCACTATGCCTTTGCGATGCTGATTGGTATCGCGGCCCTTGTTACCTGGATGATGCTCGGGAGTGCCCTGTAATGACCGATTGGCCAATTCTTTCAACGGTCACGTTCCTGCCGCTGGTGGGCGTCGCACTTCTGCTGCTGACGAATGAAAACGGTCCGTATGGTCGCCGTAATATTCTGAACGTCTCCCTGCTGACGACAGTGTTCACCTTTATCGTGTCGCTGTTCATCTGGATCGGTTTCGACAATTCGAACCCGGGCTTCCAGATGGTTGAGAAGCACGCATGGTTTGGCGAAATTGCTGCCTACCATCTGGGTGTCGACGGCATTTCCATGCTGTTCGTCATCCTCACCACTTTCCTGATGCCGTTCTGTGTTCTGGCCAGCTGGAACTCGGTTGAAAAGCGCATCAAGGAATACATGATCGCCTTCCTTCTTCTGGAAGTGGTCATGATCGGTGTGTTCGTCGCTCTCGACGTTGTTCTGTTCTACGTCTTCTTTGAAGCAACGCTGATCCCGATGTTCGTGATCATTGGTGTGTGGGGTGGCAAGGATCGCGTTTATGCATCCTACAAGTTCTTCCTCTACACGCTGCTCGGCTCCGTTCTGACCATGCTCGCCATCATGGCGATGTACTGGCAGGCTGGTACCACCGACATCACCGAGCTGC
The DNA here is from genome assembly GCF_032092815.1 of Agrobacterium sp. Lineage (GTDB taxonomy): Bacteria > Pseudomonadota > Alphaproteobacteria > Rhizobiales > Rhizobiaceae > Agrobacterium. The sequence continues at coordinate 12,679 of NZ_DAMDBP010000060.1, read as the reverse complement.
TGAAGTTTGGCTTCCCGGCCGGGATGCAGACATGGCTGTGGCTTGCATGTTTTGCAGCTTTTGCGGTGAAGATGCCAATGTGGCCGGTCCACACCTGGCTTCCAGATGCGCACGTTCAGGCACCGACTGCTGGTTCCGTTATCCTGGCTGGCGTCATGCTGAAGCTTGGCGGTTACGGTTTCATCCGCTTCTCGCTGTCGATGTTCCCGCTGGCGTCGGACTATTTCGCGCCCTTCGTCTTCACACTGTCTGTTCTTGCCATCATCTACACCTCGCTGGTTGCGCTGATGCAGGAAGACATCAAGAAGCTGATTGCGTATTCGTCCGTTGCCCACATGGGTTACGTGACCATGGGTATCTTTGCAGCCAACGTGCAGGGTCTGCAGGGCGCTATCTTCCAGATGCTGTCTCACGGTATCGTGTCGGGTGCGCTCTTCCTTTGCGTGGGCGTTGTTTATGATCGCCTGCACACGCGTGACATTGCCGCTTACGGTGGTCTGGTCAACAACATGCCGAAATATGCTGTTGCCTTCATGATCTTCACCATGGCCAATGTTGGCCTGCCTGGTACCTCTGGCTTCATCGGCGAATTCCTGACCCTGGTCGGCGTTTTCCGTGCAAACACCTGGGTTGCGCTGTTTGCAGCCACCGGTGTTATCCTTTCTGCCGCCTATGCGCTGTGGCTCTACCGCCGCGTCATTTTCGGTGCGCTTGAAAAGGAAAGCCTCAAGTCCATGCTTGATCTGTCCCCACGTGAACAGGTCATCCTCTACCCGCTTGTTGTCCTGACGATCTTCTTCGGTGTCTATCCGGCGCCGGTATTCGATGCGACTGCCGCATCGGTGGATCTCGTGATTAACAACTATACGGCTGCATTGCAGGCGGCGCAAAATGTTGCGCTTACTTTGAATTGACGACAGGACCCGTTGGACATGACCGCTGAACTTCTCTTAGCCAGTCTGCATATCGCGACACCGGAACTGATCCTTGCGGTCGGTGCCCTGGCGTTGCTCATGGTTGGCGTCTTCTCCGGCGACAAGTCGACAACGACAGTCACGGGTCTTGCCGTGGCCTTGCTCGTCGTCGCGGGTCTCTGGATCGTCTTTAGCCCCGCAAGTGGTGAGGCCTTCGGCGGCGCTTTTGTCGCCGATGCCTTCGGTAACTTCATGAAGGTCATTGCCCTGATCGGTGCGATCGTGGCCATGATCCTTGCCATCGGCCACAACCGTGTCGAACCGATTGGTCGTTTCGAATATCCGGTGTTGCTGGTGCTTGCCTCCCTCGGCATCCTGCTGATGATCTCGGCAAACGACATGATCTCGCTTTACATGGCGCTCGAGCTGCAGTCGCTTGCACTCTACGTCATCTGCGCCATCAACCGTGACAGCCTGCGCTCCACGGAAGCTGGTCTGAAGTATTTCGTGCTCGGTGCGCTGTCGTCCGGCATGCTGCTTTACGGCATGTCGCTGGTGTACGGTTTCACCGGCAACACCGGCTTTGAAGAAATTGCCAAGGTTCTGGCGGCAGAAAACCGTTCGCTCGGCCTGGTCTTTGGTCTGGTGTTCGTGCTGGCCGGTCTTGCATTCAAGATCTCTGCCGTGCCGTTCCACATGTGGACGCCTGACGTTTACGAAGGTGCGCCAACCCCGGTAACAGCCTTCCTGTCCGCTGCTCCAAAAATCGGTGCAATGGCCATTCTGGTTCGTATCGTTGTCGAAGCCTTCCAGCCGGTATTTGCTGACTGGCAGCAGATTGTCGTGTTCATCTCGATCGCGTCCATGCTGCTGGGTTCGTTTGCCGCTATCGGCCAGCGCAACATCAAGCGTCTGATGGCCTATTCTTCCATCGGTCATATGGGTTACGCACTTGTCGGTCTTGCTGCCGGCACCGAAGCGGGCATCTCAGGTGTTGTCATGTACATGACCGTTTACATGGTCATGACGCTCGGTACCTTCGCCTGCATTCTGTCCATGCGTCGCAAGGAAATCGGCAATGTCGAATCGGTTGACGATCTGGCAGGCCTGTCCTCCACCAACCCGTTCATGGCCGTTGTGCTGACCGCCCTGATGTTCTCGCTGGCCGGCATTCCGCCACTGGCAGGCTTCTTCGGTAAGTACTTCGTGTTCCTGGCGGCCATTGAAGCCAAGCTTTATGCACTGGCCATCATTGGTGTGGTTGGCTCGGTTGTCGGCGCCTTCTATTACCTGCGTGTCGTCAAGGTCATGTGGTTTGACGAAGCCAAGGGTGAGTTCGAGCGTCCTGCCATCGAACACCGCATCGTTTATGCACTGTCCGGTATCTTCGTTCTGGCCTTCATCCTGTTTGGTGGCCCGGTCGGAAACGCAGTCAACGCTGCTGCCAAGACATTCTTTTGAGCAGTTCAAGCATGAGACCCGGCCGGAATTTCCTTGATGAATTCCGGCATGAGGGTCTGGATGAAACCTCATCGACCAACTTTGAATGTTTCGCCCGCGCAAAAGCGGGCGAAACTGGTAATCTCTGGGTTACCGCCGCCCGCCAGACAGGCGGGCGAGGCCGGCGCGGCAGACCATGGGTCTCAGAGCGCGGCAATCTCTACGCTTCCCTTCTGCTGATTGATCCATCTGCGCCCGAACACATGGGCTCTTTGCCTTTGGCCTTCGCGCTCGGTGTTTACCGCGCCGTGCGGGCAGTGTTGCCAGCCGGTGGCGAGCCGCTGGAGATCAAATGGCCAAACGATATCCTGATCGGTCGCAAGAAGACCTGCGGTATTCTGATGGAAGCGGAATTTTTGGCTGACGGTCGTCGTGCCATCGTCAGTGGCATCGGCATCAACATTGCCCATAAGCCTGACAATCCGGCCTATCCGGTCACCATGCTGTCGGAGCACGGCGCATCCTGCTCACCGGATGAACTTTTTGCCCATCTGTTTCGCGAAACGGCAGAGGTGCTCAGCATCTGGAACCGAGGGCAGGGCGTTGGTGAAATCATGGCCGCCTGGCGGGCGGCTGCCTGCGGCATTGGCGAGCGCATTACCGTTAATCTGCCGGACCGTTCCATATCCGGACGATTTACGGGAATCGATGATAATGGTTTTCTGTTGCTGGACGAAGATGATGGCCCGTTGCGCGCCATTGCCGCCGGTGATGTGTTTTTTGGCTGATCGAACCACGAGCTGACCTTGGGTCGCTCATCGGTTGAAGTCTTTTGAATTTGGAGCATCCTTGCTGCTCGAAAATGGCAAGGCGTCATTACGGGTGCGCACCGGCTCCGTGAAACTGGCGGTTTGTAAGAAAATGCCGGTGTTTGAAAGCGGTCATGAAGCAGGAGTGCGTTTGCTGCCTCCTTCACCGCTATGTGGAAAAGAAAAATGTCGAAACAGGACGAACTGGTATTCCTGCCACTGGGTGGCGTTGGCGAAATCGGTATGAATTTGGCGCTGTATGGTTATGGCCCGGCCGCCAAGCGTGAATGGATCATGGTGGATTGCGGTGTCACCTTTGCCGGGCTTGATCTGCCAGGTGTCGATCTGGTGCTGCCTGATATCAGCTACATCGAGGCACAGAAAAAAAACCTCAAGGGCATCATCATCACCCACGCGCATGAAGACCATTATGGTGCGCTCAATGATCTTTGGCCGGGCCTGAATGTGCCGGTGTTCGCGTCCGGCTTTACGGCTGGCATGCTGGAAGCCAAGCGCAATTACGAAGGTACCCGCGCTGAAATTCCAATCACGCCGTTCAAGGCCGGTGATCGTATCAATGTCGGCCCGTTCGAAATCGAGGCCGTCGGCGTCAACCATTCCATCCCCGAGCCAATGTCGCTGGTCATTCGCACGCCGCTTGGCAATGTCGTTCACACCGGCGACTGGAAGATCGATGAAGAGCCATCGCTTGGCCCATTGACCGACGAGGCACGTTTCCGTGCCGTCGGCGATGAGGGTGTGCTTGCGCTTTTGTGCGACAGCACCAACGCTGTGCGTGATGGTATTTCGCCATCCGAACACGAGGTCTCGGAAGGCCTGCGTCAGATCATCGTAAATGCCAAGGGCAGGGTGGCCATCACCACCTTCTCGTCGAATGTCGGACGTATCCGTTCGATTGCCCAGGCAGCGGAAGCCGCCGGCCGCGAAGTGCTGCTGCTTGGCAGCTCCTTGAAGCGCGTTGTCAACGTCGCCCAGGATATCGGCATCATGGAAGGCATCAAGCCTTTCCTGGCGGAAGATGAATATGGCTATATTCCGCGTGACAAGGTTGTTCTTATCCTGACCGGCTCCCAGGGCGAGGCGCGTGCCGCACTTGCCAAGCTGTCGCGTGATGAAATGCGCAATGTGGCGTTGGCTTCAGGTGACACGGTGGTATTTTCCTCCCGTGCCATCCCCGGCAATGAAAAGGCGATCATCGATATCAAGAACGGCCTGATCGAGCAGGGCGTGCATATCGTCACCGACAATGAAGCGTTGGTGCATGTGTCGGGCCATCCCCGCCGCAATGAACTCCTCAGAATGTATGAGTGGACCCGCCCGCAGATCGTTGTGCCTGTGCATGGTGAAGCTGCCCATCTGGTGGCCCAGAAGGAATTGGCCGAGCAGGCCGGCATCCAGACTGTGCCAAAGGTCCGCAATGGCAATATCCTGCGTCTGGCTCCCGGTCCGGTCGAAGTCATTGATGATGCGCCGCATGGCCGTGTCTTCAAGGATGGCAAGCTGATGGGTGATTTCGAGGAGATGGGCATCGGCGACCGACGCAAGCTGTCCTTCGCGGGTCATGTCTCCGTCAACGTCGTGCTCGACAGCCGCTTTGACTTCGTGGGCGATCCGGATGTTGTACCCTTTGGTCTGCCGGAGTTTGATGACGAAGGCGAGGACATGGAAGACACGCTCTATGATGCCGTTCTGGGCGCTGTGGAGAGCATTCCGCGCAGCAAGCGCAAGGACCTCGATATGGTGCGCGAAGCCGTCCGACGTGCCGTGCGCGCCGCTGCAAACCAGAGCTGGGGCAAAAAGCCAGTTGTTACGGTCTTCCTGACCAAGGTCTAAAAGACTTAGACGATAACGCCGTTTTAAAATGACATGGGCAATGAAACTGCCCATGTCGAAAAAATGCTCAATTGGGCATGTCAGTTCAGCTACGGGAGGGGCTATGCTGGGACGTATCAATCATGTGGCATTGGCTGTGCCGGATCTTTCCGCAGCCGAATCTGCCTACCGCGACACTCTGGGCGCCCGCGTTTCTGCCCGGCAACTTTTGCCTGAGCACGGCGTGACCGTGGTGTTTGTCGAGCTCCCCAATTCCAAGGTCGAATTGCTGGAGCCGCTGGGTGAAAACTCACCGATCGCGGCGTTTCTGGAAAAGAATCCGGCCGGCGGCATGCACCACATCTGTTACGAGGTGGAAGACATCCTTACCGCCCGCGACCAGCTTAAACAGTCCGGTGCACGGGTGCTGGGCGATGGCGATCCGAAAATCGGCGCCCATGGCAAACTGGTTCTCTTTCTGCATCCCAAGGATTTTTTCGGCACACTGATCGAGCTAGAACAGGTGTAAGGACCCGCAGTTAAAGTGAAATCTCACACCCCGCATGATGCAGAAAGCGATTCAGAAACAGCGCCTTGTCGGCAAAACGTGAATCATTTTATGCGCTTCGCTTCCAACTAAACCGGACAGGCGTTGTATGGATGGGACATGCGGTGAAGCGATGAATAAGCGATGTCGCCTGATGCTTTTGGCGCGATCTTCTCTATAGTGACAACAAAAACTGATAGCGGGTGCCCATGACTTTTCTATCCTATTTCGCCATCTATTTCGTCATCTGGTGGACAACGCTCTTTGTCGTGTTGCCCATTGGTTTGCGAACCCAGGCGGAAGAGGGGGAAGTGCTGCCCGGAACGGTTGCCAGTGCGCCTGCACGGTTCAGGGGGCTGAAGGTCATCGCGCTCAACACGGTTGTGTCGGCTGCCTTGCTGGCCGCCTGGCTTTTGCTGACCTGGTGGTTCAATTTTGAGCTGGAAGATATCTTCGAGCTGTTCCCGATGTTCAATCGCTGAGACTGAGCGCCACCTTTTAAAGAAGCGGCAGAGCGAATCTCGTCGCTTTTGCTGTCCTGCGACGCGGCAGGACACACCATTCGTCGCGAAGCGGCGGCTTATAGCACAATAACCTGTCACATGCCTGTCATGAGTCTGGGGCAGAGAGTTCCCGACAAAATTTGTGTACTTGACAGTCGCAATTTGGCCGAAATTTGCACTGCTTCGTTTTATGACTTGCTGAAAAGCAAAAAAAAACAAGGCGTTGAAGCCTTGTTTTCTAATTTTCGCGTGATCTGTAACCGTTGCCGGGGCAGCGACAAAGCGCGCCTAAGATCTGATCCTCCCAAGACTGACCGCGAAATTGGCAGGAATTTGTTCTTCATGCCTGTTTTATGAGCTAAGGCTAGCTCAATCCTTGGTGCTTGTCATCAGAATTTTTGCATTTTTGCTACACTCGGCAAAAATTTCTCCCTTGGGCGATATGTCGCAATGCTTGCGGCAAAAATATTCTTCGAACACACGCAATGAGAGATGTTGATGTCGCAAAACCGTCATGTGCGTGCTTTTTGGTGTTGTCTTGTGCCGGGTTTCCTTCTGTCTGGGAAACGGTTATGAACGGCGCAAACAGCCCTTTGTTGCGGCGATTCCCGGCTGGAGAGCCCGGTTCGCCAAAGTCACGGAATCCGATATGCGTCTCAGCCGTTATTTCATGCCCATCCTCAAGGAAAATCCCAAGGAAGCGGAGATCGTTTCGCATCGCCTTATGCTGCGTGCAGGCATGATCCGCCAGCACTCGCAGGGCATCTATTCCTGGCTGCCACTGGGCAAGCGCGTTCTGGACAAGGTCAACAAGATCGTTCGTGAAGAACAGAACCGCGCTGGCGCGGTTGAGCTTCTAATGCCGACCTTGCAGTCTGCCGAGCTGTGGCAGGAGAGCGGTCGTTACGAAGACTACGGCAAGGAAATGCTGCGCATCAAGGACCGTCAGGACCGACAGATGCTGTACGGGCCAACCAACGAGGAAATGATCACCGACATTTTCCGGTCTTACGTCAAGTCCTACAAGAACCTGCCACTGAACCTCTACCACATTCAGTTGAAGTTCCGTGACGAGCTGCGCCCACGTTTTGGCACCATGCGCTCGCGCGAGTTCCTGATGAAGGATGCCTATTCTTTCGACCTGACGAAGGAAGGTGCCATCCACTCCTATAACAAGATGTTCACTGCTTACCTGCGCACCTTCTCGCGTCTTGGTCTGCGTGCCATTCCAATGCGCGCCGATACCGGCCCGATCGGTGGCAACCACAGCCATGAATTCATCATTCTGGCCGACACCGGTGAATCGGAAGTCTTCTGCCACAAGAGTTTCCTCGACCGCGACATTCCTGCTGCCGACACCAACTTTGATGATGTCGCCGCTCTGCAGGACGTGTTCAACGACTGGACAGCCGATTACGCTGCCACCTCTGAAATGCACGACGAAGCCGCTTATGACGCGATGCCGGAAGGCGAACGCATTTCGGCACGCGGTATTGAAGTGGGTCACATCTTCTATTTCGGCACGAAATATTCCGAGCCGATGGGTGCAAAGGTTCAGGGTCCGGACGGCAAGGAACACCTTGTCCACATGGGTTCCTATGGCATTGGACCAACACGCCTTGTTCCCGCCATCATTGAAGCATCGCATGACGAAAACGGAATCATCTGGCCGGAATCGGTCGCCCCGTTCGATGTTGTCATCATCAACATGAAGGCTGGCGACGCAGCAACGGATGCCGCATGTGAGAAGCTGTATTACACGCTTTCCAATGCCGGCAAGGACGTGCTGTACGACGATACGGATGACCGCGCAGGCCAGAAGTTTGCAACAGCCGATCTGATCGGTGTTCCGTTGCAGATCATTGTCGGACCACGTTCGGTTGCCAATGGTGAAGTTGAAGTGAAGAACCGCAAGTCCGGCGAGCGTGAGAATGTCACGATCGAAGCCGCCTTGAACAGGGTCCTCGGTTAAGCGGCTGGGGCAGGGAGACGAAATGGCAAAAGCCGGGGCTGAAGACGCTGCTGGTTCCTCCATAAAGGATACAGCTGCGCGGCCGTTTTCGGCCTTCGAGCGTATGGTGGCTTGGCGCTACCTGCGCGCCCGCCGCAAGGAGGCGTTCATTTCGGTGATCGCCGGGTTTTCCTTTGTTGGCATCATGCTGGGTGTGGCAACGCTCATCATCGTCATGGCGGTGATGAACGGTTTCCGCACCGAGCTTATTTCCCGCATTCTGGGCATCAACGGCCACATGGTTGTGCAGCCGATTGATAGTCCCTTCAACAATTACGATGAGCTGGCAAAGAAATTTGCCGGCATCAAGGGCATCACCATGGCGCTGCCATTGGTCGAGGGCCAAACCCTTGCGCAGGGCCGCGCCGGTGCTGGCAGCGGCGCGCTGGTGCGCGGCGTGCGTGGCGAAGACATTGAGAAGCTGAAAGAAGTCTCCACCAATATCAAGGTTGGTGATCTCGTCGGTTACATGTCGGGTGAGGGCGTGCTGGTTGGTTCCCGTCTGGCGTCGTCGCTGGGTGTTACGGCCGGTGACCAGATCACGCTGATTGCGCCTGAAGGCGATATCACGCCGATGGGTGTCAATCCACGCGTCAAATCCTACACCATCTCGGGTGTCTTCGAGATCGGCATGTCGGAATACGACGCCTCCATGGTGTATATGCCGCTTCCCGAAGCGCAGCTTTATTTCAACGCTGATGGTCTCGTGCAATCGATCGAACTGTTCGTGGAACATCCAGACCAGGTTGATACGCTGCGTCCACTGGTGGAAGAGGCGGCAGGCCGGCAGATCTACATCACCGACTGGCGTCAGCGGAACCAGACCTTCTTCTCGGCACTTCAGGTAGAACGCAACGTGATGTTCATGATCCTGACGCTGATCGTGCTGGTCGCGGCGCTCAACATCATTTCCGGCCTGATCATGCTGGTGAAGGACAAGGGCAGTGACATCGCCATTTTGCGCACCATGGGCGCAAGTTCGGGCGCGGTGATGCGTATCTTCTTCATGACCGGTGCAGCCATCGGTCTGGTGGGCACCTTTGCAGGTGTGCTGCTGGGTGTGATCGTCTGCCTGAACGTGGAATCGATCCGCCAGTTCTTCTCGTGGATTTCGGGCACGGTGCTGTTTGACCCGCAGCTTTATTTCCTCAGCCAGTTGCCGGCTGAAATGGATATCAGCGAAACCATTTCCGTGGTGATCATGGCGCTGACGCTGTCGTTCATCGCCACGATCTTCCCTGCATGGCGGGCCTCCAAGCTCGACCCTGTGCAGGCTCTGCGATACGAATAAGGACCGCGTCGACCATGAGCAGAAAAACCGCGTTGCGGCTGACGGGCGTACACAGAAGTTACGGGCAGGGGGAGAATGTTCTCAACATTCTCAACAATGCCGAATTCGAAATGAAAAGCGGCGAGATCGTTGCGCTGGTCGCACCATCGGGTACCGGGAAATCCACACTCCTGCATCTGGCCGGATTGTTGGAGCATCCCGACGAGGGTGAGGTCTATGTGGACGGCGTGCCCTGCGGCACACTGGCTGATGACAAGCGGACGGCCATCCGCCGCAGCGATATCGGCTTCGTTTACCAGTTCCATCACCTGCTGCCGGAATTCACGGCGCTTGAAAACATCATGATGCCGCAGCTGATTGCCGGCCTTTCCGACAAGGAAGCCCGCCAGCGCGCAGCGCAGCTGCTCGACTACATGCGGATCGGCCACCGGGCCGATCACCGCCCGGCAGAGCTTTCCGGCGGTGAACAGCAGCGTGTTGCCATTGCCCGCGCCGTTGCCAATGCCCCGCTATTGCTGCTGGCCGATGAACCGACCGGCAACCTGGATCCGGAAACGGCACATTATGTTTTTGATGCGCTGGAAGCATTGGTTCGCCAGTCCGGCCTGGCGGCATTGATCGCAACGCACAATCACGATCTTGCAGCCCGCATGGACAGGCGTGTGACGATCAGCGAAGGCAAGATTGTCGCGTTCTGATAGCTGCTGCAAAATTGAATGACATGCAAAACCCGGCCTCATCAGCCGGGTTTTCTTTTGGCCGTTTGAAACGCGGGCAGGGAACCGATTGGGCCGCTCAGACCTTTAAATTTAGGGTGTGAAAAACAGAATACAAAAATGTGTTGACTTTGAAACAAAATGAGAACAAATTGGAAACATAACGAGTAAGGAGAGTCCAATGACCGACATTATCCGTGACGTTGCAGCCTTCGCCTCTATCGCTGTCTTTGTTGCCAGCTTCTCGATGATCCTGACGGCGCTTTAAGTTATTTCACTGCACGCAACGCTTTTTCCGTGCGGTTGTCCTCATTGTTCTTGCGGCTTTGCTGTGGACTTTGTGGGGTGAACGATAGAAAATCTCCCGTGATTCAGAACACGGGATATCAGGCGAATGAGTGAGAACAACTCCACCATTGAACATGCAGGACAGGCGCGTGGAACGCCCGGTTTCGTGCATCTTCGGGTTCACTCAGCCTATTCGCTTCTGGAAGGCGCTCTGCCTCTTAAAAAGGTCATGTCCAAGGCTGTTGCCGATGGGCAGCCAGCCATTGCCATAACCGATACGAACAATCTGTTCGTCGCGCTCGAATTTTCCGAAAAGGCACGGGATGAGGGACTGCAGCCCATCATCGGTTGCCAGGTGTCCGTCGATATGGAGGACGCAACGGAAGACCGGCGTCCGAACAACAATCTTGCCAAACTGCCTGCTCTTGTATTCCTCGCTGCCACCGCTGCGGGTTACGAACGGCTGGTTGATCTTGTCAGCCGCGCCTATCTCGACGGTGAAAGCGGGCAGTCCGTGCGCGTCAATCGCTCATGGCTGGAAGAGGGCGATAATAGCGGTTTGATCGTGTTGACCGGTGCATCCGGCGGTCCGGTGGATATTGCGCTTAGAGAGGGTCACACCGCTCAGGCTGAACGACGTCTGTTGGCGTTGAAGGGCCTGTTCGGTGACCGGCTTTATATGGAGTTGCAGCGTCAGGGTAATTATGACCGGGCGCATGAGCGCCGCGTTGTCACGTTGGCTTACGAACATGATGTGCCGCTGGTTGCCACCAACGAAGCCTTTTTCCCGTCGCGTGCCGATTATGAGGCCCATGATGCGCTGATGGCGGTGGCCCACAATGCCATCGTTTCCGATGATAGCCGCTTCCGCCTGACACCGGATCACTACCTCAAGAGCCGTGAGGAGATGGTAAAGCTGTTTTCCGATCTGCCAGAGGCGTTGGAAAACACCGTCGAAGTTGCGCAGCGTTGCTCCTATGTGCTGAAAAAACGCGGGCCTATTCTGCCGCGTTTCACCGGCGCCAGCGAAGACACCGAAGCCGCTGAAAAGGCAGAGGCGCAGGAACTGCGTCGCCAGGCCGTTGAAGGTCTGGATATGCGCATCGAGAAGCTCGGTATTGCCGATGGCTATACGGAAGAGGAATATCGCGAGCGTCTGGACTTCGAGCTCTCCATTATCGAGCGCATGAAATTCCCTGGCTACTTCCTGATCGTTGCCGACTTTATCAAATGGGCGAAGGTCCATGACATCCCGGTTGGTCCCGGTCGTGGTTCCGGTGCGGGCTCTCTGGTTGCTTACGCGCTGACCATCACCGACGTTGACCCGCTGCGCTTTTCGCTGCTCTTCGAACGCTTCCTCAATCCGGAACGCGTATCGATGCCCGACTTCGATATCGACTTCTGCCAGGATCGCCGCGAAGAGGTGATCCGCTATGTGCAGCAGAAATACGGCCGCGAGCAGGTCGCCCAGATCATCACCTTCGGTTCGCTGCAGGCCCGTGCGGCCTTGCGTGACGTTGGTCGCGTGCTTGAAATGCCTTACGGTCAGGTCGACAAGATCTGTAAGCTGGTGCCCAACAACCCGGCCAATCCGACACCACTCTCCAAGGCCATCGAGGAAGAACCGAGACTGCGCGAAGAGGCGGATGCTGAACCTGTCGTGGCGCGTCTTCTGGATATCGCCCAGAAGATCGAAGGTCTCTATCGTCACGCCTCGACCCACGCCGCCGGTATCGTGATCGGCGACCGTCCGTTGTCGAAGCTGGTGCCGATGTACCGCGATCCGCGCTCCGACATGCCGGTGACCCAGTTCAACATGAAGTGGGTGGAAAGTGCTGGCCTCGTCAAGTTCGACTTTCTCGGTCTGAAGACCCTGACCGTCTTGAAGGTCGCGGTCGATTTTGTCGCCAAGCGCGGCATTCATGTCGATCTGGCCAGCATTCCGCTGGATGACCAGAAGACCTATGAAATGCTGTCGCGTGGTGAAACCATCGGCGTGTTCCAGGTGGAAAGTGCCGGCATGCGCAAGGCGCTGATTGGTATGCGCCCAGACTGTATCGAGGACATCATTGCGCTCGTGGCGCTTTATCGTCCGGGTCCGATGGAAAACATTCCGGTCTACAACGCCCGTAAGCATGGCGAAGAGGAACTGGAATCGATCCATCCGATGATCGACCACCTGCTGAAAGAAACACAGGGCGTTATCATCTACCAGGAACAGGTGATGCAGATCGCCCAGGTTCTGTCCGGTTACTCGCTTGGTGAAGCTGACCTTCTGCGCCGCGCCATGGGTAAGAAGATCAAGGAGGAAATGGACAAGCAGCGCG
>NZ_DAMDBP010000059.1:0-20545 GCF_032092815.1 Agrobacterium sp. | reverse complement strand
GCAGGATGCGCTGACGCAGTGGTGGTACGGTCATAATGCGGTGGGCTTCTTCCTGACCGCCGGCTTCCTGGGCATGATGTATTATTACATTCCCAAGCAGGTGAACCGTCCGGTCTATTCCTACCGCCTGTCGATCATCCACTTCTGGGCGCTGATCTTCATGTATATCTGGGCTGGTCCTCACCACCTGCATTACACGGCGCTGCCGGACTGGGCTCAGACACTGGGCATGGTGTTCTCTGTCATGCTGTGGATGCCTTCGTGGGGCGGCATGATCAATGGTCTGATGACGCTGTCTGGCGCATGGGACAAGATCCGTACCGACCCTATCGTTCGCATGATGGTCATGGCGGTTGCCTTCTACGGTATGGCAACATTCGAAGGTCCTGTGATGTCGATCAAGGCCGTCAACTCGCTCAGCCACTATACCGACTGGACGATTGGCCACGTGCATTCAGGCGCTCTTGGCTGGAATGGCATGATCACCTTTGGCGCACTTTATTACATGGTGCCGAAGTTGTGGAACCGCGAACGCCTTTACAGCCTGCAGCTCGTCAACTGGCACTTCTGGCTGGCAACACTCGGTATCGTTGTCTACGCCGCTGCCATGTGGGTTGCCGGTATCCAGCAGGCGCTGATGTGGCGTGAATATGATGCGCAGGGCTTCCTGGTCTACTCGTTCGCAGAATCGGTAGCGGCCATGTTCCCGTACTACGTGCTGCGTGCCGGTGGCGGTCTGCTGTTCCTCAGCGGTGCAATCATCATGGCTTACAACATCACAAGAACCATTCTCGGCCATCAGCGCGCAGAAGGTGTTCGTTCGGATGCCGCGCCTGCGCTGCAACCGGCTGAGTAAGGAGTTAGACGATGTCAATTCTTGATAAACATGGCGTCATCGAACGTAATGCAACGCTTCTTCTGGTGGGATCACTCGTTGTGGTCTCCATCGGCGGTATCGTTGAAATCGCCCCGCTGTTCTACCTCGAAAACACCATTGAAAAGGTGGAGGGCATGCGGCCTTATTCGCCACTCGAACTGGCCGGACGCAACATCTACATTCGTGAAGGCTGCTACACCTGTCACAGCCAGATGATCCGTCCGTTCCGCGACGAGGTGGAACGCTACGGTCATTACAGCCTCGCGGCTGAATCGATGTATGACCATCCGTTCCAGTGGGGTTCCAAGCGCACAGGGCCTGATCTCGCCCGCGTCGGCGACCGTTACTCGAATGAATGGCATGTGCAGCATCTGGTCGAGCCGCGCGCTGTCGTGCCGGAATCGGTGATGCCCAGCTATTCCTTCCTGAAGGAAACACCGCTCAAGATCACCGATGTGTCGATGGAGCTCAAAGCCAACCGTGCCGTCGGCGTTCCATACAGTGACGAGATGATCGAGAACGCCGCTGCCGATCTTGCCGCCCAGGCGGATCCAAATGCGGACACATCAGGTATCGAAGCGCGCTACCCCAAGGCAAAGCTCGGTGACTTCGACGGCGACCCTGCCAAGCTGACGGAAATGGATGCTCTGGTTGCCTATCTGCAAATGCTCGGCACGCTGGTCGATTTCTCGACCTATGACGATGCCGCTGGCTACCGCTGAGGAGAGGCGACATGGAAACCTATACAGCCATGCGTCACTTCGCGGACAGTTGGGGCCTGTTGGCCATGACACTGTTCTTTATTGCGGTTGTCCTCTTCACATTGCGTCCCGGTGGCGGAAAGCAAGCCAAGGACGCAGCCAATATTCCTCTCAAGGAGGACTAGGATATGTCGGAAAAACACATTGACGAAATAAGTGGCGTTGAAACCACCGGCCATGAATGGGATGGCATTCGTGAGTTGAACAACCCCATGCCACGCTGGTGGGTGTGGTGTTTCTATGCAACCATCGTGTGGGCCATCGGCTACACGATTGCCTATCCGGCATGGCCTTTGCTGAGTGAAAATACCAAGGGCTTGCTGGGTTGGAGCAGCCGTGGCGACTTTGCCAGTGAAATGGTCGACGCCAAGACCGCGCAGAGCGTCTATCTCGACAAGATTGCCGCTTCGACGCTGCCAGAGATCCAGGCAGACAGCGAATTGCTGCAATTTGCCGTGGCTGGCGGTTCGGCGGCCTTCAAGGTCAACTGCATTCAGTGCCATGGTTCGGGTGCTGCGGGCGGCGCAGGTTTCCCCAACCTCAACGATGACGACTGGCTGTGGGGCGGCAGTGCCGAGGATATCTACACGACGATTACCCATGGTATTCGTTTTGCCGATGATGACGATACACGCCTGTCGGAAATGCCAGCCTATGCCGAGATGTTGCAATCGCAGGAAATCCGCGAAGTGGCGGCCTATGTCGTCAGCCTGACCGGCACACCGCACGACGCCAGCATGGTTGAACCGGGCAAGCAGATCTTTGCCGACAACTGTGCGTCGTGTCACGGCGAAGATGCCAAGGGCAACCGCGAGTTTGGTGCGCCAAACCTTGCCGATGCCATCTGGCTGAAAGTGGAAGGCGAAGACGGCATTGCCGCACAGGTTCGTGCTCCGAAACATGGCGTGATGCCCGCCTGGGGTGAACGCCTTGGTGACACCACGGTGAAGCAGCTGGCACTGTTTGTGCATTCGCTGGGTGGCGGTGAATAATCACCTGACCAGACAACGAAAAAGGGCCGCTTTCGCGGCCCTTTTTTAGTTCGCTGTCCAGACAGCCAGTTCATAGCCATCCAGATCCTTGAAGTGAAAACGGCGGCCACCGGGAAATTCGAAAATATATTCAACGATGGTGCCGGAGGCTTTTTTGACGGCTTCCAGCGTGGCTTCCAGATTGTCGGCGTAAAGAATGACCAATGCGCCACCCTCGGCCTTGACCGGTGCCGTGGTGGTAAAACCGCCCGTCATGTTGCCATCGGAAAACTCGCAATATTGCGGGCCGTAATCCTTGAACTGCCAGCCGAACACGCTGCCATAAAAGGCTTTGGATGCCTCAATGTCACTGACATTGAATTCGATATAGTTGATGGTGTTGTTTTTGCCGACCACGGTGCGCCTCCATCTGTTTTGTGTTCAAGTTGTCTCGAGAAGTTTCTTGAGAGTTTTCAGGTCTTTATAAACAAGCTCTGCGTCATTTTTCAAATCGTCGTCACTCATGCCGGGAAGTTGCAGCACGGTAAAGCTGATTTCGCTGCCGTCGCCATTCGGCGTGACCCGCAGTGCATTATAGACCTGCAGCCCGTCCGGCATCGTCACGATATGATCGATGACGCCGTACTCATTGGGTTTTGCGAAACTGACAGTCACATCCCCCAAGGGTCCTGACGCGACCCAGTCATCGCCCTGCGGCGTAAGGCCGCTGGCCAGCCCCGCTGCCCATGAGGGCATCTTGGCATGGTCAGACGCGAATTCGTAAACGGCTTTCCATGGGCGGTTGATCGTCACATGCACGATCTTTGCGGTCATAGGTGCAGTCATCGGTATCTCCCTTGTTGTTGCGGGTGGGCGAGGCAGACACATGCGCCACTTTGTCCGTGCTTGACTTAAGTCAAGGATGATTTGGCCGCGAGGTGAGAAAAGACAATGACAGAAATCTGGATATTGCCCCATGAACGTCTACAACGCCGAGCAGGATAACAGTCGGTCTTCGAATGTCGAACGGCTGGATGCGTCGCCTGTCAACTCCGCCAAGATTCGTAAACCACTTTACGAAGCCCGTAAAAAGATTTTTCCCAAGCGCGCGGAGGGGCAATTCCGTCGGTTCAAATGGATCGTGATGCTGATCACGCTTGGCATCTATTATCTGACGCCGTGGATCCGTTGGGACCGTGGTGCCTATGCACCTGACCAGGCGGTGTTGATCGACATTGCCAACCGCCGTTTCTATTTCTTCTTTATTGAAATCTGGCCGCAGGAGTTTTTCTACGTGGCCGGGCTGTTGGTGATGGCCGGTTTTGGCCTGTTTCTGATCACCTCGGCGATTGGCCGCGCATGGTGTGGATATACCTGTCCCCAGACCGTCTGGGTTGACCTCTTTCTGGTGGTCGAGCGGGCGGTCGAAGGTGACAGAAATGCCCGCATGAAACTGGATGCAGCACCGTGGAGCTTTACCAAGATCCGCAAGCGCGTGGCCAAACATGCGATCTGGTTGCTGATTGCTGTGGCAACCGGTGGTGCGTGGATTTTCTATTTTGCCGATGCGCCCACCCTTGCGGTGGAGTTTCTGACCGGCAAGGCGGCGATGGTTGCCTATTCGACGGTCGCGATCCTGACGGCAACAACCTATGTGTTCGGCGGCTTGATGCGCGAACAGGTTTGCACATACATGTGCCCATGGCCACGCATTCAGGCGGCAATGCTGGACGAACATTCGCTTGTGGTGACCTATAATGACTGGCGGGGTGAGCCTCGTTCGCGTCACTCCAAAAAGGCCATGGCCGCTGGGGAGCCGGTGGGTGACTGCGTGGACTGCAATGCCTGCGTTGCCGTCTGTCCCATGGGTATCGATATCCGGGACGGCCAGCAGCTGGAATGCATCACCTGTGCGCTGTGCATTGATGCCTGCGATGGCGTGATGGACAAGATCGGCAAACCACGTGGCTTGATCGCCTATGCAACGCTCAGCGAATATGAAGCCAATATGGCGCTGGCCACCGGCAATGGCGCCCACGACATCAAACCCTCGAACATTCGTGGAACCGACGGCACGTTTGTCGACGCCATCCGGCATTTCAACTGGCGGATCATTTTCAGGCTGCGCACCATTCTTTACATGGGGGTCTGGTCGGCGGTCGGGCTTGCCATGCTGTTTGCGCTGGCCACCCGTGACCGCCTGTCGGTCAATGTGCTGCACGACCGCAATCCGCAATATGTGCTGGAATCGGATGGTTCGATCCGCAACGGCTACACTGTTCGTCTGTTGAACATGGTGCCGCAGCCGCGCCAGATCACCCTTGCCATCGAAGGTGTGCCGGATGCAGTGATGAAGATCAACGGTATGCAGGATGCGCCATCGCGGTCGTTTACCGTTACGGTCGAGCCGGATGAGGTGACCACGCTGAAAGTCTTCGTGACCCTGCCGGGCAAGGTCATCACCTCGACGTCGGAAGATTTCGATTTCATCGCAACAGACACTGAAATGCAGGAAACCGCCCATTACAAGGCTGTATTCATTGCTCCGGGAGCTAAAAAATGAGTGCTGAACAACAAAAACAAAAAGGTTTCGTTTTCACCGGATGGCACATGCTGGCAATCATGTTGCTGTTTTTCGGCACCATCATTTCCGTGAACGTTACCATGGCGTGGAACGCGGTGACGAGCTGGAGCGGTCTTGTGGTGCCCAACACCTATGTGGCCAGCCAGCAATTTAACGGCAAGGCCGCCGCTGCCAAGGCGCGCGCTGCCTCCGGCATTATCGGCAAGCTAGAGGTTAAAAACGATGTTGCCCGCTACGAGGTCTCGCATCCTGAGCGTGGCGCCATCGATACCGACAGCGTAACCTTGCATTTTCGCCGTCCGGTTGGTGAAAAACAGAATTTCGACATGGAACTGCAGAAGGCCGAAACCGGTGTGTTTTCAGGCCAGCACGACATTCCCGGCGGTCACTGGATCGTCGAGGCCATTGCCATGAAAGACGGCAAGATCATCGTGCATGAGGGCACACGCATTGCCGTGACGGGAGACGTAAAATGAGTTGCTGTGCACCGGGTACTGAAAGTGCACTGGAGCAGGCGGGCTTCAACCGCACTTTGCCGTCATCGGACGAGTTGATGCTGGCAAGCCGTGATCTGGGGCAGGGGCTGCGCCAGACCGATCTCGGTGTGCCCGGTGTCTATTGCGGTGCTTGTATCACGACCGTCGAAGGGGCTTTGAAAAAGTTGGCCGAGGTTCAGAAGGCACGCGTCAACCTGTCGTCGAAGCGTGTTTCCATCGTCTGGAAAGAAGAGGTTGACGGTGTAAAGACGGATCCGGTCATCCTGGCGCAGGCTGTGGCTTCGACCGGTTATGAAACACATCTGTTCGCCTCGATGCAGGACAATTCGGATGAGTTGCGCAACCAGTTGATCCGCGCCGTTGGTCTCTGCGGTTTTGCAGCCGTCAACATCATGCTGCTGTCGATTTCGGTATGGTCGGGTGCCGATGCCTCGACACGTGACATGTTTCACTGGATCTCGGGCCTGATTGCGGCACCGGCGCTGATCTATGGCGGTCGTTTCTTCTACCAGTCGGCATTCAACGCGCTGAAACATGGCCGCACCAACATGGATGTGCCAATCGCACTTGCCATCACACTGTCCTATTCGGTGTCGGTGTGGGAAACGATCCACAGCGGCCCGCATGCCTGGTTTGATGCCACAGTATCTCTCTTGTTCTTCCTGTTGATCGGCCGCACGCTGGATCACGTGATGCGTGACCGTGCACGCACGGCCGTTGCCGGGCTTGCACGCCTGTCACCACACGGTGCTGATGGCGGATGGTTCGCGTGAATATCTGCCGGTAACCGATATCGTGCCTGGCCACCACATTGCCATTGCCGCAGGTGATCGTGTGCCGGTGGATGGTCGCATCCTTAGCGGCACCAGCGATCTCGACATGTCGATCGTCAACGGCGAAAGCGCACCTTTGACCGTACGGCAGGGTGATGCGGTGCAGGCGGGCACACTCAATCTCACCGGTGCGCTGGTGATTGAGGCGACCGCGTTGGCGCGCGATTCGTTCCTGTCGGAAATCATCGGCCTGATGGAAGCGGCCGAAGGTGGCCGGGCACGCTATCGCCGTCTGGCAGACCGGGCCGCACAATTTTATTCGCCTGTTGTGCATTTGCTGGCACTCACCGCCTTTATCGGCTGGGGCGTGTTTGGTGGTGACTGGAAACAGGCGATGCTGATTGCCATTGCCGTTCTGATCATCACATGCCCCTGTGCGCTCGGCCTTGCGGTGCCTGTCGTGCAGGTGGTTGCGGCCGGTCGTCTGTTCAAACATGGCATCATGGTCAAGGATGGCTCGGCGATGGAGCGTCTGGCCGAAGCCGATCTGGTGCTGTTTGACAAGACCGGCACGCTGACGCTTGGCCGGCCGCAACTGGTCAATGCCAGTGAGATTGCCCCTTCGGTGATGCGGATTGCCGCCGGGATCGCCGTCAATTCGCGGCACCCGCTGTCGCAGGCGCTGGCCCGTTCGGTGGATGGTCCGCTGCCGGTGTTCGCTGGTGGGCGTGAAATTCCCGGTGCCGGTGTGGAGGTGGAAACGCCTGATGGCCTCTATCGTCTCGGCAGCCGACATTTTGCGCTGCCTGACAATCCCAGTGATTCGAATGACGATTTCGCGTCGTCGGAAGTTGTGTTGTCGCTGAATGGGCAGGAACTGGGCCAGTTCCGGTTTGAAGATACGCTTCGCCCCGGTGCCGCAGACGCGGTTTCAAGGCTGCTTGGCGATGGCTTGAAAAGCGAGATCGTCTCGGGTGATCGTCCGGCATCGGTGGAACTTCTGGCCAGCCGTATTGGTGTTGCTGACTGGCATGCAGGCCTTGCGCCAGCCGAAAAAGCCGAGCGTTGCAGCACATTGGCAGCTCAAGGCCACAAAGTGTTGATGGTGGGTGACGGCATCAATGATGCGCCGGCGCTGGCCGCAGCCCATGTGTCGATTGCGCCCGCAACGGCTGCCGATATTGGCAGGCAGGCAGCAGATTTCGTGTTCATGCAGGATAATCTCAGTGCCGTGCCCTTTGCCATTGAGGCGTCACGCAAGGCCGGACGGCTGATCCGCGAGAACTTTGCGCTGGCGATCGGCTACAATATCATTGCCGTGCCGATCGCTCTTGCCGGTTATGCCACGCCGATGATTGCTGCCATTGCCATGTCCACCTCGTCCGTCATCGTGGTAGCCAACGCATTACGTCTTAACAGCCTTGCAAATACTGCACAGGCCGATGTGTCGAACACCAATCGCCATGTGGGTGCAGATGCAGCTAAGAGATTGGAAAAAGGAGCGCGGTTCGCATGAACATGCTTTCATTTCTTATTCCGGTCGCCTTGTTTCTCGGTGGTTTGGGGCTTTTTGCCTTTCTCTGGTCGTTGAAAAGCGGCCAGTACGAGGACATGGATGGAGCCGGTTGGCGGGCGCTTGATGACGGAGATGACCATCCGGCGGCGTGAAATTTCATTGCTATGGCGTGTCAGAAACATGATTTCTGTCATCGAAATTTAATCGTTTAATTGCTCACCAGCCTTGCCGTTTGCGTTTTACAGTGCCACAACATGCGCCATTAAACGAAAGATGGAGGCACATCCGTGGAACAGGCAGAAATCGGTTTGATCGGTCTCGGTGTCATGGGCTCAAACCTTGCCCTGAACATTGCAGAAAAGGGCAACAAGATTGCCGTATTCAACCGCACCCCGGAGGCAACACGAAAATTTTACGCTGAGGCAGGCGAATTGCAGGGACAGATCATTCCTTGCGAAACAATCGAAGAGTTCGTTGCTGCCATTCGCCCGCCACGCCCGATCATCATCATGATCAAGGCTGGTGATCCGGTGGATCAGCAGATGGAAATCCTCAAGCCGCACCTCGCCAATGGCGACATCATGATTGATGCCGGTAACGCCAATTTCCGCGATACGATTCGCCGCTTCGACACTCTGAAAGACACTGACCTGACCTTTATCGGCATGGGTGTGTCCGGTGGTGAAGAAGGCGCACGTCATGGTCCTTCGATCATGGTTGGCGGCACCGAAGACAGCTGGAAGCGCGTCGAGAAGGTTCTGACGTCGATTTCCGCCAAGTACAACAATGATCCGTGCGTTGCATGGCTCGGCAATGATGGCGCAGGCCACTTCGTCAAGACCATCCACAACGGTATTGAATATGCCGACATGCAGATGATCGCCGAAATCTACGGCATTCTGCGTGATGGCCTGAAGATGAGCGCAGCTGAAATCGCTGACGTCTTCGGCACCTGGAACAAGGGTCGCCTGAACTCCTACCTGATTGAAATCACGGAAAAAGTTCTGCGCGCCGCAGACCCGATCACCGGCACGCCGATGGTTGACCTGATCCTTGACAAGGCTGGCCAGAAGGGCACCGGCAAGTGGTCGGTCATTGAAGCGCAGAACATGGGTGTTGCTGCAACGGCGATTGAAGCTGCTGTTGCTGCCCGTATCCTGTCTTCGCAGAAGGATGAGCGCGTTGCGGCTGAAAAGATCTTCGGCCTGCCGGAAGCTCTGCCTGCACCGGCTGACAAAAAAGCCTTCATCGACGATCTGGAAAGCGCGCTTCTGGCCGCCAAGATCGGCGCTTATGCGCAGGGCTTTGCGATCATGTCCGCAGCATCCAAGGAGTTCAACTGGAACCTGCCAATGCCAACCATCGCCCGCATTTGGCGCGCAGGTTGCATCATTCGCTCGCAGTTCCTCGATGAGATCACATCGGCCTTCACCAAGGATCCGGATGTTGCCAACCTCATCGTAACACCTGCCTTCGCCCAGATGGTCAAGGACACCGACAAGTCGCTGCGCAACGTTGTATCCTATGCAACGCTGTCGGGTTTGCCGGTTCCGGCTCTTGCTTCCGCTCTCGGTTACTTCGACGCTTATCGTCGCGGCCGTGGCAGCGCAAACCTCATCCAGGCGCAGCGCGACTTCTTTGGTGCACACGGCTTCGAGCGCACCGATGGCGTTGACAAGCCGCATGGCCCATGGGGCAGCGGTGCTGACATATTCTGATCACCGAAATGAAAATGGCCCGCTTGTCGGGCCATTTTTTATGCGCGCTTTTGTTTGAAGCACGAAAAATTCAGTTCCTGGTTTTTGACCAGACGGGTTTGCTGAGGCTCTGCAGCTGGGCGGGCGGATTGCCGGCAATGCTGGCCAGCACGGCCTTGGCCAGTTCGCGGCCTGCCTCACGCACATCTTCATTGATGGTGTAGATTTCAGGGCGGATCCAGTTGAGAAATTCCGCCGACTGTTTCGAGATCATGTCGAAATCGACACCGAGCTTTTTGCCAGCCGCTTCAAAACCGGCAATCAGCGCAATGGTCGAGCTGCCGCTGATCGAGATGAACCCGTCCGGCGGGGTGGCCGAGCGCATCAGCTGTTCGCCCTGCGTGCGGGTTTCCTCGAGATTGGTTTCGATTGTGACATGATCCATAGGCACTTCACTGACACCAAAATCCTTGATGGCGCGGTCAAAACCGGCGCGGGCGTGGTCATGGAACGACAGCTTGGTGGGTGGCAGCAGGATGGAAATGCGCTTGCGACCCTTTTCGACCAGCTTTTTCACCGCCTCATAGGCAAAGGCCTCGTTGTCGAAGTCGTGATAGGGATGGACGATATTCATGTCCGTTCTTCCGTGGGTGGAAAAGGGCATCTTGCGGTCGGTCAGCAAGCGCACGCGCTCATCCCTGGGCTCTATGCGCGAAATGATCACACCGTCAGCGGAGCCGGTGTCAAGAATGTAACGGATTGGTCCCATTGGGTTTTTGCTGTGGGAATGCGGCATCACCACAAGGTGATACTGCGTGCCTGCCAGCACTTCGGAAATGCCGAACACCATCTGGCTGGTAAAACCCATCAGCTCTTCCTCGATGCTCAGCACCAGGGCGATGACGTTGGTTTTGCCGGTTCTCAGACGCACACCAGCGCGGTTAGGCTGGTAACCAATCTGATCCGCAATGATCCGCACCCGTTCCTTGGTCTCTGCACCAATGTCCGGGGCGTCCTTCAGCGCACGTGACACCGTCGTTATGCCAAGGCCTGTCATCTGGGCGATGGTCTTGAGAGTGGGTCTCTCATTTGCCGCCAGAGTTATCGCTGCTGTTGGTGTCACGCTTTCGTTCATGGGAATCTGTGGCCGTAAGAAGTATTGAATTTCAAGTTTGAACCGTGAAACCGCTTCTTGACGAATACGGCACAAGGCATGGCGCATTTCCTGCCTGTTATCACTTCACTGCCAAGCCGATCACGGCGTGCAGCCTACAGGAACGCCTGAAAACCCGAGGATTCCCTGACGTCCGATGCTAAGAAAAAACAGGTTTGTTTGTTCCCGAAAAAATCGGCTTTACGCAAGCCGTCCCAATTTCCTTGGGCTAATTTGAAATAATTGTAAAATATTTTTTTAAATTTGCAAATATATGCAATGCCATGCGGTCGTTATCGGAACATGTTGCTGTTGATTTGCAACACTTTATCACGCCAAAGCGCACGCAACTGTACGGCCGTGTCCTTGCTGTTTGTATATTTATCTGTAACGTTTCCGTTGAGTTGGTGAACGATGGGGAGGACGTCGTATGCTACGGTTCCTGGTCCCATTGTGCATCATGTGCTGGCACGCGCGCCTTCGGTTGATGAATTTTATGCAGGATTTCTCATGAACTCGCACAATACAAGCAACATGATCGATCTGACCGGTCAGTGGTCTTTGACCTCGGTCGAGGGTGACTACACAACCGTCATGACCTTGCCGGGGGATGTGCATTCTGCACTGCGTGCCGCAGATATCATATCCGACCCTTATTACGGCAAAAACGAAAATGACGTGCAGTGGGTGGCTGAGCGCGACTGGGTGATTGAGCGGCGATTTACCGTCGATGATGTCGATGCGGCCTGGTATCTCGACATTGATAATCTCGATACGGTTGCGGTCGTGTTCATCAATGATGCCCCGGTGTTGAGCGCCGACAATTGCTTTCGCCGCTACCGGCCTGATGTGTCCAAGGCGTTGCAGCAGGGCGAGAACCTCATTCGCATTCGTTTCCATTCCAGCATCAAGGCGGGTGAAGAACGGCAGGCGAGACAACCTTTCTATGTGCCGTATCACACCGGCAATTCACCGATTGCCAATGGCAACATGCTGCGCAAACCACAGTCGCATTTCGGCTGGGACTGGAACCTCGCCATTGCGCCGCTCGGTTGCTACGGCACGATTGCGCTGAAAAAGCTGGAAAGCGCGCGTGTTGAACATATCGTCACACACCAGCTTCACGTCGATAGCGGCGTTGAGGTGCATGTGGCGGTAACATTGTTTGCAGCGGAACCGGTGATCGTGCCGCTGCATCTGTCACTGGGTGATGACAGGCTGCGTCTGGATATCGGCGTGTCGGCCGGCGAGACCGTGGTGCGGCATGTGTTTTATGTCGAAAATCCCAAGCTGTGGTGGCCAGCGGGCAGTGGCGAACAGGCGCTTTACGAGCTGAAGGTTGAACTGCCCGACGAGACTATTACCCGGCAAATCGGTTTGCGCACCGTCGAGTTGCTGACCGACAAGGACGGGGCGGGCAGCCGTTTTGCCTTTCGGATCAATGGTCGTGAAATTTTCTGCCGGGGTGCCAACTGGATCCCTGCTGACGCGCTCTTTTCACTGACATCCCCTGAGAAGACCGAGGATCTGTTGTGCTCGGCCGTTGAGGCCAACATGAACATGATCCGCGTCTGGGGTGGCGGTTTTTACGAGGCAGACTGGTTCTATGATCTCTGCGACCGGCTAGGCCTGATGGTGTGGCAGGACTTCATGTTCTCCTGCAACCTTTACCCCTGCACCGACGATTTTCTCGAAAATGTCGACAAGGAAGTCGATTATCAGGTTCGTCGCCTGTCATCGCATCCCTCGATCGTTTTGTGGTGTGGCGACAATGAGTTGGTCGGCGCTTTGACTTGGTTCAAGGAGCCGCTGGAAAACCGTGACCGTTATCTGGTCGCTTACGATCGGTTGAACCGAACGATTGAAGTGGCCTTGAAAAAGGCAGCGCCCGAGGCGCTCTGGTGGCCATCAAGCCCGGCATCCGGTTATCTCGATTATGGTGATGCATGGCATGCCGATGGCTCGGGCGACATGCATTACTGGTCGGTGTGGCATGAGAACAAATCCTTCGACAATTACCGGGCGATCCGGCCGCGCTTCTGCTCGGAATTCGGTTTCCAATCCTATACGTCAATGAATGTCATCCGCAGTTATGCTGATGAGAAGGACATGAACATCTCGTCGCCGGTGATTGAACATCACCAGAAAAATGCCGGTGGCAATGAACGCATTGCCGGCACCATGTTCCGGTATTTCCGCTTCCCGAAGAGTTTCGAGAACTTTGTATATTTGAGCCAGGTGCAGCAAGCACTAGCCATCAAGACGGCCGTTGAGTTCTGGCGTTCACTAAAACCTCACTGCATGGGGACATTGTACTGGCAGCTCAATGACACATGGCCGGTTGCTTCCTGGTCCAGCCTTGATTATGGCGGTAACTGGAAAGCGCTGCATTATCTGGCGCGACGATTTTTCCAGCCGGTGGCGGTGGCTGCCATTCCCAGTGATGATGGTGAAAAGCTGGTTTTTTCCATGGTCAATGACACGGCAGAAGATGTGGCGATCGACATGAATGTCTATGCCATGGCGCTGGATGGGGAGCGTATTCCGCTGCGTTCTGCCAATGGCGAATGCGGTACCAATGCTGCCGCGACGCTGCTGGAGGTAAAACTCGCCGATATTCCGGACGCAAACATTGTGGTGTGGGATTTCATTGCCTCAAACGGCATGACGGGTGAGGGTCATCACGTGCTTGATACCTACAAGATGCTGGATTTTGCGCCGGCCGGTTTGACCCTTGAAACCGTGGCGCTGGCCAACGGTGAAGTGGAAATCAGTGTCAGTGCGTCCGGACTTGCGCTGTTTGTAATGCTGGAAAGCGATATGCCCGGCCGTTACTCGGACAATGTATTTGATCTCTCAGCCGGTGAAGTCCGCAAGGTCATCTTCACGCCCACCAAAGGGCAGGTGGGTGGCCCAGCACCATCCTTCCGGGCCTACGATCTTTATTCCAGTTATGCCTGACAGCAATTTTGGGTCACAGGTTGAAATGCCTTCAGCCTGTGACTAGTCTGAAAAGAATGAACCGCCGCATTGTATCGGTTCATTTCCATCACGCCCTGTCGATTTTTCCGGTCAGGGCTCATGCCGAAATTTAGAGGAGGAGAGGCTCATGGCCTGGCAACCGGCTGAAAACCGTTATGCATCCATGAAATACAATCATTGCGGCAAGACCGGCCTGAAATTGCCGGCCATCTCGCTTGGCCTGTGGCACAATTTCGGCCACGACACGCCTCACAAGACCAAGCAGGATATCTGCCGCACGGCGTTTGACCTGGGCATTACCCATTTCGATCTTGCCAACAATTACGGCCCACCACCCGGCAGCGCCGAAACCGCCTTTGGTGAAATCCTCAAGACCGATTTTGCCGGTTATCGTGATGAGCTGATCATTTCATCCAAGGCCGGTTACAACATGTGGCCAGGTCCTTACGGTGAGTGGGGCAGCCGCAAATATCTGATTTCGTCCTGCGACCAGA
The DNA here is from genome assembly GCF_032092815.1 of Agrobacterium sp. Lineage (GTDB taxonomy): Bacteria > Pseudomonadota > Alphaproteobacteria > Rhizobiales > Rhizobiaceae > Agrobacterium. Next base: position 6,240 of record NZ_DAMDBP010000059.1, on the reverse strand, counting down.
GCCTGAAGCGCATGGGCCTCGACTATGTGGATATTTTTTATTCGCACCGTTTCGATCCCGATACCCCGCTTGAGGAAACCTGTGGTGCGCTCGATCATATCGTGCGTTCCGGCCGTGCGCTATACGTTGGTATCTCGTCCTACAATTCCAAGCGCACCCGCGAAGCTGCTGCGATCCTGAAAGATCTCGGCACGCCATGCATCATTCACCAGCCGAGCTATTCCATGCTCAACCGCTGGATCGAAGAGGATGGTCTGGTCGATACGCTGGAAGAGCTGGGCATTGGCTCCATCGTGTTTTCACCTTTGGCGCAGGGCATGCTGACCACCAAATATCTCGGCGGCATTCCAGACAGCAGCCGTGCAGCGCAGGGCAAGTCGCTGAATCCGAATTTCCTCAATGACAAGAACATCGAGAATATTCGTGCGCTCAATGCACTGGCTGAAAAGCGTGGTCAGACACTGGCGCAGATGGCCATTGCCTGGGTTCTGCGCAATGGTCGCATCACCTCGGCGCTGATCGGTGCCAGCAAGCCGGAACAGGTTGTCGACTGCGTCAAGGCGCTCGAAAAGCAGGATTTCACGGCTGAAGAACTGTCGCTGATCGACCGTCATGCCAAGGAAGCCGACATTAATCTTTGGGCACGGTCTGCCGAACTGAAGAAGTAACCGAGATAACGCCCGGGCCTTGAAATCCGGGCGTTTTCACATGATCTGTTGCTTGAGAAATGGTTCTCAAGTGTTAATAACCATTACTAAAATGTAATTTAAAATTCAGTTTTCATTCATCCTGGGGGGCTTAGGTTCGAACCATCGAAACGCAGAGGAAACCCCGATGAAAAAGCTTTTTGCAACGCTTCTCGCCGCTACTGTTCTTGCCGCTCCATTGGCTGCCGAGGCGCAGAGCCGTTACGACAATGGTCCACGTCATGACCGTGGTCGCAACGAGAGGGTCGTCATTGAACGTCACGTCGAAAAGAAGGTTGTCGTCAAGAAGCGCAATTGGAAGCGTGGCGAGCGTCTGTCGGCTGCCCAGCGCAATCATTACCTCGATCAGCGCGAGTACCGCCGTTACAAGTTGCGTGAGCCAAAGAGAAACGAGCGTTGGGTGCGCGTTGATAACCAGTACCTGCTGGTCAACGCCCTGACCGGTCTGATTGTTGGCCTGTCGGCGGCTCGGTGATCACCCGCCATCTGATTTGAGAGATTTTGATCCCCGTGGCTCCGGTCGCGGGGATTTGTTTTTCTTGCGTTGCACAAATCAGCAAATCACGATGAAATGTGCCCTGGCAATGTTCATACAGATGTTCATACAAATGTCGCCAATTGGTATTCTATCACGCGCAGTGATTAGATCTCTCCCTTTCCGATCCTAGGAGATGCCGTGTTTTCTGCTGATTCTGCCATTACCCAATCTGTTGACCATCTGGTGCTGCCAGTCTCCGGTCTGGAGGCTGCGCGACATCGTCTGGCCTCGCTTGGTTTTACCGTGGCGGCCGATGCCCGCCATCCGTTCGGCACGGAAAATGCCTGCGTGTTTTTTGCCGATGGCACCTATCTGGAGCCCTTGGCGATTGGCGATCGCGCGGTCTACAAATCCTCCGTGGATGCGACCAACAGCTTTACGCGGCGTGACCAGATATTTCGCGCCGCACGGGGGCAGGAAGGGTTCAGCGCCATCGTTGCCAAAACATCCGATGCGGTCAGCGACCATGCACGGTTTGAAGCGAGGCATGTCTCAGCCGGTGGCATGTTGCAGTTTTCGCGGCCGATGAAAAAGCCTGACGGGACGGCGGGAGAAGGGCGCTTCCTGCTGTCCTTTGCCGCCGAAGCACGTATGCGGGCGTTTTTCCTGTTCTCCTGCCAGCGTCTTGTGGCACTGCCAGTTGATCGCTCGGCACTGGAAGCCCATGCCAATGGTGTCCTCGGGATGTCCGAAATCGTCCTGTCTGCGCCACGCCCAACTGACTATGCCGACCTTGTTACGGCGGTGTTTGGCAAGGCGCCGCAAGTGGTTGCCAACGGATTGTCATTTGAAACGCGCAATGCCCATATAGTGGTGCAGACGACGGAGACAGCCAAGACCATGCCTGCCATGGCCGACGTGTCGCTGCCGGATGAATTGTTCGGGGCCGGTGTTGTCTACAGGGTAACCGATCTTGCCGTGACAGAGGCGCTGCTTGCTGCTAATGGCGTGGCATCTACACGTACGGGTGCGCGCATCACCGTGGCACCCGCTTCTGGTCAAGGCGCATTTTTTGCGTTCGAGGAGTAATGACTGTCATGAAAAATAATCTGGACGTGGTTGCCGGTGAAGGCGCAGGTCAGGTGGTGTTTTCCAACACCAAGCAGTTTTCGCTGATTGCCGGCCCGTGTCAAATGGAAAGCCGTGATCATGCCTTCATGATCGCCGGCACCTTGAAGGAACTGTGCGACAGGCTGGGCCTTGGCCTGGTTTACAAATCGTCCTTTGACAAGGCCAACCGCACCTCGCTGGGTGGCCAGCGCGGTATCGGCCTTGAAAAGGCATTGGACGTGTTTGCCGATCTGAAAAAGGAATTCGGCTTTCCTGTGTTGACCGATATCCACACCGAAGACCAGTGCGGCGTTGTTGCTGAGGTTGTCGATGTGTTGCAGATCCCGGCCTTCCTCAGCCGTCAGACCGATCTTCTGGTGGCTGCTGCTAAGACCGGCCGCGTCGTCAACGTCAAGAAGGGCCAGTTCCTCGCACCTTGGGACATGAAGAATGTTCTGGCAAAGCTGAACGAGAGCGGCAACGCCAATGTCATGTTGTGCGAACGCGGCGCGTCCTTCGGTTACAACACGCTGGTCTCCGACATGCGTTCGTTGCCAATCATGGCATCGCTTGGCGCACCGGTGATTTTCGATGCCACGCATTCGGTGCAGCAGCCGGGCGGGCAGGGTGGCTCCAGCGGCGGGCAGCGTGAATTCGTGGAAACACTGGCCCGCGCGGCGATTGCCGTTGGTGTGGCAGGTGTGTTCATCGAAACCCATGAAGACCCGGACAATGCCCCTTCGGATGGTCCCAACATGGTGCATCTGAAGGACATGCCGCGTCTGCTCGAAAAACTTCTGGCGTTTGATGCCATCGCAAAGGCCTGACATGTCCGGCTTTTGCTGCACTTTAACTTAAAATTGAGCTTAATTGCGTGGCGGCGTCCCTCATTGGGATTGCCGTCATTGTAATTTCTTGCCCATCCGCTAAGACAGGCGCAGAACGACTGTTCCATTCCCAAGGGAGAGACCATGACCGCTATTACCGATATCATTGCACGCGAAATTCTCGACAGCCGTGGCAACCCGACCGTTGAGGTCGATGTGTACCTTGAAGACGGCTCCATGGGCCGCGCTGCTGTTCCGTCGGGCGCCTCGACAGGTGCGCACGAAGCTGTAGAACTGCGTGATGGCGGCAAGCGTTACCTGGGTAAGGGTGTTGAAAAGGCTGTTGATGCCGTCAATGGCGAAATCTTTGATGCTATTGGCGGATTCGACGCCGAAAACCAGATCCAGATCGACCAGATGATGATCGCCCTGGACGGTACACCGAACAAGTCGCGCCTCGGCGCAAACGCCATTCTCGGCGTATCGCTGGCCATTGCCAAGGCTGCAGCCGAATCGTCCGGCCTGCCGCTCTACCGTTACGTTGGTGGCCCGAACGCCCATGTTCTGCCAGTTCCGATGATGAACATCATCAACGGCGGTGCGCATGCCGACAACCCGATCGACTTCCAGGAATTCATGATTCTGCCGGTTGGCGCCGACAACATTCGTGATTCCGTTCGTATGGGCGCTGAAATCTTCCACGTTCTGAAAAAGGAACTGGCAGCACAGGGCCAGAACACCAACGTGGGTGACGAAGGCGGTTTTGCACCTGGTCTGAAGAGCGCGCCTGAAGCTCTCGACTTCATCATGAAGTCGGTTGAAAAGGCTGGTTACAAGCCAGGCGACGACGTGTTCCTCGGTCTCGACTGCGCCTCCACCGAGTTCTTCAAGAATGGCAAATACGAGATGGAAGGCGAAGGCCGCACGCTCGAGCCGGAAGCCATGGCTGATTATCTCGCTGAACTGGCTGCCAAGTACCCGATCATCTCGATCGAAGATGGCATGGCTGAAGATGACTGGGAAGGCTGGAAGTACCTGACCGACAAGATCGGTTCCAAGGTTCAGCTGGTTGGCGACGATCTGTTCGTGACCAACTCCTCGCGCCTGCGCGACGGTATCAAGATGGGCGTTGCCAACTCGATCCTCGTTAAGGTCAATCAGATCGGTTCGCTGTCCGAGACGCTCGATGCTGTCGAGACTGCACACAAGGCCGGTTACACGGCTGTGATGTCTCACCGCTCCGGTGAAACCGAAGATTCGACCATTGCCGATCTCGCAGTTGCCACCAACTGCGGCCAGATCAAGACCGGTTCGCTGTCGCGCTCCGACCGTCTTGCCAAGTACAACCAGCTGATCCGCATTGAAGAAATGCTTGGTCCGCAGGCATCCTACGCAGGTCGTTCGATCCTGCGCGGCTAATATCTGCGTCTGGTGACATGATTATCGAAAAAGCCCGTGCCCTCTGGTGCGGGCTTTTTGTTTCTCGTCCGACTTCGAGAATATCAGCTCAAACTCCGCTCTATGGTCAACGGATGGTTAAGCAATCCGCGTTACTGTTGCGAAAAGGTAATGCGTTTCAAGGCTTTTTCCGGAATGTGGACACGACATCACAAGAAAAGAAAATTCGGGCGTTTCGTCGTGCCCGCCATCACAGTCGCTTTTCTTTCCTATTTTGGCTATCATTGCGTTCATGGTGAATATGGCCTGATCGCGACCGAGCGTTTTGAACGCCAGCGTCTGGCCCGCAGCGGTGAGCTTTCGCGCCTCACTGAAACACGTGTTGCTCTTGAGCGTCAGGTTGAGGCCTTGAGCGATGGTTCACTCGAGCGTGACATGATTGATGAGATCGCACGGTATCAACTGAATGTTTCGCGCACCGACGAAATTGTCATTCTGAACGGATATTTCTGATTAACTAAATTCAAGTTAATCAACTTTTTCTGTTGAAAATCAGCTATTTAATTTGAATACGAGCCATGCATTTATGGCATTGCTGTGGCGCGTTTTCTTCCCTATTGTACGCGCCACATGAACAAGCAACCGGCAACTCAGGGAGGGATCAATGGCGCCACGTAAAACCGCGTCCGTATCCGGCCGTAAGACGACGGCGAAAGCCGCCGCAAAGGACTTCACCGGAAAGAACACAGCCGAATTCGGCAAAGATGAAGAGCTTCATGCCTACAAGGAAATGTTGCTGATTCGCCGTTTCGAAGAAAAGGCTGGCCAGCTTTACGGTATGGGCTTCATCGGCGGATTCTGTCACCTTTACATCGGTCAGGAAGCTGTTGTTGTCGGCATGCAGATGTCCCAGCAGGAGGGCGACCAGGTTATCACCGCTTACCGTGACCACGGCCACATGCTGGCAGCTGGCATGAGTGCGCGTGGTGTTATGGCCGAACTCACCGGCCGTCGTGGTGGTCTGTCCAAGGGTAAGGGCGGCTCCATGCACATGTTCTCCAAGGAAAAGCATTTCTATGGTGGCCATGGTATTGTTGGTGCGCAGGTTTCGCTCGGCACTGGCCTTGCGTTTGCTAACCACTACCGTGGAAATGGCAATGTTTCCGTGACCTATTTCGGTGACGGCGCTGCCAACCAGGGTCAGGTTTACGAGAGCTTCAACATGGCAGCTCTCTGGAAACTGCCAATCGTCTACATCGTGGAAAACAACCGTTACGCCATGGGTACCTCGACTGCCCGTGCAACGGCACAGTCGAACTACTCGCTGCGCGGCCAGTCCTTTGGCATTCCAGGTATCCAGGTTGACGGCATGGACGTTCGCGCCGTGAAGGCTGCGGCTGATGAGGCGCTTGAATATTGCCGTTCCGGCAAGGGTCCGATCATTCTTGAAATGCTGACCTATCGTTACCGTGGTCACTCGATGTCTGACCCTGCAAAGTATCGCTCCAAGGAAGAAGTGCAGAAGATGCGCTCCGAACAGGATCCGATCGAACAGGTCAAGGCACGCCTCCTTGAAAAGGGTTGGGCAAGCGAAGACGAACTCAAGGCTATCGACAAGGATGTCCGTGACATCGTTGCTGACAGTGCCGACTTCGCCCAGAACGATCCGGAGCCGGATGTATCCGAGCTCTACACCGACATTCTTCTGTAATCGGGGAGG
>NZ_DAMDBP010000058.1:12709-20653 GCF_032092815.1 Agrobacterium sp. | reverse complement strand
GGATGCTCGGCTTCATCAAGGACAGCCCGCAGGCCGACCGTTACCGCAAGCTGGCGGATCGTATCTCCGAAACCATGGACTTCATGAAGGCCATCGGCATTTCGGCAGAAAACAATCCGAGCCTGCGTGAAACAGACTTCTTCACCAGCCACGAAGCTCTGCTGCTTGGTTATGAAGAAGCGCTGACCCGTGTCGATTCCACCTCGGGCGACTGGTATGCAACATCTGGCCACATGATCTGGATCGGTGACCGTACACGCCAGCCGGACCATGCGCATGTTGAATACTGCCGTGGTATCAAGAACCCGATCGGCCTGAAGTGCGGCCCGTCCATGACGGCTGATGGTCTTCTCGAACTGATCGACATTCTGAACCCGGCCAACGAGGCTGGCCGTCTCACGCTGATCTGCCGTTTCGGTCATGACAAGGTTGCCGACCATCTGCCGCGCCTCATCCGCGCTGTAGAGCGTGAAGGCCGCAAGGTCGTATGGTCGTGTGATCCGATGCATGGCAACACGATTACGCTGAACAGCTACAAGACGCGTCCATTCGAGCGTGTTCTGTCGGAAGTGGAAAGCTTCTTCCAGATCCACCGCGCCGAAGGCACGCATCCAGGCGGTATCCACGTCGAGATGACCGGCAATGACGTAACGGAATGCACCGGTGGTGCACGTGCCGTAACGGCAGACTCGCTGTCTGACCGTTACCATACCCATTGCGACCCGCGTCTGAACGCCGATCAGGCTCTGGAGCTGGCATTCCTTCTTGCCGAGCGCATGAAGGGTGGTCGCGACGAAAAGCGCCTGGCTGTTGCCAACGCCTAAGCCTGAAGCCCGATACTGACATGCAAAAGCCGCCGGAGAGATCCGGCGGCTTTTTTGTCGTGAGGAGGAGAGTTTTACTGCACGAGGGCAGGGTGCATGCAACGCACGTCAGTGACGCGCACATCGGCTTCGCCGATCTTGATGCCCAGAACCAGCAGCGTGTTGTAAAGCACGGTGTCGAGCGGCTTGGTGACCAGTGACAACGTGTCTGCCAGAGCTGAGGTAACCAGTGTTGGTGTTCCAAGTGTCAGGAAGAGGACCTTGATATCCAGGTCGAGGTTTTTCAGCAGCGACTGGACGAGCGAGGTTGCAGTGTCGCGTGTCGAGACGCTCTTGACCGCAGCCTGGGTGATTTCAGCCTGCGAAAAGGTCAGCCGCGTGGTCGACATGTTGGACGAAATGACCTGCGCCTTGCCGAGAATTTTCAGCAGGGCGGAATCGACCACTGCAGCCTGTGTCACACGCGGTGTCTTGCCGAAATTGTTGAAGGCAGATGTATCGACATCGCCAAGCGCAATATCAGCAACACCCGGCACGACATCCACATCCACAGTGCCCTGACCACCGCCGGTGCAGCGAATGGCTGCAAGCCGCGCCTCGGACTGGGCAAGGTCGATGTAGATCGGCACCCGCACCCGAAGACCGGCAATGGCACTCAGGCCATCAACCGCCACTTCCACGAAGAGGCGTGTCTGTGCTGTGCGCACAATGGTTCCAGGTGCACCCACCGCAAGCGGGGGTGTGCCAACTGGCGGTTCGCCGATTGCCAGCCTGATCTTGGTGGAGGCAAGACCGGGAATGCCTGCGCCAAGATCAACGGAAATCTGCTGGCCGGCATTGGCCGCAATGGCAGAGGCGTTGACCAGATCAAACACCGTTGCCATGACCTTCAGGTTTTCACCGGTGCCGATTAACTGTTCCGAAACCGGACCGAGATTGAGTACCTCGGCCAGTTTCAGCGTCAGTTGGGTTTTGTTGGCTGCGCGCTCCACCGTTTTCAGCACCGTGGCAACGGCCGGTTTGACACCGGTGGTCTTGCCCAGCGCGGCCAGAAAGCGACCATAGGTAATTTCGGTATTCAGCACGTCCTTGTAGGTGCCGGCCGTCAGGTTGAGGTCAAGCGCCAGTGCGTTGAGCATCTGCAGCGCATTGATATCGGCATCGAGCAATGCATTGTAATCCATGACGTTGAGCGACAATGTCGTACCAAGCAGACCGCCAAGCACGCTGTTGAGCAGGCCATTATTGACGCTGGCCAGCCGTGAGCCGATTGAGAAGGCGGCAAGCTGGTTGCCGGACGCGGTGCCGGTGGCCGAAATGGTCGGGGCGGAAGCGAAGGCGCCAGCAAAGAATATCTGCCCCTTTTCGGTGATTGTCACTTTCAGCGCATTGGCCGGTGCAGCATTGGCAACGAAACGTTCTCCAACGGCCACGTTGGGGTCGGGCACATAGCGGCCTTTGACAACCTCGGCATAACCGCCAACACTGGTGAAGGGCTCTTGCCGGTCGAATGGCACAAGGCCATTGGCGGTAATCAGCCCTGACGGCGTGACAACACCGAGATTGAGGCCGTTGAGCTGGAAGTAATTGGCAACCGATTGTTCGGGGTTGCTCAAATCAGTGGCGCCTGAAATGGCTGCAAGGTCAGCAGACTGCTGGGCCTGTCTTTTCTGAACGGTCAGATAACCAAAATCGACTCCAAGTGCGAGAACACCCAAAAGCAGGGGCGATGTCAGGGCTGCTGTCAGCGCAATGTTGCCGGACCTGTCGTTTTTGAAGCGACGTGCCAGCCTCGAAAAATACCACATTCAGACTCCTCCGATCCTGATCGTGGAAAACCGCTTGATGCTTTTTTCCGGCAGGGCATAAGTGTAAAGACTCCAGATCGGCAGGCCGCGAGCGTCATACTCGATGGTGACTGTGAACTGGTTGGGATTGACCGGATCGCTGCCGACGGTAACGGTGAAGGCGTTCTTGTCGAGGAAGGCGTAGTTCAACGTGCTTTTCTTGACGAAATCCGTTGCCAGTGTTTCCCGTTCTTTCGTATTCAATCCGGCAACAGCGGTGCGGGCAGCATCTGCTGCCACTTGCTGGACTGCATTTGCAGCCGCCAGGTAAATACCGTATGCGAGCAAACTCAGCAGAATGAGAATGAACATCGGGGCGATGATCGCAAACTCGACTGCTGAAGCGCCTGATTTATCGCGCAACACACTGCGTATTGAAGTCATGGTGCGTCCTGTTTTTAATCTTAATATTCTTATATTCGAATATACTGAGCCTTATTGATTAAGGAATCGTTGATGCGTTTCGGGCGTGAATAGCCCGAAGTGAAACACCCTAAGCCCATGTTTTTTCTAAATTTTGCGTGAATAAGCAGGCGAGGAGAGGATAGGCTGGCGACGCCTCAGATCAGGCCCAGACCCTTCAGGCTGGCATGGCCATCCCGGCCAATGATGATGTGATCATGGATCAGGATGCCAAGCGGACGTGCTGCCTCAATGATGACTTTTGTCATGTCGATATCGGCGCGTGACGGGGCGGGATCGCCACTTGGATGGTTGTGGACAAGCACCAAGGCGGTGGCGGAAAGCTCCAGCGCCCGCTTGATGACCTCCCGTGTATAAACCGGCGTATGATCGACCGTGCCAAGCCCTTGCACCTCATCGGCAATCAACACATTGCGTTTGTCGAGAAACAGGATGCGGAACTGTTCACGCGTCTCATGGGCCATGGCGGCGTGGCAATACTGGATCACTGCAGACCAGGAACTCAGCACCTGCTTGTCGCGGATTTCGCTTTTCAGCACCCGTTGGGCAACGGTGGAAATCAGCTTGATATCAAGCGCCACGGTCTCGCCAATGCCGTTGACCTCTTGCAACAAATGCAAAGGCGCGCCGAACACACCGCTTAAAGTACCAAAGCGGGCAAGCAAGGCTTTGGCAATCGGTTTGGTATCCTTGCGCGGAATCAGGCGAAACAACAGGAGTTCAAGGACTTCATAATCGGCAAGGGCTGTTTCGCCATTGTCGCGGTACCGTGCCCGCAGCCGGTCACGGTGGCCGTGATAGTGCGCATGCGCTGCCGGCTCGGTCTCTACGCTGTTTTCTAAAGATGTTGGGGTGGTGTTGGCTTTGACGCTTCCAAAAAAAGCGCGCTCATCGTCCAGTGTCAGGGACAAGTCCAGACTGTCCTGCCGGGCAGAGGTTGAGGCAAGTGCTTCATGTTCTGCAGTTCGGGCAGGGCGTTTGGCCATGGATCAAGCCTTGAGGGGAGCAAGGCCTGGCCGGTCAAGGCCGCCGGGTGACAGGGTGAAGATTTCACAACCCGTTGCGGTGACGCCAACAGCATGTTCGTACTGAGCGGTCAGCGAGCGGTCACGGGTCACGGCCGTCCAGCCATCGGAAAGCACTTTCACATGCGGTTTGCCGAGATTGATCATCGGTTCGATGGTGAAGATCATGCCTTCGCGGATTTCCGGTCCCTCATGGGCTTCGCCGTAATGGAGAATGTTTGGCGTGTCGTGGAACAGTTTGCCAACGCCGTGGCCGCAGAAATCGCGAACGACGGAGCAGCGCGCGGCTTCCGCATGCGCCTGGATGGCCGCACCAATTGCGCCAGTGCGTGCGCCGGGGCGAACGGCCGCAATGCCCAGCATCAGGCATTCATGGGTCACTTCAAGCAGGCGTTCCGCAGCCCGCTTGATTTCACCGACCGGGTACATGCGGCTCGAATCACCGTGCCAGCCGTCGAGGATATAGGTCACGTCGATATTGACGATATCACCTTCGCGCAGCGGCTTTTCATTTGGAATGCCGTGGCAGACCACATGGTTGATCGAGGTGCAGACTGACTTGGTATAACCACGATAATTGAGCGTGGCGGGCAGGGCGCCATGGTCCATGCCGAACTCGAACACAAAACGGTCGATCGTGTCGGTGGCAACGCCCGGTTTCACGATGCTGGCAAGCTCATCGAGGCAGCGTGCGGTCAGCTGACATGCTTTACGCATGCCCTCAAAATCCTCTGCATTGTACAGCCGTATTGCGCCCGTGTTCTTGAGTGGGGCAGAGGCTGCGTCGATATAGGTCACCATTGTCCGTTTTTCCTGTCGTTTTCTATTCTGTTCATAAAACAGCAATACCGGGTTCGTCTATCGCAACGACCCCATCGACTGCAATTTCCAGCGGTGAAACACGACATTTTACCGCATAGGCTTCAACACCCCGTTCCAGGGCTTGGCCGAAAGCCGCAGCATAAACGGGATCGAGGTCGCCGCATATGCGAAAGCGATCACAATCTGCGCGCTGGATCAGATAGAGCATCACGGCACGGTGACCGCTTGCGACCATATTGCCCAGTTCCTGAAGATGTTTCGTGCCGCGCAAGGTTGCGGTGTCAGGAAATTCGGCCAATCCGCCTTCGCGCATGAAATGTACGTTTTTGACTTCGACATAGGCATCCGGTCTGCCTTGAGAGGACAGCAGAAAGTCGATTCGTGAATTGAGGCCGTATTTCTGTTCCCGCCTCAGAGTGTCGTAACCGGACAGTGGCTCGATCAGCCCGTTTTGGATCGCTTCTTCCGCCAGACGATTCGGCATGCCTGTATTGATGCCGACGATTGTGCCGTCTGCTTCCACCATTTCCAGCCTGTAGGCATATTTGCGAGTGGGGCCTATGTCGTGTTTCGACAGCCAGATGCGTGAGCCCGGATCGGTCAGGCCACGCATTGATCCGGTATTGGGACAAGACCCGGTGATCACGGTGCCACCTTCCAGTTCTGCATCGAAAAGGAAGCGTTTGTAACGGCTTATCAACCGGGCAGGCACGAGGGATGAGCTGAAAATCATCGCACTTATCTGGGCGTTTGCACGATCGCTTGCAAGTGCAAATTGAGACGTGAAATTGCTCCACAATATTTATAATCTTTGTGTTTGCACATGCCGGGCGAAAACGAATACAAGTTGAGCCGCAGAGCCTGAATTATTGGCTGGTTGGCAAAGTGAAGTAATTTTATCCTGCGGGATAATTGCCGGGACAGATCGATGAAAAACAATTTGATGATTGTCAAAGCGGGAATGCGACTGGTCCCCGGTGTTTTTGTTGCTGTGTTGCTGGCGGGTTGCACGACACCACAGCAGGTGGACACCACTGCATCTTTTAATACCCGCCCGGTGGCGCAGGTTGTTGGCCCACAACCGGTGAGTGCCCAGCCCGCAGTCAAGCAGGACACTGGCACCTATCCAACCTTCTCAAAGCCACTAACCTCCGCTGCTGACCAGATGTCCGACAGTGAAGCTATGGAACTGCAAAAGCGCCTTTCGGCTCTGGCATCGGCCCGCCGGTCAGGCCGGGTCAGCGAGGCGGAATATCGCCGCCAGTTGCAGGAACTGCAAAATCTGGCCATCCATCACGGTGAAGATGCGCAGGCGCAAATCGCGCAGTAATGCGTTTTCAAGATAACGCGTTTTCAAGATTGCATTTCATGGCGCCCGGATGATCAAAATCCAAGGCGCCATTTTTATGCCCAATGGCAGATTAAAGCGATATCTCGCTTTTTACCAATTGGCTTAAGCGTTGAATTACTTGGTTTTTTAACGGCAAATCATGTTTTGTCGCCTAGTGTTGCCTCTGCGTCAATCAGGCCTTTGAGACGGTTTGAAACGGCGCCTGTCGCGGTCAGATCAGTGGCCGCGGTTTCTTGGGGACTGGGGAATGAAATTCGTTGTTGCAGTGGTGCTGGCTTACGGAATTCTGTTTTCCGCAAGCGAGGCAAAGGCACCCAATCTTTTTCCACGGCATGATTCGGCTGGAGCCGTCGGTGTAAAGACACTGAGCAAGCCTGCTCAGTCGTTGCCTGCTGCATAATTCAGACGATCAAGATCTGGCACGGTGACGTGCCGGTTGTTCTCGATGTGAATGACACCTTCCTTGCGCAATTTGGTCATCTGGCGGCTGACCGTTTCAATCGTCAGGCCCAGAAAATCGGCAATATCGGCACGTGACAAGGGCAGGTCGAAACTCGACTTGTCGTCATTTTCCGGGTCGATATGGGTGGCAATCAAGTAAAGGAAGCTGGCCACCTTTTCCTGTGCGGACTTGCGGCCCAGCGTCAGCATCCAGTCACGAGCCTCGTCCAGTTCCTTCAGCGACTGGTCATAGAGCTTGTGCTCCATCTGCGGCGACTGGTTGATGATACGGTCAACTACATTGCGCGGGAAAACGCAGATGTTGACATCCGTCGCCGCCTCAACCGTGGTGTTGCTTTCACCGACAAACGGTCTTCCCATGAAGTCAGGGGCAAATTGCAGGCCAACGATCTGCTGGCGGCCATCCGACATCATCTTCGACAGTTTGACCACGCCATTGAGAATATTGGCATAGGTGGACACAGATTCGCCCTGGCCAATCAGCTCATTGCCAGCCTCCAGCTTGCGACGGCTGGAATGTTTGCTGAGCTCCGTCAACTGGGCAGGGCTCAAGGAACTGCACACACCGCCGTGTCGCGCCTCGCATGAGCGACAGACGACAGGTTCCTCCGAGTTATGAATATTTTTAAGCAGCGTATCCATCTGACCCAATCCGATAGTTGCGGTAAAGTGCCCAAAATTGGCACCACATACCCTTCCCAGGTTTCTTGACGAAGCCGAATGTCCCCCTACGACTATCTTTGTGGAATGTAGCCCCTGATTTGATCGAAGTCAAAGTTGCAAACTGTCACAGACGCTACTTTCGGGTTATGTTTTTGGAAGACCAAGGTAGAAATTGCATGTCGGAAAAGCTTCTCGAAAAATATTCCGGCGCGGTTCCGCGTTACACGAGTTACCCTACAGCACCCCACTTCCACGAGGGGGTAAACTGCGACATTTATGCGCAATGGCTCGGCAAACTGGGTGATCGCGACAATTTGTCATTGTATCTGCACATACCTTACTGCGACCGCTTGTGCTGGTTTTGTGCCTGTCACACCAAGCACACGCTGAAATATGAACCCATTGCCACTTATCTGAAGTCGCTGAAGGCGGAAATCGCCGCCGTCGGTCAGCGCATTTCACGCGACGCAAAGGTCACGGCCGTGCATTTCGGTGGCGGTTCTCCAACCATGCTGAAGCCCGAGGAT
>NZ_DAMDBP010000058.1:0-12699 GCF_032092815.1 Agrobacterium sp. | reverse complement strand
GCGGCGTTCAGCTTTGCTGACAACGCCGAGATCAGCGTCGAGATGGACCCCAATGATCTCGACGAGCCCCGCTACGATGCACTGGCCGCCATCGGCATGACGCGGGCTAGTCTCGGCGTGCAGGACTTCGATCCGAAGGTACAGCACACCATCAACCGCATTCAGACCTTCGAGCAGACACGCTCGGTGGTGGAGGCCGTGCGGGCGAGGGGCGTGCGTTCGGTCAATTGCGATATTCTTTACGGCTTGCCCTATCAGTCACTGGAAACACTGGCGGAAACGGTGAAGTCGATCATCTCGCTCGATCCGGACCGGATTGCGCTGTTCGGTTATGCCCATGTGCCGTGGATGAAAAAACATCAGAACATGATTCCGAACGATGCCTTGCCTGGCATCACCGAGCGTTACCGGCAAATGACACTGGCTGGTGACATGCTTGTGGCGGCCGGTTACGAGGCAATTGGCATCGACCATTTTGCAAAGCCGGTCGACAGTCTCGCCATTGCCTGCTCAAACGGTGATCTGAAGCGCAATTTCCAGGGCTATACCGATGACAGCGCCACGGCGCTGATCGGTCTTGGTGCATCCTCCATTGGAAAATTGCCGCAGGGTTATGTGCAGAACATGCCAGCGACCGGCGAATATCAGCGCAAGGCCGAAAATGATGGTCTGTGCGTGGTGCGCGGTATTGAGTTGAGTGGTGAAGACCGGGCACGTGCCTGGGTCATCGAGCGCATCATGTGTGATTTCTCTTTCGATTTTGCCGAGTTGGAACGTGAATTCGGCATCAATCCGGCAGGCATTCTATCCGAGGCAAAGCTGTTTGTGGCACAAAATACCGATGCCATCGCTGAGATTAAGGGGCAGCTATTTGCCTTGACCGAAGCGGGAAAACCCTTTGCACGCACGGTCGCTGCGGTGTTTGATAGTTACTTATCCACTGGAAAAGGTCGCCATTCGGTTGCTGTTTAAGCAACACTTCGAAAGCAAATTACACGTTCTTTGCTTGCACCCATTGGCTTTTCAACTTGATTTGCCTATGTGGTGCGTCTGATAAGCGTTATTTGAAGACAAAGACAGACAAGGATTATGGGCGTGACAGCTACATTTGATAAGGTTGCCGACATCATCGCCGAAACCAGCGAAATCGACCGGGAAACCATTACGCCGGAAAGCCACACAATCGACGATTTGGGCATCGACAGCCTTGATTTCCTCGACATCGTATTTGCGATCGACAAGGAATTCGGCATCAAGATCCCGCTCGAGCAGTGGACACAGGAAGTCAACGAAGGCAAGGTTTCGACCGAAGAGTACTTCGTTCTGAAGAACCTCTGTGCCAAGATCGACGAACTGAAGGCCGCCAAGGGCTGATCAGTTCCAGCACCCGCATTCAAGCGGGGAGGCTGAGCGACTTGAATATGGTTTATATCCCTCACGCCGGAACGGGCGGGAGGGATTGTTTTATTAAGCGGAGAGCAAATGCTTCTCGAATATTTCCAGATGATCGATCACATCGAATCTGTCGATAAGACGGCGCGCATATTGAAGGCCCGTTCTGTGGTGCCTGCGAAAAGCCCGGTTTTTGAAGGTCATTTTCCCGGTATGCCGCTTGTTCCCGGCGTTTTGCTGATTGAAACCATGGCGCAGGCCTCCGGCATGTTGGTTCTGGGCATGACCGATTTTGCCGCCATGCCGTTTCTGATGTCGGTTGATGGTGCCAAGATGCGCACCTTCGTGGAGCCGGAAGCGGTTCTGGATATCGAAGCCTTTCTCGAACATGACGGTTCCGGTTTTGCCGTGACCAAAGCCAAGATCACCTCCGGTGGCAAGAAGGTCTGCGATGCGCAGTTGAAGCTGCGCACCATGCCATTTAGCGACATTCCGCTTGGGCCCATCGTCAAGAAGCGTGCCGAAGAAGTGGGGCTGATGGCCGCGCTTGCCGCTTCCGAAGGGTAACAAACACCGAAATCACCGGCGCGACCGGTGAATAAACAGGGTTTTGAAGGCCCGGTTCGGGCCTTCGCCATTGCCAAGACGTTTTGTGCGGATTATTCGGCAACATGATAATGCCGCAAGCTGGCGCAAACGCATGAACGAGCGGACGCGAACCACGGTGGTCCTGCAACCGCAGAGGATGACGTATGAGCAAATCTGACAATGATGTGGTGATAACGGGTGTCGGTATCGTAACCTGTCACGGTGTAGGCACCGAAGCGCATATCGCCTTGCTATCAGCAAGTGCCGCGCCGGAAACGATTGTCGAGAGCGAGAAATTCAAGCCTTACCCGGTTCATCCGCTGCCTGAGATCGACTGGTCGGCACAGATTGGCCGCAAGGACCAGCGTCAGATGGAAAACTGGCAGCGCCTTGGCGTGTTTGCCGCCGGTCTGGCGCTTGATGACGCCGGCTTCAAGGAAGATGCCGACGCCTGCGCGACCATGGACATGATCGTTGCTGCCGGTGGCGGTGAGCGCGACATCAACGTCGATACGCTGATCGTCGATGAAGCCCTGAAGCGCAACGACCGCGAAATCCTTCTCAATGAAAAGCTGACGACCGAACTGCGCCCGACGCTGTTTCTGGCCCAGCTTTCCAACCTGATGGCCGGCAACATTTCCATCGTGCACAAGGTGACCGGTTCGTCGCGCACCTTCATGGGGGAAGAGGCGGCTGGCATTTCGGCTGTTGAAACCGCCTTCCACCGCATTCGCTCCGGTGAGTCGAGCCATGCGCTGGTCGGTGGTGCATTTGCGGCTGAACGCCCAGACATGATTCTGCTGTTTGAAGCCATCAATGCCCATGCCCAGGGTGAGTGGCAGCCCCTATGGTCGCGCAGCGCCGATAATGGCGGCGGCATGATCACCGGTTCGGTTGGTGCATTCCTGGTTCTGGAATCGCGCAAACACGCCGTTGATCGCGGCGCAAAGATCTATGCCCGTATCGACGCCATTGAAGGTGATCGCGGCAATCGCGACGAAGGCAAGATGGAAAAGCGCCTTGAGCGACTTCTGTCTCCAGCCGGTGATAAGGCGGATACACTTGTTCTGTCCGGTGCCAGCGGTTTCCACGACGTAACCAAGCGCGAAAAGGCACTGCTGGAAAAGGCACTGCCAAACGCAGTGGTGCGTGGTTACAGCGGTGCAACCGGCCATGCGCTTGAAGCCCAGTTCCCGCTTGGTCTGGCGCTCGGCGCGCTGGCCATTGAAAGCGGTGCCAAGGTTCCGGCCTTTGACGGCGCTCAGGAAAAGCCGATGTCGGCAAGTGCCAACACGGCTGTCGTGACGACCGTTGGCCATGTGCGTGGCGAAGGCGTCGCCGTTTTGTCCCGTGATGCGTGAGGAGTAAAAAAGATGGGTTCATCCAGCTTCAAGGATCATCTCGGACGCCCGCTTGTTGCCGTCACAGGCATGGGCATCATCACCTCGCTTGGACAAGGGCTTGAGGACAACTGGTCTGCCCTGACATCGGGCAAATCAGGCATTCACAACATCACCCGTTTCCCGACCGATGGTCTGTCGACCAAGATCAGCGGAACCGTTGACTTTATCGACATTCCGGTGCCGAACTCGGTGGAACGTTCCTACGCCTTTGCGCGTGAAACCACCATTGAAGCCTTGGCGCAGGCCGGTCTTTCCGGTGATTTCGGTGGCCCGCTGTTTCTGGCTGCACCACCAATCGAACCGGAATGGAGCGCGCGTTTCGAACTTGCCGATCGTTCGCCACCAGCCGACCAGCCGGGCGATGCCTATAACCGTTTCCTGGCCGCCATGCGCCAGCGCCCTGATGCGGCGTTTCAGGAAGCCGCGCTGTTTGGGGCGATTTCCGAGCGTCTGGCTGATCGTTTCGGTACACGTGGCCTGCCGGTCACGCTGTCAACTGCCTGTGCCTCTGGTGCCACCGCCATCCAGCTTGGCGTTGAAGCCATTCGTCAGGGTCGCACTGAGCGTGCATTGACGGTTGCGACCGATGGTTCGGTCAGCGCCGAGGCGCTGATCCGCTTCTCACTGCTGTCGGCGCTCTCCACCCAGAATGACCCGCCAGAAAAGGCATCCAAGCCGTTCAGCAAGGACCGCGACGGTTTCGTGATTGCCGAAGGTGCCGCAACCCTGGTGCTGGAATCGCTGGAAGCCGCCGTTGCCCGCGGTGCCAAGATCCTTGGCATCATCAAGGGTGCCGGTGAAAAGGCAGACAGCTTCCACCGTACCCGTTCGTCGCCGGATGGCGCACCGGCCATTGCCACCATTCGTGCGGCCTTGTCCGACGCCGGTATTGAACCGGCTGACATTGGTTACATCAATGCGCACGGCACCTCGACGCCGGAAAACGACAAGATGGAATATGGCGCGATGCTGGCGGTGTTCGGCGAAGGGCTGAAGGATATTCCGCTGTCATCCAACAAGTCGATGATCGGCCACACGCTGACAGCAGCCGGTGCGGTTGAGGCGGTGTTCTCGCTGCAGACCATGCTGACCGGCACCTTGCCGCCAACCATCAACTACACCAATCCGGACCCGGCCATTGCGCTTGATGTCGTGCCAAATGTGAAGCGTGATGCGCAGGTCGGTGCCGTCCTGTCCAACTCCTTCGGTTTTGGCGGACAGAACGCAAGCCTTGTCATGACACGGGAACCGGCTTAATCCGGTTCCACACACAGGGGAGGGCGCCTTTGGCGCGTCGTTTCAGACGTGCCGCGCTTTTCTGCCAGACACACACGATAACGCCTCAGGGCGAAGGACTTTTACATGCGCGCCTTGCAACTCGTTGATGATCGTAAACTTGAAAAAGTGGACCTGCCTGAGCCGGACGCACCAGCACCGGGTGAAGTGACCCTTCGCGTCAAGGCGGTTGCCCTCAATCACATCGACGTCTGGGGCTGGCGTGGCATGGCTTTTGCCAAGCGCAAGATGCCACTGACCATTGGTGCGGAAGCCTCCGGCGTTGTTGAAGCCATCGGTCCAGGCGTATCCAACGTGCTGCCGGGACAGCTGGTATCGATCTATGGCGCACGCACCTGTGGTCTGTGCAAGCCGTGCCGTGAAGGCAAGGACAATCTGTGCGAACACGTCTCTGGTGTACACGGTTTCCACCTCGATGGTTTTGCGCAGGAGAAGATCAACATTCCAGCCCGCCAGCTGGTGCCTGCACCACAGGGTGTCGACGCGGTTGCTGCGGCCCTTGCACCTGTTACCTTTGGCACGGTTGAACACATGCTGTTTGACAATGCCAAGCTTGAGCCCGGCGAAACGATCCTCGTTCATGCCGGCGGTTCCGGCATCGGCACGGCTGCCATTCAGCTGGCCAAGAAAATGGGCTGCACCGTTATCACCACGGTTGGTTCGGACGACAAGATCGAACGTGCCAAGGCGCTGGGTGCCGACCACGTGATCAACTACCGCACCGACCGCTTTGAAGGCGTTGTGCGCAAGCTGACCAAGAAAAAGGGCGTCGACGTTGTGTTCGAACATGTCGGCAAGGACACATGGGCCGGCTCGATGTTCTCGCTGAAGCGCGGCGGTCGCCTGGTCACCTGTGGTTCGACCTCGGGCGTTTCGACCGACATCAACCTGATGATGTTGTTCCAGCAGCAGCTCAAGCTGCTCGGCTCCTTCGGCTGCCGTATGGAAAACATGGCCAATGCCATGCAGAAGATGGCACGTGGCATCGTGCACCCTGTCATCGACACCGAAGTGACATTTGACGATATCGACCGTGCGCTGGAGCGTATGGAGACCCGTCAGGTGTTCGGCAAAATCGTTCTCAGAATGGATTGATGCCCGTGAAGATGCTTGTGACGCGCATCGTCTTGGCGCTTATGCATTTTCGGCAATGGTTGATCGCACAATTTGCGTTTGGCCTGCTGAATTTTCTCAAGCTGTTTCCAGCCGATCCGGCCATGCGTTTTGCGGAACGTTTTGCCCGGTGGGTTGGACCAAAGACCAAGCGTCACAGGCTGATGCTCTATAACCTGGAGCGCGCATTCCCGGAAAAATCCGAGCAGGAACGCACCGAAATCGCCATGGATAGCTGGGCGAATATGGGGCGTCTTGCGGCGGAATATGTGTTTCTGGATCGGTTGTTCGACTTTGATCCGGAAAGCACCACGCCAGGCCGTATCGAGGTTGAAGGCATTCCGATCTTCCTCGACCTGCGCGACAATCCCAGACCCTTTATCGTTTTTACTGCCCATACAGGCAATTTTGAGCTTCTGCCGGTGGCCGGTTCAGCCTTCGGTCTGATGGTGACCGTGCTGTTTCGCCCGCCAAACAACCCTTACATCGCCGACAAGGTATTCAACTTCCGTCGCGCCCGTATGGGGGATCTGGTTCCCTCGCATGCAGGCTCTTCCTTTGCGCTGGCCCGCCAGCTGGAGCGGGGTGGCGGCGTCGGCGTGCTTGTCGACCAGAAGTTCAACAAGGGCCTGTCGACGCAGTTCTTCGACCTTGATGTGAAGACCAATCCGCTGGTTGCCAAGCTGGTTCGCCAATTCAACTGCGAGGTCTATCCGGCCCGTTGCATCCGTCTGCCTGACAATCGCTACCGTCTGGAAATCGAACCGAAGATCACGATCCCGGTCGACGAGAAGGGCAATGTCGATGTTGCCGGTACAGCCCAGTTGCTGAACGACAAGGTGGAAAGCTGGGTTCGGGAATATCCGGGGCAGTGGCTCTGGTACCATGACCGCTGGAACATCAAAAAGAAGCTGTAAAAATTGCCCGCCCGGTTTGTGACAACGAAACCCTGGCACCAGTTTCATATTTTATACAATCAGAGGAATTTAGCGGTTAACCACACCAAGAGTAGTGGTTTGTAAACGCTTCTGTTTTTGTGATATTAGTCCACCATGAATTGAATTTTGGTTGATCGGTCTCAGCATATCCCGGCCTTTGGTGAAGGGATAATTTCGGAGGTTCATCTGTAATTGCATGCGGATTGCGATAATCTTCTCGGGAGAATTGCTTTGAAGACTTTGGTTGAGCGGTTCTGGCAACAATATGCACGACTGAGACATGCGGTCGAAACCAACGATGCGCCTGCGGTGGAAGCTCTCGATCGGGAACTCGACCCGATTCTCGAGGCGATCATCCACAAGGAAACCCGAAACCCCGATGAAATCCGGATCCAGTTCCAGTTCGCAATCGATCTGCTGAACGAGGAAGCGGAAGACTTTGCTGGCGTTCAGCGCAATACCGAGTTGCTCAAGACGCTTGTGAACCGCTACATCGGCAAGGGGTATTCCCCCAACGACAAGGACGGCAAAGAACACACCGTGCTGGATGAAGCATGGTTTGATGAGCAGCCGGACCGCATCATCGTTGTGTCGACGGATTACCGTATCTTCTATTGCAACGCGGCCAATGCTAGCCGTTATTCGCTTGCTGTGTCTGATGTTCTTGGCAAGCACATCGCCGAATTTGTTGGCCTGCACCGCTTCAAGGACGGCTTGAAGGAAAAATTGGTGCAGTGCTTCCAGGGTGAGGCGACACAGTTTACCTACGCGGAAGATGCCGACGGTCGCACCATCGTCGTCTCGCTTGGTATCACGCCTTGCTTCTCGTCATCGGGCACGCTTCTGGGCGCCATGATCGTGCTGCAGGAAGCCGCTGATCGCCGTAGACGCACCGGCGCCGCCTGAGTGGCAATCATATCTTTAAAACGAACTGCTGGAGCGCCATAACGGCGCTCTTTTCGTCTGTGCGTCAGGCTGTTGATCCGAAACGGGAGGAGCGAGGGGGAGGGCCGTTGCGTGCCGGTCCGGGGTGATGTGATTCCGTAAATGGAGGTGCAATTTCAAAGGAGCGTTTCACATTGCTAGGTTTTGAATGTTCTTGTGTTGCATATGTATATCCCCGTTCGTTGGATTTGTTTTGAATCTGTTTCAAATTTGAGACAGTCTCAACCGCCTGTTGTCATGTGCGATTTGTTTTTTGAAGTATATGAAACTAAATCGCCTCAATATTTCGTATGCGAAACTTTTCGTGCTGCTCAAATTAGAAGAGCATAAAGACCGATATCTGGTCTCTGTAAATCCACGATTTTACTAACTTTATGTATTGTTTTGCTGTTTTTGCTTTGTTTTTGTTTGGTGGAGCGAATTTGTATTTGGGATTTATCTCGAATACTTCAAGTTTCATGTTTCTAAATTTACAAATTCTAATTTTCAAATCATTTGACTGATTGAATGTGAGGGGTCGTCATGTTAGTGCCTTTCAGCAAGGCAGCTGTTGGCATCTTGATGTGTTTGCTGTGCGAAATCCGTTGCAACCGTTTTCATCGGCGTATGGATTTCTCTGAGACGATTTTTGGAGACAGGCATGTTGGGGCTTTTCGAAGCGTTTTCGACAAAATGTTTGCAATTGCAGCAGGCCGTGTCCGCCGGGCATGATGAATTGGTCCGTGCGCTGGATCGTGAACTTGATCCGCTGATCGGCATCATTCTGTCCTACAAGGCCAACAACGCCTGCGAAATGCACATGCAGATGCAGTTCCTGGCAGCCCTGATCCGTGAAGATGCCGATGACCCTTCAAGCGTCGTGCGCCATTCGGCTGCGATGTCGATGTTGATCGATCGATATTTTGCCGACACCAATGCGCAGCCGGATGCGGTGTTTGCAGCCCCGGCCGAGACGAAAGCCAAGCAGGCTGTTTATCCGGATGTCCTCTTCAGCGAAGTCGTGCTTGATATGTTGCCTGACCGGGTTGTCGTGGTGACACCGGACTGCCGTTTCCTCTACGCCAACAAGCTCTATTCAAAATACGTCAACAAGACCCAGCTGTCGCTGATCGGCAATTCCGTGTCAGAGCTGGTGGGCAGCGAATATTTTGAAATGAAGATCAAACCGCAGCTTGATCGTTGTTTTGACGGCGAAAGCCTTGATTATCAAGAGGAACATTGGGGGCAGGGCGAAAGGGTTATCGTGCGTTATCGCATGACACCGCTGCGTTGTGCTGCCCACAAGATTGCAGGCGCTGTCATTGTCATGGAAGATGCGCAGAAATCTGCCTGACGCCTTTGCCTGACATCTATGTGTCGCGCTGATAGCAACACGACACACCTCAGATCACATCAAAACCCGACCAGTGCCGTCAGGCGTTCCCACAGAACGGGATCGATCTCGCCAATCAGCAGGCGTGCCGCCATGGCAAGGCAGGAGATGATCAACAGCGGGCGAATGAGCTTTGCACCGTTTTTGACGGCGAAATGTGTACCAAGCTGTGCGCCGATAAACTGGCCAATGCCCATGACAATGCCGATCTTCCAAAGCACCGCACCGCTGATCGTGAACACGATGAAGCTGCCGAAGTTGGAGCCGAGGTTTAGCAACTTGGTGTGGGCGGTTGCTTTCAGCATGCCGTAACCGGCGAGCGACACGAATGCCAGCATGAAGAACGAGCCGGTGCCCGGGCCAAAAATGCCGTCATAAAATCCGATCAGCGGTACAACCGTGCAACCGAACACGAATGCGGAAATGCGCCGATGGCTGTCCTGGTCGCTTAGGCTTGGTTTGAAGGCAAAATAAAGCGCAATGCCAATCAGCAGGATCGGCATGATCAGGCGCAACACCTCAGCCGGCACGAAGGCCGCTGCAATGGCACCGAAAACGCCGCCCAGCATCGAAAGAAGCGCCATTGGCAACTGGCTTTTCAGGTCCACAAGGCCGCGTTTTGTATAGGCGTAGGTCGCAGATGCCGCGCCAAACTGCGATTGCAGCTTGTTGGTGCCAAGCGCCTCAAGCGGCGGAATGCCCATGATCAGCATGGCGGGAATGGTAATCAGGCCACCGCCGCCGGCAATGGAGTCGATAAACCCCGCAACAACAGCAACGATGAACAGGGTGGAAAGCAGGTGAAGGGTAACGTCGACCAAGGGGGAAAAGTCCGGCTGGAGAATGATGGCGCGTTATTGTCACCGAAGGCAATGCTTGGCAAACTCTATTTCGGTTCACGTTAGGGATTGCGGATGCGTCGCTTATGATTAATGTGCCCGACGCCGCCAGCACATGCTGCGGTGCAGCCAGATTTTGCGGAGCATACAGAAATGCATAAGGTGATATTTGATACGGATCCGGGCGTAGATGACGCAATGGCGTTGTTGTTCCTGCACAGGCACCCTGACATTGATCTCGTTGGCATCACCACGGTTTTTGGCAACGCGCCGATTGAGATAACCACCCGCAATGCGCTTTTCCTGAAGCAGCAGTGGGGTATATCGGCCCCGGTTGCCAGAGGCGCCAATGTGACCTTTGATCCGGCTCGCCCCGAGGGCCACTGGCCAACCTTCATCCACGGTGAAAATGGTCTGGGCGACATCGATATCCCTGAGACCATCGATCTGCCGGTCGACACGCGTCCGGCCCACCATTTCCTAATCGAAACGGTCAAGGCCAATCCGGGTGAGGTGACCATCATCGCCGTTGGCCGCATGACCAACCTGGCGTTGGCGCTGCGCGAAGAACCTGATTTTGCTGCTCTGGTGAAAAACGTCATCATCATGGGTGGCGCATTCGACATCAATGGCAACGTCTCTCCCGCCGCCGAAGCCAATATTCATGGCGATCCGGAAGCGGCCGACCTGGTGTTTACAGCACCGTGGCGCGTGACCGTTGTGGGTCTGGATGTCACGACCAAAACAGTAATGACCGCGAAATTCATGGATGACATGGCAAAGGCTGGCGGCAAGCCGGTACAGCTCCTGTCCGACCTGTCGCAGTTCTATATCGAATTCTACAAGGAACGCACCGGTGACGGCATGGTTGTGCATGACAGTTGTGCCTGCGTTTACCTGGTGGCACCTGAGCTGTTTGAAACACGCAGCGGCCCGGTGCGGGTGGTCTGCGGTGGTCTTGCCGATGGCGCAACGATCCAGAAACCGGATGGTCGCGGTTTCCCGCCGGGCAATTGGGACGGTCACCCAAGCCAGCTGGTTTGCACAGACATCAAGCCGGATGAGGTGCTTTCGCTCATTCGTTCGGTGATCGTGGATGGCAAGCACGCCTGATTGCTGCAAAAATGGCCACTTGCTGGCCGTTGTTGCCTTGCATTCAGACGAAAACTGGCGTTAAGCAAAAAACATGTGCGCGCTTTAATGTGCCGGATGATTTGCCGTAAAAAAATCTCATATCCGGCACATCCACGCGTCACTCCACCCTTCGTTCCGGCAATGCTGCCGGCATATCGGGTGGAATGACAAAGCTGGCGCCAATTGACCGGTGAAATCGATTAGGATTTTCGGTTCTTTGCGCTACACTACCAGAATCTGCATGATGTGTTCGCGTCAGCGGATTACTGTAATAAAAATGAACTGTCGCAATGCGCCGGTCAGATCTGGCGCATTTCCATGAGGAAGAAGATGGAAGAGTTTCACAAGGTCAAGCGTCTGCCGCAATACGTATTCGAACAGGTCAACCGTTTGAAAGCGAGCGCGCGAGCGGGTGGTGCGGATATTATCGACCTTGGCATGGGAAACCCTGACCTTCCCACCCCAAAAGCGATCGTCGACAAGCTGTGCGAAGTGGTTCAGGACCCGCGCACGCACCGTTATTCCTCGTCCAAGGGCATTCCCGGTCTTCGCAAGGCGCAGGCTGCTTATTACGCACGCCGTTTTGGCGTGAAGCTGAACCCGGATACCCAGGTTGTGGCAACGCTCGGCTCCAAGGAAGGCTTTGCCAACATGGCGCAGGCAATCACTGCGCCGGGCGACGTTATCCTCTGCCCGAACCCGACCTATCCGATCCACGCTTTCGGCTTCCTGATGGCTGGTGGTGTTATCCGCTCGATGAATGTCGAGCCGGATGAAACCTTCTTTGGTCCGCTGGAGCGCGCCGTGCGCCACTCCATCCCCAAGCCGCTGGCGCTGATCATCAACTACCCGTCCAACCCGACGGCGCATGTTGCCTCGCTTGATTTCTACAAGGACATCATTGCCTTCGCCAAGAAGCATGACATCATCGTGCTGTCTGACCTGGCCTATTCCGAAATCTATTTCGATGAGAACAACCCGCCGCCATCGGTGCTGCAGGTTCCAGGTGCCATGGATGTGGCCGTTGAGTTTACCTCCATGTCCAAAACCTTCTCCATGCCGGGCTGGCGCATGGGCTTTGCCGTGGGCAATGAGCGTCTGATCTCGGCGCTGACCCGCGTAAAGTCCTATCTGGATTACGGCGCGTTCACGCCGATCCAGGTTGCGGCCACCCACGCCCTGAATGGCGATGGCTCCGATATTGCCGAAGTGCGCAATGTCTATCGCCGCCGCCGCGACGTGATGGTCGATACATTCGGCAAGGCAGGTTTTGAAGTGCCGCCTCCGGCCGCCACCATGTTTGCATGGGCGAAAATTCCGGAAAAGTTCCGCCATCTCGGTTCGCTTGAGTTCTCCAAACTCCTCGTTGAAAAGGCCGATATTGCTGTGGCTCCGGGTGTTGGCTTCGGCGAAATGGGTGACGACTATGTTCGTCTCGCTCTCGTTGAAAACGAACACCGCATTCGTCAGGCTGCGCGCAACTTGAAGCGCTTCCTGTCGTCCGCTGATGAAACGATGCATAACGTCGTTTCACTGAACGCTCACCGGTAATACCGGCGGGCATTTCCCAGGGGTGGCCGGTCCCGGCCACCTGTTATTACCAAAACAAATCAGGATTATACCAATGGCAGATTCATTGAGAATCGGCATAGCGGGGCTCGGCACTGTCGGCGCTTCGC
>NZ_DAMDBP010000057.1:19184-20994 GCF_032092815.1 Agrobacterium sp. | reverse complement strand
AAGGCTGAACCACCTTGGCGTGGCTCGGCATCAGCATCTTCATGAAGTCTTTTGCTTCACGGTAGCCATCTTCGCCGGACACGATGATTTCGCCGATATCGCGATTGTAGAGGTCACGGATCGAACGCTTGATGAGCGAACCTTCCTCGTACACGAGGCAAGGGGCTGTGGAATTCAATGTCAGCGTACGGACATTTTCCCACAGGCGCATCAGATATTCAAAGTCACGCTTTATTTCGACGCGCGTACGGTTGGCACCTGCGGTACGCAGAATAACGCCCATGCCGTTGGGCACTTCCAGATCGCGTGCAATTTCCTTCAGGCGCTTGCGGTCCTGCGGCTGGGTGATCTTGCGGGAAATACCGCCACCACGCGCCGTGTTTGGCATCAGAACCGAATAACGGCCTGCCAGTGAAAGATAGGTGGTCAGGGCAGCGCCCTTGTTGCCGCGTTCTTCCTTGGCAACCTGCACCAAAAGGATCTGGCGACGCTTGATCACTTCCTGAATGCGGTACTGCTTGCGTGGCTTGCGTGCTGCGCGATCAGGCACTTCTTCCATGGCGTCTTCCGCGCCGACGGATTCAATGACTTCCTTCTCGTGGTCGTCATCGTCATCATCATCGTCGTCATCGGAACCGTTGCGGCGAAGTCCTTCAACCTCTTCGGAAATCGTGTCGGCATCCACCATGGCAGCCATTTCGCCGCCTGGGGTTTCGTCGTCACTGCCCGCAGCGTCAGCGGATGCTTCTTCTTCAGCATCGGCCTTTTTCTTGCGTGGGCGACGGGTGCGCTTCTTTGGCTTTTCTTCTTCAGCCGGGGCCTCAACGGTCGCAGCTTCCGCCTCTACAGGTGCAGCGTCAGTTTCCGTTGCCGCTTCCGTTGTGGAGGAGGGTTGTTCGGACGCATCCGATGTCTGCGGTTCAACCGTCAGCGGCACGATGCCGATATCCGGCTGGTCAGCTGTGGAAAGATCGATGGTGGCCGAATGTTCGCTCGGCGCATCAGCAGGTTCGAAGTCGTCGCTGCCGCGATGTTCTTCGGCTTCTGCTCTCAGAAGTGCCTGACGGTCTGCCAGCGGAATCTGATAATAGTCGGGGTGGATTTCTGCGAACGCCAGAAAGCCGTGACGGTTTCCACCGTAATCAACAAAGGCTGCCTGAAGCGATGGTTCTACACGGGTTACCTTTGCAAGGTAGATGTTGCCGCGTATCTGCTTCTTGTGCTCGGATTCGAAGTCGAACTCCTCAATCCGGTTGCCTCTGACGACTACAACCCGCGTCTCCTCTTCGTGGGAGGCGTCGATAAGCATCTTGTCTGCCATGTAATCTCTGCTCCTCGACGCAACCTCGTGGCAGACGAGGATCGTACCGCCGAAAAGGCGGATCTCCCGTGTCTCTTGGAGGGTGCGTCGGAAATGATGTTTACCGCTTGGCGCGCGTCAACTGACAACAGCGGGGCGAAGAGCAATGCAGTCTGCTTGCCTCTCTGGCCCTTTGTGTATGAAAGCTGTTGCAACGACACCATTTGCCCAAGCCGGTAATACGATAATAACTGGCCCCTTGAGGCCGATGAGTTTGCCCTTCCAGAAGAGCGGTCGGTGGCATGCCACCGGGTATGTGTCCGGCTCATGCCGGAATTGTTCCAGTTTCAGGAAAATGTGGCGACGGCAGATGATTCCCGTTTTGTAGCGCCAGCGTCTTTACGATTGGCAGCCCTACGGGTATCTATCCCGTCAACATCTAAACCCTCAATTTGTGTTGTATGGTTTATCCGGCTCAATAGCAATAGGCACGCTAAATATGCCATATTG
>NZ_DAMDBP010000057.1:287-19174 GCF_032092815.1 Agrobacterium sp. | reverse complement strand
AGGAGTAATTGAGATGTTAACAAATGCTTCACCAATGGCTGTGAATGTGGTCTGACACGGACCGAAACAGGGCAGGGCGGCGCGGTTTCGAGAGGCATCGAGGGCTTTTGAAAGCACTTTTGCTGAAATGACTGACATGAAAAAAAGATTTGGGCTGTCATGATTATTGCACAAATGCGGGCGGCAATCCGGCGTTCGACGCGTATGACGCTGCGAATCACCCTCGCATCCACGCTGGCGGCGGCGACTTTTTTATCGGTTCCCGACACATCTTTTGCCATCGGTGATGGCTCGCGCATGGTGGCAAGCGCTGCGCGCATAGCGGGCAATGAAGCGCGCACCCGTGTTGTCATCGATTTTGCCGAAGAACCGGAATTCGAGGTTCATTATCTCGATTCCCCCGAACGCATCGTTGTTGACCTGCCATCCACCAATTTTGCTTTTCCCGCGTCGGACCTTGAAGCGGCCGGTCTGTTCCGTGATGTGCGTTTTGGAACGATGGATGAAGGCCGCGCGCGCATCGTACTGACGGCAAAAAAGCCTGTGCGCCTTGCCATCTCCGAAGTGCAGCCCAACGCTGAAGGCGATGGTGTGCGTCTGGTGCTGGATGCTGAGATGACCGACAAGGCGACCTTTGCCAGGCTGGTCAATGATCAGAACTGGCAGCCACCAACTCCGGTTACAACGGCTTCTGTCGATTCTGCCGTAAACGGCAAGACCGACCGTCAGGCGCAATTCGTGATTGCGGTCGATGCGGGCCATGGCGGCATTGACAATGGCGCGCAAGGGGGCAAGACCGGAACCCATGAAAAGGATATTACGCTGGCCTTTGCCAAGGAGCTGACGGAACGGTTGAACCGTGAGGCCGGTATTCAGGCGGTGATGACGCGTGATTCTGACGAATTCCTGGCGCTGTCCGAGCGTGTGCAGATTGCCCGGCAGAAAAATGCCAATCTCCTGATCTCGCTGCATGCCGACACGCTCAGGCAAAAGGGCATTCGTGGCGCGACCGTCTATACTATCTCCGACCGGGCCTCTGACCGCATGGCCGCCGAGCTTGCAGAGCGCGAAAACCTGTCCGATGAATTGGCCGGTGTTGCCATGCCTGTGAGCCAGCCTGAAGTGGCCGATATTCTGCTCGATCTGACACGGCGGGAAACCCAGGCGTTCTCGGTGACGCTGGCCGGCAATATCCTGGCCTCCTTTGAAGGGCAGATTGGCCTCATCAATAATCCGCACCGTTATGCCGGTTTTCGGGTTTTGCAGGCACCTGATATCCCTTCCATTCTTCTGGAAATGGGTTTCCTGTCCAACCCTGAAGACGAAAAGCAGTTGCTGGACGTCGAGTGGCGGAAAAAACTGGCCGATGCCATGGCAACTGCGGTTGGCAAATATCACAATCAATTCGTCGCCAATGGCGGCTGAGCGGCGGACTATTGCTGCACAAAATTCAGTAACATTTTCGTGGGACAGGGATGCATGCCCATGTCAGGGCATATCGGCGGGTTTCTGCTGTTCAATCTGGGTCATTCTGGCTACCTGTCTGTTGCTCTAAGGTAACCTTTGTCCGGAAAAGGCGGGGATGACGGCCCCTGCGCCCGGTTAATGGTGGCCAAGCCCTATTTTACTCACATTCCCGGCGTTACTCGGCTCTTGCATGGCGCGACTCGGCGCTTGTGCACAAAAGACTTTGTTTGGTGTGGCTTATGCCCGGCTATATTGGCAAATGCTGATGTCTCGGCTTGTCATTGCCTGAGTGGTGTGCAAAACCGCACCAACTATGCGAAAATGCGCTTGATGGTGAGCGCGAATGCCACGTTCGGATTATCGGTAGCTTCATATGATAAGACTGATTGGATATTTCTTCGGTATTGCCAGCGCGCTTTTCCTGTGCGCCGCCGCGGGGGCTGCACTTTATCTTTACACCCTGCGCGAGCAATTGCCGGACTATGCCGTTCTCAGCTCCTATGAGCCGCCGGTAACGACCCGCGTTCACGCAGGCAACGGTGCGCTGATGGCAGAATATGCCCATGAAAAGCGCCTGTTCCTGCCCATTCAGGCCATTCCCGACCGCGTGAAGGCAGCTTTCCTGTCGGCGGAAGACAAGAACTTCTACAACCACCCCGGCGTTGACGTTTACGGCCTTGGCCGCGCGATCCTGGTCAACATTCAGAACCTCGGCTCCGGTCGTCGTCCAGTGGGTGCATCGACCATCACGCAGCAGGTTGCCAAGAACTTCCTGCTCACCAATGACCAGACCATCGACCGCAAGATCAAGGAAGCGATTCTGTCCTTCCGCATCGAGCAGACCTATTCGAAGGACAAGATTCTTGAGCTCTACCTCAATGAAATCTTCTTCGGTATGAATGCTTACGGTATCGCCGGTGCCGCTCTGACCTACTTCAACAAGTCTGTTACCGAACTGACGATTGCCGAAACGGCCTATCTTGCATCGTTGCCGAAGGGCCCGGCCAACTACCACCCGTTCCGTTACGAAAAGGCAGCTCTTGAGCGCCGTAACTGGGTGATCGACCGTATGGCCGAGAATGGTTACATCAACACCGCCGATGCAACGGAAGCAAAATCGCAGCCGCTTGGCGTGAACCTGCGTCGCGGCGGCGCGCATCTGTTTGCCTCGGACTATTTCGCAGAGGAAGTGCGTCGCCAGATCGTCGACAAATATGGCGAAAAGGCCTTGCTGGAAGGCGGTCTTTCGGTGCGTACCTCGCTTGACCCGGTCATGCAGGTTGAAGCCCGCAAGGCGCTCCAGGACGGTCTCGTCGATTACGATGAGCGCCGTGGTTTCCGTGGCCCGGTTGATGAGATCGACGTGTCCGGCGACTGGGGTGCAGCCCTTGCCAAGATCCGTCCACTGCGTGACGTTCCGGAATGGAAACTTGCCGTGGTTCTCGATGCCGGCGAGCAGGCAGTCGATATCGGCATGCAGCCGGAAACAGATGCCAGCGGCAAGGTTGTGCAGGATCGTACGCGCGGCCGCATTCCGGCAGAAAACATGAAATGGGCGTTCCGCGATGCCACGGGTAAGCGCAACACGGCGAAATCGCCAAGCGGCGTTTTGAAAGCCGGTGACGTTGTTTACGTGCAGCCTTTGTCTGAGGACGGCAACACGTTCCGTCTGCGTCAGCCGCCGAAAGTGCAGGGTGGCCTCGTTGCCATGGATCCACATACCGGCCGTGTTCTGGCCATGGTGGGTGGCTTCTCCTACGGCCAGTCGGAATTCAACCGTTCAACGCAGGCCATGCGCCAGCCGGGTTCGTCGTTCAAGCCGTTCGTCTATGCGGCAGCGCTCGACAATGGTTATACGCCTGCGTCCGTGATCATGGATGCACCGATCGAGATCGTCTCCGGCGGTGAGGTCTGGAAACCAAAGAACTATGGCGGTGGCTCGGCCGGTCCGTCCACATTGCGCCTTGGTATTGAGAAGTCGCGTAACCTGATGACCATCCGTCTTGCAGACGATATGGGCATGAACCTGGTTGCCGAATATGCCGAACGTTTCGGCATCTATGACAAGATGCTGCCGGTTCTGGCCATGTCGCTCGGTTCGGGTGAAACCACCGTCATGCGTATGGTGTCGGCCTATGCCGTGCTTGCCAATGGCGGCAAGCAGATCAAGCCGACCCTGATCGACCGCATTCAGGACCGCTATGGCAAGACGATCTTCCGTCATGAAGAACGGACCTGCGAAGGCTGTAACGCCCAGAACTGGGCAGGGCAGGACGAACCGACCATCGTCGATAACCGCGAGCAGGTTCTTGACCCGATGACCGCCTACCAGACCACGTCAATGCTGGAAGGCGTTGTGACGCGCGGTACGGCTGCCGGGAAAATCCCGGTCAAGGATCGTCCGGTTGCTGGCAAGACCGGTACCACCAACGATGAAAAGGACGCATGGTTCGTCGGTTATACACCTGACCTCGTTGCTGGCCTCTACATCGGCTTCGATACGCCGGCACCTCTTGGTCGTGGCGGCACGGGTAGCTCGCTGGCAGCGCCGATCTTCGGTGAATTCCTGGCGGCGGCTGTAAAGCACTCTCCACCCGGCAAGTTCATCGTGCCAGAGGGCATGCAATTCATCGCCGTCAACCGCAAGACTGGCATGTATGCCAATGAAGGTGACCCGGATACGATCATGGAAGCCTTCAAGCCAGGTACCGGCCCGGCCGATAGTTTCTCGGTTATCGGCATGGAAAACTACATGTCGCCGGAAGATATCATGCGGGCCTCGCCGCAGGCACAGCAGGCCATTACCAACGGTGGCAGTGGTCTCTACTAACCACCACAGGACATTCCAACGAAGGCGCGGGTCTTTACATCCGCGCCTTCGGCATTTATGCACCGGGCCAGTTTTCCTGTGTGGAATGTTTCCATCCAATGAATTTCAACAAGGGTGAAATAGCAGCGAAATGCGCAACGAAATTGTGAACGTCGTCGACGAAATCAAGCAGGCCATAAGCCTGCTGAGGAGGCATCTTTGACTGGGACCAGGCGATAAGACGACTGGACTGGTTGAATAACAAGGCAGAGGATCCGAACCTCTGGAACGATGCCAACGAAGCACAGAAGCTGATGCGCGAGCGCCAGCAGCTTGACGAAAGCATCAGTGGTGTCAAAGCCCTCGAACAACAGGTCAACGATAATATCGAATTGATCGAGATGGGCGAGGA
This sequence comes from Agrobacterium sp., assembly GCF_032092815.1. Taxonomy (GTDB): domain Bacteria; phylum Pseudomonadota; class Alphaproteobacteria; order Rhizobiales; family Rhizobiaceae; genus Agrobacterium. The sequence continues at coordinate 14,486 of NZ_DAMDBP010000057.1, read as the reverse complement.
AGAGGGCGACGAGGCAATCGTCAAGGATGCCGAAGATGCGCTGAAGGCGCTGCGTGCCGATGCCAACCGCCGTCAGGTGGAAGCCATGCTGTCGGGCGAGGCGGATTCCAACGACACTTATGTGGAAGTGCATTCCGGCGCTGGCGGTACCGAAAGTCAGGACTGGGCAAGCATGCTGTTGCGCATGTACACCCGCTGGGCGGAACGTCAGGGCTTCAAGGTGGAAGTGCTGGAAGTTCACGAAGGTGAAGAGGCGGGCATCAAGTCTGCCACCATTCTCGTGAAGGGCCACAATGCATTCGGCTGGATGAAGACGGAATCGGGCGTTCACCGCCTGGTGCGTATTTCGCCCTACGACAGCAACGCGCGCCGCCACACCTCGTTCTCGTCGATCTGGGTTTACCCTGTGGTTGATGACTCGATCCAGATCGACATCAACGAAAGCGATTGCCGTATCGATACCTATCGCTCGTCGGGTGCCGGTGGTCAGCACGTCAACACCACCGACTCGGCCGTGCGTATCACGCATATTCCAACCGGTATTGCGGTTGCCTGCCAGCAGGAACGGTCCCAGCACAAGAACCGCGCCAAGGCGTGGGAAATGCTGCGTTCGCGCCTGTATGAGGTTGAGCTTCAAAAGCGCGAAGAAGCGGCCAATGCACAGGCTGCCTCCAAGACCGATATCGGCTGGGGTCACCAAATCCGTTCTTACGTTCTGCAGCCTTACCAGCTGGTCAAGGACCTGCGCACCGGCGTGGAAAGCACAGCCCCTGGCAACGTGCTGGATGGCGATCTGAACGAGTTCATGGAAGCCGCACTGGCGCACCGTATCAGCGGTGGGGCAGATGTCGAGGTTTCGGACATCGACTGATGTCAATGCGCCCGCAAGGTGCATTGAAAACAAAGACTTATAGTCTGTTTGTGAATCAGATCGTCAGCGACTTGATTCAGTTTGGCAGCACAAAAAGAACCCGCCTGTTACAGCAGGCGGGTTTTCTTTTTGTGTTTGTGGGCTTTGCCGCAATGTTGGTGGGCTGCACCGCCGGGCGCATCACATCAAATAAAATCCCCGACGCTGAGGCCGGGGATGAGAAAGGACCTGTTTTCGTCAAGCGCCTAAAACAGTCTCAGACGCTTGCGCCACGCTTTTCAATTCGTGGCTTTTTCGATCTTCATGTCACCAAGTTCGTTGATCAGCACTGTCCAACCCTCGGTTTCCTTTGCCATTGGGTCGGTCTTGAGATGAACGGTAACGAACAGTCCTGGCACATCGCCGTTGCCGGAGGAGTTTTCCGGGCGGATGTCGGTAACGTAAGCCTTGAGCTTCGAAAATTCTTCCAGTTCCACGGTCTGGATCAGATGTGGGCCATCCGGTGTGTAGGCAATCTGTTGCAGGTAGATACGTGCCGTGCCATCACCCTGGCGAATGGCCGCAACCTTGTAATAACCGCGCCGTGGCGGAGTAGGCGGGGTGCGCTCCGCTTCCGCGTTGGCGCCTTCCGTCGGTGCTGGGGCCTCTGCAGGTTCTTCTTCCCAAAGACCACTGCTGATGACGAAAATGGCAGAGACAGGCAGCTGGTCAATCGGCGAGGCTGGTGTCGTCTGTGCATTGGCCGTCTGCAGACAAAGCGCAAACACGGCAGCAGTCAGAAGAGATTTTGTAAAAGGACCTGGCATTTTCATCATTTCATCAATTTGTGAATTGTTCGGCGAGAATCCGGTCCGACCAGGAACGGTCGGGGTCAGACAGGATCACCGCAGTTCTATCCTGAGATTGTGCGATGCGCACCTTTACCACGGATTTTACCTCTGTGTGATCTGCAACCGCATTCACCGGTCTTTTTTCAACCTCCAGCACGTGAATATCCACGGTAACCTTGTTGGGCAACAACGCACCACGCCAGCGGCGCGGACGAAACGCGCTGACTGGCGTCAGGGCAAGAAGGGGTGATTCCAGCGGCAGGATAGGCCCGTGGGCGGAGAAGTTGTAGGCGGTTGATCCGGCAGGAGTGGCCACCATCACGCCGTCACAGATCAGTTCCTCCAGCCGCACCTTGTCATCAACGGTTACTCTGAGCTTCGCGGCCTGATGCGACTGGCGAAACAAACTGACTTCATTCATGGCAAGGGCTGAAAACTCTTCGCCATGTGTATCGGTTGCGGTCATTTTCAACGGGTGAAAGTCATTGCCGGTGGCAATGGCAACCCGCTCATGCAGATTGTCGATGCGGTAATCATTCATCAGAAAACCGACAGAACCCCGGTTCATGCCATAGACGCGTTTGCCGGAATTCATGGTTTCATTGAGGATCTGCAACAGAAAACCATCGCCACCCAGTGCGATGATGACGTCGGCCTCATCGAAGGGTGCATTGCCATAGCGTTCAACCAGTGCCTCGCATGCGGCGCGGGCATCCTGGGTGTTGGCATGGACAAATGATAGCGACTGTTGTGTACCTGACATGCAATCTACCTTTTGGAACAGTACCTTGGTACATGAAGTCATGAGGGGGCGACAAGTTCTTTCCCGCCCTCAAACGTTCTCCTGACAGCCACAAATCTATATATGTGAAATTTCATGCATGTGTGATGTGTCTCAAAAGACGTAGGCTTTACACAAAATAATGTGAAACATTCACCATGAGCGCGTTTAACGGCGGTTCGCGTTTTTTCGTTGTTGCAGCCGCCACTTACGCACTTGCAGAGAAAGCCTTGGTCGGGCAGGTTGCGGCAAAGGCATTACCAGTGAAAAGCAGGCAGGAGACTGGCGTGGCAATTGAATACAGCATTTATGATGTTTTCACCGATAAACGCCTCGAGGGAAATCCTCTAGCGGTCATGTATGACGCAGACGGACTTGACGACAAGACAATGCAGGCTATTGCCCGCGAAATGAACCTGTCCGAAACGGTGTTTATTCGCAAATCCGCCAACCCGGCCTATGCTGCGTCACTGCGCATTTTTACACCTGGCGGTGAACTGCCTTTCGCCGGCCATCCAACCGTGGGGGCTGCCGTTGCACTGGGAGAGCGCAACAAGAACGGCAGCGAAGTTGACATGGTCTGTGTGCTGGAGGAAAAGGTTGGGCCAGTACGCTGCGCCATTCGCCTGCGTGACGGCCTGCCGGGGTTTGCTGAATTTGATCTGCCGAGAAAATCTTCCCATATCGAGCTGCCGCTGGACCGCGCCAAACTGGCAGACGCACTTGGTGTGAGCGAGGGCAATATCGGCTTTGAAAACCACGTTCCTTCGATCTGGACGGCTGGTGTACCATTTCTGCTGGTGCCACTGCACAACATGACCACCGTCAAGGAAATGGAATTCGATCCGATGTTGTGGGAACGCACGGCGCCGTTGGTTGAGGGCCTGTTGGCTGCCTGTTACGTTTACTGTCGCGGTGGTGTAAACCACGCCGCCAAATTCCACGCCCGCATGTTTTCGCCGGAAATGGGCATTGCCGAAGATCCGGCAACCGGATCGGCTGTCGCGGCTCTGTCCGGCGCCATCCACCATTTCGATGGTCTGTCCGACGGGCACTATCCGTTCGTGGTGGAGCAGGGGGTCGAGATGGGCCGCCCTTCCTTCATTCATCTGCATGTTGATGTAAAGGATGGCGATATCTCACGGGCACGCATCGGCGGCAGTGCCATTCGTGTCGCATCGGGCACCTTGGATCTCTGAGTCACGGTAGATATTTGGAACCAATTTTGTGTGCCGCCCGTTTGCCTTGCACAAGGAGAAACGCGATGCAGCACACTGGCAGTGGTTCCAAACACAGATTGACAGCCGCAAATGGCGGGGCCGGTTACACTCCGAACATCATACATCGGCATGGGACGCATGTTGCCATGATTTTCCGGCGTTTCTGTCCCAATCCGCTGGATTTGCGCGGCAATGGTCCGGCAGTACCGGATAAAGCGCCTGACGAACACGGTAAGAAAGCGTGATTTCGCGATTCGGGATTTGCAGGTTACTCTTTTCGCGTCGTGAACAGCGAAAGGAGAATGATATGAAGGCAATTCTCATAATCGCCTCAACACTTGCGCTTTCGGCCCCCGTTGCGTTTGCCGAATGCGCTGGACACGCCAAGATGAATACATCAGCCGCGGTCGATACTGAAATCAAGACCGCAAGCATTGAAAAGACCGCAGATCAGAAGGCCGACGAGGTCTTGATCATGCAGCAAAAAGCCGACATGCCAGAAACAACTCGGCAGACACAATAATAATATTCGATGTTGAAGTGATCCCTCGTGCCCTTTCTCCAGTCGGGTGCGGGGGATTTTTACGTCACGACGAACGCGAAGATGATATGTCCAAGGATCGAGATGGCCAGTGCGGCAATAAGAACGATCAGCAAAATACGGCTCATGACCCATCCTCAAAATCTGCATGAAAGACATGAAAACAGGGGCGGCGAATTTCAATTCGCAGTCTCTAATTTTACAGTCATTTCAGGATGTTAATGGTGGGTGATGTAGGGCTCGAACCTACGACCCGCTGATTAAGAGTCAGCTGCTCTACCAACTGAGCTAATCACCCGCCGCCGCCCTCAGGCGGTGTGAGGGGGGCTATAAAGAGGAAAAAAAGGAATGTCCAGCATGGAAATGAAATTTCTTCGTTTTTATGACAAAAAAATTTCAGTCACGCTGGACACTCCCACCATATTCCCGAAGCGCGGCGGTGGAGAATGCTCTCGGGAATGTCTGTGAGTGCATTGTATTCATGGGAGGAATTACCTCCGGAATGCACGTCCGATGGCTATGAGGATGCATGCGCCGATAAAGCCCGCAATGAGATAGCCCAGCCAACCGGTTAGCACGACGCCAAACACCGATAGTATCGCATTGGCGACAATCGCCCCGACGATACCAAGGATGATGTTCATCAACACGCCAAGATTGCTTTTCATGAACTGTTCGGCGAGCCACCCGGCTACACCACCGATGACGATTGCTGCAATCCAGCCAACACCTGCAGATTCCATGATATCCTCCCATGTTTACTGCAGGTATAAATTTGGTGATTCTAATATACAAATACAAGAGAATTCAGGAATTATTGGCACCTTGTTGCCGAGAATCGAACATTAGATCGCTGTCATGCCCTATTGCGGCGGTAATCGGTTTTCATAAACCCCGGCGTGCATTGTTTTCCGGCCGTCTGGCAGCGAAAAACATGTGCCGAAATTGTGAATAAGGATGGTGGGTTTATGATGTGCCCATGGCGCTTGGGAATCGGCAGTTCGTTCCTGGCTTGTTAAACTGCTTGAGTAACTTCAGATTCGGCTGCGGGGGATTCCGTGCGTCGGAAAGGTAATTGACGTGTTTGGTATTTTGAGCGCCCGGCGTTTGTCCTGGCTTGTTGTGTTGACGGTTTTTCTTTCGGTGTGCGGCATGGCCTCCACGCCAACGCTGGTCATGGCGCAGGACGGCGTTCCCGCCGACGCCAATTCACCGATCGAGCAGATGCGGGCGGATCTGGAAAAGGCAAGAGCCGCACTTGCAAAATTGACGGATGCCGTCGAGTCCTCGAAGGACGATGACGCGCGTCTGGTCGACCTCAAGGCGCAGTCCGATGATATTGCCGCCAATGCGGTCAAATCGTCGGTCAGCCTGCGGCCTCGCTTTGAGGCTGCCAAGACGCGACTGGACGAGTTGGGTGAGCCACCAAAGGACGGACAGCCGCCCGAAGCGCAGGTCGTGACCGATGAGCGCAGCCGCCTGATTGCCGAAAGGGCTGATATCAACGCGCTGACAGGGGAGGCGGAAGCCGTTTCCACGCAGGCAAGTCAGCTTTCCAATCACGTCACCGATTTGCGGCGCTCACTGTTCAAGGACACGCTGTTCAAGCGAACGGAAATTTCGCTCGATGTATTTTCCGCCGCATCCTCATCGCTGATTAACGAAGTGTCATCCTTCCAGAGGGTTGTTGGAAGCTGGTGGACCTTTGTGTGGAATTACAAGAAGGTTCAGCTTCTGTCGGCAATTTTCCTGTCGCTCCTGGCGGCCATGCTGTTTCTGGTCGGTGGTTACCGCTTTCTGGGCAGCCATATGGAGCGGAGCGCCTTCTCGGGTGAGCCGGGTTATATCCGTCGCCTGTCGGTGGCCTTCTGGTCCACCATGGTGCAGTCGCTGACAGTGATTGCCTTTCTGGTATCCTCGGCCTTCTTTCTGGAAAATTTCAACGTTTTAAGATCGGATATGTCACCCATCGTCTTTACGGCCATGGGTTTCACCGGTCTGGTTTATTTCGTCTGGCGGCTGACCTATGCGGTGTTTGCGCCATCCCATGCAAGCTGGCGTCTGGTTCGAGTCAGCAACACTGGCGCACGCCATCTGACATGGGCCGTGCTGGCCATGACCGTGGTCAATGGTTTTGATTATCTGTTGAGCGGCATAAGCGAGGCGCTGTATTCGCCGGTCATTTTGACCGTGGTAAAAAGTTTTGTCGCTTCGATGATTGTCGGCATCATCCTGATTGTCATGTCCTTCATGCGCCCAGTGATGCAGAAGGATGCCGATCCGTCCGCACCTGGACATCGCCTGCCACGTTGGATGGGGATTCTGTTCCGTCTGGCTGGCCTGTTTATCATTGGTGCCTGCCTGACGGGATATGTTGGGCTGGCGCGCTTTGTCTCGACACAGATTGTTGTCACCGGCGCCGTGCTCGCCACAATGTATATTGGCATTCTCTCCGGCAAGGCGATTTCGAAACAGGGCATTTTTGCCGATTCAGTCGCCGGCAATTTCCTACAGAAACGCTACGGCTGGGGACCGGTGGTGCTGGACCAGCTCGGTCTGGTTGCCGGTCTTGGCATCTACATCGTGGCGCTGGCCTTCGGTGTGCCGCTGATCCTGTTTTCCTGGGGGTTCCAGCCCGCTGATATTGAGAACTGGGCCTATCGCCTGTTGACGGGTATTCCGGTCGGTAACACCAATATTTCGCTGCTGGCGGTGTTTGGTGGTATCGCCATCTTTGCACTCGGTTACGTGATAACCCGCTGGTTCCAGCGCTGGCTGGACAACAATGTCATGGCGCGCAGCAAGGCTGATGCCGGTGTGCGCAACTCGGTCAAGACAGGCATTGGTTATCTCGGCATCGCCATCGCCGCGATCTTTGGTATTTCATCGGCCGGACTTGATCTGTCCAACCTTGCCCTGGTCGCGAGTGCCCTTTCGGTTGGTATCGGTTTTGGTCTGCAAAACATCGTGTCCAACTTCGTGTCTGGCCTGATCCTGCTGGTGGAGCGTCCCTTCAAGGTAGGCGACTGGGTGGTGACGGGTGCCACCGAAGGCACCGTCAAGCGCATCTCCGTGCGCGCAACCGAGATTGAGACCTTCCGCCGCCAGTCGATTATTGTGCCAAACTCCGAGTTCATCAACTCGCCGGTTGGCAACTGGACACATCGCAATCGCATTGCCCGTTCTGAAATTCCGATTGGCGTCAGCTACGATGCCGACCCGCGCAAGGTAATCGATATCCTCCTGGAACTGGTGCGAGCACAGCCGCTTGTTCTGAAAAACCCTGAGCCGCATGTTGAATTCGTACGGTTCGGTGATTTTTCACTTGATTTCGAGGTGCGTTTCTTCCTGGCAGACCTGTCGGATGGTCTGCCTGTCCGCAACCAACTGCGCATCGATATTCTCACACGCTTCCGCGAAGAGGGCATCGACATTCCATTTCCGCAACGCAACCTCAATGTGCATGTGGATAGCGAAAGCTCGCAAGCGCTGGCAAACAAGCTGGTCGAGGAAGGCGAAAAGGCGACACTGAATAAGAAGGATGAGGCGGAGCCAGACGCCGAGCTGAAGACACAGTCCGAATTGAAGCAGGAAATTGAAGGGGCTGAACAGCAAGCGCCGGCAAGCGAAAAGCCGCAAACAAAGCCTGATCCTGCCAGATCACGGGGCAAGGCTGCAGACAAGAAAAGCTGATTGCCTTTATTCAGCCTCTATTCATGGCGCCGTCCCTAGAATCATACCATACTCTTTTTACCGAAGAGGCTGGAATAGTCAGGGGGCGGCGACTTTGCCGGGAACGCATGAAGCATGTCTTGTCCATGATTGCGGTTATTGTTCTTTCTGCGACAATGACTGTCTCGGCGGCTCAGTCAGCCACCATCACCAACAATGACGCAGAACCCGCTTCGCTGGCGGTGACAGAGGCTGGCAACCGCTTTGACGTTGTCATCGCACCAGGCTCTTCAGAGCAGGTTTGTAACGCGAATTGTTTCGTTACATTCCCTAATGGCGACCGTATCGCGCTTGAAGGCACCGAAAACATCGAAATCGTCAAAGGTTCTGCTGTCGTCAAGTAAAGCAGGCAACCGCCATTTCGCCTGTTTTCAAAGCAATTGACCAATCGTCGCGGCAAGCCTTGCGCATGTCGTAAACAGGCACCTTATATCGCTCTCGAATTGCATATTCTGATATCCGCCAGCACATCTGGCCGAACCATGTGACGCGGTTTCGGACAGCATGCCTGCGCTCTAACAGTTTCGCAAAAGGCCACAACAAAATGGCCGGCATGCCTCAGAGGGATTTCGTATTATGAAAACACATGCACGGGCCGTTGTTATCGGTGGTGGCGTTGTCGGCGTTTCGACACTGTATCATCTGGCTGCCAAGGGGTGGAGCGACAGCATCCTGATCGAGCGCAAGGAACTGACATCCGGCTCCACCTGGCATGCGGCTGGCCTGTTGCCGCTGTTCAATCTTAGCTACTCCGTGGGGCAGATCCACAAATATTCCGTGAAGTTTTATGAGGAACTGCAGGAAGAAACCGGCATGAATGTCGGTTTCTCCAAAGTGTCCAACATTCGTCTGGCCCGCACCAAGGATCGCTGGGACGAATTCATGTATTATGCCGGCATTGCCGAAACCATTGGCGTCAACGTCAAACTGCTGACGCCGGAACAGCTGAAGGAGGTCTGGCCACTCGCCGAAACCGACGGTATTCTCGGTGCTATCCAGCATCCCGACGATGGTTACATTCAGCACGCCGATCTGACGCAGGCACTGGCCAAGGGCGCGCGAGACAAGGGTGCCACCATCTACCGCAACACCACCGTTACCGCCATCGACCAGCTGGAGGATGGCACGTGGAAGGTAACGACCGACAAGGGTGAAGTGATTGCCGAACACGTGATTTCCTGCACCGGTAGTTTTGCCCGCAAGACCGGGGAGATGGTCGGCATCAATATTCCAGTCATTCCGGTAGAACACCAATATATTGTCACCGAACCGCATCCCGCCATTCTGGAGCGCAAGGCGAAGGGACTGCCGGAAATGGGCGTTCTGCGTGAATCCGACAGCGCCTGGTATATGCGTGAGGAGGCCGGAGGTCTGATCCTCGGCCCTTACGAGCATGGAGCGCCCGTTTGTTATCTGGACGGCCCCTCCAATGAAAGCGAATACGAACTGTTCCAGGAAGAACTGGAACGCCTGATGCCACATATTGAAACGGCGATTGCACGTGTTCCGATCTTTGGCGAAGTTGGGATCAAGAAAGTCTATAACGGTGCTATTGCCTATACACCTGACGGTAACCCGATTGTCGGGCCTGCACCGGGCCTCAAAAACTTCTGGCTGAATGAAGGTCATTCCTTCGGTATTACTGCGGCCGGTGGTGCCGGATGGCAGCTGGCGGAATGGATTGTGGAAGGCGAACCTAGCCTCGACATGATGGGCGTCGATCCACGCCGCTTCGGTCCCTATGCGACCGAGGGCTACCTCATTGCCAAGAATGAGGAAGCCTATGCGAACGTCTTCACCATGCATTACCCGGATGAGGAGCGTTCTGCCGCCCGTCCACTCAAGACAACACCTGTATACGACCGCCTGAAAAAGCTCGGTGGCGTGTTCGGTTCGGTCTATGGCTGGGAGCGTGCCAACTGGTATGCGCCTGAAGGTTACGAATTGCCGGAAAGTGAAAAGGGCGTTGGTGTCGATGTTCTGACCAACCACAATTATGCGCCGCCGCTGGACGATGGACGCACCGTTGAAAAGTGGTCGTTCCGCCGCTCCAACTATTTCGAGCATGTCGGCAATGAGGTGAAAAACGTCACCAACAATGTTGGCGTTCTCGACATGTCGGCCTTTGCCAAGATGGAAGTCTCCGGACCCGGCGCACGTGCCTGGCTAGACAGCATTCTGGCCAATGCAATCCCGAAAAAGCGCGGACGTATTGCGCTGACCCATCTTTTGACGCCGGCAGGTGGCGTGAAGGCGGAATTCACGGTTTATGAGTGGGCGCCGGGTCGCTTTTATCTGGTGTCTGCAGGCGGTCTGGAAGCCCATGACCATGATGTGCTGCGGCGTCTTGCGCCAACAGATGGCTCTGTTGTGTTGCAGCCGATTACCCAGAAATATGGCGTGCTTGTTCTGGCCGGTCCGAAGTCGCGTGACCTGCTGAAAAAGCTCACCCGCACCAGCCTCGACAACAAGGATTTCCCGTGGCTCACCGCCAAGGAAATTTCGGTTGGTGTGGCAACAGCCCACGCACTGCGCGTCAACTTCGTTGGCGAACTGGGCTGGGAGCTGCATCACCCCATTGAAACACAGGCCTATATTTTCGACCGGCTGATGGAAGCCGGTGCCGAATTCGGCATCAAGCCATTCGGTATTCGCGCCATGGTGTCGATGTCGGTTGAAAAGTCTTACCGCAACATGGGCCGTGAACTGTCGGTGGAATATAACGCTTATGAATCCGGTCTCGATCGCTTCCTGCGTCCGGAAAAATCCTTCATCGGTCGCGATGGGCTGGTCGCCTATAAGGAGAAGGGTGTCAAATGGATCTTCTCGACACTGGTTGTTGAAGGCAATACTGACGTCGATGCTCGCGGCTCCGAGGCGATCTACGGTGCTGATGGCAAGCTGGTCGGTCGCGTGACCAGCGGTGGTTTTGGCTGGCGCGTCGGCAAGTCGCTGGCGCTTGCGATGTTGTCACCGGATACGGCCGAAATCGGTACGCGCTTGAAAATCAAGATCCTCGGCAAGCTCTATGATGCTGAAGTGGTGGCCGAGAGCCCGTTTGACGGCGACAATGCCGTTTTGCGTGCCTGATTTGCGGCGCTGAACAGCTGCACAAGACCAGCCTCGGGAACTTTCTCGAGGCTGGTTGCAAATACCATATATCAGCAATGTGCGATTAATTATTCCGCAAAAACTATCGGCTACTGTCCGGGGTAGAGGGGCTTTGTCCACAATCGGGGGTGTCATGAACTTTCTAGGAATTACCGGGATGCAGTATTCCGGTGTACCGTTTTCCGCACATCGCATTATTCTTGCAGAAGACACCAACGTCTTTACACAGCTGGTCAGCACACGCCTGATGGACATGCTGGGTGTTCAGGTTACCATTTGCCGTAATTTCGAGGAGCTTCAGGAAGCCTATGACGCTGCCGACGGTCCGATTGATCTGGCAATTTCCAACATCAACCTGCCAGGTGCTGAAAATGGTGAAGCGCTGGAATATCTGATCGATCTTTCCGTGCCGACCATCGTGTTCACCAGCACGTTCCATGAGGCGACCCGCGAAAAGCTGATTGCCAAGGATGTGGTCGATTACATCATCAAGGACAATGTCTTTGCCGTGGATATGCTGACGGAATCGGTCTGCCGCTTCCTGACCAACAGCCGTCACCACGTGCTGATTGTCGATGACAGCCCAACGGCACGTGCGCTGCTGTCCAGCCGCCTGAAGCGTTACAATTTCCGCGTCAGCCTTGCTGAAAGTGGTGCCAAGGCGTTGCAGCTTCTGAAAGACAATCCCGATATCGGCCTCGTCGTGACCGACTATAACATGCCTGATATTGACGGTTTTGAGCTGACACGCCGCATTCGCACCATGCGCGGATCGCATGAACTGCGTGTTATCGGTGTGTCGTCATCGACCAACCGTCTTTTGTCGGCGCGCTTCCTCAAGGCAGGTGGCAATGACTTCATGCTGCGACCTTTCATCGATGAAGAGTTCTATTGCCGCGTGAACCAGAACCTCGACACGCTGGTGCAGATCCGCATGGCCAAGATTGGCCGCGCTGCCTAAATGGCTGATTTCACGAGATGAGATTTGAAAACGCCCCGTCCAGAAACTGGTGGGGCGTTTTGCTTTTGCGGCAGGCACTGCGATATTTTTGCGTCGTCGGCGAATAATTCGGGCCTCGTATTCTTTCGCTCCTTGTTGAGGGTGAAATTCATTCCTATCTTCGCTCCATAGCGTGTGGGGAGGATGCGCGGGAGAATGGCTGTTTTCATGAAGCGGCCGAGCAAATGGAGCATTCCTTGGATATCACTGAACAGGCTGCGCAGGCGAAGGCCTTTGCGCCATGGCCTTCAACCCCGAACGCTATTCTTGACTGGCTGATCAACGGAACCAGCCAGGAACCCTACATCGACAATCTTCTGAAAGCCTTGTGCGAACGGATTGTTGACTACGGAATTCCGCTCGCCCGCTCATCCATGCATTTTCGAACCCACCATCCCGAATGGCTGGGCGCGCGCCTTTTGTGGGAAACGGGTTTTGACGAAACCCAGATCGACATGTTTGGCCGCGACATGCTGCGTAGCGGCCAATATATCAAAAGCCCGGTCAATGAAATTCTCGATGGCGCGCCTGAGCTTCGCAAGAAGCTGGACAAGGAGATCGAAAATGGTGGCTGGCACGATTTTTATCACGAGCTGAAACAGCAGGGCATTACCGACTATGTGGCATGGCCGGTGATCCACACCCGCGGAAAACGCCATGTGGTGACATTTGCCACCAAAGAGCAGGGTGGTTTTTCAGATGCCCATATTACCTTCCTGCGCGAGCTTTTGCCTGTCCTGTCGCTGGTAACTGAAATCCGCGTCAAGAACATCATGGCCCGCACCTTTCTGGAAACCTATGTCGGGCCACATGCCAGTGAACAGATCCTTGCCGGTGCCATCACGAGAGGATCCGGCGCGACGATGAGTGCGGCGATCATGATCTGCGATCTGCGCGGTTTCACCGAAATCTCCGACCTCTGGCCGCGCGATGACGTGATCGAAATGTTGAATGGTTATTTCGATGCACTGTCCGAGCCGGTGGAAAAACATGGCGGCGAAATTCTCAAATTCATGGGTGACGGGCTACTCGCCGTTTTCCCGATGGACAATGAAGATGCCTGCCACAATCTTTTGGCCGCCATTCGTGAAGGGCAAAAGGGCATGGAGCGCCTCAATGCCGAAAACCAGCGGCGCGATAAGCCTAACCTGCGTTACGGGGTTGGCGTGCATGTCGGGGATGTGATGTATGGCAATATCGGCTCCAAGCGGCGGCTGGATTTCACCGCCATTGGCCCGGCGGTCAACATTGCCTCGCGGCTGGAAAGCCTGACCAAGGAGGTCGGACATTCCGTACTGTTTTCCAAGGATTTTGCGGAAAAATCCGGGCATAGGGAAGCACTGACACCGCTTGGCAGCTTCATGCTGCGTGGTCTCGGCGAACCGTTCGAGGTCTATGCCATGCCAGAAGAGAGCTGATGCGGGTTCATCCAATACGTTGAACAGCGGCTCTGTGACGCATTTATCTTGTTTTTGTGTTGTGTTGTGTTGTGCTGGCAGTAGGGCCGTTCGGTCGCCGCGCGTTGGCGCGGCGGACCTTTTGAACTGTGAGCTTGGGTGGCGAGGACACCGTTACAAGCAGAGGCGAAAGGGAATGTGAACCGCGCTCTGTCGTCCCGTTACGGCTTTAGTGCCACACTTCTGGCGCCGACATGGCCGCTGCGTCCGGCCATCCAGCCATTGATGGCGGCGATGGTGCCAATCACCACGAACAGGATGGCGCAGCCAGCAAAACTGCCGGTCCAGCCGCGAATGAAACCAACGATCAGCGGGCCGGTGGCAGCCAGCAGATAACCCACGCACTGCGCCATGCCAGAGAGATGGGCCGCAACATGGGCGTCACCGGAGCGCAGCACGATGACTGTCATTGCAGCCGCAATCAGACCGCCCTGACCGATGCCCTGCAACACGGCCCACACCCACACGGTGGACAGCGGTGCAAACAGCAGGCCGATCAGCGCTGTCACTGCAAAGATGCAGAGCGTGACATTGATCAGCGACTGGTTTTTACCGCGCACGGCAATATGCGGCACCACAAGGCAGGCAGCTGCCTGCACCATCACCGAGATCGACACAACCGCACCAGCGGTCACACCGTCAAGGCCGCGGTCCCT
>NZ_DAMDBP010000057.1:0-277 GCF_032092815.1 Agrobacterium sp. | reverse complement strand
CGGAACGAGCCAGCCGAACACACAATAGGCAAGGGCGGATTGCAGCCCCATGAACAGGGTCACGTTCCATGCCAGCCGGTCGCGCCAAAGGCCTTCGACACGGAAGCCGCTGCGCGCTGCACCACGCTTGACCAAAAACACCTGTGGCAACCAGATGGCACCGACCACCAAAGCCGGCAGTGCCCAGGCGGCAAGGGCGGCACTCATCGAACCGCCAAGGGCCGCTTCAAGTGGTAGTGTCAGACCCGCAGCACCAGCTGCACCGGCGCACAGCGCC
>NZ_DAMDBP010000056.1:0-21515 GCF_032092815.1 Agrobacterium sp. | reverse complement strand
TTCGCGTTTCTATGAAGGCCGTTACATTCAGGGTCAGATCGCTGCGAAGATGTCGCAGAAAGGCCTTGCAGGTTACATCGCGTCCTTCCCGATCCCGGAAGTTGTAATGGGCATTGACGCCTTCGTTCTCGGCGCACAGTCCGTGAACCCAGAATTCAAGGTGAAGGTTGTTTGGGCCAACACCTGGTTTGACCCAGGCAAGGAAGCCGACGCTGCCAAGGCACTGATCGACCAGGGTGTCGACATTCTGACCCAGCACACCGACACCACAGCTCCAATGCAGGTTGCGACCGAGCGTGGCATCAAGGCATTCGGCCAGGCTTCCGACATGATCAAGGCTGGTCCTGAAACCCAGCTGACCGCGATCGTCGACACCTGGGGCGCTTATTACATCAAGCGCACGCAGGACCTGCTGGATGGCAAGTGGAAGTCTGAATCGGTTTGGGACGGCCTGAAGGATGGCATCCTGACCATGGCGCCTTACACAAACATGCCTGAAGACGTGAAGAAGATGGCCGAAGAAACCGAAGCCAAGATCAAGTCTGGTGAACTGCATCCGTTCACTGGCCCGATCAAGAAGCAGGACGGTTCCGATTGGCTGAAGGACGGCGAAAAGGCTGAAGACGGCACGCTGCTCGGCCTCAATTTCTACGTTGCCGGCGTTGACGACAAGCTGCCGCAATAATCTGCCGCAGTCGTGAAACAGGAAAAGCCGCGCGGCATCAACGCGCGGCTTTTTTCAGATAAGCCCGAGACTTCGGGACTTTTGTACGGCTGGTGAGGCCGACGTTGCCGATTGCGGCCGGCCGGTTATTTCGTTTAGTTTTAATCTCAATTGTTGAAATTGCGTTTTTCTTGGCGTTGCTTGCGGCCTGATGTTACGAAGGAATCACGGTTTTGTGATCATCTGAATCGTTACAGGCGGGTTGTAGACCTGCCCGGCAATAGAAGTATCCAATAATAATAAATGGGGTTTGGTCTTTGGTTCGAGAAAATCTCGATAATGTCATGAAGGTGGCGCGTCCGCGCACAAGCCATGCACAGGTCGTTCACAAGCTGGGGCAGGGCATTGTTTCAGGTGAATTTTTGGCCGGTGAAATCCTGCCTGGAGATGCCGATCTGGTGGCACGCTTCAAGGTGTCGCGCACCATTTTGCGTGAGGCGATGAAAACCCTGACCGCCAAGGGCATGGTGGCACCAAAGGCAAGAATTGGCACGCGTGTAACCTCACGCGACAAGTGGAACATGTTCGACAGCGATGTGCTGCACTGGCATTTTGAGGCTGGCATCAACAAGGAGTTCCTGCTGCATCTCTACGACATGCGACAGGCCTTTGAACCCTTCGCCGCTTCGCTTGCGGCCAGCCGCGCCAGCCATGCGGACATTGCCCGGTTGGAAATGCTGGCAACCACCATGGGCGACCCTGCCTACAGCAAGGAAAAACGCGCCATTGCCGATATGGAGTTCCATATCATGCTGGCGGAAGTGTCCGGCAATCCGTTCATGCGCACGGTTGGCACGTTGATCCGTGCGTCGCTGACCGGCATTTTCCGCATGAGCAACCCGGAAACCGATCCCAACGAGATCGGTGATGTATCGCGCACCCATTTGCGGTTGGTCGAGGCGCTGCGTGCCAAAGATGCGACAAGCGCCCGCAAGCAGATGGAAACGCTGATCGAGAACGGTCGCAACCAGATCATGACCTTCGTCAATTCCCGCGCCAGCACCTGATATTTGCGGATAATCCACGTTTTGCTGCCATTTTTACGGGCGAAACGTGGATTTTCTTAAGGTGTGCGCTGTAACTCATTCTGCAAACGTATAAATACGGCAAACTGTTTGGAATTGAAGAAATGCTCGCCGGGCGGCGTGGCCGCCATGGCAGCGCGGAGGTTTTATGGAACGTAGTTGTCTTTCTGTCATTCTGGCTGCGGGCGAAAGCACGCGCATGAAATCCTCCATGTCGAAGGTTCTGCATCCGGTCGCGGGCCGGGCGATGATTGCCCATGTCATGCAGGCGGTTGCAGGTGCCGGCGTCAGTGCGGCCGCACTGGTGGTTGGCCGTGATGCGGACAATGTGACAAAAGCGGCACAGCGGCCTGACGTGCAGGTGGAAGCCTTCTTCCAGAAAGAACGCCTTGGTACTGGCAACGCCGTGCTGGCGGCAAAGGATGCCATCGAGCGCGGTTACGACGATATTCTGATTGCTTACGGCGATGTGCCGCTGTTGACATCTGAGACGCTGAATGCGGCACGCGCGGAACTGGCGCAGGATGTTGATGTTGTGGTCATTGGTTTCCACACGGCCAACCCAACCGGTTACGGCCGTCTGCTGGTGGAAAATGGTGAGCTGGTTGCCATCCGCGAGGAAAAGGACGCAACCGACGAGGAACGCAAGGTTACCTGGTGTAATAGCGGCCTGATGGCGATCAAGGGTGCCAAGGCGCTCGACCTGTTGAACCGCATTGGCAACAACAATGCCAAGGGCGAATATTACCTGACCGACATCGTGGAAGTTGCCCGCTCGCTCGGTGGCAAGACCGTTGCCATCGATGCACCGGAAACCGAACTGACCGGCTGTAACAACCGCGCGGAACTGGCCTATATCGAGCGTCTGTGGCAGGAGCGTCGCCGCAACGAGCTGATGATTTCCGGCGTGTCGATGATTGCGCCGGAAACCGTTTTCCTGTCCTGGGATACGGTGATTGGCCAGGATGCGTTGATCGAGCCGAATGTGGTGATTGGACCCGGCGTGACCATTGAAGGTGGCGCAGTCATCCACGCATTTTCGCATCTGGAAGGTGCTTACGTCAGCGCCGGTGCGACGGTTGGCCCATATGCGCGGCTGCGCCCCGGCGCCAATCTGGCCGCAGATGCCAAGGTCGGCAATTTCTGTGAGGTCAAGAAGGCCGAGATCGGTGCTGGCGCCAAGGTCAACCACCTGACCTATATTGGCGACGCGTTCGTTGGCGCTGGCAGCAACATTGGTGCCGGTACGATTACCTGCAACTATGACGGTATCAACAAACACGAAACCAGAATCGGTGAGGGTGCCTTTATCGGTTCCAACTCGTCGCTGGTGGCGCCAGTCAGCATTGGTGACGGCGCCTATGTGGCGTCGGGCAGCGTGATTACTGCAGATGTGCCTGAGGATGCGCTGGCGCTTGGCCGTGCGCGCCAGGAGATCAAGGAAGGTCGTGCCACGGTTATTCGTGAGCGGGCCAAGGCACTTAAGGCTGAAAAGAGTAAGAAGGCCTGACCTTCGTTACCGGCCGAAACCGAAAGTGACCGGCGACGGAATTGCGGATTTCCGCGAAATGATTAGGACTGGCGGCCATGGAAGTGCCGTATGGAGAATTGCATGTGCGGAATTGTCGGAATTGTCGGAACACAGCCGGTATCGGAGCGTCTGGTCGATGCGCTGAAGCGGCTTGAATATCGTGGATATGATTCTGCCGGTGTCGCAACCATTGATAATGGTGTGATGGCGCGTCGCCGCGCCGAGGGCAAACTGTTCAATCTTGAAAAGCGTCTGGCTGACGAGCCTCTGCCTGGCAAGACAGGCATTGCCCACACCCGTTGGGCAACCCACGGCGTGCCGAACGAAACCAACGCTCACCCGCATTTCATCGATGGTGTGGCGGTTGTTCATAACGGCATCATTGAGAACTTCTCCGAGCTGCGTGACGAACTTTCCGCCGAAGGCGCCGTGTTCACTACCCAGACCGATACGGAAGTTGTGGCGCAGCTGCTGGCCAAGTTTACCCGCGAGGGCCTTGGCCACCGCGAAGCGATGCTGGCCATGCTGAACCGCGTGACTGGCGCCTACGCACTGGTCGTGATGTTCCAGGATGATCCGAACACGCTGCTGGCTGCGCGTTTTGGACCGCCGCTTGCGGTTGGTTACGGCAAGGGCGAAATGTTCCTCGGTTCAGACGCCATTGCGCTGTCGCCGTTCACCAATGAAATCAGCTATCTCGTGGATGGTGACTGTGCCATCGTCACGCACAAGGGTGCTGAAATCACCGATTTCTCTGGCAAGCCGGTCACCCGTGCGCGCCAGATTTCGCAGGCAACCGCTTATGTCGTGGACAAGGGCAACCACCGCCACTTCATGGAAAAGGAAATCTACGAGCAGCCTGAGGTGATTTCGCATGCGCTGAGCCACTATGTGGACTTTGCTGCTGGCGCCATCAAGCCAATCGATCCTGCTATCGATTTCTCCAAGGTGTCCAGCCTTGCCATCTCCGCTTGCGGTACGGCCTATCTCTCCGGTCTGGTTGGCAAATACTGGTTTGAGCGTTATGCGCGCCTGCCGGTTGAAATCGACGTGGCCTCCGAGTTCCGTTACCGCGAAATGCCATTGTTGCCGACACAGGCCGCGCTGTTCATTTCGCAGTCCGGTGAAACGGCCGACACACTGGCCTCGTTGCGTTACTGCAAGGATGCCGGCCTGAAAATTGGCGCAGTGGTCAACGTCAAGGAATCGACGATTGCGCGCGAATCCGACGCGATCTTCCCGATCCTTGCCGGTCCGGAAATCGGTGTTGCCTCGACCAAGGCCTTCACCTGCCAGCTGGCGGTGCTTGCTTCGCTTGCGGTTGCCGCCGGCAAGGCCCGGGGCACCATCACGCCAGAGCAGGAAAAGGAAATCGTCAAACATCTCATCGAGATGCCGCGCGTGATGAGCAGCATTCTCAACAGCATCCAGCCGCAGATCGAAGGCCTGTCGCGTGATCTCTCGCGCTTCAAGGACGTTCTTTATCTCGGCCGTGGCACCAGCTTCCCGCTGGCGCTGGAAGGTGCGTTGAAGCTGAAGGAAATTTCCTACATCCACGCGGAAGGTTATGCCGCCGGTGAGCTGAAACATGGCCCGATTGCGCTGATCGACGAAAACATGCCTGTCATCGTCATTGCACCGTTTGACCGGTTCTTTGAAAAGACCGTGTCCAACATGCAGGAAGTGGCAGCGCGTGGCGGCAAGATCATTTTCATCACCGATGAAAAGGGTGCTGCGGCCTCCAAGCTGCCGACCATGGCAACGATCACTCTGCCGAATGTCGATGAAATCATCACGCCAATGGTGTTTTCGCTGCCGATCCAGCTTTTGGCCTACCACACCGCCGTGTTCATGGGCACGGATGTGGACCAGCCGCGCAACCTTGCCAAATCGGTGACGGTTGAATGATCATTCGTCCGGAAACGCCAGCTGATGCCGAGGCGATCTCCGCTGTCACGCAAGCGGCGTTTCTGGAAGCGGAACACAGTGATCAGACCGAGCATCTGATCATTGATCGGCTGCGGGCGGCAGACGCCCTCAGCATCTCTCTGGTCGCCGAAGACAGTGAAGGCATTGTTGGCCACATTGCCTTTTCGCATGTCCGCGTGGAGCATGGTGAAGGTAGTTGGTACGGACTTGGCCCGCTGTCCGTTGCTCCGGACAGACAGGGGCAGGGCATTGGCAGCCGTCTGGTAAAGGCGGGGCTGGATATGCTGGAACGCATGCAGGCCGCAGGTTGTGTTGTGGCGGGTGATCCCGACTATTATGGCCGCTTCGGATTTCTCAATTCCGAGGCACTGAACACCGACGGCATACCTAACGAATATTTCATGTTCCTCAGCTTGCATGGCAGCAAGCCATCCGGCATTGTGCATTACCATCCGGGTTTTTACGGCGATGTCGGCACCTGACCGCCAACAAGACATTGCCGCCACAAAATGAATGAGTAATGGCCGACAACCCCTTAAAGATCTCGTTTGCCTCACGTATCAGGAACAATTTTCTGACGGGCGTCATCATACTTGCGCCGGTGGCCATAACCATCTGGATTGTCTGGTCTTTCCTGCAATGGGCCGATAGCTGGGTCAAACCCTATATTCCGGCGCGTTATGACCCGGAACAATATTTCGACATTGCCATTCCAGGCTTTGGCCTGCTGATTGCGATGATCGGTATCACCATCATCGGTTTCCTCGGCAACAACCTGATTGGCAAATGGGTGGTCGGTTTTGGCGAATCCGTCATGAACCGCATGCCGCTGGTGCGCCCGGTCTATAAAAGCCTCAAGCAGATCTTCGAATCCGTTTTGAAGGAGCATTCCAGCTCGTTCAAGAAGGTCGGCATGATCGAGTTTCCCTCGTCTGGTACCTGGGCGATGGTGTTTGTGGCGTCTGACGCCAAGGGCGAACTGGCCTACCGTTTCAACGAGATGGGCCAGGAAATGGTGGCGGTGTTCTTGCCACCAACGCCGGTGCCAACGGCGGGTTTTTTGCTGTTTGTGCCGAAAGACAAGATCATCATGCTCGACATGACGCCGGAAGACGGCGCCAAGCTGCTGATCTCGGGCGGTCTGGTTGCCCCTGACTTCAAGCTGCCGGGGTAGCCAGTTCCCCCTACGTCATTCTCGGGCTTGTCCCGAGAATCCAACCACCTCGCGATTTTGGTGGACGGCTTAGATCCTCGCCACAAGGGCGAGGATGACGCAACGGCCCTCATTTCTGTGCTCGTCACAGAAATCCAGTCAGCCCCAGTCTTGGGGCTGGAAAGATGTCTTTTGACGCACAGACGCGCGTCTGCTGGATCCCTGTGACAAGCACAGGGAAGAGGAGGTTGGGGTTGAGGTCGAGCTACATACGATCGCATCATCGTGCGAGACCCAAACTCGACGTCATTCTCGGGCTTGTCCCGAGAATCTAATCACGTTGCATATTTGGCGCGGGCTTAGATCCTCGCCACAAGGGCGAGGATGACGGTGAGAAAATGGTTCGCTCATCGACCTTGGATCAGAGTGCAGATGGCGCCTCAACGGTCCTCATTTCTGTGCTTGATACAGAAATCCAGTCGACGCGCGTCTGCGCGGCGGAAAGGGTCTTTTCATCCCCAGGACTGGGGATGACTAGATTCCCGTGACAAGCACGGGAATGAGGGAGGGCTAGTAATTACGTATTGGTGTCCCTTGCCGGAATCGAACCACCCGCTCACGAGTAATCATCCTCGTCATAGCTATTGTCATTGTCCTGTTCAGCCCGGTCGATGCTGGAGGAATAAAACACCGGCACGAACATGCGCATATAGACGAATTTTACCGTCCAGCCTTCGTCCTGCGCCTCTTTCCATTGTTTCTTGCGTTTCTTTTTCTTGCGAAATTTGGACGCAATGGCCTTGCCTTCCGTGTGGCGGAAGCTGTCCGGTTGCAGGATGTTATCCGGCGAACAAAGGGCGTAGCCCTTGGTATAGGCCGATGGCGGTCTGGTATCTCTAGTCATGATGTCTTTCCTGACATTACCCTGCATGCAGGAAACGAATGGCCTCGTCGCGGCGGTAGAGATAAAGCAGAACCCGCAGGTTCTGGCCGCGCGGGCTGGTAAGCTCCGGGTCGCGCTCTATCATATAGGCGGCGTCCTTGCGGGCAATTTCCAGCAAATCGGCATGGGCCTCGAGGCTGGCGATCTTGAAACCCGGTGTGCCGGACTGGCGGGTGCCCAGCAGTTCGCCTTCGCCGCGCAGTTTCAGGTCTTCCTCGGCAATCAGAAAGCCGTCTTCACTGTCACGCAGGATGGAAAGGCGTGCCTTGCCGGTTTCACCCAGCGGCCCCTTGTAAAGCAGAATGCAGGTGGAGGCTTCATCACCACGTCCAACACGGCCGCGCAGCTGGTGAAGCTGGGCAAGGCCGAAACGTTCGGCATGTTCAATGACCATGATGGTGGCGTCGGGCACATCAACACCCACTTCCACGACAGTGGTGGCGACCAGCAAACGGGTTTCGCCATTCTTGAAGGCCATCATGGCGGCATCCTTGTCTGCGCCATTCAGCCGGCCGTGAATGAGGCCGATTGGCGCGCCAAGCGCCTTGGAAAGCACGCCGTGGCGTTCCTCGGCCGACATAAGGTCGACTTCTTCGGATTCTTCGACCAGCGGGCAGATCCAGTAAGCCTTTTTGCCGTCAGACAGCGCCTTGCGCAGCCTGTCTATAATATCGCCCAAACGTTCGGTCGGGATGGTCACGGTCTGGATGGGTTTGCGACCGGCCGGTTTTTCGGTGAGCTTTGACACATCCATGTCGCCAAAGGCGGCCAGCACCAGCGTGCGGGGAATGGGGGTGGCGGTCATAACAAGCATATGCGGCGTGATGCCCTTGGCGGTGAGCCGCAGGCGCTGATGCACGCCAAAACGATGCTGCTCATCGACCACCGCCAGCAGCAGGTTCTTGTAGCTGACGCTATCCTGAAACAGTGCGTGGGTGCCGATGATGATCTGCGCCTCGCCAGAGGCAATACGTTCCTCGATCGCCTGGCGTTCCTTGCCCTTGGTGCGGCCGGTCAGAACCTCGACCGTAATATTGGCGGCAGCGGCGAACCTCGAAATTGTGGCGTGATGCTGACGGGCGAGAATTTCGGTCGGGGCCATCAGCACCGCCTGTCCACCGGCCTCAACCACCGTTGCCATGGCCATCAGCGCCACAAGGGTTTTGCCGGCACCGACGTCACCCTGCAACAGGCGCAACATTCTGGTATCACCGGCCATGTCTTTCAGGATGTCCTCGATCGCCGCCTTCTGGCTGTTGGTCATGGAAAAGGGCAAGGCATGCAGGATGCGGGCGGCCATGTCGCCCTTCACGACGACAGGGTTGCCAGCCACCTTGCGCAGCCTTTGGCGCACCAGGGTCAGCGAAAGCTGTCCGGCCAGAAATTCGTCATAGGCCAGCCGGCGGCGGCTGATCGACTGCGGATCGATATCCAGCCCATCGCGCGGGTCATGCAGCAGGCGGAAACTTTCTTTGGCGTCATGAAAACCCTGCCGCAGCATCAGGGTTTCGTCGATCCATTCCGGCAGTTCGGGCAGGCGGGTTACGGCGGTATCGATCGACTTGCGCAGCACCTTGGGTGACAGGCCTGCGGTCAGCGGATAAACCGGTTCGATCAGTGGCAGATTTTCTGCCTCCGAGGCTTTGACCATGAAATCCGGATGCACCATGGAGGCGCGGCCGTTAAACCAGTCGACCTTGCCGCTGATCAGCACCTCTTCGTCAATCGGCAGCGCCTTCATCAGCCAGTCGCCCTTGGCGTGGAAAAAGGTCAGCGCCAGTTCGCCGGTGTCATCATGGATGAACACGCGGTAGGGAACCGAGCGGTTGCCCGGTGGCGGCGGCTGGTGGCGGTCCACACGTCCCTTGATGGTGACAATGGAGCCGGTCGGTGCCAGCGCAATGCCGGGCTGGTTTCTGCGGTCGATCACGCCAGAGGGAGCGTGGAACAGGAGGTCAATGACACGGCAATCATCGGCGTTTTCGCGGCCCAGCAGTCTGGCCAGCAGATCGGCCAGTTTCGGGCCAACGCCCTGAAGTGTCGAGACAGATGCAAACAGGGGATCAAGCAGTGTTGGGCGCATGGCGGCAAAATCGGGGAAGGTGTCACGCAATGCAAGGGCCGCCAGCCGATAAACAGCGTTTTTTTACCGACAGTTTTGCCGTGGCGTGCAAATAATTGCACAAAACAGGTTCCCAAACGTTCCTGTCCTGTTCTATAGGACATCGCAATAGACGAAGCAAAGATTGAAGGGCGCGCTGCAGTTTCAAGTCCGGCTGTTTTCCCGTGATGTTCTCCTCTACCTCCGGCCTGTCAAAAGCACGGGGTCTGAGGGTGGGTCTGGAACGGCAGATCAATGGACAAGACCCCTGCAGGCACGACCTTGACAGCAAAGGACAATGCGATGACAGGACTGGTGAGAAGCAGCGTGGACCTTGACGAGCGTCGCAGACGGATCCTTTACCGTTGCTGGCATCGCGGCATCCGCGAAATGGATCTGGTGCTTGGCCAGTTTGCCGAGGAAAATATCGCCGATCTCACGGATGAGCAGCTCGACGAGCTGGAGGTCATCATGGACGAGGAAGACAATGACCTCGTCAAGATGGTGACGGGCGCTCTGCCTGTGCCGGAACGGTTCCAGACCCCGCTTTTTGAACGCATTGCATCCTACCGCCCTGATTTTGACCCGGTAACACGCTGATAAGGGCAGGTTGCATGAACCGGTTTCATGCGTCACGCTTTAACTGTTTGTTTTTACGCATGTCGTTTCGCAAAAACGGATCTGTTTTTCTGCGGCCTGCGTCAAGTTTGTAAAGTAATACGCCATGATCCCCGGTTTTGACGCCAAGACAGTTCTTTCCTTCGACACATCCCTGACCATCGGCAACGTGCCGTCAGGCATGGAAGCGATGTTGCTTGCCGAGATGGCGCGCACCGGCCAGTCCGTTGCTTACGTAATGTCGGACGGGCAGCGTATTGCCGATCTTGAGCAGATGCTGGGTTTCGTGGCGCCTGACATTCCGGTGCTGACCCTGCCGGCCTGGGACTGCTTGCCCTATGACCGCGTGTCACCCAGTGCCGACACCTCGGCAAGACGGCTGGCCGCACTGTCCGGCCTGATCAGCCACGGCAAGAAACCGCACCCGGCCATCGTTCTCGTCACCGTCAATGCCATGCTGCAGAAGATGGCACCGCGCGACATCATTGAAAGCCTGGCGTTTTCGGCCAAGCCCGGCAACCAGATCCGCATGGATGACATTGCCGCGCGGCTGGAGCGCAACGGTTTTGACCGTGTCGCAACTGTGCGTGAAGTCGGCGAATTTGCCGTGCGCGGTGGCATTCTCGACGTGTTCGTTCCTGGCACGGAAGAGCCGGTGCGCCTGGACTTTTTTGGCGATACGCTGGAAAGCATCCGCACCTTCGATCCGGCCAGCCAGCGCACCATCGGGCAGGCGCGTTCGCTTGATCTGAACCCGATGAGCGAAGTGACGCTGACACCGGATACAATTGCCCGGTTCCGCAAAAATTACCTGTCGCTGTTTGGTGCCGCGACCCGCGACGACGCGCTTTATCAGGCCGTATCCGAAGGCCGCCGTTATGCCGGCATGGAACACTGGCTGCCGCTGTTTTACGAGCGGCTGGAAACGGCCTTTGATTATCTCGCCGGCTTCCGCATCGTCACCGACCATACGGCACGCGAGGCAGCCGCCGAACGCTCCAAGCTGGTGCTGGATTATTATGATGCCCGCCGCACGTCAGGCGAGACCAAGGGTTCCACGCAGGGTGCGCCCTACAAGCCGGTGTCTCCCGGCCAGCTTTATCTCGATGCCAAGGGTTTTGAGCAGACGCTGGATACGGTTAGCGCCATTCGCCTGACACCATTTAATGAACATGATGCGACCGGACGCCCGGTTGCAACGCTGGATGCCCATACCGGACCACGCTGGGCGCGTGCCAATGCTGAAAATGCTGAGGCAGAACGCGTCAACGTGTTTGACCTTGCCGTCAAGCATATTGCCGAGCGTCGTGCCAAGGGCTGGAAGGTGCTGATCACCGGCTGGTCCGAGGGCTCGCTTGACCGCCTGTTGCAGGTGCTGAACGAACATGGGCTTGAAAAGATCAAGCCGGTACAGGCGCTGAAAGAGGTCGAAAAACTCGGCAAGGGGGAGGCGGCCTCTGCGGTGCTCAGCCTCGAATCCGGCTTTGAAACCGGCAATCTCGCCGTCATTGGCGAGCAGGATATTCTCGGCGACCGTATGGTGCGCCGTTCCAAGCGCCGCAAGCGGGCCGCCGACTTCATTTCGGAAGTCGCAGGTCTCGATGAGGGATCGCTGGTCGTTCACGCCGAACATGGTATTGGCCGGTTTGTTGGCCTTCGCACCATCGAGGCGGCAGGTGCGCCGCGCGACTGCCTTGAGCTGCATTATGCCGATGAGGCCAAGCTGTTCCTGCCGGTTGAAAACATCGACCTGCTGTCACGCTACGGATCGGACGCCGCAGAAGCACATCTGGACAAGTTGGGCGGTGGCGCCTGGCAGATGCGCAAGGCCAAGCTCAAGAAACGCCTGCTTGACATGGCTGGCGATCTTATTCGCGTGGCGGCTGAACGCATGGTGCGCAAGGCGCCGGTGCTTGTGGCACCGGATGGTCTTTACGACGAGTTTGCGGCGCGTTTCCCCTATGATGAAACCGAAGACCAGCTGAACGCCATCGATTCCATCCGCGACGATCTTGGTCTTGGCCGGCCGATGGACCGCCTGATTTGCGGTGACGTGGGTTTTGGCAAGACAGAAGTTGCGCTGCGTGCTGCCTTCCTCGCCGCCATGAACGGCGTGCAGGTGGCGGTTGTCGTGCCAACCACGCTGTTGGCGCGCCAGCATTTCCGCACCTTCTCAGAGCGTTTCCGTGGCCTGCCGATCCGCGTGCAGCAGGCCTCTCGCCTTGTCGGCACCAAGGAACTGGCGCTGACCAAAAAGGAAGTGGCCGAGGGGAAGACGGATATCGTTGTCGGCACCCATGCGCTGCTCGGTCAGGGCATCAGCTTTGCCAATCTTGGCCTGCTGATCATCGACGAAGAGCAGCATTTCGGTGTCAAACACAAGGAACGTTTGAAGGAGCTGAAAGGCGACGTTCACGTTCTGACGCTGTCTGCGACGCCCATTCCGCGCACCTTGCAGCTGGCTATGACCGGCGTGCGCGAGTTGTCGCTGATCACCACGCCACCGGTGGATCGCATGGCGGTTCGTACCTTCATTTCGCCATTTGACGCGCTGGTTATCCGCGAAACTTTGATGCGCGAACATTACCGTGGCGGCCAGAGTTTCTATGTCTGCCCGCGTCTGGCTGACTTGGCGGACATTCATGCCTTCCTGCAATCGGATGTGCCGGAGCTGCGCGTTGCCGTCGCGCACGGCCAGATGCCAGCCGGTGAGCTGGAAGACATCATGAATGCCTTCTATGACGGCAAATATGATGTGCTGCTGTCTACCACCATCGTAGAATCCGGGCTTGATGTGCCAACCGCCAACACGCTGATCGTGCACCGTGCCGACATGTTTGGTCTGGCACAGCTTTACCAGCTGCGTGGCCGTGTCGGTCGCTCCAAGGTGCGCGCCTTTGCGCTGTTTACGCTTCCGGTTAACAAGGTGCTGACGGCCACTGCTGAGCGCCGGTTGAAGGTATTGCAGTCCCTCGACACGCTGGGTGCCGGCTTCCAGCTAGCCAGCCATGACCTTGACATTCGTGGTGCCGGCAACCTGCTGGGTGAAGAACAGTCCGGCCATATCAAGGAAGTCGGTTTCGAACTCTACCAGCAGATGCTGGAAGAAGCGGTTGCCGAAGTGAAGGGCGATGACGACGTGCAGGAAAGCGGCTGGTCGCCACAGATCTCGCTTGGCACATCGGTGATGATCCCCGAAAACTATGTGCCGGATTTGCATCTGCGCATGGCGCTTTACCGTCGCCTTGGCGAACTGACCGAGCTGTCGGAGATCGATGGTTTCGGCGCGGAGATGATCGACCGTTTCGGCCCATTGCCGAAGGAGGTACAGCACTTGCTCAAGGTGGTTTACATCAAGTCGCTGTGCCGTGTTGCCAATGTCGAAAAGCTGGATGCCGGCCCGAAGGGCGTTGTCGTGCAGTTCCGCAACCGCGAATTCCCGAACCCGGCCGGTCTGGTCGGTTACATCAGCAAGCAGGGATCGCTGGCCAAGATCAGGCCGGACCACAGCGTGTTCCTGACCCGCGACCTGCCAACGCCGGAAAAACGTCTGGCCGGTGCTGCCATGGTCATGACGCAGCTGGCAGAGCTGGCGAAGGGCTGAGACACTATCGGGGCAGGGTGGTCAGCACCTTGCCCGTCCGGTCCAGAACTTCGCCATCAGGCGGCAGCAGAATGGCGTCATCCTCGACGCCTTCCTTCGACGTCATCAGCCAGGCGTCGGGGTGCGTGTCGCGCAGGTGCAGCGGATTGAACCGCACAATGGTGCCAGCGGCATAGGTGTTGGCGCCAAACGTCGTATCCTTTGCCAAGGTCGCGCCGCTGATTTCATGCAGTTTTCGGTTTTCATCCAGCAAGATGCGCGGGCCGGTCAGTTCGAGCCCGTCAACCTGCACGGTTTTGCCCTGCCGCACGTCCAGCACCCAGCGGTCGGTATCGATAAAACCTGACGTGTAGACATTGCCAGTCGAGGTCCAGACTTCAGTGCCTGCTGGCAGGTCTATGCCATCTGCCATGTTACCTGCCGCCAGCACGCAGCGCTTGAAGGCTTTGATGCTGCCATCTTCCTGCACATCAAATTCCACTGGCGTTGTTGCCTGGCAGGTCCAGCCCTGCTGCTGCGTCGTGCCTTCGCCGACGACCCGCATATTATCCGGCGCAAAACCGGTGACATTGTAACTGTCGTCATATGTGATGGCGATGTAACGATCGACAGCCAGCGCGTTGATGCCGGCAATCTCGACCGTATGCGGGAAGGTGGCGCGGCCGAATGATTCCGGTTTCTGGGCAACCGCCAGGCGCAGCTTGGTGCCTTCGGGCATATCAATCTGGCCGATGCGCTCGCTGCTGGTCAGTGTCGGTGCAAAGTTTTTCTCGTGCTCTCTGTCGAGCGCGCGCATCTCCAGCGAAAAGGTCACGACATGGTAGAGGGTGAACAGGGCTGGAAAAGTCGTCAGGCCATAGAGTGCAAACCAGTGGTTTGCCCAGGGTTTCTGGCTTTTGCGGAAAAACAGCAACCAAATGGTCCAGACAAACCACACCAGCGTGGTGAGGAACAGCAGACCGACAATGGCGAGAAATTCGACGGAAGGAAGTGCGACGGGTATCATGACATGCCAGATGTGAACTATGCGCTGACCCTCAATCGAGGGAATGTCACTCTGGTTTAAACGTCATGCCCTGTGATTGCCAGCCATGGCAGGTTCAAGCCTGATGGCGGGACTTGAACCCCGAAACCACAGCGGGTTTCGGGGCACTGTACTCAAAGCAGGTTTTTACGCCTTGGTGTCGGTGTTTTCGGTTTCCGGCGTGATCGCCAGTGCGGCGTTCTGGTCGGCGGCAACGGAGCTTGGCAGCGGCGTGTGGCGCTGTTTTTCGCGGATCAGTGTGAGCATGCCGGACCCGATGATCAGCACGATGCCGCAGAGCATCCAGCTGTCGACATGGTCACCGAAGATCAGATAACCGAACAGGATCGCCCACAACATCTGGCTATATTGCGTCGGGCCAATGACGGTGGCTGGCGCATATTGCGCGGCATACATCAACAGTACGTTGGCAAGGGCGGCAAACAGGCCATATCCGGCCAGCCACAGCCATTGTTCGGCATTGGGCGGCTGGAAGTCCGGGATCATCGCCAGACCACAGATGAACAAGGCGCCGAGAACGCCAGCGCCATAAAGCGAAATGTTCTTTTCCGACGGGCCCATGGCGCGGAAGATGACGATGGAAAGCGCGCCGCTGAGGCCGCCGATGATCGCGCCGAGATGGCCGATCGACAGTTCACGGAAACCGGGGCGCAGAATGATCAATACGCCGACAAAACCGATGATGACAGCCGACCAGCGCTTGATGCCGACCTGTTCTTTCAAAAACACCACCGACATGATGGTGACGAAGGAGGGCAGCAGGAAGATCAGTGCAAAGGCTTCCGCCATCGACAGGTGGGTAAAGGCGGTGACGCTGCCGATGGAGCCGAGACCGGCCGAGACAAAACGCAAGAGCCACAAAGGGCGGTGGGTGGTGCGCATGATATCGCGCCACTGGTCATTGCGTTTTTTCAGGAATGGAAGGGCAGCCATACCGAACACGGCACCAAAAAAGGCCGATTCGATGGGGGAGATCTGCCCCTCGATCAATTTTACGCTGGCATCGCTCCAGGCGAATGCGGCGAAGGACGCAAAGGCAATAAGAATGCCTTTCAGTGTGCTGTCGAACACAGGATCAAACTCGAGTTTTTAAGTGCGGGGAGTGCCGACAGCGGGAGGTCTGGCGGTCAGTTCAATTCCCTATGAGCCTGCTCTTTGAGTTTTGCAATCTCTTTAAAAGCATTGACCAAAACATCCGCAGTTTGTGCACCGCTTATAGCGTACTGATGATCTACAATGAAAAATGGCACGCCATTAACGCCCATTTGCTGCGCTGCATCAATTTCGGCGACAATTGTGTCCTTGTCGGCGTCGGATGCCAGCAGCTTTTCAACCACCTTGCGGTCCATGCCAGCCTGCTCGGCAATGTCGAGAAGAACGGCGTGATCACCGACATTGCGACCCTCTTCAAAGTTGGCCTTGAACAGCAGGGAAATGACCTTGTCCTGCAATTCGCGGTTCTCGGAATGGGCCCAGAGTGCAAGGCGGTGCGCATCCAGCGTGTTGGGGCCGATCTTGATGGCCTCAAAGTCGAAGTTGATGCCAACTTCCTTGCCGAGATCGGTCAAAATGCCGTGGGCCTTGTCCATGCGGTCCTTGCCTCCAAGCTTCTTGGCCAGTTCAACCTGGTGGTCCACGCCTTCTGGCGGGTAATCTGGGTTGAGGCGGTAAGGACGCCAGTTGATGTCGATGCCGATCTCGTCCTGCACTTCGGCAATGGCCAGATCCAGCCGCGCCTTGCCGAGGTAGCACCATGGGCAGACCACATCCGAAACGATATCAATAGTAAGCCGCAGCATGGTGTTTCCTTACGTCAAAATTACAGTGTGGAGGCATTTATGCATTTCAACGCCGTCCTTCAACCAGTTACGTCGAGGTAACCAGTGGCACGGTGTCACGAGTTACTCCGGAGTAGCCAACGTTATTGCGCGCGTGCGTCCCACCAAACCGGCTTTTGATAACCGAACAGCGGGGTAACATCCGGTTTGGCCAGATATTTCCAGTGTGCCACCCATTGTGCACCGATGTAATACAGCGGAATGACATAATGGCCTGATACCAGCAGGCGGTCATAACCACGCACCGCAGCCTCAAAATCCTCAGTCGAGCGGGCCTGCAACAAGGCCTCGATCATGCGGTCAATGTCAGGATCGGCCGCTCCGGCATAATTGAAGCTGCCTTGAGCGTCGCGCGAGGTCGAATCCCAGCGGTTATATTGCTCGATGCCCGGCGACAGCGATGACGGGAAGGAGCGGATGATCATGTCATAATCAAAGGTATTGGACCGTGACTGGTACTGGCCGTCATCCACCGAGCGGATGGCCATGTTGACGCCAATCAGCCTCAGCGAACGCTGGAAAGCCAGCGCGATACGTTCCTGCGCCGGGTTCTGGGTCATTACCTCAAAGGCCAGTTGCCGGCCATTGGCATCAACCATGCGGCCATCGGTGATCTTGTAACCGGCCTCCTGCAACAGATCGACGGCCTTGCGCAGCACCTTGCGGTCAGCGCCCGAGCCGTCTGTGACCGGCATGGTGTAGGTGCCGGCCAGCAGTTCTGGCGACAGGCGCTTGGCGGCATCGCCCAGCAGCGCCAGTTCCTTTTCATCGGCCGGGTTGCCATAGGCACCCAGCGAGGAATTTTGCCAGTAGCTTTGCGTGCGGCTGAAAGCGCCGCCGAGAATGTTGCGGTTCAGCCATTCGAAATCCAGCACATAGGACAGGCCTTCACGCACCTTTTCATCAGCAAAGATCGGTTTGCGGGTGTTGAACACAAAACCGAACATGCCCGATGGCAGGCGCGGCTCGAACACTTCCTTCAACACGTCGCCGCGATTGGCGGCGGGGAAGTTGTAGGCCGAACCCCAATGGGACGAATCGGCATTGCCATTGATGGCGTCACCTTCCGGGTACATGTCGATATCGCCCTTCTTGAAGGCTTCGAACATGGCGGTGACCTGAAGAAAATAGGTGATGCTGATTTCGTCGTAATTATCAAAACCGACCTTTGAGGGCACATCCTTGCCCCAATAATTCGGGTCGCGTTCCCAGACGATGCGTTCACCCGGCCGCATGGATTTGATCTTGTAAGGGCCGGAACCAACCACCGGTCCAAGACCGGCGCGCTCAAAGGTTTCCGGATCAGTGGCATGTTTGGGCAGGATCGGCGTGGCGGAGGCCAGGATCAGGGGCGTTTCGCGGTTTGCCTTGTCGTTGAAGGTAAATCGCACGCCGTGTTCACCGACCTTTTCCATCTTTTCAACTGCTCTCAGGCGGTTGTTGAACGGCGGGCGGCCTTTTTCCTTCAACAGTTCAAGCGTGAACATCACGTCTTCCGGGGTTACCGGTTTGCCATCCTGCCAGCGCGCCTTGGGGTTGAGGTTGAACTGGGTGTAGGTGCGCTCCTCGTCCCATTCGACACTTTCGGCCAAAAGGCCGTAAAGCGAGAAGGGTTCGTCATTGGAACGCTGCATCAGCGGTTCGTATAAAAGATTGCCGAAATCCGGGTCCCAGACACCGCGTGCGGTGGTGCGCATGCCCTTGAGAACAAAGGGGTTGAGGCTGTCGAATGTGCCAACGACACCATAGGCAATTCGGCCACCCTTCTTGACGTCAGGGTTCACGTAAGGAAAGCTCTTGAAATCTGCGGGCAGGGCAGGTGTGCCGTGCATGGAAATGCCATGGACAGGTTCGGCCAGTGCTGCGCTGCTGAACAGCAGTACCGGGATGACAGCCATCAGGCATCTGCGCATTTCAATCTCCTATGCGGAAGTCGGTTGTCTGATTCCCGCGGAATTTACCACAGGCGTCAGTCTACAGACATGAATGGTCTGGAAATCTTAAGGCAGTCGTCAAAATTCTTAAAGAAAAGCTGGATATCGACGCTTTGCGCATGTAACAGGTGTGCCAGAATTGGTGGGTCACGCATTTGCCTCATTTGACAGACAGTTGAACGGGTAAGCGGATCGCGCCAACGACGGGCATAGGTTCAAAACTGACCCGACCGAATTTCAGGAGACGGAACTCTTATGATGTACAAGGCAAACAAGTTCACCCGGACAGCACTGTCCGCTCTCGTTCTTTCCATTGGTGCCGTTTCCGCCCCGGCCATTTCCCAGGCTCAGCAGGCTGCGGCTCCGGCTGGCGCACCGCCACTCGGCTGGTTCAAGACCTGCTCCAAGCAGGAAGACAACGATGTCTGCGTTGTTCAGAACGTTGTTCTGGCACAGAACGGCCAGATGATCACCGCTGTTGGCCTCATCAGCGTTGAAGGCAAGGTAAACCGCAAGATCCTGCAGGTTTCCGTACCGTCCGCACGTCTCATTCCGCCAGGCGTGATGATGCAGATCGATGGCGCCAAGGGCGTCAAGCTGGACTACGCCGTGTGCCTTCCAGACAAGTGCACCGCTGAAGTGCCGCTGACCGACGCGATGATCGCCAGCCTCAAGAAGGGCAACGAAGTTGTGTTCACCTCGATCAACTTCCGCCGCGCTCCAAACCCGATCAAGATTGCCCTGACCGGATTCACCGGCGCTTTTGATGGCGAAGCAATCTCGCAGTCGCAGCTGGCTGAAAGCCAGCGCACGCTGCAGGAAGGCATGCAGAAGAAGGCAGAAGAGGCTCGCAAGAAGCTGGAAGCTGCCCAGGAAGCTGCAAAGACTGCCCCTGCACAATAATTTCATCCATATGGATGGCGTGAAAAACCGGCCCCTGTGGCCGGTTTTTTTATGTGCGTTTTTTTGGGCGGGGCGTTGGGGTAGGCTTGGCACCATGCACTCGTCGTCATTCTCGGGCTTGTCCCGAGAATCTAATCACGTTGCATATTTGGCACCGGCTTAGATCCTCGCCACAGGGGCGAGGATGACGTTGGAGTGGTGTGTTGGGCCAGACCCCTCACTTGCGATTTCTAACACTTATGGCTTCGCGCGC
The DNA here is from genome assembly GCF_032092815.1 of Agrobacterium sp. Lineage (GTDB taxonomy): Bacteria > Pseudomonadota > Alphaproteobacteria > Rhizobiales > Rhizobiaceae > Agrobacterium. The sequence goes on along the minus strand of NZ_DAMDBP010000056.1, from coordinate 1,914 downwards.
TTCAACATGTTGAAATCGCTTTCTCTCCCACAAGGGAAGAGATGGGTGGATGCCGCACCGCTTGGCGCCTTACCTCTCCCCCTGTGGGAGAGGAAGAAAAATCATCGTCTTAGCTTGCTAAGTGATAGATTTTTCAGGTGAGGGGTTATGTTTTCTCCCCCGCGCGTCGCCAACAAAAAACCGGCCTTTAAGGCCGGTTCTTATGATTTAGTGAGACATGATCGGCTTGGGCTTCAAGTGGCCGCCGGAATCGGTGTCGAAGATCCGGGTGATGTTGGGATTGCGCAGCGGTTTTCCGCTGTCATCATGGATCAGGTTCTGTTCCGATACGTATGCGACATATTCCGTATCATCATTTTCGGCCAGCAAATGGTAAAAGGGCTGGTCGCGTTCAGGACGGATTTCCGCCGGTATCGAGTTCCACCATTCTTCCGTATTGGAAAATTCCGCATCGACGTCAAAAATGACGCCACGGAAAGGAAATATCCTGTGACGAACCACTTCTCCGATCGTGAATTTTGCATTTCTTTGCTTCATGGCTGAAACATCCTTTCGAAGAATAATTTGGGACGTCTTTGCGCAGATATCAAGTGTTTCCGGTTTTTGGGCCTTTCAAGCGACGCCCTGTTGGGGCTGTTGCAAGAATAACGCCAGACATGACCAGAACGATCCCAATGCCGTGATAGGTTTCGAAAGTCTCGGCAAGAAAAAGCCAGGCCAGAACAATGGAGATCGGTGGCATCAGATACAGCGTTACCCCCGCCGTGGTCGGGCCGAACACTCGCACCGTATGGGTAAAGCACAGGAATGCTGCCAGTGACGCGATCAGGATGATGCCACTCATTTTCAACCACGCGGTTGCGGTGACTGGCAGGCTGCCGCCTTGTGCAAACTCCACGACAGTCATTGGCAACAGCACCAGTGCGCCGGAGGCGGCAATCAGGCCGAACAGGCTGAAGGATTTCATGACATTGACTTCGCGCTTGCGCAGCAGCAGCGAATAGACGGCAAAGGCAATGGCGGCCATCAGGATGCCGAAGTCACCAAGATTGAAATCAAGATGCAGCAGTGCATCGAGATTACCCTTCAGCACGATGACGCCAACACCGGCAAAGGCAATGATCATGCCGGCCACTTCCAGCAGCCGGATCGGACGGTTCTGGAACATGCGCTGGAAGATGATGATGAACAGCGCCGATGTGGTGTAGATCAGCGTGCCATTGGCAGCAGATGTATAGGTGAGCGACCAGTAGACCACGCCGCCGCAGATGCCCATGCCGAGAAAACCGATGACCAGCCACAACAGGCTGTGGTCGCGGACAAAGGCGATGCAGGCCTTGCGATCGGCATAAACAAAGGGTGCCATGATCAACGCCGAGGCCGTCCAGCGAATGAAGGCGGTGGTAAAGGGCGAGACCTCACCGATGACACCGCGGCCAAAAATGATGTTGGTGGCAAAGCAGAGGGGCGCAAGGAGGAAGATGACCCAGTCGATTGGCCGGGGTTGCGAGGTGTCTGCTGTCATATGCGTATTCCAGTTCGGTCACCGTGGGCGGGCATGGCGCATGTTTGCGTGCCTGAACGGGTGACCCGAGATGTTGAAGTCATAAAAAACGGCGGCCCGTGAGCCGCCGCTTAAAAAAGAAATGCGCCAGCAGAGCCAGCGCATATCCAAAATCAAGCCGAGTAGTACATGTCGAATTCGACTGGATGCGGGGTCATTTCGAAACGCATGACTTCCTGCATCTTCAGCTCGATGAAGCTGTCGATCTGGTCGTCATCGAATACGCCGCCGGCGGTGAGGAACTTGCGATCCTTGTCGAGGCTTTCCAGCGCTTCACGCAGTGAGCCGCAAACGGTTGGGATCTTTTTCAGTTCCTTGGCAGGAAGGTCGTAAAGGTCCTTGTCCATTGG
>NZ_DAMDBP010000055.1:12203-23273 GCF_032092815.1 Agrobacterium sp. | reverse complement strand
ACACAGGATGCCTGTGACATCCCTCGGGTCATACCCGAGGACGAGGCATGAGGAGAGTTTGTTGGATCGTCAGTGTAAAACAATGCACCAACCATTTCCTCCACGTCATCCTCGCCCTTGTGGCGAGGATCTAACCACGCCAGCCGCGTAATTGGCGTTTGACGAGATGTGATTGGATTCTCGGGACAAGCCCGAGAATGACGTCGAAGGTGGGCGTCGCACTGAGGTTCCGGGTTGCCCCTTGCATGAACCCCTCACCTGAAAAATCTATCACTTAGCACGCTAAGGTGATGATTTTTCTTCCTCTCCCACAGGGGTAGAGGTAGGGGCGCAAGTGGCACCCACATCCTTCCTCTGTAGCAACTGTATTTGCTGACGGTGTCCCAACCTCCCTCATTCCCGCGCTTGTTGCGGGAATCTAGTCATCCCCAGTCCTGGGGATGGAAAGAAGCCTTTCGCCGCGCCGACGCGCGGCACTGGATGCCTGTGACATCCCTCGGGTCATACCCGAGGACGAGGCATGAGGAGAGTTTGTTGGATCGTCAGTGTAAAACAATGCACCAACCATTTCCTCCACGTCATCCTCGCCCTTGTGGCGAGGATCTAATCACGCCAACCGCATTAGCTTCGTTTGGCGAGATGGGGTCAGATTCAAGTCGCTGTCTCAGTGTTGCGCGCTACGGCGACCCCTACAACCTTAGCCAGCAGCCTTCAGCGACGTCGCCTCAAAATCGATGGCAGCGAAGGCAGCTTCGATAATCTCTGGCCCGGCTCCCGGTTTGGTGGCATCCGACGACAGGATCTGGCGGAAGCGGCGTGCGCCGGCAAAACCCTGAAACAGGCCAACCATGTGGCGGGTGACGTGGTTCAAGCGACCGCCCGTCGCGATATAATCAGCGGCGTAGGCCATCATGGTCTGGCAAAGCTGCTGCCAATCGACCTCTTGGGATGGCGCGCCATAAACCACATGATCGACATCGCCAAGAATATTGGTGTTGTGGTAGGCCGCGCGGCCTAGCATCACACCATCGACGTGTTCGAGATGCGTCTTGGCCTGTTCCAGATCAGAAATGCCGCCATTGATGCCGATGAATGTGCCGGGATTGGCCGCCTTCATGGCATAGACCAGATCATAATCCAGCGGCGGAATTTCACGGTTTTCCTTTGGCGACAGGCCCTGTAGCCAGGCCTTGCGGGCATGCACCCAAATGGCATCGGCACCGGCATCGATCATGCGGGTGATAAAATCCGGCAGCACATCTTCCGGGTTCTGGTCATCCACGCCAATGCGGCACTTTACCGTCACGGCAAGATCGGTGGCCGCCTTCATGGCGGATACGCAACGGGCAACCGTTTCCGGTTCACGCATCAGGCAGGCGCCGAATGTGCCGGATTGCACCCGGTCAGACGGGCAACCGACATTGATGTTGATCTCGTTGTAGTTGTAATCCAGCGCGATCCTGGTCGCCTCGGCCAGTTTTTCCGGCACGGAGCCGCCCAGCTGCAGGGCAACGGGGTTTTCCGCATCGTGGTGGCTGAGCAGCTTATCCTGCCGTCCGTGGATGATTGCGTCAGCGACAATCATCTCGGTAAACAGCAAGGCATGGCTGGAAAGCTGCCGATGCAGGAACCTGCAATGACGGTCAGTCCAATCGATCATAGGGGCAACGGCGAAGATTTTTTCGCGGTTAATGTACTGATTTTTCATTATTTTCCAAAATCGTGCCAAAGCGCGGACCTGTGCCGCGCCGCCATGTTTGGCCACTGTCTAACACAACAGGACCTTTGAATCCATGTTAAGGCTCAGGCTTGTGCATGGCGCGGTAATGGAATGGCGGATTGAGCGACCAGTTGGGGCAAATCGGAAAAGATGTCAAAAAAAGTCAGCTCCACCTTAAATTGGGTGTTGCGTTTAAAATGTGACCGCTGGTAGAAGGCGTTCCATATTCTGACAATTTTCGAAAGTACATTTTTTCAACACCATCTGCCCCGGCCTTTCCAGGTCGGGGTTTTTGCTTTCAGCATGTTTTGTGTGCGGGCTTTTGTGGAGCATCAAAAGCTGCGCAGCGATTGCGACAAAGCCGTGCTGAACAGGGTGTTGGCGTAAAAGCCCGATGACAGGATGATGGCAAAGGCAGCAAGTGCCGGACCCCAGACGCGCAGCACCGTTGCGGTCCATGACTTGGACAGAGAACAGGCTGCATCGAACATCGATTTCATGGCTGCCATACCTGGATTACGTGGGGTCTGGCAGTTCAACCCATGGATGCTCAAAAGGTTCCGATTTTTTGAATTTTTCGCGCCATGCGCGCTGTCATCGCAGATGTCTTCTGCATTGAGATGCGCGACATGCTTGCGACGCGCGAACTGGCCGTTGGCTTGCGCCCGACGCAGGTTGCGGATGCCGGCCGATGCCGGCACCTAGGTGACGTTCGACCGCGTCAGATCAGGAGGCCAACAGAGGCTCGTGCTGTACGCGGAAGATGATCTTGTCGGCACCGGCGATGTCGCTTGCAACATTCAGTGCCCGGAAAAGGTCAACGCGGTTTTCGACCGTGCCGGTCAACACGATGCAACCACCCTCGACTTCAACGACAATATTGGTGCCGGAAAAATTGGGAAGATAATGCAGTTCTTCCTCAATGGCCGCGGAGCGGGCTGACAGACTGCCGCCAGAGCCAAAGCTGAAGGCATTGGTATCATGAAGTGTGCTCAAAAACATCGCGTGGCTCCAATTCAAAGATGAACGTCAGATGAATGAACTGTTATCCTACATTCATGTTCCGTTCAGAATCTTAAAAAAATGCCGGTTTTACGCAAATGTGAACGGACTGTTACAAAGCCGGAGCGCGGTAATAACGCGCGACTTCGCTGCCTGTTGCAGCGAGTGCGGTGTTTTCCACGCGGACCACCTGTTTTTGCTGGATTTTTTCAAGGTGCGGATAAGGCCTGTGCCACGCTCACGCCTTTGCCTGTCATCACGGAACATTTCGTTGTGACGGCGCAAATGCGGCTTAATGTGTGGGGTGGATTGCGGCATTTGCCGCCAAGACCGTTCATTTTCGGGTCGAGGATTAACGAATCTCTCTGCGCTTTGCCGCACGCAACATCTGGCCCTGCGGCTGAATTTGGTCAGTTCTGACGGGCGATGACACCCATGGTGTTGACGAGAATACGTGCGGCGGTGAGCGCCGAAAGGCCGTCCACATCGGCCGGTGGATAAAACTCCACAAGGTCAAAACCCGCGATGCGGGCCTTTTTGCCGACACCTGAGATGAGATCGATGACCTGCGTATAGGTCAAGCCGCCCGGCGTGCGGGCCGCGACACCGGGCATGATGGCGGGATCGATGCTATCACAATCCAGTGACATGACCACCCGTGCGCCGTCCGGAATGTGTTGCAGCGCCGCTTCAACGCCTTGGTTATGCATGTCCCGCGCGGTGACAAAATGGCTGCCATAGGCAAGCGCGTCGTTCACGTCGCTCACCCGCGCGCTGCCAACACTGCGCAGGCCAACCTGCACCATGCCCGCCACCTCTGGCATTTCGCTGGCGCGACGCATGGGGCTGGAATAACCGTAACGTTCGCCCCTCACCTCGTCGCGACAGTCAATATGCGCGTCGATCTGCAACAGCCAGATTGGCCCCTGCCCGGCAAAAGCCGACAGGAACGGAATGGTGACAGAACAATCCCCGCCCAAAAGGATCGGCACGGCTGACATGGCAAGGATGTCACGCGTCTGGGCTTCGATGCTCACGCGGTTGCCTGAATTGTCGCGATGCGTGGTTTTGATGTTGCCGATATCGATGCAGGACACCGGCTTGCCCGCAAACAACGGCCCACCGAGATCAAAATCGAAATGGTCAATCAACGGCGCATCTTCCTGGGACGCGGCGCGGATGACATCAGCGGCCAGCGCATGACCGGTATCGTCACTGCCGGCATAGGCGCTGCCAAACCCGGCCCCAAACAGCACCATGCGCGGTGGCCTGCCACGAAGCGCTTCATCATCAGCACTGTTCGGAAGCGACAGAAATGTGGGTGAAACGTGCATATTGTTGCTCCAGACTGCAGTGCCACGCCCTGCCCGATGGTTTGCCCATCTGGCGGCGCGCAGCTTATGCCAGCAACCGGCACCAAAGAAAGAGGCGCATTTTTCCGGGCACGCACGGCCGCCAGCCCTGCCTTCAGCCCACCATCAAAACAGCCCGGTTGCGATAGAGAATATAGGTGGCCACGGCAAAGACCAGCGCGGCAAACAGCCGGTTGAGGATGTTCTTGTAGGCGCTGAGCCGCGTGGCGAGCACCATGCCAAGCAGGCCGCCGATAATGCCGCCACCGATGAATTCGCTGGCAAGCCACCAGTCCACCAGCCCGGAGCTGGCATAATTGAGCGCTGTTGCCAGACCGAACACCGCAACGGACAACAAGGAGGTGCCGATGCCGTTGATCATGGGCATGCCTGTGGCCAGCATGAGGCCCGGCACGATCAGGAACCCGCCGCCGATGCCGAAAAATCCGGAAGCGACGCCGGCCACAAAGGCCACGGCTGCTGTCACCAGGCACATTCTGAGATCAACCGGGCGGCACTGCGCCGTTACTGTTTTGCGCGGCCGCAGCATGAGAGCGCCAATGACCAGCATCAGGATGCCGAACAGGAAGATCAGCCGGTCTCCATCCATGGCCTTGCCAAGGCTTGAGCCGCCAATGGCACCAATGACACCCAGCACGGAAAACACGGCTGCGCAGCGCCACCAGACGTGGCCCTTGAGGGCATGGCTGGCAAAATTGGCAAAGGCATTGACCGATACGGCCAAGGCACCGGTGCCAATGGCGATGTGTGGCTGGGTGACGCCAACGACATAAAGCAGCAGCGGCGTGGCGAGAATGGAGCCGCCACCACCAAGCAGGCCGAGCATGAAACCGACGAGCCCGCCGGAACCGACCGCAGCAAGAACAGAATGGGTCACGGCTTTTTACTCCACAGCCGGTCATGCAGGGCCATGCCGGCCAGCATGGTGATGACGAACAGCACGGTTTGCGGAATGCCAACCGACAGGGACGCAACCGCCGGCCCCGGACAGAAACCGCCAATGCCCCAGCCAAGGCCAAACAGCGCCGAACCGATGAGCAGCGGCGCATCGATTCGCTGGTTGGCGGGCAGATGGAAACTGTCATCAAATGCCGGATGGCGCAGGCGTTTCATGACCTGCACGCCAATAAAGGCAACGAGGACAGCGCCACCGAGAACAAAAGCGAGGCTTGGGTCCCATGCCCCGAAAACATCCAGAAAACCCTGCACCCGTGCCGGGTTCAACATGCCCGACAGCGAAAGCCCGAAGCCGAAGGTAATGCCTGCGGCAAGGGCCGAAAGGATTTGAAACAGGTTGCGGCTCATAACCCGACACCTCGCAAAATTGCCACGGCAAGGATGCCGGCGCTGAGGAAGGTGGCAACGGCCACCATGGAGCGTGGCGACAGGCGGGCAAGCCCCAGAACGCCGTGGCCGCTAGTGCAGCCGGAGCCCATGCGCGAACCGAAACCGACCATCAGGCCTGCAAGGATGATCAGCGGCCAGCCGCTGGTGATCTGCACGGTTGGCCAGGTGCCGAAGGCCAGCAGATAAACAACTGGCCCGATGAGCAGCCCAAGCACAAAGGCCAGGTTTGTGGGAAGGCCAATGCCCTGAATGAGGCGCCCGACAATGCCGCTGATGCCAGCAATGCGGCCATTGAGCAGCAGCAGCATGACGGCGGATGCGCCAATCAGCATGCCGCCGAAAAGAGAGGGAAGATACTGGCTCATTTGCCTTGCTCCGCACAATATATGCCATAAAGAGCGCCCACCAGCTGGGCTGCCTTTTCACCCGTCAGCCGGTAAAAGATCTGTTTGCCCTCCCGCCGCGTGTCCACAATGCCGGATGAACGCAGCACGGTGAGATGCTGCGACAGGTGCGGCTGGTGGATATCGACCTTCTCTTCCAGTTCGCCAACCGAATATTCTGCCTCCACCAGCGTGCAGACAATCATCAGTCGCCCCGGATGGGACAGGGTTTTCAGGAGGTTGGCGACCTCTTCGGCCCGGGTGGCCATTTCGGCGGGGGAAAGCCCCGCCTTGATCATTGCCTTGAGATCCGTGTTCATTGCCATGCTGCTCCCTGTAATGCATCGAGCGGAAACTTGAGATAACGTTTGCCATTGGCCTCCGGCTCGGGAAGACGCCCGCCGCGAATATTGACCTGCAGCGCATGCAGGATGAGCTTGGGCATGGGCAATGTCTTGTCGCGTTTGGTACGCAGGTCCACAAAGGCCGCCTCACTGACACCTGCTATATGCGGGTTGGATGCCTTTTGTTGCGCCACCGTGCTTTCCCAGCGTGGTGCCCGGTCATCCGGCTGGTAATCATGCCCGGTGAAAATGCGTGTTTCATCCGGCAGGGCGAGAATTTCCTGGATCGACTGCCACAAGATGCCCGCGTCCCCGCCGGGAAAATCGGCGCGGGCCGTGCCGCTGTCCGGCATGAACAATGTGTCATGCACAAAGGCGGCATCACCAATGACGTACGTGACGGAGGCCAGCGTATGCCCCGGTGAAAACAGCACATGCGCATCGATGGAACCGAGCTTGAACCTGTCACCGCGTGCAAACAGCCGGTCCCACTGCGAACCATCCACGGCAAGTTCTGGCCAGTTGTAAATGCCTTTCCACAGGGCCTGCACCGCCACGACATGTTCGCCGATCGCCGTTTGCGCCCCGGTTTTTTCCTTCAGATACTGGGCGGCCGAGAAGTGATCCGCATGGGGGTGCGTGTCGAGAATCCACTCAACGGTCAGGTTGTTCTGACTGATATAGGCCAGGATCGCATCGGCATTGATGGTGGCTGTCTGGCCAGACTTTTCATCAAAATCCAGAACCGGATCGATGATGGCGCATTTGCCGGTTGCGGGGTCGGACACGACATATTGAACGCTCCAGGTGCGCTTGTCGAAAAAGCCTTTGACCTGCGGTTTTTGGGCGCCGTGTTTTTGCAGCCAGGCGGCAGCAAGGCCGGTGTCAAACCCACGGCTGCGGCCAAACTCCGCCACCGCATCCGCCGCCATGCGGCCATCCAGAACCTCGCCGATCAGATAAAGGCTGAGCGCGCGCTTGCCGCTTTGGCAATGGGCAAGAACCGGACCGTCCGCCGCATCCAAAGCGTGTTGAAAGGCCCGCACATCCGCCTCGGTGATGTTGTCTGGCTTCACCGGAATGAAGGAATAGGACAGGCCGGCGGCCTTTGCCGCCTGCGCCTCGGCACGGGTGCCGGGCTGGGCTGCATCTTCGCTGTCTGGCCGGTTGTTGATAAGCGCCTTGAAACCCTTGCCGCTCAGCGCGCGGATTTCATCAATGCCCGGCTGCGGCGCGACGGACAGCTTCTCGGAAACGACGACAATGGACATGGGGCACTCCATTTTGGATGATTAATATACAATATAATATAATGTATTTTGTCTGGTCGTCAAGATGGGCAGGCACACGGATTGGCGGACTTGCGCGGCAGGCCCATTCGCCGGTAAAATGCCGGTGCAAATGCCTTCTGGAGGATGGAGGTATGGATGGGCGGATATTTCGGCACAGATAAGCAGCGACGCCTGCAAGCGCAGGCCGAAGAGGCTGCGGATTTCATTGCGCGCACGGCAGGCGCCTGTCAGGCCGGGCGCACCATGGGCTGCGACGACCCCAAGCTGTTTGGCTGGCAAACGATTGCCGAGATTATGGCGCGCGATGGTGTGTGCGGTTTCAGGATGATCGACACCGCCGATGTGCCGGAGATCAAGGCCGAGCTGGCGGCGCGTGGCTGCCGCTTTGACACCTGGGATGTGTTTGTGGGCGAAGGCGAAACGGCACTGGCCGCCTCACGCCGCATAACCGCTGCGCCATGGCCGGAGGGTCTTTCGCTCTGGCCAACACCAGACGATGGCGAGGACCAGCAAATTCGCGACACACAGGGCCTGATGGCCAGCGCCGGGCTGGTGCCTTTTTCCGGTTCGATGCTGGCGGGCAAGTTTGCCCCCGCAGTCACGGTGACGCTGGGGGATGCCTTTGGAATTGTGGCGGCGGCGCATGCCTATATGCCACATAATGCTTTCAGCCGTTTTCACGCCTATGCCTGGGGCGGTTTGGTGGCGGTGCGGCCAACCCACCGCGGACAGGGGCTGGGCAAGCTGGTGAATGCGCTGATGATTGAACAGCTGTTTGGCGCCCTGCCCGCCAGCCATGTTTATGAACTGGTTTCCGCCAGCAACACCGCCTCAAGACGCATGGTGGAGGCCTGCGGCCTGCGCCACGCCCCCGAGCTGACCTGCGGCATTGCCACAGCACAGAAAAACGACCGCTTCACGGCTTGATGCGGGGGATGTGCCTGCTGACGGTGGGCGGTTGACCGCAGACAGGAAAGCCGTGGCCAATTGCTGCCAACCCCTACCCCAAACAGCATCATGCGCGGCGCCACACCACCCAGCGCATCATCATCAGCACTTCTACAGTAAAGCGGCTGTTGACATCATATTTCGTCGGCCACATTTTGAAATTGCCCCTTCGCTACTTCGATATCTTTCTGCGTGCGCGCTTCGGTTTTCGTGGTGATGCATCCGACCCGCCGCTTGGCGTCGATTGGATCATGGCCGACGCGTCCAACTGAACCGGATCTTGGGCAGAGGCGACGATGGGAGATGCCGTATCGGCAGAGTCAGATATGCCCAAAAATTCTGCAGTGCGTTCCATTCGAAGCCGTGCCAGCCCCTTTTGTTTACACGCTCGCGCTAGTATCTCCTTATGGACTTTCGGATACCACGTATTTTCCGCTGACAGGCCGGGATAATGGCTTAGCACCTTTTGCCGTTCTTTCAGTGCCTTTCCGATCCAATACCAACCCTGTTTTGGAGATTTTAACCAGGCATCCACAAATGCTGCCGGATCGACGTGTGCGAAGATCGGGATATCCTGATATTCTAAATTCTCGTTGCGGCTGTAGCAAACCATGCCAAAGAATTTCTGCCCATCCGTTTTCACCACTTCCAGCAATGCCGGGACTTTGCCGGGGAGAGTGTCCGCGAGGGCATTTATACGCGCTTGGACGAGATATTCGACAACATTATTGAAATTAGCTCGATAGGAATCGACGACCCAATACCTAACGCCGCCGAATGAGTCCTTGAAATCGTCCGTCCACAACCAGCCCACTTTTCGAGGTGGCAACCGCTTTGCCGCCAAGAGATCATCAATGTATTGCTTTGCATCATCGGCGATTTGCTTTGAAGTGCCCGCAACAACGCCACGAGATGCCATCATCATCTTCAGTGACACAATGTGCAGAAATTCACCTGAATCTGTGACCTCACGCTTGTCGAATTGCTCGTTCATCAGCGCCAGTGCAGGATCCACCTCCTCGTCATCCAGCATGTCGAAGCTGCTGACGATTTGCCACGGGCGCGCAGCCTGCTTTTCAAGAAAATAGGCACTGTTGTTCAGTGACGTGCGTATATGATTCTCCGTAAAGCGACCATCGAACAACATTTCCGCCAATACGTCATCGCTCAGCAATGTGCTTGCAATATCAATTGATGTGTATTTTTGCGATGCATCATATAGCCCGCATTTGGGTGGCTCTTCTTTTTCTTTGCCGCCCATATCCATTCTTCGCGAGACGATCTTCTCTCTCCGTCTAAAGAGATCTTCTCGCTCGAGCTTATTTGTCCGCGTTTCAATAGCCAGAGCGGAATAGAGGCGCACCAATTCTACCATCGCTGTTTCGTTCTCGAAATAACGATCCTCAAGTGCATCGGCGAGACGACCAATATCCTCCACTACATGACGAAGGATACGTAGCGAAGAAGTACCAGATTCCTTGAATGTTGAAAGCACCTCTCGTCGGTGAGAGCCAAGCTTGTCCGGCTTTTCCGAATCCATAAACAATGCAACAAACTCCGAGAAAGCGGCATCGACGTTCGGTTCTACGTGAAGAGTTTGTCCGAAGATCTTCTCCTTCGATTCCGAGAAGGTCTCAACGACTTTATTGTCATGTGCAATTACAATCACTCTGCATCCGTGGTGTTCCACATAGCGATTAATCATTCCGAGCAGGACTGGGTTTTCGACTGTGCATCGCTCGAGGTCATCCAAGATCAAAGGACGTGAACTGTCGATCTCATTCTTGATGAAGTGACCGGTAAGAAGACTTGCCAGCCCCCCTGTCGCTAGTGCTCCAACTACCGGGATTTGGATTGATGTGCTGTCTATTTTCTCGGCAAAGCGTTTTAAGGCTGAGTTGGTTGGGAACATCTTGCTAAAAATCTGAGTCTCAATCTCGCTGGGTGAGTTGAGGCCGAAGAGACTGACGTAGTGGGCATGTGTATCTGGAAGCGCGCGCCGGACCTGATGGGTCTTGCCGGTTCCCCAATCACCGGTCACCAGTACAGCATAGCTAGGCTTAATACGGCCGACATAATAAGCCAGATACTTCTCAAGATGGCTTTGCGGTTCGATTGCTAGCGAAACTATAGGTGTGGGTTCCTCCTGCTTTATAGAGGTTCCCTTTGTAAACCTTTTCAACTTAAGTAAATTCTTTATCATATCGCCAGCCGCACATTTTCAACCAATGAGTGTTCGATAGCAAAACCTTCCCTCATTCTGCAAGTTCGCATTCGATCATGACGTCATCTGAGAAGTCATTGACAAAATCACATCTGTATCACGCTGCCAGCGCTTCCCCTATTTGGAATTGTTGAATGTGCTCGTTCAGAGGTGCGACGGAACGATCCCTCGCTGAGGATCCACGAATAAATATCAACCTACAAGGCCAGCGTTTTTGACTGCCACCTGACATACTCAGTCTACGATTTCATCTGGCGCTATTTCTAAGCAAAACCAAAACCAATATCGGCGCTCATGCACTAGGTCCCAACATCGCAGGTAACTTGGTGTTCTGCTGCATGATGTAAGTTCCGTGATTAACTCCCCCCCCCAAAAAAAAACACACCCATTGCCGCCGGTGTAAAACCCTGTATTCATTGCCGTTAGGGAGATGGGGA
>NZ_DAMDBP010000055.1:4891-12193 GCF_032092815.1 Agrobacterium sp. | reverse complement strand
ATACGATATGCCTTCGACTTTCCGACAAGCAAAATGCCTCTGACCGAATGACAAGATGAAATGCCCGTGGCTTGATGATCAGGTGTAAATGACCGGATCTTGCTGGCGCTGGCGGATAACAAAGACTGAACTGACATGACGATGACGACGCATCAGCGGAACTACATTCTGTTTTTGATTGCCGGGTCCGGTCTGGTGACCGTGGCGCGGGCGATGACGTTGTCGTTTCTGGCCATAAAGCTGCAGCAGACATTCGGGCTGGGGCCAGCGATGATTGGCGCAATTTTGGGTGCCGGGCCGCTGGTGGGCGCGCTGGCGGCACCCTTTGCCGGGGCGATCTCCGACAAGGTGGGGCGCAAGTCCATTTTGACCATTACGTTGATGTCCATGGCGCTTGCGCTGGTTGGCATGGGCACGGCTGAAACGGTGCTGGCCTTCTGTGTGGCGCAGATTGTTGGGGCTGTGGCGGTTGCGGTGTATGAGCCGATTTCCCGCGCCATGATGAGCGACGCCTGCCCTGAGGCGCAGCGGCTGAAATTTTTCTCCTGGCGGTACACGGCGGCCAATGTTGGCTGGGCCATTGGCCCGCTGATTGGCATTGCCGCCGGGGCTGCCTCGACCACGCTGTTCCTGATTGCAGGTGCGACCTATGCCGCCTTTGCGCTGGCGCTGCACATGTACAAGGTGCCCGTTGTTGAACCGTCCGAGGCCGTTCTGCCGGTGGCTTCAACCTCGCTGTTTGAAACAGTGAAGGCCGCGGCGCGTGACCCACGGCTGGCATTTTTTATTGCCGGCGGCATGTTGCTGATTGCCGTTTACGGCCAGTTTTCGGCAACGCTTGCGCCCTACCTTGCGGCAAATTTTGACGGCGGGGTTGAGATTTTCGCCTATATGCTGTCGATCAACGGTCTGGTGGTTTTGATCGGCAATCCCTTCGCGCGCCGGTTTATCGAACATGCAGGTGCGCTGCGGGCTCTGGTCGTGGGCTGCCTGTTCTTTTGTGTCGGAGAACTCGGTTATCTCGCATCTGGCGAAATATGGGGTTTTGCCATTTCCATGGTGGTGTTCACGATTGGCGAGATTCTGGTGGTGCCATCGGAATATATGCTGGTGGATGGCATTTCGACCGCACGAAACAGAGGCAGTTATTTCGGCGCGCATTCCTTTTCCACCGTTGGCAACTTCGTCGGGCCAACACTGGGCGGCGCTGTCATGGGCATGGTGGGTGGCCCGGCCATGTTCCTGTTGTTTGCCGGCATGGCTGGTGTCAGTGCGTTGCTGTTTACGGTGGGCACACGCATGCCGCCCCCGAAAATTCGCCCGGAGGGAAAACCAGCGACCACAGGCGCGCCATCGCAAGCCATCAGTCGCAGCATTGTGCTGGCCTGACAGAACACAATCACACCGCCCTCCTCTCCTTTTTGATGGTGGGCGGCATGTCTCGCCGGAGACATTGTGATCATGGATGTTTTGCCTAAACTGCCTTGACGCTGTTTCGATACCGGGTTGTTCGCATGACTGTTTTACAGCAAGCGCCGGCAAGATTAAGACCCGCAACCCTTTAACGATGCGCAGGGCCGCGCCTGTCGGCAGTTCTGCGTCATATTGCGGGGTGAGAGATGCAACGGGCTGGAGATGAGCCATGGCCGGATTTATGAAATCCGCAAAACAATGGGCACGCCGGATCAAGCGCGACGTGGTGGCCTTGTGGTTTGCAGCCCGTGATCCGAAAACGCCACTTGCCGCAAAACTGGTTGCGGCTGCGGTGGCCGCTTATGCGCTTTCCCCCATCGATCTTATCCCGGATTTCGTGTCGGTGCTTGGTTATCTCGATGACCTGCTCATTGTGCCGCTTGGCATTCTGCTGGCGGTTTACATGATACCGGTGGAGCTGATGACAGAGTTCCGGCAACGCGCCGCAATGCAGGCAAGCAGGCCTGCCAGCCGTGCCGGGCTTATGGCCATCTTGCTGATCTGGAGTGTTGTTGCCGCCTTATGCGGCTGGCTTGCCTACCGGCATTTTTATAGGCCTTGAGAGGCCGTATTGCCGCTTTGCGGCGTCAGCCGGACAGATGTTTCAGAACAAAAACACGGGCAGCGTTGGGTTTGGCTTGTCCGCCGCAGTGGCGCAGCGTGTGCGCCGCCATCTGCCGTTTATGGCCGCAAGCGCAAAGAAAAACCCCTGACGACAGTTGAGACGTTTGCCTCATGTCGTCAGGGGTTGGATCACTCTTTCTGAGGTCAGCGGCAGGTGCCGCCAATCAAACAAAGCGTTATGGCGCCAATCATGCGGTCTGGCGAAGCGGTGCCTTAGCTGCGGCGCTGTGATGCGTCGCGTTCAGCTGCTTGGCAACGATATCGTGGTTCAGCCACTGAACCGGACCGGTTGGTGCGGTGGAGGAGCGGAAAATCAGCTGGCCGGTGGATTCCACCACCAGGGCGCTGAGGTGATCGCTGATCAGGGCCTTAGCATCGCGGTGCATCTGCGAAATGTCATGCGAGGTGCTGATGGTCAGATCCGCCTGCGCCTGGCTGTTTGGCATTGGCCATGCGGCGAAATTGTAAAACGGCGTCATCACGTCGCTGGCCTGCATGGTGTGGATCTTGTCCATGACGTCATCAAGCGTTGCGCCATCGACCAGCAAGGCCTGGCAGGCCTGCCACTGGCTTTCAGCCCATTCCGCGCCACCTTCCTTTTTCAAGGCAGACAGCAGCGGGATCAAAGGCAGTTCAATGCCGGTGAACACATCAGACGAATTGGTGCGGATTTCCGGGCAGTTATAAACCGTGGCCTTGATGCCCTCACCCCATGCCTTTTCGGCAATGCCTTCCAGACGCATCTTGGCGTAGCCCTGCGTATAGTTGGTGTAGGTCTGCCAGCGATACTGACCATCGATCAGGATTTCTGCACCGTGGTAACCGTAAGCCGTGTAACGCACCTGGCTACCTGCAGCTTCAACGCGCTGGCGAATGGCAGCGCTGAACTCGATCAGGTGGCCAAATGTATCAGCCGAAACGGCATCAAAGTTCTGCAGGATCAGCTTGCCGAGATCGCTTTCCAGCAGCGCCTGCGACGACATGTGGCGCGCGCCGGTGCCCTTGTAGATGCGGTTTGCCAGAACCAGGAACACCTTGGCCTTGGGGATGCCGCCAGCCATGGTGTGGGCGAAAAACACGTTCTGCCCCTCGCCGATCATGCCATCCAGCTCGGCCATGACCTTCTGCAGTGCATCGGTGAAACGCTTGGTGCCGACTTCGCGGCACTTTGCAACGTAATTCCAGTCCAGCTTGTCCTGTTCCCAGCTGCCAATGGTCATGCCGGACAGAAGGTCTGTCGGGGTCTTGCCACCTTCCGGCGCATCGAGATCAAAACCGGCCATCAGCGGAATGTTGATGATCTTGCCGCCAAGGCGCTGTTCGGCAGCAGCCAGCTCTTCCGCATCCAGCGGGCGCAGCGAATTGTCTTCGTTGCGGCGACCAACCGTAATGCCAACGATTTTCATGCCGGCATTGCGCGCTTCATCAAGCAGGCCCGTGGCGTAACCACGTCCAAAAAGTTCTCCGAACAGAACAAACACATCACCGCTTTTAAAGAGCTTGTTTTCTGGAAGCTGGCTTGGAGAGGACGAATTTTTCATTTTTCTAACATTCTTGATTCGAGTCTTTGGGCGTCGGATGACATTTCTGGATCCTCTCATGCCCAAATTCGTTCACGATGGAAATTCATATTGGGTTACAGAGCAACGCATTACGTGAGCGCTGCGTTGCAACAGAGATGACCAGAATGCCAAAAATATGCTGGCAGGCTGATGCCCTTAGCGTTATTCGGGGCGAAATCTCAAGGGGAAATCACGCGAAATGCCGGAAAATGCTGGTAAATTCAGCTCATTCCCCTGTTAAACCCGGCATTGCAGTGACAGGCCGATAAGGTTATGCGTTGCGCCACATCTTAACGAGATGACGGAGAACGGACATTATCAAGATCATGGTATTGCTGCACAGTGCCGTTGGCACGGGTTGGCAGACACCCCCAAAAAAGATGGGCCTGAAGATTCTTTATGAGGCGCAGGCGCAGGGTTACATCGAGATTCGCGGTGAATTTCAAAAACGGCAGATGCGCCTGACCCCACTTGGCCAGGAAACCGTGGAGCGTGACCGCCGCCGTTTGCAGGCGCGCGAACTGTAATCATTGGGTGCTGCGCCAAGTCGAAGTGCGACAAGTTGGTGTGCGACACCATGTCATGCAGCAAGCAGCCAGCCAACTGGAGTAATGCTGCTCAGATATCGCAACAGCCTGGACAAAATAAAATGATGGATTGGGATTGGGTCAACTGGTTCCCTATAGTTTTCTTTCCGTTTAAAATTCTCGTATTGGGCATTGGCATGTTCTACTCCATCAAGTGGCACTACGACCAAGACAAGAAGAAAAAAGAAGAAGACAGCCGGCGACGGGCAGAAGCCCAGAAAACCGCAGAGGCCGCGAGCTGAGCGGCTGATCGATCTACCTTCATAAGATAGATGTGCTGAACTCGGCGGGATGATCTCCCGCCGCACTTCTTTTGCCTTACAAACCGACCTGGGCAAGCGCACGGCGCAAGGGTATGTCCGAAATCTGGATGACGCCCTGGAACGGGATATCCATATCCAGCACCAGATAAAAGGCCGTGGCAATGAGGCTGGCGCCCACCACGAAGGACGTTACCACCACGGCATTGGCGGGTGCCCGGTAACCGAAACTGGCAAAGATAAGGGTGAGCCAGGCGGCGACCAGTGCAATCAGCGGCCTTGGAATGGCGCCTTCGGCATTTTCCACGATGCCCCAGCGTTGTTCCACCACCCGGCGATATTGCTGGCGAATATCGAGTAGCAGGCTCTGATGGAATTGATCCCTCGGTTCGATGGTCAGCAGCGCGTCGCCCACCGCATCCAGCGCGTGGCCTGCATTGTCAGGCACCGCCTTGTCTGCCCGCGCCGGATTGGATATGGCCTGTTCCAGATAGATGCGGATCCTGTCTCTCGTTTCCTTGCCGGCCAGCCCGTAAGTGCGAAGCGACCTGTCCAGCAAGATGATGTTGGTGGAAAAGGCATGCAGATTATCGTCGATGCTTTCATAGGTGTTTTTGGCCGAATTGATCATCAGGCCGAACACGAGGGATGACATGACCACGAAGATGTTGGCGATGAGCCGCACCACGGCGCTGGTTTCATCATCGCGGTGGCGCAGGTGCATTTTGGGAGACAGCACCATGGCACCGATGGATGCAACGGACAGGCACCCGAAAATGATGGCGGCAATCCAGATATGGCTCATCAATGCCCCCCTCAGACGAAGCAGCAACCTGTGACTTGCAATTATGAGCAGATTTTCGCCAGCCGCCAATAGCCGTGATTGCATTCAAGGCGAGACGTCATTTAGGGTGCGAAATCATTGTTTTTCCAGAAATCGAACCTGACCTTGCCAGCCCTGTCTCCTTATCTCTTTGCCCCTGCCGCCATGTTGATTGGCATCTATCTGCTGGTGCGGTGCATCATCCTGCTGCGCCGGGTGATTTTTCCACGCTTGCGGGTGCGGTTTCCCGCCAGTGCGGAACCATTCACACTGACAATTCCGAAATCAGGCCGTTACGTGATCAATGTGTTGATACCGCCCATGACCTTTTTTATGGGCACATCGCATTTCTCGGCCCGCTTTACCCTGGCGACCTCGCCCGAGGGACAATCGATCAATTACCGGTCTTATCGACGGGGATTTTTTCAGGTGAAACGCACCGATATGAGCGGCAAACAGGCCATGCCGCTTGGTTCCTTTGAGTGTGCTACGCCGGGTGAGATCAGCATTTCCTGCGACAACCCCGAAACGATCCGCAGCAATTATCAGCTGGAAGTCTCGCGCCACATTCCGCCGCTCAGGCTCGTATCTCTCGTCGTGGCAACGATTGCCTCATCAACCCTAGCCATTGGCGGGTTTGCCATCACCATCCTCTGGATGACCGGCAGGATCTGAGCGGGTTTGGTCTATGGATTGGCCCGTTCAATCAATCGCCTTAAAATCATTGTCGAGTTTTTCCACCACCTCAACCCGGGCCGGGTTGCGCAGGATTTTTGCATATTTGTATTTGAAGGCGCCGCCGGAGAGATCAACGATCTGCTGCGCGGTCCAGCGCGGTTCCAGCATGGTGCTGGTGTCTTCGCTGGTGTCCTTCCAGAACGGTGTCTGGATGCCGGATGGTGCCACCACCAGCACCTTGCCAATGCCGGGGTCACGCACCAGCGATGCGCCAAGCATGGTCAAACCGGCCTTGGTTGCGGCGTAAGCCGGTTCCTGCGGCCTGGGCGTATAACCCGAACTAGAGGTGATCAACATCAGCTTCAGCGGCGTTGGTGCCACAGGTTTCAGCCGTGCCGCCAGCATCATGGGCGCGACGAGGCCGACATTGGTCATGGTCAGCAGCGCGTCATCATCCAGCGTGTCGATTGGACCACGCTGCAGAAACCCGGCGGCATAAACAAGCGTGTTGATGCCAGTGAACGCGGCAACCAGACGGTCAATGCCCTCAGTCAGATCAGCTGATGATGCGGTGATGGGCAGCCAGAAAAACCGCGCATCTGGCAGGTCAGGTTCTGTGCGGCCGGTGACGCAGACAGTGTGCCCTTCGGCGACATAATGCCGGGCCAGTTCCAGCCCGACGCCTGAACTGCCACCGACAATAAGAATATGCTTTTTCATCCCGTCCCCCCGGCGATCATGAAACTGTGGTTCACAAAGCCGGGGGCACTATAACCGGACAAAAAAAGGCTGCAACGCCCTTGAAACAGGATGTCTCAGACTGACTTGTTGAAGCTATCTGCCTCATCTTGTGTGGCGAAGGTGAAGGTGATGACTTCACTGTCATCCGCCTGACGGATGCCGATGGCGGTGACGATCAATCGCGCGATCTCATCCTGCGCTTCGGTTCCCGAACGGGTCATGGCAACCGTCTTTTCGATGGCGGGCGCAAACACCTCGCTGATAACACCAAGGCGCATATTGTGCTTCATGATGATGTCGCGGTCTTCGATGATCGCGGCCTGTTCTTCCTTGGGGATGCCGGCATTGTCCATGGCAGAAATCGTCGCATTGGTCGCAAGTTTGATCGGACCTTCGGCAAGCCAGCGCTCCACCATCTGATGGAACTGGCGCATGCGCGCAGCGGGAATTGTTTTTTCAACCGTGAAAGACATCAATATTCCTTTGTCCGTTTTTCTGCATGCGGATGTTTGCCCTCTATCGTGGGCCTGCTATCGCACGCATCAAGAACCTGC
>NZ_DAMDBP010000055.1:0-4881 GCF_032092815.1 Agrobacterium sp. | reverse complement strand
TAGTGTGTATGGCTGCGAAAAACAAGCTTCAACACGCGCTTTTTGCGCGCCTTATGGTGTGTTCGATAATGATCTGTGCCGCCTCACCTGATGGGATGGAGGATGTGTCCAGATCAATGCGGTTGGGGTGATCGATATCCAGCAATCGCGTCTCCACCCGTTTTTTGTGGGCGGCGGCGACATCGGTCATTTTAAACCGTGCGGCGCGGTCTGGCGAGGGAATGCGCGTGGCGTGAACCTCATCCGATGCGGCGAGGATGACAGGCACGAACACACTGCCGCGTTTCTGCGAAAGCGCCATCGCCCGGTTAAACAGTGCCCGGTCGCGCGGAATTCCTTCCATCAGACAATTGGTCAGCACAAAGCTGGCATCGGGTGCGGTAAATTCCTCGATTGCCAGAAAAGCCTGCTCGCGGATGACGCCAATCAGGTCCCAGATACGTTCCGGTATGGTTTTGGCGCCTTCCACGCCAACCAGCGAAAACACCACATTGTTGGCGAGATGATTGTCAAACAGCCTTGCGCCGGTTGCGGCGGTGATGTCCTTGCCGATGGTATATTTGCCAACCCCGTAGTGGCCAATCAGATAGATAATTGCGTTGTTCACGGGCACTCTCACTGATGAAACGACACTTGAATTCCGTTGCTGCCAATACGTTCCGCGTAGCGCCTAGAAATAAGCCGATAAAAACTGCTTTGTCACGGTGTAAGGCGGCAGGCAGATGGGGCAGCCCACATAGCTGCGGCAACAGACATCTGGTGTTTTGCCATCGTTTCCATGGTGGAATGTCACGCAAATCAGATTAATAACAGTGCGATCCCTTACGGGATTTTGCAGCTGGAAATGAAGGTAGATGACGTGAAAATTTGGGGCCGTATCAATTCAACCAATGTCCGTAAGGTGCTTTGGGCCGCCGAGGAAGTTGGCGTAACCTATGAACAAATCAATGCCGGTGGCGCATATGGCGTGGTCAACGATGCCGAATATCTGGCCATGAACCCCAATGGTCGTGTGCCCTGCCTGGAAGACGGTGATCTGGTGCTTTGGGAGTCCAACGCCATTGTGCGTTATCTCGCCCGGCAATATGGCCGCGAGCCGTTTGCAGCCGGCGATGCCGCCAGCTGGGCTGCCGCTGACAAGTGGATGGATTGGACATCGTTCAGCCTTGCCGCACCGTTTCGTGACCTGTTCTGGAACCTGGTGCGCTACACGCCAGAACAGCGCAATGAGGACGAGTTGAAACGCGCCCAGGAGCAATGCGCGCAGCTGCTGGCGGTGGCGGATAAGGCGCTTGGTGAGACACCTTATCTCTCCGGTGAGCACCTTGGCATTGGCGATATTCCCCTGGGCTGCATGGCCTATGCGTGGTTTTCGCTGCCCATCGAGCGGCCGGACCTTAAAAATCTGGCGGCATGGTATGAGCGCCTTTGCGCACGGCCAGCCTACCAGAAGGCCGTGATGACGCCGCTGACCTGACGGTCATCATAATAAGGTGCGGAGAGTTTGCTCCCCGCACCCTGACATCAGTCAGCTACAGCCATGCCCATACATAAAACGAGGAAAAACCTATGGAAATTCGCATAGCCGCAGCGGCCATTCTCCGCCAGGATGGGGCAATGCTGCTGGTGCGCAAGCGCGGCACCTCTGCCTTCATGCAGCCGGGCGGCAAGATCGATGCCGGTGAAACGCCTGTTGCGGCGCTGCGCCGTGAACTGTTCGAGGAACTTGGCCTGACAATTCAGCCTGATGATGCGCAGTATCTGGGCCAGTTTTCCGCCCCTGCCGCCAACGAGCCGGACAGTGTGGTGACGGCCGAGATGTTTCGCCTAAGCCACGATGGCGATGTTGAGCCACAGGCCGAGATAGAAGAGGTTCGCTGGGTTGCGGCAGGCACGCAAGGGCAGCTGACCCTCGCACCCCTGACCCGCGACATGGTTCTGCCCGCCATCTGGGGCTGATATCAGCCCTGCCCGTTGCGGTTTTCCTGATCGAGCTGCAAGGTTAGCGCCAGAATGGTTTCGCAGGTCGGCGTCGGCACACCGGCCAGTTTGCCAAGTGTTACCACCATGCCGGTCAGCGGCATGACTTCCAGCTGTTTGCCGGCCAGAAAATCCTGCAACATCGATGTGCGCACCGGATCGTAACCACCGGGGCGACCCACCAGTTCATCAAGGCTCTTTTCAAACGTCGCGCCAAATGCTTCGCCCACGTTTTTGGTTTCACCCATGACGTTGCGCACCTGCGCTGCGGTGTGCGGATTGACCATGATGGCATCCATGCGTGAGCGGGTTAACGCGCTGATCGGGTTAAAGGCGGCGTTGCTGGTCAGCTTTAGCCAAATTTCATCACGGATGCGGGCCGTGGGGAAAATGGTGAAACCGGCTGATGTCAGCAGATCCGAGATGTCGTTGAGATCATCGGACAGTTCGCCGGAGGGTTCGCCGAGGAAAAACCGGCCATTGCCGGAAAGACGCGTGGTGCCGGGTTCCACCACTTCCGCCCCCTGATAGGCCACACAACCGATGACCCGCTGCGGGCCGACAAGGCTCCATAACTGACCCTCAGGGTCCAGCTCCGGCAGCTGCAAGTCTGCAAAACGGCTGTTATTATCGCCATGGAAATACCACCACGGAATGCCGTTCAGAATATTGATGACACGGGTCTTTTCATGCAGCAGCGCTGCAATGCCCTTGGCAGCATCTGCCAACTGATGGCCTTTCAAGCCCGTGATAACAAGGTCTTGTGGCGGCAGGCTGAAGGGATCATCCGTTGCGTCGACGCTCGCCGTGAATGTTTCGACACCAGCCTTTTCAATGGTCAGGCCTTTGGCCTTTATCGCGGCCAGTTGCGCGCCACGGGCAATGACCGTGACCTTGACAGCGTCACCCAGGTTTTTGGCAATCATGGCGGCGAAATTGCCGCCCAAGGCGCCGGCGCCGTAAACACAGATATTTCGAAATGTCATATCAAGGCCTCATCGTGGAAAATTCACGGCCTAGAGGTAGCAGCTATGAGACGGCCTGTCCGGCTTGTTTTTGCCTGCGTGGTGGCTTTTGGTCGGGCGGCGTTTAACCCTACCGCTTAACCACCCCATAAAGCGGTGGTTGTTTATCATCCATAACAAATGTAAGAAGCGAGCCGCATATTATGAGGGGTTTTCAGGTGTGATTTTTCAGCAGGTGTAACCCCGGCTTTGTCGATTGGCCGGGGTTTATTTTTGCGCTGTATCGCATGCCCCGTCCTGTCCCGATTTTTACGATATGCGTTGGTTTTGATGGGGTGGCTGGACCTGTTCCTGGCCTTTGCCAGGGCTTGTCACTCTTCCCGACGAACTAACCACGCCAGCCAGATATGTTTCGTCTGGTGAGATGTGGTTGGGGTGCGCCACAACAACACCCCTCACCTGAAAAACTGTGACTTAGCACGCCAAGACCATGATTTTTCCTCCTCTCCCACAGGGGAAGAGGAAAGGCGCCAGCCCCCCTAATCCAACGCCTTTGAAAACCCGACGTCAAAGGTCACGGTGTCACCATTGCCGGTCACTTCGCCAATAGCGACGTCCATACGCTGATTGGTGACGCGCACCAGGCAAAAACCACCCATGAAGGCGGCCTTGGCCTTGAACACATCATAGGCGCCCACCTTGTAGGCCATCGGCGTATCATGCTCATGGCCATGGAATATGCCGACGACATTGTAACCGGAAAGCGTATCCATCAGTGCCTGACGCTGTTCCTCACCCCACCAGTGCGGCGGGCCGGAACCATCCGGTGTGAAGGTGCTTTTCTCCGGGTCCCAATGTTCCAGTGAAAACGGCTCCCAGCCATAATGCTGGAACAGCACCACCGGGCGGCCATCTGCGGCATAGGTGGCGAGGTCGTGTTTCAACCACGCCAGGCTGCTGGCCGTGCCCCTGGTGGTATCTCCACCATAACGCTGCGCCTGAACCAGATGCAGACCACCCCAGTTCCAGGAATAATTGTTGGAGGCGGAATCGTAATTATCGGCCGGGACCTCCGGCGTGTTGAAAATACCGGGTTTGTGGTTCATGCGCACGTAATCGCGCAGCTCGTCACGGTACCAGTCAATCTGCGGCGGGCGGTCGTCCTGATCGAGGTCGTGATTGCCGAGCCCAACATAAACCGGGTAACGGATGCGGCCCGGCCCTTCGCCCTGACGGTAACGTTTGGAAAATTGCAGAAGCTGCGTGCCTTCGCCGAGGTCCGACCGCTGCCCGCCGCCATCATCCGTGGCATCGCCGCAGACAACAAGACCTCTGGGCGTGGCGATGGGCTGGCCAGCGGAGAGAAAACCGCTTGGTTTTCCCTTGATGTCTTGCGGCCAGTTGTGCTGGTCTATGCCGTTGAGGCCACTGATATGGCGCAGCAGGTTTTCATCGGTCTTGCCCTGCGCTGCGCAGCCGGGGCTGAGCTTATCGCCGATCTGGCAGGCATGGATATCATTGACCACCAGAAAGGTGACATCGGTTGCTGGCACGGTAGCGCGGCCGATGGACGGCAGGGACAATACCATTCCGGAGGCCAAACCCTGTCTCAGCACTGCGCGTCTTGTCAGCATGGTGCCCACCCCCGTTTTTATTTTGCAGCTTTTGGGAGCAGCCTAAAAGGCAAATCTTAACGAGGGTTCAATGGTGTAGGTATGTGTGGCCGCGTGGTGCTGCAGCCACCCTCACCCCTGTGCTCGTCACAGGGGTCCAGGCCCATCCCAAGTCCTTGGGATGGAAAAGACCTTTTCCGCCGCGCCGACGCGCGGCACTGGATTCCTGTGACATCCCTCGGGTCAGGCCCGAGGACGAGGAAAGAGGGTTGGTTGGGACGGCCCTCTGCGTCAAACAATGCACCATCCATTCACTCAAAGTC
>NZ_DAMDBP010000054.1:12097-23353 GCF_032092815.1 Agrobacterium sp. | reverse complement strand
GCCCGGTTAGGAGCAGGACAAGACATAAACTGGGGCGAAATTATTGCGTCTGGGCTTCCCCATGTAGCAAAAACTACATTTGATATCGGTAAAGCCACAGTAAAAACCTATAGAGATCACCGCAAAGCTGTCACTGCCGATCAAACTATTTCTGTGATAGATAAATTATCACAAAAAGCGCAGGGTCCTGACCTGCGAAAGCTCTCCCCCGAGGAGTTTGAGCGCCGAGTAGAACGGGCAACCAAAGGCACACCCGCGGAAAACATGTACGTGGATGCAAATACACTATCTAACATGCTGGAAACAAATGGTCGCGACCCCTATGAATTTACCGAGAAAATAGGCTTAACCAGGCAACAATTTGATGAGGCACGCAGCAGCGGCGGTGATATAAAAATTTCTACCGCCAAATTTGCTGGACGCGTAGCAGACGGCCCCGATAACGCAGCGATAAAAAAACACATGCGCTTTGGTCCCGATGACATGTCCCATGCGCAGGCACAAGAACACCTCAAAAACTTCGATAAATTACTTAGTGATGCTCGAATTGAGGACAAAAAGGCCAATCAAGCTGCCGAAACTAATGTGGTACCGAGTGACATTTCCAGCAGCGTTTCCCAAAGTAACGCGGCAACCTCCCCCTCAAGTGAAAAGCAGAACAATAACCCACAGCATAGTGTCGACAGGGAAACACGTACAACTGCCGACGCCGAGCGCGCCCGAAGAGTGGTGCGAGATCTGCTGCATGCCGCTAAAAACAAGCCAAGTGGCACAAACAGGAAAAAAAATGTCGGCCGTGCTGGTGACAGCGTAGTGCAGGCGGTACAGGATGCGACGGGGTTTGACATTTCAAATGCTCAACATTCTCTCAGCACCAAAACTATTCGTGACAGTCTCAACAACACAACACTCTCAGACACGCAATTACCTGTCACGAAGGCAGATATTCAGGTAATCCCTGACATAATATCATCAGCTGACCGAATAATTTCCGGCGGGAAGAATGAGCGTGGCCAGCCAATTATTGGCTATATCAAACACATGTCTAATGGCGAGACGCTTTATCTACAGCAGACACAGACCGGCCCGAAGACATTCACCGTTAACGCACTGACTAGATACGCAGTTAGTGAGGATCTTGACGCTGTTTCACAAACGGTGCTGTCCGATGTACGCGCTAAAACCGGTGACAACGTCAAAATGACGCCGGTCAAAAAAGGCGATGCACAACCGTTGCCCGGTGAAGACGGCAAAACTCATGCCCTGCCCCAGGAAAATGGTGATGTGCAACCCTTGCCTCAAGATAAAACCGGAGGCAAACGCGCATCCGCATCGGAAGGCCGATCTTTAGGGGGGATGGGAGCCGGTGGTATCACGGCTTTCTCCAGCGCTGGAATTGCAGGCGTAGTTGGTCAGTTCACCAATCATATCCGAGACATGGCCAACGAGGGCGAGCCGACGGCGGTGACAGCCATGGCTCAGCTGAATGACTGGTGGGGTCAAAGCGCGAAGAACGTTGCAGAGGCTGATGCACAAGCAATTGCTAACAACGACCTTGCCGTGACCGATGGCGCGACCATTCTTGCAACAGGGTCGGTCGATAGCGTTACAAAAACCGCGGCTGTAGACAGTGGCCTGCAGACACAGTTCAGTCGTGACTTTCAGACATACATGCTGGAAGGCCAGGTGCCCTCACCCGAACTTGCTGGCACATTTGAAACCGCTCGAAAGTGGTTGACGACGGCTTACGTGAACAGCGCAGCTGTTAACGGGAAAACCAGCCCTGAGGTAGCAGAAGTATTTAACCGCATGCTGGTCAGTGACGGCCAGCTTGAAATGGCGCGTCTGGACGCTGGTGAAAGCGGCCCTGTGTTTTCATCCGCAGAGGCCATGGGTCTTTCCCAGGCGGCATATGCCGATTTTACCGCCGCACGCCAGCGAAGTGAGGACGAAGCAAGTGCGGAAATGCTGCAAAGCGTAATGCAGCCGGTGCGGCGTGAACAGGACAAAGCCTATGCACAGGAGAAGGCAGCGGTTCGCACCCAGGTAGAAGAGCAGGTAAACACCGAGGGCCATTACCGGGCGATCGAGCTGATGAGCAACCGTCGTTGGCTTGGCGACGGTGTCGCGCCCGCGAACTTCGGGGACATCAGATTTGACAAGGCAATGCTGGTGGAGCGTTACGGCGATGAAATTCTGAATGTGCTGCCGCGTGGCAGCCAGACTGTTTACACGGATAAGGATGGTCTCGACCCGGATGATGTCGCCAGTATCTTTGGCTACAGTTCTGGCGATGAATTGCTGCGTCTTATGGTGATGGCGCCGAGCCGCAACGACCGAATTGACGGTGAGACTGCGCGTATCATGCGCGAACGCCATGGCGATCCGCTTTATGACGGCACCGCCGATCTGAAAGCCATGGACGCCATTCACAACACCAGCCGCGGCCAATGGCTGGAAACAGAGCTGAAAGCGGTCGGCCGCGTTTCCAAAACACCACAAAACTTGACGCTGAAAGACGCGCATATCTCGGCAAAGGCCACGATCTCTGACATGTCGGTGCAGGATGCGGCGGAAAGCAAGCGGTTTCTGGCCGCGGAGCGACGGGCTGCCGAAGAGGCAGAACGTCTGGCTATTCAACTGTCCTCCGCCCAAGCACCCGATGTCGCTGATGTGACGGCAACACCGGATGACAGTGTTTCCGGCGTGGCGACACCAGCAAAGCTGCAGACAAAAACGAGATTGCGACAAAGCTCTACACCGTCAAACGACGGCAGTTGCTGAACCACGCGCTTTACGTGGAAAGCCGCACCATCGCCCGCGAAGTGGAAGAGATGGAGGCCTATGTTCAAACCCTTGCTACACCCGAAGGGCGCGAGCAATTTTTCAATGCCCGCCAATATGACAACGGCCTTATCAACTATAATGACGCGCTGAACGACCTCGTGGCACGTTACGATTTGCCCTCTGTGGAAAGTGCCGAAACGGGATTTTCTGCCAGCAGGCAAACTGGACGGCTGGCCGGTTTTACCGGAGCGTTGGACGAGTACATCGACCAGATGAAAGCGGCAGGTCGCGAAAACGAGCTGGCGATAAGCGACAGCGTGGTTTCAGCCACGACACGACTATCCTACCGAAAGCTTCCGTTGCAGACGTTTCGCGATGTGATCAACAGCCTGAAAAACCTGGAACATAGCGCGCTTCGCGCCGGCAAACTGGTGGATGCCGAACAGACCAGGGATTACGAGGAAACCATTTCTCGCGTGTTGAGTGCCTTTGCCCAGACCAATGCCGACCCCATGATGGCGGGCGATGGCGGTACCGGCGCGGTTGGACACGGCAATCGCCCTCGCCCCTATTTTGATGCCGGCATGAATGCCGATGTCGCGTTACGGGAACTTGACGGATCACGCCACGGCAGTGATGTGCAGTCTGCCATCAAGGCACCAGTTGATGCGGCAATCACACGGTTGGCGGCACGCAAACAAAAGGCGGCGAGTGAGCTCGCAGCGCTTTATGACGTTTATTCGCCTGAGGAACGCCAGGATATGGCGCGTCGTGTGCATGTGCCACAGCTTGGTTATTCGCTTTCCAAATGGGACATGATTGCCGTTGCGCTCAACACCGGCACTGCAGAAAACCGCAAGCAGCTGATGGACGTCAACAACCAAGATGCCTTGAACCAGGCGCAAGTCAGCTCTGTTCTTGGATTTCTGGATGCGCGTGATGCGGACTTCATTCAATCTGTCTGGGATTATGCCGGGTCTTTCAATGCAGACATTGCTGCCCGCGAAACACGGGTAACCGGTGTTGCACCACAATGGGTGGAAGCAACCCCGGTGGTGATTGGTGGCAAAAAACTGGCTGGTGGTTATTACCCGTTGCGCGGCAACGGTGCAGATGGTGCACAATGGGTTCTCGCTGGACGTTTTGCCAAGGCGCAAACCGACAGCCACCATGGCAGCCAAGGCATGAATGAGGCCGCTTCCCCGGTCGAGTTTGATATGTCGGTTCTGCACCGGCACATCAATGAACTGGTGCATGATCTGGAGTTGAGCGAGGCCCTGTCAAACAGCCGCCGTCTGTTGCAGGATCAGCGTATTCAGATGGCTTTTATCCACACTGGCAAAGGTGCGGACCATGCCATGCTGCAGGGTTGGCTGCGTGATGCCGCAACCGGTGACATGGCACAAGCGGAGCTGGTGAGCAGCATGGCGCGGCTTTCCAAAGACAATGGGACCGCGACACGACTTGCCGGTGATCTCGGTGCTGCGCTTTCAGACAGTTCCAGCTTGTCATCAGCCATCTCTCTGATCGGCCACCAAGGCTTTGCCGACGGCCTACAGCACGTCATGCGACCTGGAGTGTTGAAACGCATTACCGCATTATCACCCTATATGGCCGCTCGGTTGCAGGCAGGCGATGGCAATCAGGCTGCAAAAGACGAACCGCTTGACCGGCTTGCCAGCTGGATGTCGCAAAGACTGCAATATCAAATGGTGGATGCGCCGGTGTGGCTGGCGGCGTATCAACAAGGGCTGCAGACCTCAGAAAAAAATGAGGCCAAAGCGATTTCCCATGCCGATACCATGGTGCAGCAGGCTGTGAACTCATCTGGCAAAGCTGGTGGAAATGGCGGCTCACCCAATCAAAAAGAGGTTCTGGCGCTGCTAACAGCACTTGGCAGTTTCATGACCGCCAAATCACACATGAACCAGAACAGGCAGGCTGAAGCAGACATGTTGACCACCGACCCTGAGGTCAATGGCATGTCACTAGCGATCGATCTCGTCTCACTGTTTCATGCCGAGGCAGTTTTGAGGGCGGCAGCGGGTTCAAATCCAGCCTCAGACAATGTGTCTGTCATGGAGGCCCTGCCCTTCATGCGTGACGGAAAGGATTCGACCGGCACAAGAAACCTGGCAAACCTCATCGGCAATACGGTCGACAACAAGCACTTGGAACAGCCAGAAATCGCGGCCATTCTCAAGGCAACGGCGCTGGCCCACGGTCTGCCCTTCACGCAAATTGCCGGCGTGGTTGACGCGCGTATGCAGCAGTTCAAGGGTCAAGGCGGTTCGCTGCTGGATTATCACGTGGCCAGATCAGCCTGATAACCTTCTCGCGCCTATGGTCGACAAAACATCAAAGGCGCGAGAAACAATGACCATACCCAGCGAAGTGAACCGCTCCGGCCCCTATAATGGCAACGGTGTCACCACCGCATTCGCATATCAGTTCAAGATTTATGACCCGCACCATTTGCGGGTCATTCGTATCAATGCCGATGGCAGCGAGATCGTGCTTGCCCACGAAGTCGATTTCACCGTGACCGGCGTGTCCGACGATGCGGGCGGCAATGCCGTTCTGACCGTCGCGCCTGAACCGACGGAGAAAATCGTGCTGCTGCGCGGTGTGCCGTTTACGCAGGAAACGGATCTCGAAAATCAGGGCGCATATTATGCCGAGACGGTCGAGGTTCGCTTTGACCTTCTGACCATGCAGATCCAGCAGCTGAAGGAACAGTCTGACCGTTCCATTCTGGCGGATTATGGCCAGTCCGGCCTCAAGATCGCAAACAATCTTGATGAGGGCGACACGCTGATGATGGTCGGCGGATTGCTGGGCAAAGGCCCCAATTCCGGCATGATTGTCAACGCCGCAGGTTATGCAGCTGAAGCCTACCAGGCGCGCGATGCGGCTCAAGGTCATGCACAGAATGCAGAGGCTTCATCCGTTGAAACGGCGAATTCCGCGGCGACTGCGGCGCAATGGTCCGCACGCGCGCAGGACTGGGCCGTCAAATTGGATGGGGTTGTGGATGGCACGGACCATTCCGCCAAATATTGGGCGAACCAGGCCTATCTGAATGGCGGCGTGCCGATTGGCACGATCATCGATGTTTACGGCAATGGCGCCACGACACCGCCGGGATATCTCAAGATTATTCCAGGGCTTGAAATCACGCCTGCCTATCCGGAATTGCGGACATGGGCCTTGGCCAATGGCTGGGCCATCAATGGTGCTGGCAACCCGGTATTTCCTGCCACGGATGAAGCACTGTTCAAACGGCAATGGCGCGCGTCGCAAACATTGCGAGATGCTGGGCGAGCATTTGGTTCGATTCAGGCAGATGCGTTTCAGGGGCATTGGCATATTCTTGAGAACTTCAATAATGGAAGCGCTGGCGGCACAGCAGCAAACCCAGGGGGAAGTAGCACCCCGATTTATAACAAAGTTCAGAATGCTATATCGGATGGTGTAAACGGTGTACCACGGACAGCCAACGAAACTCGCCCCACCAACATCACGGTCACCTGGTTTATCAAGGCCTATGATGCTCCGCTGGATACAGCGACGTTGGCAGCCAGCCAAATGGTCAATGACGTGGCTGACGCGCGAACCCGCGTAACAACACTTGAGACCACGAAGGCGTGGGAGCTTGTCGACGACACGGGAGAATTGATCAATGTCGCCGCTTATACCAGGACCGGGCTCGATGCCTTTCGCCAGATCAGGGTCAGCGGTACCCTTCGCCCCAGCACCAGCAATGTGGTTCCGTGTCTGTTGCTCAGCCCGGACAATGGGACGACCTGGATCAACTCCGGTTATTATATCTCGGCCAGCGGCATGATTGGCGTGAGTGCTGGATTTGATGGCGGCACATCAGGTGTTGGAGCAATGACACCCAGCTACCGCAGTCTTTCCAACACCTACGATCTCAATTTCGAAGGCATGATCTTCGAGTTCAACAAGGCAAAATCACAATCGAAATATTACACGGGACAGGCCGTGGGGGTTGATAGCGGAAACGCCTATTTCAGCCTGCTGGTGGGAGGGGCTCACGCCACTCCATCTGCGCTCAATGGACTGCGGCTCTATATGAGCTCCGGCAATTTCACTGGACGTCTTCTCGTCGAAGGCAGGAGGGGTTAAAAATATGGAAAAGACATATATTGATGGCGTTTTTCGTGAGATGACGGCCGGCGAATATGCAGAGTTCAGCGTTCTTCAGCAGCAAGCCCAACATGCACCAAAGCCATTTCTACCCATTGAGCCTGTGCCTTTCTGGAAAGCAGCACGGGACTTGCTTTCGCTGAAAAAGGCTGATGTCTACGCGGCCATTGAAGACCCTGACGAACGTTACCTTGCGGAACTCGATATTGAAGGACGAAAGTCTTATCGCCGCGATGATGCCATGGTGGTTCGGCTGTCAGAATTGTTGGATTTCCCGGCAGAACAAATGGATACCCTTTGGATTTACGTCCAGGAGCATTACGATTAGCCAATACGCCTTGTAAAACTGTCATTCGTTGAAAAGCGATGTTTCACTCTGGGGTGGACGCTTCAGGGCGCCGCCGCAGAGGATGACGGCTTTCTGCACATGGTCTTTGACCAGGACTGGAAGGGAGCCTCAACAAATCTTTGGCAGATGTAAGCCAGCAAAATGGCCGCCGGTACTGACAGGTACAGGCCAAGCAAGGATATACACATTGAATGGATCAGATAGAGAGAAAAGCTGACCTTGCCAATGAATGTGAGCGGCTTGAGGGACAACACCCTTTCTGGCCAGCCGTTGTGATGACCGTCTATAATAACGATGGCAGTGACGACAGCAAATACCGGACCGCTCCACGACCCTTCACCGACGATCAGTTGCATTGCCAAGGCAAAAAGCGCAGCGAACAAATACCGTTGGTTTTTCAGGCTATCCCGGACGTGAAAAGCCAGAACGCCGCACAAAAATGCGTAAGCGCGCCATGGCAGCGTGTAATGTCTGAACTCAAAATAGTCACCACCGATCAGCTTAAATCCTCCGTATAACACGGAGGGAATAGCAAGTATGACGGTGACCAATGTTACAGCTGCAACGCTGCGCCTGATCGCCATAATCAAAAACGGGACGACCGCGTAGAACCCCATTTCAACTGCAATCGACCACTCAACCGAGAGTATGTCGTTGGCGTATCGAGGGTAGAGCACATTCAAAAATGTAAAGTGCGAAATGATGGATGCGGTGGGCGGCCACGCCTCCGGTTGGCGCAGCAGAATGCTGACAACCAAAGGTCAGAAAATACATTGACGCGATCCGGAAAAACCGCCTGACATAAAAAGCCTTCCAGTTGTAATCGAGCCCTTCGAAGGCGCGAGAGGCGGACAGGCAAATGACATAGGCAGAGGCAACGAAAAATATCGTGACGCCGTATTTTCCGTGGTCCGCGAGTGAATTTCCGATATCGCCAAGCGATCAAAGCCCCCAACCGCCAGCATGGATCATGAAAACCAGCAGTATTGCAACGCCACGAAGGCCGTCGAGGTAACGAATTTTGCCCATGCGGTTTCGTTATCCGGTGTTTTGACGTGCAGCAATTGCAATTCAGCAAAATAAGAAGTTTCGGCTACCGCTATAAGCGCTTGCGCAGAGACTTGAAGGGCAAGCAGCCGTGCAATCCCACTTCGTCAACAGCAGCTTCAGGCAACTGAACACGGAAACATTACAGTGACAGGTGATTATTTCTATACGAACGGTCGTTTTTTTATTGCATTTAAACACGATCGTTCGTAATTAAAAAAACTCATTCATCCGGAGACTGCCGTGGGCCGTACCAGAAAAATAAAGAAAGACGATATTCTCGACGCCGCGGAGCGCGTTGTCGTGAAGCTTGGTGCGTCCGGTCTTTCCATCGATGCCGTGGCGCAGGAAGCGGGCGTCAGCAAATCGACTGTCGTTTATGACCACAAGTCGAAAAGTGCCTTGCTTGAGGCACTGATCGACCGCCGCATGAACATGGAGCTGGAACGGCAGTCTGCGGCCGTTGAAGCAGCGGCAGACGCCCCTCACCCGGAGCTGTTTGGGCGTATCACTGCCGCATCACGCGTGGTGGACGATACCGAGCGTGCGGTTGCGCTTGCGGTTTGTGCATCCGTATCCTCGGAAGAAAAAATGCAGCAACGGATGCGCAAATGGACAACGGACGACCTGAAGGCCATGGCGTCGGGTCCCAAACCGCAGGCGGCGCTGATGTCCTATCTGGCGCTTTCCGGCTTTTTCATCACCGAACTCTTCGGTTTCCATCAATGGAGCCCCGAAGACCAGTCAAGAATTCTCGAAGGTGTGCGAATGATTTACACATCCTACCCCGAAGAGACGTAATTTGCGGCCGTAAGGCCTGATCCCGACATTGAAGGAATTTTCATGTATCGCAGCATCGATTTGCCGCGCCTGAAGGCGTGCCTTATTGCCACTACGTTTTTTGCCCTCTCCGCC
Organism: Agrobacterium sp.; assembly: GCF_032092815.1. GTDB lineage: Bacteria > Pseudomonadota > Alphaproteobacteria > Rhizobiales > Rhizobiaceae > Agrobacterium. Next base: position 14,085 of record NZ_DAMDBP010000054.1, on the reverse strand, counting down.
ACAACAACCCTCGCGCAGGAAGGCATGCCGCCACCGGCCGTTGCCGTGCTGAGCCTTGAGGCGCACGCCATTCCTGTTGTCAACGAACTGCCCGGCCGCGTGGCCGCAACCCGCGTGTCCGAGGTTCGCGCCCGCGTTTCCGGCATCTTGCAGGAGCGGGTTTTCGAGCAGGGAACGCTGGTCAAGCAGGGGGACGTGCTTTACCGCATCGACCCGAAACTGTTCCGCGTGCGCGTTGCCAGCGCCGAGGCTTCCCTGCGCCGCGCCGAGGCAACCCGAGACAATGCCAAGGTGCAGCTGGCCCGACAGACCACCTTGCGCGAACGCAATGTTGCCAGCGGCGTGGAATATGACACGGCTGCCGTCAATCTGGCACAGGCCGAGGCCGATGTTGCCCTTCAACAGGCGGCACTGGAAGAAGCCAAGATCAACCTCGAATATACCGAGGTGCGCGCGCCAATCACCGGCATTATCGGCGGTGCGCTTGTGACCGAAGGTGCGCTTGTAACGGCAGATGGCGCTTCCAATCTCGCCCTCATCCAGCAGATCGACCCGGTCTATGCTGACTTTACCCAGTCGGCTCAGGATCTTCTGGCCCTTCGCCGGGCGGTCAGTGAAGGCAGGTTGGAAAGCCCGGCACCGGATCAGGCCAGTGTCGAGTTGGTGTTTGATGGCGGTGATGTCTACGGCGAAAAGGGCAAGCTGCTGTTTTCCAGCGCCAGTGTGGATTCCACCACCGGACAGGTTACCTTGCGTGCCGAATTCCCCAATGCCAGGGGTGATCTGCTGCCCGGCATGTATGTTCGCGTCAAGGTCGAACAGGCGGTCCGGCAGGACGCAATCACCATTCCGCAACGGGCGGTGCTTCGCAGCGCTGATGGCAAGGCGCAGGTCTATGTGGTTGGTGCCGACAACACCGCCAAAATTCGTGAGGTTGAGCTGGGCAATGCCATTGGCCAGGAATGGGTGGTCGAAAACGGTTTGAAAGCAGGCGAAAAGGTCGTGGTTGATGGCGTGCAGAAACTGCAGCCGGACACCAAGGTTGCTCCAGAACCATGGACACAAAACCAGGAGCAGGCCGATAGCGCCTCTGCGCCGGAAACGCCAACCCCGGCTTCCGCAGCCCCAGCAACCTCTGGCCAGTAAGGTAACAAGATGGCACAGTTTTTTATCAGCAGGCCGGTGCTTGCCTGGGTGTTTGCCCTGTTTATCTCCATTGCGGGCATCATCGCCCTGCCCTTTCTTCCCATTGCGCAGTACCCCAAGGTTGCGCCACCACAGTTGACCATTTCCACCTCCTATCCCGGTGCGTCTCCGCAGGAGATTTACCAGGGCGTGACACGACAGATCGAGGAGGAGCTGAACGGCGTTTCCGGCATGATGTATTTCGAGTCCACCTCGGATACATCAGGTGCCGTCAGCATCACCGCAACCTTCGAGGCCGGCACCAACATCAACCAGGCATCCGTGGACGTGCAAAACGCCATACGGCGCGTGGAATCCCGCCTGCCTTCTGCGGTAACATCGCAAGGTATCAATGTCGAAGAAGCCGCCTCGGGCTTCCTGATGATGGTGACCCTCACCTCTACCGATGGCAGCATGGATGCCGTGGCGCTTGGCGATTACCTGAACCGCAACGTCATGGGTGAACTGCGCCGTCTTGATGGCGTGGGGCGTGCCCAGCTGTTTGCCGCCCAGCGCGCCATGCGCGTGTGGATAGATCCTGACAAGATGGTTGGCCTTAATCTAACCGCATCAGATATCAATGCCGCCATCACCGCGCAGAATGCGCAGGTTGCCGCCGGCCAGATCGGCGCGGCCCCCAACCCCGTATCGCAGGACTTGACAGCAACCGTTCTGGTGCAGGGTCAGTTGTCCGATCCGAAGGCCTTTGGCGAGATCATCCTGCGCGCCAATCCCGATGGCAGTTCCGTGCTGCTGAAGGATGTGGCCCGTGTTGAACTGGGTGCGGAAAGCTACAACTTTTC
>NZ_DAMDBP010000054.1:0-12087 GCF_032092815.1 Agrobacterium sp. | reverse complement strand
TCCAGCCGTCTGAATGGCCAGCCAACGGCAGCCGTTGGTATTCAGCTATCCTCGACGGGCAATGCCGTGGCAACCTCTGCCGCCGTACAGGCCAAGATGGTTGAGCTGTCGCAGTTCTTCCCAAGCGGCGTTGAATACAAGACACCATATGACACCAGCCCGTTCGTTTCCGCGTCGATCAACAAGGTGATGTCGACGCTGATTGAGGCCGTGGTGCTGGTGTTTGTGGTGATGTTCGTGTTCCTGCAGAACTTCCGCTACACGGTCATTCCCACACTGGTGGTGCCGGTTGCGCTGCTGGGGACTGTTGCCATCATGTATGCGACCGGGTTTTCCATCAACGTGCTGACGATGTTTGCCATGGTTCTGGCCATCGGCATTCTGGTGGATGACGCCATTGTGGTGGTTGAAAACGTCGAGCGTATCATGGCGGAAGAAGGACTTTCGCCCAAGGCCGCCACACGCAAGGCCATGAAGCAGATTACCGGTGCCATCCTCGGCATCACGCTTGTGCTTTCCTGCGTGTTCATTCCCATGGCGTTTTTCCCCGGTTCCACCGGCATTATCTATCGCCAGTTCTCGCTGACCATGGTTGTGTCGATTGCCTTTTCGGCCTTCCTGGCGCTGTCGCTTACCCCTGCTCTGTGCGCCACCTTCCTCAAGCCCATCAAGAAGGGCCACCATGAAAAGAAGGGACTGGCCGGCTGGTTCAACCGCAACTTCGACGGCCTGACCAACCGCTATGTCAGCGTGACCCATGGCATGGCAAAACGCGCTGGCCGCATGATGGTGATCTATCTGGCACTGGTGGCCGGCCTTGGTTACCTGTTCATCAGCCTGCCATCGGCCTTCGTGCCGGCGGAAGACCAGGGGTATCTGATTGTCGACATCCAGGGTCCGCCGGAAGCCAGCGCCAACCGCACGCTTGCCTCGGTGGAACAGATTGAAGCGATCTTCCGCTCTGAACCTGCGGTCAATGACATCGTTGCCATTCAGGGCTTCAGTTTCTCTGGCAGCGGTGCCAATGCGGCGCTGATGTTTATAACACTGAAGGACTGGAGCGAACGTGGCGATGGCAATTCGGCACAGGACATTGCCGACCGTGCGAACATGCAGCTGTTTGCCCTGAAGGATGCAACCAGTTTTGCCCTGTCGCCTCCGGCCATTGACGGTTTTGGTGCCACGGGCGGTTTCTCCTTCCGTCTTCAGGACCGTAATGGTGTGGGCCAGGCGACACTTGCCGCCGCTGCCAGTGACATGATGGCCAAGGCCAGCCAGAGCCCAGTTCTTGCCGGCATGCGTGTGGAAGGTCTGCCGGATGCCGCGCAGGTGCTGTTGGTCATTGATCGTGAAAAGGCCAACACCTTCGGTGTCACCTTCTCTGACATCAACAACACCATCACCGCCAATCTCGGCTCATCCTACATCAACGACTTCCCGAATGCCGGCCGCATGCAGCGCGTTATCGTGCAGGCGCAGGATCGCAACCGCCTTCAGGTGGAAGATTTGTTGAAACTGAACGTGCGCAATGCCAGCGGTGGCATGGTGCCGCTCTCCTCCTTTGCCATTGCACAGTGGCAGAAGGGTTCGCCGCAGATCGTCGGTTACAACGGTTATCCAACCGTGCGTATTGCCGGTGAACCGGCACCGGGCAATTCCTCCGGTGTGGCAATGGCGGAAATGGAACGTATTGCCAGCGAAATGCCAGATGGTATCGGCTTTGAATGGACCGGCCAGTCGCTTGAGGAAATCAAGTCCGGTTCGCAGGCACCGTTCCTGTTTGGCATCAGCCTGCTGTTCGTGTTCCTGCTTCTGGCGGGCCTCTACGAAAGCTGGTCGATTCCGCTGTCCGTCATCCTGGTGGTGCCGCTTGGTGTCATCGGTTCCGTGCTGGCCGTCATGGCAGCCGGCATGCCGAATGACATCTACTTCAAGGTGGGTCTGATTGCGATTATCGGCCTGTCCGCCAAGAACGCGATCCTGATCATCGAATTTGCCAAGGACAATTATGCCGAGGGCAAACCGCTGCTGGAATCCGCCATTGAAGCTGCAAAGCTGCGTTTCCGCCCGATCATCATGACCTCGATGGCCTTTACGCTTGGCGTTGTGCCGCTGGCCATTGCATCGGGTGCCAGTGCGGCAAGCCAGAACGCCATCGGCACTGCCGTTCTTGGTGGCATGATTTCGGCCACCGTGCTTGCGGTGTTCTTCGTTCCGGCCTTCTTCGTGTTCGTTCTGAAACTTCTGAAAACGAAACGCCCGGAAGCCGACGACACTGAAAACGAAACGACACCTGCAACGGCATCCGCACAGGCTGCTACCCACCAGCACTGAACCCAATAACCGCCCGGGTGCCCCCAGCCGGGCGGTTATGCCCCACCCCGTCACCTGCGCGGGGTGGGGCATCCTTTTTAAGGCCGATCTTGGCTTATTGGCGTCAGTGAAGACACGTCGCTGATAACAGCCAATCTTTCCCGTTACGTGCCGCATATCATCACCAATTAGGCAACATCGCGCCCTGTTGATGGCCTGCCTGTCGAGACCGGTTTTGCGACGGGCGCGGATTTTCGCAGGCAACCATATCGGGGCTAGTCTGCTGCTCTTGCAACAACATGGCAGCGGAATGATGGATGAAGTCACCAGAGGCGAACTTGAAAAGCTTCATGGGCGGATCAACGACATGAGAGAGCGGATTGTGACGCTGGAAGCCCAGCAACCGCACATCAATGCGGCACTGCTGCGCATTGAAGGCAGTGTCGGCAAATTGGCAGACCGTATCCGCAACGCGCTCTGGGCCTTGTTGTTGCTGGTGCTTTCGCCGCTCGCCGTTCTGCTGGTCAAAGCCTTCGCCTCTGGCGCCCTGTCGAGCCATCTCTAACTTCAATGAAAGTGGTCACCATTTCGCCGAGAACGCTTTAGGTTCGCCACAACAACCATCCCTGCCCGATGCTGCCGCCATCATCCAACAAGGTGGCAATCATGACATTCGTTTTCACGCGCATCTTCCTGCGTTACCTCGCGGCAATCCTTGTGACCAAGGGGCTGATTGCCCCTGATATGGGCCACATCCTTTCCAGCGATCCCGATCTCGCCACAGCGCTGCATCTTCTGGCCGGCACGCTCGCCGCCCTTGCGGCGGAAGGCTGGTATTACCTGGCGCACCGCTTTGGATGGGCAAAATGAAGTGGCTGACAGATCTGTTGCTTGGCGGTGTGGTGGAAAAATTCACCACGCCGCTTCTTGCCGCCTATCAGGCGCGGCTCATTGCACAAACGGACAAGGACCGGCTGGCGGCCGAACAGGCAATCAAGAGCATTGAGGCTGCACGCGACATTGCCGTGATCGAGGCTGCCGATCGCTGGAGCGCCACCCGGGTTGGCCGCTGGCTGATTGTCGTGCCGTTTGGCCTATGGTGGGCAGCGATCTATCTGATCCAGATCATCAACCCGTGGTTCGGCCTTTCGCTGGTGGTGGTCGATGTGCCAAAACATATCAATGACATGGCGCTGGTGCTGATCCCGGCCATTGTGATGGGTGATGCCGGCGCATTGCTGGCTCGTCATTTGAAACGATAGCGGCGCCAAATTCCCATCAACGATATGGCTATAGCACTTTTCACAACACGTGCCGAAACGCAGCACAACAGCAAGCGGAAAACCGCCAATAAACCGGAGATATCCAACTCAAAAATGTTGACATCGCAACATTAAAATGTGATTATCACAACATCAGGAAAACGATGGGTTGGGGGCTGAATACTCCGGACTTTGCGAAACTCCTTCAGCCGGTGCCAGTCGTTTTCCTGACATATCTTCCACCAACACCACATCATCCGTGATCTGTTCGAGCTAGCCTCGTATGGAACGAGGTTGAATTGACGATCTGCCGTGCCTCCTTGGCACGGAAAGCTGATCGCCATCGCCTGGCATCAGGTCATAGTCAGACCATTGCGCGTGTCATACAACAGCGCAGTCACTCACCTCACCTTTGGCTATGTTACGTTACGGTAGCAGCACGATGATCGGGGTTGCGGTGGCGAGATTGGCATCTTCGATCTTGCCTTGCGGCGAAACCAGATCGGCCTCACCGGTTTTACGAGCGCGCTCGACCCTTGCCAGGATCTGTTTGCCATCGCGCAAACCACAGACCGACAATGCGCCGATTGCAGCGGGATCAACGCCCTCTGTCTGGCTGAACAGCACAACTGCATCATCCCAGATGGCCAGAGAACCGGAGGACGCGCGGATCTGTGCGGCAATAATCTGCCTGTTGTAATGACCGCCTGCGGCAAGCTGCGCCTTTTCGATGATTGGCTGCGGCAATGGGCGTGGTTCGGGCAACATTTGCAGTGTGCCGCTTTCATCAATTGTGGCGGCCAGCAGAATGCGCGCCTGTATGGCATCGGCATCGGTGGTGATACCGGCATGTTTGATCACATCAGAGACCGAGACGCCGAGAAAGATGGCGATCTGCACGGCCTCTTCCATCTTCATCTTGCGGCTACCGGAAAATGTGCGAGACACCGCAGAGGGATCGGAATCCAGATGGCGGGCCAGTGCGCGCAGCGATTTGCCCGTGTCCTTCAAGCGGTTGTGAAACCATTCGCCATCAATTTCGGCCATAAATTCTCTCTCGAATGCGCAACGTTATGCATATGTTGCAAAATTCACAACATTTTGCAAGAGCATCGGTATATCCTTATGTTACCTGCGGGATATACACCTCGGCATCTCCAGCGGATATCCGCCCGATATCGGAGGCAAACTGTCGAAAACCCGATGTTTCCGATATTCCTATAGCGCGTTACGCGCCGCTGCAGCACCATCAGGATTTTTTCGTTCTTTCTGTTGTTACCTGTTGACGTTGCGTTTATCGCAACATAATGTTGATTTCAACAACATTTGATTTGAACATGATGGACCGGATGAGCAATCAGCCACGACCAGACACAGCAAGCACAGCGATGCGCCAGCCACTTCTGTCAATGCGCCAGCAGGCGGAATTGATCGACGGGCTTGTCGGACGCTGTGTGATGTCTGGCGGTTCGGCAGCGGCTGAGACCATTCTGATCATTGATGGCCATACGGTCGAAAATCTGGTGCATCTGGCAAACCGTCTGCGGCGCTTCTCGCCTTACGAATACCAGATTGAACAGATGGTGGCTGGTCGATGAACAACGCCGTTTTCCCATCCCCTCACACTGATATCGAGCGCTTAACAGGCTGCGAAGCCAGAGCAGCCAAATCCAAGATCCATGTCGCATGTCAGGCCTTGAGCCGTGACGCCACATGCCGCGAGCGCCGCCACAGGCAGGTTCGCACCGGCATGTTGGCGCGACCATCCGCTTCGCAAAGTCCCCAAAACGGCAACGCACCAGACAGTCAGGCGGCATTTGTCCGCATTGGGCGTCTGGTAAGGGCCGCCAATCAGGGTGCTTTACAATGAATATCTTCATCAAGAAACCGCAGTTCACCAGCTACCGCAACAAGTCCAATCCGGAAGACCGTTTTCCAAGCTGGCAGTCCTTTGCGCAGATCGACAAGGAGCGCGCCCAGACGCTGTTTGATTATCGTGACGGGCGGTTGTTCTGGCGTTCCATGGTTGGACGTCGGCGGCCGGAAGCTGGCTCGGAACTGATGCGCAAAACCACGGGCGGCGACCCGGTCTGGGTGATTTCGCTTGGCAGCCGCCACGAAATCCGCCGTTATATGCGCAGCTATCTCGTTTGGAACTGGCATTATGGCCGCACGGATCGCATCTTGCGGCCGCTGGATGGCGACCACCTCAACGACCGCATCGAAAACATTGCCTTTGCTGGCCCTTTGCCAGTGGAGGAAGGCATCACGCCTGCCCTTGCTCCGACACCTCATCTCGCTGAAAGCAGATATGGGGTGAATTGCCCCTGCTGCGGTGCCGGTGTGCAGGTCATGACCGCAGATCTGGCAATCCAGGTCTATGGCATTTCCGACCAGCAGGCCCGCATTTTGCGCGCCATCTGGGGCGGCAAGGGAAAACCGGTGCAGATGGAGCGGGTATTTTCGGAAATGTATGCCGATGACCCGGATGGCGGCCCCACCCATGAGAAAATGTATCTCGCCTTCAAGGTGGCGATGTCGCATCTGCGCACCAAGCTTGAGGGCTCCGGTATTGCGGTTGAAACGGTGGGATACCGACAGGGGTACCGGCTTGTGCTGGGTGATCGGGCGACATCGTCGGACAGCACGGCCTGAGTGGCTTCCCCTCCACGTCATCCTCGTCCCTGTGGCGAGGATCCAATCACGCCAGCCAAACATGTGGCGCTTGCGGATAGGTGGTTAGATCCAAGGGACAAGCCCTGGGATGACGCCAGAGAGGAAAGTCAGCGGAGCAAATCGGCGCGGTGGAATACGTCTGCGATCACTCAGACCAAAGGCGTTCCCTTTTCCCAGAAGTCACGCACCTTATGCCACCACGTCACTGTTTCCGGATGCATCCATGGCAGGAAATCATCCGGTTTGGTCGTGTTGTGCAGGTTTTCGTTCTGCAAATCTTCGAGCAAGCCGACAATTGCCGCTTCCTTGAGGTACTGGCCGCCTTGGGTGTGCCAGTCTTTCAGAACTTGAAAAACAGCGGTAAAGCGCGATGTGTCACCCGCCTCCAAACACCAGATCAAATGGCAGGCGAATTCCCCGACAACCAAATAGGTCAGCGCCTCTTCTTCCGGTTTATGTTCGCGCAGCAGCCTTTCCCATCTCTCACGAAAGGTGGGGTCGGCCAGCAACAGCGGCTCAAACATGGTTGAGTGGTGAATTACCCAGGAGTTGTCATGATCGCTTTGAGACATAACTCTTTTTGTCCCACCCTCGGCCGGGCTGCAAGTCCCTCGCTTAAAACCCGCAAACCACTTTGCCCTCAAAATATTTCGCTTGTTGTGGCTTGCGTTACGTCGAATACGTTGCGATAATCACAACAAATTTCAACACGAGTTACAACATACATGTCATCTGATGTCGAACGGCTGCGCCGCGACGTGTCGCTGTCTTCTACCGTGGCGAGCTACGGTTACAGGCTGCAGCGCAACGGCCGCGAATATGAAACCTGCTGCCCGTTCCACGCAGAGAACACGGCATCCTTTACGATATATGCCGGACAGGATGGCATAGAGCGGTTTCACTGCTTTGGCTGCGGTGAACATGGCGACGTGCTGGATTTTGTGCAGAAGGTCAAAGGCGTCAGCCTGCCCGAGGCAGTCTGTATTCTCGGTGGCGATAACAACGGCTCCTTGAACGCCCGACCGAATATTGCAGCGAAACCTCCTCTGGCGCAGGACATCTATGCCAGCATAGAGCGGATAGTGCCGCCTGCCCGCGCTTTGCTGCCCGGCCAGCCTGTGCGGCTTTATAATCCCAAACGCCGGGGTGAACGATCGGAATGGGGCAGCTTTGCGCCGTCCATGGTGTTTCCCTATCGCTGCGCGGACGGCTCGCTAATGGGATATGTGCTGCGGCACGATCTTGCCAACGGCGGCAAGGAGACACCGATGGTAATGTTCGTGCGCCTGCCCGACGGCACAAAAACCTGGTGCCGGTTTCCCTTTGCCAAACCACGGCCGCTTTATGGCCTGCATGAATTGTCAGGCAGCGGCAGCGTGATTGTCGTGGAGGGCGAAAAATGCCGCGACAGGCTGCACCAGGCGACAGACTATACCGTGGTGTCATGGGCTGGCGGCACGCAGGGTACCAAACACACCGACTGGTCGCCGCTTGCTGGCCGCGACGTTGTGATCTGGCCCGATTTCGATCCACCCGGTCTAAAAACCGCGCAGGACATTGCCGCACGGTTGACGGGCCTTTCCGCGCGGGTGCATCTGGTTGGCTTTGCCAATGCCGATGAAGCCTCCGACAAAACGCTGTTTACACCTGGGCATTGGCAGGCAGGCCTTATGCCCCGCCGTGGTTGGGACAGCGCCGATGCGGTGGAAACCGGTTGGACAAAGGCGCAATTGAAGACGTTCATCACCAGCACCAAACGGCCGTTTCAACCCTCTGCGCCTATACCGGCAGCGGACATCCCACCAGCGCCACAGAAACAGGCGATCAAACCGCAGGTGTCACCACGCGGTGCTGACGGCATTGATGATATGCCAGAGCAGTTTCCGCCACAGATGTATGGTTCTGAAGTGTGGCTGGCGCGGGAATTCCAGCAGGCGTTAAAACAGGCCTGCGGCGGCGATATCGTGCGGTCTGAAGGCAGGTTCTGGGCCTTTGGCCCTTCCGCCTGGCGGCCCATACCGGAGCAGAAAATCCGCCTTGCCATGCATGCGTTCGATGCCATTGGCATTGGCGCCAAGGCCACGCCGCTGAAACTTGGCAAACGCATGATCGATGGCATTCTGACCGAGCTGGGAACTCGTGTTTGCGACGATGACTTTTTCCAGCGGCCGGTTATCGGCATTAATGCCAAGAACTGCACGATAACCCTTGATGACAGTGGCAAGGTGATCTGCCGTGACCATGATCCGCAGGACCGGTTTCGTTTCACCATCGATGCCGAATATCACCTGCATACCGACAGCAAACCGCCGGAAGGTTCACTGCTGCACCGCCTTCTTTACGGCGCCTTCAAGGGTGATGCCGATGCGAGCGACAAGATCAACCTGATTTCGGAAATGCTGGGGGCAGCTGCCTTCGGTCTGGCAACCCAGGTCAAGCAGCCCAAGGCCTTCATTCTGCTGGGCGAAACCGTCAGCAACGGCAAATCCACCATTGCAGCGCTGTTTCGCGCATTGTTGCCAGACGGTGCCGTGTCCTCCATCTCGCCTGCCTTTTTCAACGATGAGAAACGCATTATCAACCTTGCTGGCAAGGCCGCCAATGTGGCGGATGAATTAAGCGCTGCTGCCATTGCCGGTGAGGAATTCAAGGCGGCGGTGACCGGCAACCCGATTGAAGGCCGCAGCCTTTATAAAAACGTGGTCAGCTTTTCGCCGCGCGCCCTGCACTGCTTTACCACCAACACCCTGCCGCGTTTTAATGGCGGCATTGATCGTGGTCTGCGCCGTCGCCTGGTGGTCATTCCGTTCAACCGCACGATCCCCGAAAACGAGGTGATTACCGATATTGCCAAGCGTATTCAGGCCGAAGAGCTGGATCTGCTGTTGGGTTTTGCGGTGGCTGGCGCCATCCGGCTTAAAAAGAATGGCGGTTACTCCCTTCCTGAAAGCTCAAAAGAGGCGCTCAATTCCTGGCTGCTGCTTGATCCGCTCAATGAGTGGTTCGATATTCGTGTCGTACCCTCGCCGCATGAACCGCAAGGCGGCTGGCTGCGCACCAGCCGGCTGTTTGAAGACTTCAAGACCTGGGCTGTCGATCAGGGCTACAAGGAAAGTTTCCTGCCGCCGGTCAACACCTTTTCCCAGAGGCTCAAATCCATGCCGAACATCCAGCTGAAACGCTTCAGCAGCGGCATGGTGGCACAGGGCGTGACGCTACAGGGCGGCACGTGCTACGGCGATGTGCTTTGAAGGCTTATTCGATGGAGAGGCTGAAGCTGCACTCGCCCCGACTGACCCATTCTGCGCGCATCAGGTAAAACGACAGTTTGAAGGTTTCACCCTCCTTGGATTCCATTGATCGCGTCGTCGGAAATCTCGAAAATTCCGAGGCATAACCCGGCTGTGAACTGGTCTGCATTTCCACCCCGCAATCGGCAGGGGTGGAATCAAGTGTCAAATTCACGGTTCTGGCGGTCGATGGTCGGATCAGGAAAGACTTGATATCGCCACCGCTCAGCGTGCCCTTGAATATCTGGATTGGCCCTCCCGCCACGATGACCTCTGTTGCGGGCTCCCTTGCTTCAACGGAAAAGGAAGACAAAGAAAGCGCAACGAGCAGCAAGATTGGGCGCATAAAGTTCTCCTGAAAAGTCACCCTGCGCAGATATGGTCAACAATAGCCAGCGAATTCGTGTTCCCATGGCCCGATAGCATCGCGGCACGACCAAACTCCACCCCGGCCATGCCAACGGCACAACTGTGTTGGGCAAAAACTGTCGCGTTTTCATCAATTCAGGGAAATCGCGATATGGCAAAAGACAATTATAGCGCATGCTTGGCATTTACGCTGCAGGCCGAGGGTGGTCTGTCCCGAGATCGCAAGGACCCCGGCAACTGGACCGGCGGCAAGGTCGGGGTCGGCACTTTCAAGGGCACCAAATACGGCATCTCCGCCGCCTCCTTTCCGCATCTCGACATCGCCAATCTGACGCTTGATGACGTCAAACCCATTTACAAGACCCGCTATTGGGATGCGGTGGGTGGTGACAGCCTGCCGGCCGGTGTTGATCTGGCGGTGTGGGATTATGGCGTCAATTCCGGCCCGTCGCGGGCGCTGCGGGAAATTCAGGCAATTGTCGGGGCAAAAGTGGATGGCAGGCTCGGGCCCGAAACCATAACCAGGTCGGCAACCGCTGGCGTCAAACAGATCCAGATGCTGTGCGCACGCCGTCTCAGTTTCATGCGGTCCTTGAAAATCTGGAACATCAACAAAAATGGCTGGTCAGCCCGTGTTGCCAAGGTGGAAGCCAAGGGTGTCGCCATGTTTCTGACTGCCACCGGCACCAGTGCCTCGGCGCGCAAGGTGCTGGCCAGTCAGGGACAGAGGGCCGGAGACAAGGCTGCCACACAGGCTGGCCAGGGCGCACTGGTTGGCACCGGCGGCACCGTTACCGCGGCAACCGGCCTGCCCTCCTGGCTGGATTTTACGCTGGCAATGGTCGGGGTTGCGCTCGTGACGCTCGCCATTTTGGCGCTTTACCGCAGAAACAGACAAAGAGCGGATGCCTACCGCGCCGAGGCGGAAAACCTGAACGACGCGGCCTGAAATGTGTTCATCGGGGCTGGCCATGAGGCTCCAGACCTGTCGGACAAGCCCGTGCGGCGCAAATGCAGCAAATCATAAAAAAGCGACGCGACGATAGGCGGCTCATCGACTGCACATCCGGCTACCTGATATGGCATTGGCCCATAACGAATGAGCCGCTTCGGTTTCCCGAAACGGCTTTTTCGTGATCAAAAATGAATGTCAGTGTAATCGAGTCAGTGCTTATTATAATCGGACACTTCCCGTGGCCACTGTGGCCAATTTCAGTCGTCCCCTGAAACAAGGCCATTGAAACCGACTATTAGCCAATCGTCAAGTAAATTTCCTTCGCAGATGCGGTATTTTTTGAAGATTTTTCACTTTTGCAGCAAAAATATTCGAATTAATTATTTAAATTCAAATACTTATATTGAAGCAAAAAAATCATGCAACCATAGAGGTTGCACACATAATGATCACACAATGTTCACATTGCTGCCCAAAACTGTCAGGAACCGAGGTAATTACGGTTAAAATACAGTAGCGGCTCACCCGGTTTTCCGAAGTGGATTGCTTCGACCTGTCCCAAAAGAATCAGGTGGGTCGACATGGGTTTTACATCGACAATATTACAATCAAACGACACCAGCGCGTCGTCCAGAACAGGCGCGCCGGTGGCCAGGGTTGACCATTTTGCCAGCGTAAATCTGTCGTCATCGGACAGGCCTCCGAAGCCGGCAAAGGCATCAGACAGGTTGCGGTGGCGCAAGCCAAGGCTGTTTAATGCGAATTTTCCGCTTTTCAGGAAAATTGCGTTCTTTTCATTGCCGGAATTCAGGCAGGCCAGCACGGTTGGCGGATTGTCCGATACGGAACAGGCAGCGGTAATCGTCACGCCGCGTCTGACGCCATCATGCTCGGTGGTGATGAGCTGAACATGCCCGGCATATTGCGCCATGGCATTGCGGTAAACATCAACGGCATTAGATACAGTCAAAAGAAACTCCGTGCGTTAAATCTGTCCGTGTGGCGTTGCATGCCACGCTGACGACCGCGATTATGTAGCTGAACAGTTACATTTTTGAAAATCCCGAACAATTTCCGATGAAACATTGTTCGCAGCAATATTTTTCCCTTTTTCCGTGCGGCTGACATGTTAAACAACACGCACATAATATGGATTACTCGTTTTCAATGCTGACAAGCCGCATTCTTTTTCTGGTCGCATCTGTTGCGTTTGCGCATGCCG
>NZ_DAMDBP010000053.1:13311-25249 GCF_032092815.1 Agrobacterium sp. | reverse complement strand
GTTATCTTCTGGCTATGAGCAATGAGTCCTGACCCTAATCCACGGAATAAATTTCCAATCGACAGATCGGCTACCGCGCTAATTTGAATTTTGCCAAGAAAAACAGCCGTCTGGTCTGATTACTGGTGCCGTTTTTCCGTCAGACGGAGGAGTGTACAGCCTGCGACTTCGCCCAGTTTGCAATATAGCTCGGGTCTGTCGGCAGGATCTCCGCGCAACCACCCGCGAAAGATAAAAAGGCTTCAAGATTGATGTTGTTGACACCGATGATTACGGGAATGTCCCGTTCCATGGCGTCAATGATCATCGAAACAAAGCCGCGACCTTCCGCTTCATGTTTGCCGAACTTGTTGACGATTAGAACAGAAGCGCCATTTGCGCGTGAGGCAGCCTCCGCCGTGGCCGCTTCCAAAGCTGCACTGTCCAGCCGGCAGCCGCTTGCATGTTCTCCAAGGTTCTGGCTGATCCGCAATATGGGACCATCTGGCAAAATCTGAAGATCCATATCGCATTTGCTGCGATTTGCACTTTTGTACGGGGCATGAATAGCGCCTGATGGTTTCATGCCGGCTTCTTCAAACAGCGTGACGAGCTGCGACAGACATTTGTCCAGCTCATCGCCGTCGGTCAGGTTAATGTACCCAAGCCGCATGATTGTTTCCTTTGCGCTTCTGTCCGGTCCGAAATCGAGCAATATTCAGTTGCGCATGAACCATGCTGTGTTTCATGTCGTCAATAGCCGGTGGCGTCACAGGCATGCCTATGCCAGCAGCGGACTGACGTTTGTAAGTCGGAGAAGCTCCAAATAAATGGATGGGGTACACGAGGGATGACCACGTCCATATGTTGAAAGCATGAAATGGTGTGCGCTCAGTTCTATGGCCTACAAGGTGAAGGCATTGCGGAAGGCTTCAAGCGCATCCTCGGGATCACCCTTGGCAAATGCCTCCATACCGACAGGACCACGATAGCCCATGTCGTGTAATGCTCGCGCAATCACCGGATAGTTGATTTCGCCGGTGCCCGGTTCGCATCGCCCAGGTACGTCAGCCACCTGTATCTCGGCAACCCAAGGCAGGCAGGATTTGCAGGTTTCGATCAGATTACCCTCACCGATTTGAACGTGATACAGATCGAGATTGAGACGCAGGCGGGGATGGTTGACGGAGGAAACCAGTGCGAGTGTGTCTTCTGCTCGACCAAACGGTGTGCCGGGGTGATCAACCGGAAGATTGAGGTTTTCGAGCGTATAAACGACGCCCTCCTTTTCCGCCATATCGGCAATACGTGCCAAGGTATCGCGTGCCTTGAGCCACATTTTGCCCGTCACGATCTCACAGGGTTGCGCCGGGAAACCGCCTTCACCGAGACCGGTTCCATGAAGGTTGAGGCGCGCGACGCCAAGCGCAACAGCTCATCGGCGCCTTCGTCATCGGCAAGCCTGCCGGTGAGATAACCGTTCATGATCGAGAATTTTGCACCGGATTTTTCCAGCGCATCGAGGTCGTGGTCTGGCCAGTTCCAAAGGCCGACATCGAAACCCATTTCGGCAAGGCGTGCGGAACGCCATTCAATCGGCTTGTCACGCCAGATCATTTCGGCGCAAACGGCAAGGCTAAAAGGCTGGATCATGATGTTTGCCCTGAAATTCGCTGATTATCGCAGGAGATGTTCGACATTGGGGGCGGCAACAAATCGCCATTTACGCAACGGGCCCGCCATCACGTTGAGATAATACATTTCAAAACCATAGGGTGCGCCGCATGGATGGTGGCCGCGTGGCACACACACCACATCGCCATCATGAACCGCCATGGTTTCATTGAGTTGTAGGTCGTCCGTATAAACGCGCTGAACGCCAAAGCCATCGGCCGGGTTGAGGCGATGATAATACGTCTCTTCCAGATAGGTTATGCGTGGAAAATCATCTTCGTCATGTCGATGGCTTGGATAACTCGACCAATGGCCAGCCGGGGTGAAGACTTCTGTGACCAGCAAGGAGTCGCAATAATCTTCATTTTCCATGGCGATGTTGTTGATGAAGCGCTTGTTGGTACCCTCGCCGCGCTCCGTCAATTTAATGGCTTTCGGATCGATCAACCGTGCCTCGTGGCCGCCTTTGCCCGGCGCTGAACATACCGCAATCACGCAGTCGGTTTGTGCTGTCGCTTGCCAATCCGAACCGTTGGGAAGGTAAAGCGAGTGTGGAGCAGTTTTTTCGAAAACATTCATGCGTTCGCCAAGCACGCCCCAGTCGCGACCATCTGCCGTTATCGCAACCTTGCCCTCGACGATAACGAGAATGACCTCGTTATCATTGGTGACTTCTGCCGCTTTTTCCCCTGCTCGCAAACGATAAAGCGAAAAACCGACAAATCGCCAGCCAGCGGAAGCAGGAGTAATTTCATGCACCTTACCATGGGTGCCGAAGGGACGGTGGAGAAGATTGGGCATAACGTTCCTCCTGGAGAAGGTTACTTCTAGACATATTGGGACTTCGGATGAAAAAGTCCGATAAAAATTGATTGTCAGAGAACGCTGCCGACGGCCTAGTGGACAGCGTTTCTTTGTGTGCAGGGTCAGGCAAGGCCGACCTTTGCCGACGCTTCTTTTAGGGTTTTCAGGCCCAGTGATTGGTACTGATGCGGATTGCGGACTTTCGGGTCCTGTTCAGCTTCGATAACGATCCAGCCCTCGTAACCCTCGTCCTTGAGGATTTGCAAAAGGGGTAGGAATTCGACGCCGCCTTCACTGTCACCCGGTACGGTGAACACACCTGCTCGCACGCCATCCATGAAAGACAGACCCTGTTCCCTCACCTGCCGCATGACGGCAGGACGGACATTTTTGGCGTGAAAGTGTGCGACGCGCTTTGCGTATTTGCGAAGCACAGGTGTCGGGTCCACACCGTTGGCACCGAAGTAACAATGACCGGCGTCGAACAGCAAATGTGTTGCCGGACCCGTTGCGGCCATGAAGGCATCAATTTCATCAGGTGTTTCCACCACTGTCCCCATGTGGTGATGGTAGACAAGCGTGATGCCTTGCGAGGCAGTGAAGGCTGCAAGTTCTTCAACCTTTGCAGCAAAGGCGTTCATCTCGTCGACCGTCAGGGTCGGGCTTTCAGAAAGCGATGTCTGCAGGCCCTGCACGGAGTTGGATGTTTCGCAGACGATGCAGACTTTGCAGCCATTATATCTAAGTTTGTCGAGATGTGACTGAATGGCCTTTTTCTCATCTTCAACCGACTGCGCAAGCAGGTTGAGCGAATACCAGCCGGAAACAAAAGCGAGGCCATAGGAGCCGAGAAGCTCCTTCAAAGCGGCGGGATCATTTGGCCAGCGATGACCATTTTCGATGCCATCAAAGCCGATATCGGAGGCCTCGCGCAGGATCTGTTCTGTGGGGATGTCAGCGCCGAGGGACTGGTCGTCGTCATTAGCCCAGGCAATTGGATTGGTTCCGAAGCGGATCATTCTTAGTCCTCAATTTACAAGTGTTTGCCGCGCCATGCCGTCGAGATAACGTGCATAGGCTGCTTTCAGTTTTTCTGTTGTGCCGACTTCCGGCACCGCTACATCCCACCAGTTTCCGGCGTCACCGAAACCTGGGCCGTCGGTTGCGTCCGTATCGATGACGATGACGGTAGGGATATCGCGCTGTCGGGCTTGTGCGATCTGCTGTTCAAGATCGGCAATGTTTTTCGCCTTGATGGCAACCGCACCCATCGACGCTGCGTGAGCGACAAAGTCGATTTGCGGCTGTTGTTCGATGTTGCAATCGGCGTAGAGGTTGTTGAATGCGGCGCCGCCACTGGCCTGCTGCAGACGGTTGATGCAGCCATAACCTCTGTTATCCGTCAGAACGACCGTAAACGGTACCTTGCGCATGACGGCTGTGGCCAGTTCCGAATTAGCCATCATATAAGACCCGTCGCCAACAAAGCAGATTACATCACGCTCTGGTCGCGCCAGTTTCAATCCCATTGCACCGGCTATTTCATAGCCCATGCAGGAGAAGCCATACTCCATGTGATAGCCACCCTGGCTTGGCTGCCACAGCAGTTTTAGCGCACCAGGCATTGTACCGGCGGCACACATGGCAATTGCGTCCTCACCTGTTGCCCGCTGTACGGCACCGATCACCTGTGCGTCGGTCGGTAGACTGTCATCGCTGGGCGCTGCGCAATGGCGATCCACCGCCGCAAGCCATTCGGCTCTCGATTTGACGTCGGGATCTGGCGCGCGGTGATTGCCGATAGCCTCACTGAGTGCCTGCAGAGCAACCCGTGCGTCTGCGACCAAACCTTGGGCTCCGTGTTTATCGGCGTCATAGGCTTGCACATTGATGGAAATGAGCTTGCGGTCCTTCGCCTCGAACAGCGTCCACGAGCCGGTGGTAAAGTCCTGAAAACGCGTGCCGATGCCGATCACGAGATCCGCCTTGCGGGCAAGCGTGTTTGCGGCGGCAGAACCGTCCACGCCGGCTGCGCCGAAGTTCAGCGGGTGAGCCTGTGCAAGCGCAGATTTGCCAGCCTGCGTTTCAATCACCGGAATGTTGTGGCGTGTGGCGAAATCCGCAAGATCCTGTTCGGCGCCGCTATAGATCACACCGCCGCCGGCAACGATGACGGGGTTTCGGGCTGCCAAGATGGCTTTGGCAACATCTGCAACATCACGTGTATCGGGTGCCGGACGGCGAACACGCCACACGCGGCTTTCAAAAAATGATTCCGGCCAGTCATAAGCCTCGGCCTGAACGTCCTGGCAAAAGGACAAGGTCACAGGGCCGCAATTGGCAGCATCGGTCAAAACCCGCATGGCGCGCGGCAGTGCCGTCAGCAATTGTTCTGGGCGAGTGATGCGATCAAAATAACGGCTGACGGGGCGAAGGCAATCATTGGCCGAGACCGTGCCGTCATCGAAATCTTCAATCTGTTGCAACACCGGATCAGGCCGCCGGTTGGCGAACACATCTCCGGGGATTAGCAGCAGCGGCAGACGGTTTACATGGGCAAGGGCTGCGGCTGTTACCATGTTGGTTGCGCCCGGACCTATGGATGATGTCACCGCCTGGGCACGTTGGCGTTTGTGCGCCTTGGCGAAGGCGATTGCTGTGTGCGCCATGGTTTGTTCATTTTGCCCGCGCCATGTCGGCAGGCTATTGCCCGCCTTTTGCAGGGCTTCGCCCAATCCGGCAACATTGCCGTGGCCGAAAATGGCCCAAATGCCGTCGATGAAACGTTCACCCTCTTCGGTGAGTTGTGCCGCCAGCCATTTCACCATGGCTTGGGCAGCAGTCAATCGAATGGTGTTCATGCTGCCTGTTCCTTTGCCTTCGTGCGGGCCTTGTCCCAAATCGCGCACAAACGGGCGTAACGCGATGCCATGTCGTTGATAGCGGTGGTGTCGTCGATTTCTCCGATCATCCAGCGAGCTGCTGCATCCGCAAAAATCGTGCGGCCGACAGCAAAACCTTTGACGAGATCAAAGCTTGCTGCGACGTCGAAGCTTCTGGAAAGTTCTGCTTCCGGTGCCTCGAGGCCAAGAACAACGATGCCGCGAGTGTGGCGGTCATGGGCTTCAATGGCATCAATTGCATTGGCCCATGCTGCATGGGTTTTCAGAGGTTCGAGTTTCCACCAGTCCGGGAATATCCCTGCTTCGTAGAAGCGGTGAACGAGGGTGGCGACAGTATTGTCGTCTGTTGCTGCCACCTTGGACGGAATGATCTCGAGCAGGAATTCGAGCTTGTTGCGTCTTGCCGCGTCAAACAGGCGTTTAACCGTGGCAATCTGTGCTGCCCAGACTTCCGCGCTGTCCTGCGGGTGGCAGAAGCACAGGACCTTGACCACGTTCTCGCGTGCCCATTCTACCAGCGTGCCGCAATCAGTGCCGAGTTCCGGCTCGAGATCCAGAGGGCGTGAGCCGGGAAGTTCTGCTGGACGACCGATCCACAGACCGGTGCCGGACGCACGTTGCAAAGCAGAACGCCCGATTCGGTTGTCGCACAGAATGCCGTAACCCGCCTGCCCGTTCTGGACCTGCAAGGCAGCGTTGAGGCACAGCTCCTTGAATGCGCCGCCCTTTTTCTGGCTGTAGCCCGGCAGGGCTTCCAGTTGCATACGGTGATCAAAAGCGAACACGCGCATGGTCGACCAGTCGCCATTCACCCGCGTGTGGCGTGTGGTTGACCAGTGAACTTGCTCAAGATCCGGATCATTGCGCAAATCCGGTCTGACAACACCACGCTGCAGAAAGAACTGCAATTCTTCCCAGCTTGGATAGGCTGGTGTGCAGCCATGTCTGCTAACCGCAAACGCGCCGCAGGCATTGGCAAATTTCAACGATGTCGGCCAATCTTCACCGGTCATCCAACCGCGCAACAGACCCGAGAAGAAGCCGTCTCCAGCACCAAGTACATTGAACACCTCGATGGGGAAACCCTGACCCGACTGACCCTTATCCAGGCTATCTGGTATCTCGTGTTCAAAGGCCACGGCACCAAGCGCACCGCGTTTGCAGACCAGCGTGGCTGGCGTGAGTTCACGCACCGCCGTCAGGCACGCGAGTGTATCGGTGCTGCCACCTGCAATGTGAAACTCTTCTTCGGTGCCAACGATCAGATCGAAATAATGCAACGAAGACTGCAGTTTGGCGGTAACCTTCTGGCTTTCCACGAAACGGCTTTCACCATCACCATGGCCGGCGACGCCCCACAGGTTTGGTCGGTAATCAATATCAAGAGCTGTCCGCAAACCATGTTTGCGGGCAAGTTTCAACGCCTTGATAACGGCGGCTTCGGTGCGCGGATTGCTGAGATGTGTGCCGGTCACAACAACGGCACGTGCGGAGGCAATGAATGCCTCATCGACATCGTCTTCGCACAGCGCCATGTCGGCACAGTTTTCACGGTAGAAGATCAGAGGAAACTGCTCGTCGTCGCGAATGCCCAGAATGACCAGTGCGGTCAATCTTTCTGGGTCAATCTTGACCCCCTTGGTTGAAACGCCTTCGCGGGCCAGTTGCTCGAGGATGAAGCGACCCATATGTTCATTGCCAACACGGCTGAGCAGTGCGGTTTTCAGACCCAGCCGCGCGCTGCCGCAGGCTATGTTGGTCGGGGAGCCGCCGATGTATTTTTCGAAGGATCCCATGTCTTCCAGTCGGCCACCGATCTGTGCACCATAAAGGTCCACACCTGCACGGCCGATTGTGATGACGTCGAGTGTTTTGGTCACTGTCTTACCTTTCAATACGCACGAGGGTTCCATTTGAGGTCGCCATGGCGTGAATGATCTTTTCGATTTCCAGTCCTTGAGAAAAATCCGGGCCGCAGGCAGGGCCACCAGTAATCGCGCTCAACAGATCGCGCGCTTCGATTGTTTTTTGCTCGTTGAAGCCAAAGTTATGGCCGGGTGCCGGGCAGAAAGCGGCGAAGTCAGGTTGGTCTGGGCCTGTCAGATGGCGGGTCAATCCTGCCTCACCTGCCCGGTGAAGCCAAAGCTCGTTCATGTTTTCCTGGTCGAAAACAATCGTGCCTTCGGTGCCGTGCACTTCCCATTGCAGGCGGCATTTACGGCCGCGCGCCACGCGAGAGGTCGCAAAAGACCCTTGCGCGCCTGAAGTGAAACGCAACAGTGCCATTGCACTGTCTTCATTTTCCACGGATTTCGGTCCATCTGGTGATGGACGGGTTGGTACAACGATCTGTGTTTGCGCCACGATCTCCGACACCGGCCCCATCAGCGCGACCATTTGGCTCACGAGGTGGCAGCCCAGATCACCAAGCGCGCCCAGACCACCACCTTCGTGAGTCATCCGCCATGACCAAGGGAGGAGCGGGTCTGCGGAATAGTCTTCGTCATAGACGCCACGAAAAGCCATTGGCTTGCCGATGACACCGTCAGCGATCAGTTTGCGTGCAGATTGGAATGCCGGGCTGCGCAAATAATTGTAACCGAGAATGGTTTTCTGGCCATCACTTGCCTGAGCAAGCTCTGCCATGGCGTTAGCATCGGCAAGTGTCAGTGCCATCGGCTTTTCCAGCCAGACGTGTTTTCCGGCTTTCAGGGCGGCCTCGGCCATTGGCCGATGCATGCCATTCGGTGCAGTGATGGAGACGATGTCAACTTTTGGGTCGGTCACCGCCTCCTGCCAGTTGGTGGTGCCACGGGCAAATCCGAATTGCGTGGCAAAATGTTTTGCTGCTTCGTCCGTGACATCGGACAATATTTCAAGCCGGGGATGCGCGCCACCGAATACGGTTGCTACATTGCGCCACGCCATGGCGTGGCACTTGCCCATGAAACCAGTGCCGATCAAGGCGATGCCCAGTTCCTTTGCTGGCATTGGATTAGACATTGATGTTACCCACTCACTTTCTATACCTATACGTGAACATGACAGGTTCTTCGGTCAAATCGTGCCGCCAAGCGAACCTTCGAGCTCTGCGAGTTGTTGGCCGCCGGCCATCAAATCCTGTAATTCGGGCGCTGTGATCTCTCCCTTTTTTGCGGTGCCCAGCGTCTGACCACGGTTCAGCACCGTGAAGCGATCGCCAACGGCCATGGCATGGCGCACATTGTGGGAGATGAAGACGACACCGACGCCCTGCTCTCTGACCTTCATGATCGTTGCCAGAACATTCGAGGTCTGGCGCACACCCAAAGCGGATGTCGGCTCATCAAGGATCAGCACCTTTGCACCGAAATAGACCGCTCTTGCGATGGCAACCGTCTGGCGTTCACCGCCAGACAATGTGCCAACGGCTTGGTCAGGGGCGCGCAGATTGATGCCCATCTTACGCATTTCCTGCACGGTAATCTCATTTGCCCGATCAATATCGAAGCGCTTGAAAATGCCTTTGCCCTTGGTTGGTTCGCGTCCCATGAAGAAGTTGCGGGTAACCGACATCAGCGGGATCATCGCGAGGTCCTGGAACACGGTCGCGATACCTGCTTCCATGGCGTCACGCGGTGTGTTGAAGGACATTGGACGTCCTTCGAAGGTGATGCTGCCTTCGTTTGGCTTGTGAACGCCAGACATCGTCTTGATGAAGGTGGACTTGCCGGCACCGTTGTCGCCTAGCAGGCAATGGCACTCTCCCGGCATCACATCAAAGGTTACACCATTCAGGGCAATGACATTGCCGTAGTGCTTCTTGATGTTTTCCATATGGATGATAGGTGCGGTCATCTCAACGCTCCCCGGTTACGCGCTTGCGGATTGCATTGTTGAAGATGACAGCGAGCAGCAGCATGGCGCC
Organism: Agrobacterium sp.; assembly: GCF_032092815.1. Taxonomy (GTDB): domain Bacteria; phylum Pseudomonadota; class Alphaproteobacteria; order Rhizobiales; family Rhizobiaceae; genus Agrobacterium. Next base: position 15,982 of record NZ_DAMDBP010000053.1, on the reverse strand, counting down.
AAGGAAGATCTGGAACCAGTCCTGGTCGAACTTGGTATAGGTAAGGCCGATGGTGACCATGCCGAATATGATGGCGCCGAAGAATGCGCCAACTGCCGAGCCGTAACCGCCGGTGAGAAGGCATCCACCAATAACTGCGGTGATGATGGCTTCGAATTCCTTCATGAAGCCGCGACGTGCATCGGTCGATCCGGCGTCGATAACCGTGATGATGGCAACCAGAGCAGCAGCCATGGCTGTGAGCATAAAAAGTGAAAGCTTGACGCGACGAACTGGAACACCGGAGTTTTGTGCTGCAAGCGAGTCACCACCTGTTGCAAAGATCCAGTTGCCGAATGGGGTGCGCAGAAGCACGTAGGTCGCGACAATTGCAAAACCGATGAACCACAGGATTTCAACTGGAACGCCAGGCACTTTGGGTGCACCAGTGCGCAGAGTTTCGATCAGGCCGGCATCTGCCATCCACTGGAACAACCCGGTAAATGCGTCGCCGGAAAAGATCGGAGCGATGACATCGCCAGCAACAGCTTCGCGAACGCCGCGCAGCTGTGTTGAGCCGCCGGTCACGATTTTCAGGCCGACAAGCGATGCGCCACGCAGGATGAAAAGTCCTGCAAGTGTGACGATGAAGGATGGCAAGCGCGTGCGCAGAACAACGATGCCATTGGCAACACCCAGTGCTCCAGCAAGGCCCATTGTCAGCGGAATGGCAACGATCAGCGGCAGGCCAATATTGACGGTGAAAGCACCGAACAACAATCCGGAAAAGGCAACCATGGAGCCGATCGAGAGGTCGAATTCGCCCCCGATCATCAGCATGGCTGCGGCGATGCCGAGTATGCCGAGTTGGGCGGCTGGCGTCATGAAATTCATGATTCCTGACAGTGTGAACATGGTGCTGTCTGCGGTGATCAGGAAAAAGATCGTTACGAGGACAACGCCTCCGATTGCTCCCAGTTCTGGTCTTTTCATAAGCCGTGTCGCAAGGGACTCGGCTTTAAGGCGTTCATCCACCATAGCAAGCGTCTCCGTCGGCATGCTGTTCCTCCCGATAGAAAGCCGGGCCACGTCTGACATGGCCCGGTCATTTGTTTAACGGATGCCCTTCGCGGAAAGCTCGATCACCTTCGCGGCCGAGTCTTTCATCACGAGGTTCGGGCCGGAAGGCACGTCACCGCCTGGGATCAGGCCATATTCTGCGTTGAGAGCCAGGAAGGAGACCGGCAGGTATCCCTGAAGGAACTGCTGCTGGTCGATAGCGAAGGTAGCCTTGCCGTCGACAATGTCCTGCAGGAAGCCGGAGGACAGGTCGAAGGTGGCGATCATCACCTTGTCGCGGCCGATTGCTTGTGCTGCCTGTACGGTCGGTTCACCGACCAGCGAGGCGTTCAAGGACAGAACGGTATCAATATCAGCGTCGGATTCGAGTGCTGCGCGAACCTTGGCCTGTACTTCTGCAGGATCGTTGCCGGTCGGGATGACGGTGACCTGTCCAAAGCCTTCTGCAAAGCCCTTGCAACGCAGGTCGAGGGATACGTTGCCAACTTCCTGGTTGATGCAGATGCCTTTCTTGCCGCCCAGTTCAGCAAGCTTGGCCCCTGCTGCCTTGCCAGCATCAAATTCAGACTGGCCAACATGAAGGAGCGCGCCAAGTTCGTGAGCAACATCCGAACCGGAGTTCATCGAAATAACCGGAATGCCGGCTTCTACGGCACGCTTGATTGATGGACCCAGTGCATCGGCATCTGGAATGGAAACCACGAGACCATCGGGGTTCTGGTTGACTGCTGCATCAATCATCTGGCTCATCTGAACCATGTCGAAGGTTTCTGGCGAGCGGAATTCAACCGTTGCGCCGGTGTCCTTACCAGCCTTTTCAACGCCGTTCTTCACGACCGACCAAAACGGATCGTTTGCCTGACCGTGGGCAACAACAATAATGCTGGTCGCAAAAGCCGGTCCGGCCATTGCAATAATAGCGGCTGTAGAAACCGCGGCAAAAAATTTCTTCATGCTATCCTCCCGTTAAGTTTTGCAAGGCGTTCAGACGAAGCGCCCTTGCCTCCCGGCCCTCCAAGCCGGATTTCGTTGTCGGGTTGCGCCTTCTCCCTGCGCAGCCCGATCAAATGCATCCGCACAATGTGCGGTCAGAACGTTACAGCACCAGATCGACCGGGCGACCGGTCTTTACCGACTGCGTGGCGGCCTCCGCCAAGGCAAGTGCCATAACGCCATCTTTCAGCGTTACGGGGATGGTTGCGCCATCCAGCACGGCGGCGACAAAGGCATCCCATTCGGCAACATAAGCGCGCATATATCGTTCAAGGAAAAAGAACTCTGGCTTTGCGCTGGAAACGCCTGCCTTCGTGGCCTTGGAAACGGTGTTTTCCAGAACGTTCGCCGCGGAAAGCAGTCCTTCCGATCCGAGTAGTTCTACGCGCTGATCGTAACCGTAGGCCGCGCGACGGCTGTTCTTGATCACGGCGATGCGGCCATTTGCATAGGTGAGTGTAACAACGGCGGTATCAACATCACCGGCTGCGCCGATCTCGGGGTCGACGATAGATGTGCCGACCGCGTGAACCGTCTTTGGTGCGTCGCCCATCAGGAAGTTTGCCATGTCGAAGTCGTGGATCATCATGTCGCGGAACAGGCCGCCGGAGACTTTGAC
>NZ_DAMDBP010000053.1:0-13301 GCF_032092815.1 Agrobacterium sp. | reverse complement strand
GCAGGATCGAAAGAGGTGATCGATAGCAGTTCCGGTTTGCCAATCTCGCCTGCATTGACCGATGCTTTAACCGCGGCAAAATTTGGATCAAAGCGGCGGTTGAAACCAATCATCACCGGCTTGCCGGACGATTCTGTGTTTTTCAGGCAGGTCTTGGCGCGTTCCAGGGAAAGGTCGACCGGCTTTTCGCACAATACGGCCTTTCCTGCAGATGTAGCGCGCTCGATGAGGTCGGAATGCGTGTCCGTCGATGTCGCGATAAGCACTGCATCAATGGTCTTGTCAGCAAGAATATCGTCAATCGAACGCGACTGTGCGCCGTAAAGGCCTGCAAGTTCTGTCGCGGCTGCGGTGTTGACGTCTGCCACCGCAACAAGCTCGCTTCTTGGGTGAGCGGCAATATTTACAGCATGGACGCGACCGATGCGGCCAGCGCCGAGCAATGCAACTTTAAGCACTGTATTCCTCCTGAATTGGAAGCCCTCCTGCTTCCGTAACACAGGACTAACACCCATTTGCTCCCGCGAGCAACAGGAAATTGCTCCCGCGAGCAAAATAAATGACGGCGTGTGCAAAAATGCGCTATCAATCAGGAGAGATACGCGACATAAGGTTATGAGGAGACGATTATGCCGCAAGAGAAGAAACCTCTATTCGCCGCGAACGTGACCGCGGATGATGTTGCGGTGGAAGCTGGCGTGTCGCGCTGGACAGTGAACCGCGCCTTTCGCAAGGACGCATCGATTTCTCCGAAAAGCCTGGCGAAGGTCATGTCTGCAGCGGAACGGCTGGGATATGTTCCCGACTTGCGTGCGGCGAGCCTGGCATCGGATCGCTCCAATCTCGTTGCCCTGCTGATTGATGATTTCGCCAATCCGCACAAACTGGTGATGATGGAGCGGCTTACGCGCATATTGCGGCGTGAGGGTTGGGACATTCTGCTCGTCAACACATTGGACAAGGATGATGCGGGGCACGCTCTGCTTAATGCCAGCCAGCGACGCGTCGATGCCGTTATCTTGATTGGTATTCAATTTGATGATGAGGTGCTGGAAACTGCGTTGCATGCGCGACGGTTTCGCAAGCTGATTATTTTCGCGCGTACATCGTGGAACCCGAATACGATTTCCATTGCGGTCGATGACGTGCATGCGACGACCGAGATCGCCAATTACGTTCGTGGTCGCGGTTACAAAAGGCCAATGTTTCTGGCGGGTCCCCGCACCCATTCCGCGCATTTGTTACGCAAGGAAACCTTTGTCGATTATTGGCGCGAGCATTTTGGTGAAGAACCAGAATCGACCAGCGTTCCAGCCTATGATCCAGATCTTGCCGCGGATGTTATCGCCAAAACACTGTCGGCGCGCGAATTGTCTGAACTTCCCGACATTATCGTGTGCGAAAACGATGCGCTTGCGTTGGGCGCTGTCGACGTTATCAGACACAAACTTGGGCTGAAAGTACCGGAGGACATTGCTGTTGCTGGTTTCGATGATGTACCGCAAGCCGATAGCCCGAATTACCGGTTGACGACCTATCGTCAGCCACTCACCGACATGGTTGAATATCTTGTCGAGGTGTTGGGCAGTGCCGAAGACAAGGATTTCGACCGGCTGTTTCTGGGCAAATTGATTCCACGCGAAAGCGCCTGATACATGCGCGTTAGTCATGCCGTCGCCTATCCGAGAAAGTTCGCTGTAGGCAACTATATTCTGCTACGCGCGGCTTGATCGTTAGATATCTTTTTTATTCAACGCAGTGTTCAGCGTATCGAAGATCTAATTTTCGCTTTTTAGGTCAGTACGCCTTGCATTTCTGTATTCTATGGACTTATCTTTGACCTGTTCTCAGGGCGGGGCGCAATTCCCCACCGGCGGTATCGGGAGTAATCCCGGAGCCCGCGAGCGCTTCCGGTTCTGCCGGGAGGTCAGCAGATCCGGTGAGATGCCGGAGCCGACGGTATAGTCCGGATAGAAGAGAGCAAGGTCACGACAGCCATCCCTCGGGGTGGTTGGGCAGTGTTTGTTCGCCCAAGGGAAGTTTTGCCGAAGTGCCCCAATGCACGGTTGGCGCAACATAAGCCAGGTTCTGGCTCAACCCTTGAAAGACTACGAAATGACTATCTCTAAAATTGAAGATGCTATCTCGGCCATCGCACGCGGTGAAATGGTGATTGTCGTTGACGATCAGGACCGCGAGAATGAGGGTGATATTGTTTTTGCGTCGCAAGACGCAACGGCTGAAAAGATCGCGTTCATGATGAGCAAGGCGCGTGGCCTGATTTGTGTATCAATGGAAGGTTCACGGCTTGATGAACTCGATATTCCATTGATGGTTCCCAACAATACCGAGTCGTTGAAAACTGCCTTTACGGTTTCTGTCGATTATCTGGCAGGCACCACGACAGGCATTTCTGCTGCTGATCGTGCAGCGACCGTCAGAGCATTGCTTGATCCGGCTGCAAAGCCTGATGAATTCGCCCGTCCGGGCCATATCTTCCCGCTGCGTGCCAATCCGAGCGGCGTTCTTGGCCGTCCAGGTCATACGGAAGCGGCTGTTGATTTGTGCAGATTGGCTGGAAAAATGCCGTCTGGCGTGATCTGCGAAATTGCCAATGATGATGGCACAATGGCCCGGTTGCCGCAGTTGGAAGTATTTGCAGCACAACACAATATTCTGCTCGTGACGATTGAGGACCTTATCGCTTACATGCAGGGTGCTGTCACGGAAGTTGCAGCCTAAGCTGCCAGTTGGTTTTAAACCGCTCCGATTTTGCGGAGCGGTTTAAGTTTTTAGTGCTCAGGCCGCATGACGACGATGATTGCCGTTGTTGCGCCCATTGCCTTCATGCATCCGGAACTGTGCGAGCAAATCTGACAAACGATCACTTTCTTGCGCCAGATGAGCGCCGGCGGCATTCATTTCCTCAACCATCGCAGCGTTTTGCTGCGTCACCTGATCCATGTGATTGACGGAGGTATTGATCTCCGAAAGGCCGGACGCCTGTTCGCGCGCGGCGGTGGCAATGGCATCCATATGTTCGTTGATCGCAGTGACAAGCTGGGCGATTTCATTAAGCCCGCTGCCTGTATCATTGACCAGCGTCACACCCTGATTGACGGCGGCTTCAGAGTTGCCGATCAGTGCCTTTATTTCCTTGGCAGCATGCGCGGATCGTTGTGCGAGTTCACGCACTTCCTGTGCGACAACGGCAAAACCCTTGCCCGCTTCTCCAGCACGTGCCGCTTCGACACCGGCATTCAGTGCCAAGAGGTTTGTCTGGAAGGCAATCTCGTCAATCACGCCAATGATATTGCTGATCTGGCTTGAGGCCATTTCGATCTTTTGCATGGCTTCAACGGCGCTTGATACCACTGTGCTGGACGCGATAGCGCGTTCGCTGGCGTGACGGACCATTTGACGTGCCTCACCGGCGCGTTCAGAGGTTTGTTTGACGTTGGTGGTGACCTCTTCCAACGCTGCTGCTGTCTCTTCAAGAGACGCAGCCTGCTGTTCGGTGCGCTTGGAAAGTTGATCCGAGGCAGCTGAAATCTCGCCACTGCCATTGCTGACGCTTTGCGCTGTCTGGTTGACCTGTTCAAGCGTTATACGCAACTGATGGACCGAGCTGTTGAAGTCTTCGCGCAGTGCTTCGAACTGCTCGCTGAACTTTTCATGGATTTCGCAAAGCATGTCGCCAGAGGCAAGGCGTTTCAAACCGGTTGCGAGGCCGGATGTTGCCTTGGTGAGGCGATCCTCCGCTTCCTGTTCTGCGCGTTGCTGGATGGAGATACGTTCGGCTTCGGAGGCACGGCGTGTTTCTTCTGCCTGTTTTTCCAGATCCCTGTTGTGTAACGCTGCATCTTTGAACACTTCAACAGCGCGAGCCATTTCACCAATTTCATCGCTGCGACGTGAGCCGGAAACGACAACCGATAAATCACCACCAGCCAGTTGGCGCATGATACCGGTCAACTGTCCAATCGGGTTGGTAATGCGGAAGATGATCATCAAGATGCCAAGGAGTGACAGGGCAGCCATCGCAACTGTTGCGACGGTATAGACGATGATCGAACGTGTCGCGGATGTCGCGTTGGCAGCCGTGAAGTTCGTCATTTCAACAAGTGCTGCAGACGCAATATCGGCAAGTGACGCCTGTGCAGGAGCTGCTTCCTTGCGCCAGTCGTCAACATTGATGTCGACTGCGGTTCCGCTCTTGTTGGCCGCAAGTGCCTTTGCCTTCTGTTCGGCATATGGGCCGCCGAAATAGGTGGTCTGAGCGACATCGAACTGCTTCTTGAGTTGCTCAGGTGTCGTTGGGCTGCTGACGATCTGAGAGATAACATCACGGGCAAATTCGACCTTGGCATCTTGGACTGAGATTTCGGCCAGTTTTTCTGCGCTTAATGGCTCCTTGGAAATCAAGCCGCCGACCAGTGTCGAGTTGGCGGCACCACCATGTGTGCGAGCCTGCCATCCTAAGGAGCGCAACTGCGTGAACATGATCATGCCGGGTTCGCGGCCATTGATAATCGCCTCTACGCGACCTGACGCTTTTTCGAGATCCAGAAGCATGCTGTCGGCGAGGCTCAGGACCTGTTTTCCGAGCGCTGGATCGCGATTGGCGACAGCTTGTTTCAAAGCCGTATCGACGTCTTTGCGGTAATTGTCCCATTTGCTGTAAGCGTCGAGTATTGGGCCGGTCGCGGTGCGGATTTCGCTGGAACCGACACCGTCAACAAGTTCCTTGATCTTGGTCAGAGCCCCGTCGAGCTGCGTGCGGCCGGTTTCCAGATTGACAAGGCTCGACTGCATTGCAGATGGTTCGAGTTTGATGGCTGAGGATATCGCCCCTCGTTCACCGCGCAGACCAAGCAGGCCGTCAAACAAGGCGGCATCCAATTGTGCGAGTTCTGAGAGACGTGTCGAGGTATCGTATGCTTCAATTTCCTGTACGAGCATTTTGCTCATCAGGCCGATAATGGCGAGGCTCAAGCCAACAAAGGCCAGAACAAGCGTATGTTTTATTGAAACTTTCATGCGATTCCCCCGAAATGACATTCATATTCGGGTCTTCACTTTCCGAATGACAGCCCAATAAAGCTGTGAGAGGAGGTGACCGATGTCGCCGAATACGCCCTGAATGTCGATATTCGCCGGACATATTTAAAAATTGAATTAATTATGCTTTACAACTTATCATGGATGTAAAGGGTAGATGTGTTTTATAACGCGTAAATACACCCCTACCAAAAGAATATATTCGGTACGATGTTAAGACACTTGTTTTAACGAAGTACAATCCTGTTTGAGATTGTGGCCTGTTTACAGTTATGGAACATTGTCATCGGCTGGTCGTCCACCTTCGTCTTCCCAGCCAACAATTTCTTGTCTCTCCTCTTTATCGAATTTGAGGCGGACACCAATGCCATTTGTCTCCTCAGGCAGAAACACTGCGCCAAGTTCTTCCAACGCTGATGTCAACGCAAAAAGCACATCTTGTGGCGGCGTTTCAATGCCGCTTTCAAATCTCTTGATGAGGTTTGGAGCCACGCCTGACTTTTCACTCAAAAGTGCTTGGTCAGCCTTAACAAGCGCACGGGCTGCGTGGCATAGTTCCGGGGTCAGAATTGGCATGGTGCACTCCCTTTTTAGATCTCAAAAGGTGAATGCTAAACATTATAATCTGGTTCAGCAGAAAAAGTAAAAAATCTGCATTAACGAACGACGATGTAGCGGTCAGCGCGGTGATTGATCGCAAGAAAAATATTAAGCACCACTGCACCAAGGATGGAATAAGAAACCGTCAATGGATCAATGACCGAAAAGGCGCAAAGCATGACGACTGCATCAAAGGCCAACTGGATGAGCCCGGCGCGAATGCCGAAACGGTCCTGAATATAAATTGCCAGAATGCCAATGCCGCCGAGGCTTGCTCTGTGGCGATAGAGGGCAAGCAGACCATAACCTAGTAGCAATCCGCCGACCAGCGCCGCCCAGATTGGGTTGATGTGTTCGATGACCAGCATTCGAGATTCCAGTTCGGTAATCACTGATACAAGACCAATAGCGATGAATGTCTTGAATGAGAATGCGGCGCCAAGGCGTTTAAAGGACAGGTAGTAAAATGGCAGGTTGACGAGGAAGAACATCAGGCCGAAGCTGACGCCCCACGCATAGTGGATGAGAAACGCTACACCTGCCGTGCCGCCAGTCAAAAGACCCACCTTGTTCATGAAATAAAAGCCAAGCGCAGAGACAATGCTGCCCGTGAATATGCCTTGAATGTCTTCCACCGCAGAATGGTGCGACGGGTCAGACTTCCACATGCCATATACGCTTTTGGACTTTGTCATTCCCCATCCTTTCGGCCTTTTTGCCTACTATTTTGCATGGGGTCTTCAGGTTCATCAAGAAGAGTAAGTAAGCAAAGCTGACCTATCGTGAAAATGGCAAGAAAACGTTCTCCTGCAGCCTTTGGCGCGAAATAAACAGAATGTTGGTGGCAGGTTTTTTAATATGCTTGAGAAGGGGCAAGGAGCGAACAGATTTCGTTTGTATCTCGACTTGGTCAATATGCGAACGCCCAGGGCTTTATCGGGGTTACTGACTTGCCCAGATAATACGCGCGATCCACTCGACATCACTAATATCGAATGTGCGATTCGGATGAGCCGGGTTGAGTGAAAGCAGTTCGATAGAGCGAGGGCTTTGACGGGCAAGCAATTTGGCCATGACCTCACCGTCACGGCTTTTGACTACAACGCGATCGCCGCGCCTGACCTGCGCTCCGGGTTCGACAATGAGAATGTCGCCATCCCTGTAAAGCGGCATCATACTGTCGCCCTGGACCTCCAGCGCGTAGACACCTGATTTATCGGCTGGAGATGTTGGAAAGTCAACGATGTCCCAGCCCTGGCCTGCGGGAAAACCACCATCGTCGAAAAAACCTCCAGATCCTGCCTGCGCGAAACCAAGCAACGGGATTGACCGGCGTTCAGTCCTTGAAAATGAGGTGTTCTGAAAAGCGGCATCCACACCGCCATTCGTCACAACGATGCCGAAGAAGTCATCAACGCTTGCACCTGTCGCTTCCAGTACCTTGGAAACGGATTCTGTTGATGGCCACCGCTGACGACCATCTGGCCCCAGGCGCTTTGACTTGTTGAATGATGTAGGATCCAGCCCAGCCCGGCGTGCAAGACCGGAAGGGGTCAACTGATTGCGTTCGGCGAGGTTGTCTATCGCGCTCCAGATCGCATCGTGTGAAAGCATTGGCGTGTGGACCCGTGAATGGGGTTTCTCGTCGAGTAACCCCTATTATCATCATGCTTCATATTAGACATTCAGATGGCCACAGTAAAGCGGTAGAGGAATAAAATCCTTTTCTTGCTTACGCGACCATGGCGGAACTGTTTATCTTGGATAGTTGGATGACAGCCTGCGTACGGCTATCTACCTTGAGTTTGAGCAGGATGGCCGAAACATGTGCCTTTATGGTGGCTTCTGACACACCAAGCGCGTAAGCGATCTGTTTGTTAAGAAGTCCTTCGCCAAGCATGCCGAGAACGCGGCTTTGTTGCGGGGTCAGTGTCCGCAAACGATTGATCAGATCGGCGATATCAGGATCGTGTTCGCGTCCGTCCTGGTATCCGTTCGGTGTAGAAATGCCGCCGTTCAAAACGGTCTGGATGCTTTTGCGCAACTCGTCAATGCCGGCAGATTTGGAAATGAAACCGGATGCTCCCAACTCGATGGCACGACGGACCGTTGTGGTGTCGTCAGTGGCTGACACAATGACAATCGGCAAACTGGAAAATTCGGCGCGTAGTGCCATCAGGCCCGAGAAGCCACTGACACCTGGCATAGCAAGGTCGAGTAACAGCAGGTCGGCATCCTTTTGCTCCAATGCCGCTTTATGCGCTGTTTCAAAATCCCCTGCTTCAACGATTGTCTGCTCCGCATCAATACCATTCACAGCCTGCTTCAAAGCGCCGCGAAATAACGGGTGATCGTCTGCAATTATGATTGTGAGTTGCGTCATGGGATGCCCCCTCCCAAGGGCACGGGCACACTTTCGCTTGCCCCATAGTGGGAAAGTTTAATCTCGCCCGCCAGCAGATACAACTGGATTGCTGGCTCTATGGCGCATGATGTTGCCGATCACAGGCTTTGAAAAGCGCCTTGTTGGTTATTTCCAACGGAAATCGGCAAAACTTGGTGATGAAAGATGGACAAGGTCAGTCCTTTGAGGCAAATCGGCTGGCATCATTGACCTCACACGCAGAGATGTCCTCGCATGGTGGCTTCCGTCATTTACAAGATCGTGCCGCAAACACTCTGGCAATCTGCTCGCCAGAAGGGTGTGTTTGAAGGGGCGTCGATAGACCTTCAGGATGGGTACATTCATTTTTCCACGGCAGCCCAAGCTGTTGAGACTGCGGCACGGCATTTCGCCGGTCAGAGTGATCTGTTCCTTGTTGCTGTTGAGGCTGCCAAACTGGGCAATGCTCTTGTTTTTGAACCCTCAAGAGGTGGCGATCTGTTCCCGCACCTTTATGCCACTTTGCCGCTTGATGCCGTTTTGTGGGAAAAGCCGTTACCGCTTGGTGCCGATGGCCTGCATGTTTTTCCGGAGTTAGCAGAATGAACGATTTTCTGTCGTCGCTTGGCCGTCGCGGCCTCTTCATGTTCGATCCTGAAACAGCACATGGTCTGTCGATCAAGGCTTTGAAAACCGGCCTCGTACCGGGATGTACGCCTGCTGGCGATCCGCGCCTTGTTCAGACCGTGGCGGGTATCCGCTTTTCGAACCCACTGGGCATGGCTGCAGGTTATGACAAGAACGCTGAGGTGCCGAACGCACTGCTGAAGCTTGGATTTGGTTTTACCGAAGTTGGTACGCTGACACCCAAGCCGCAGGATGGGAACCCGAAGCCACGCATTTTCAGACTGACGCAGGACAATGCGGTGATCAACCGCATGGGCTTTAACAATGAAGGCCATCAGGCGGCATTTGAACGCCTGTCGGCCGGGCGATTGAACGGCGTCGTCGGTGTCAATATCGGTGCAAACAAGGACAGCGCTGATCGTGTTGCAGATTATGTTGCTGGAATAGAGCGTTTCTATTCCGTCGCGACCTATTTTACGGCCAATATTTCCTCACCCAACACACCCGGTTTGCGAGACTTGCAGGCACGCGAAAGCCTTGCTGTTCTTCTGTCGGCCGTTCTCTCCAAGCGCGATGAGCTTGCCCTCTCCAGCGGCAAACGCATTCCGGTGTTTTTGAAGATCGCTCCTGATCTGACTGAGGAAGGTCTGGATGATATTGCGGCTGAAGTCTTGTTACATGATCTTGACGGTTTGATCGTGTCCAACACGACGTTGTCGCGCGCAGGTTTGAAACCCGGTCCTCACAATGCCGAGGCTGGCGGTCTTTCCGGCACTCCGCTTTTTGAACGCTCAACCATCGTACTGGCAAAAGTCAGGCAGCGAGTGGGCAAGACTTTGCCTGTTATCGGTGCTGGCGGTATTTCTTCGGCGGAAACAGCGTTGGAAAAGATCCGGGCCGGAGCTGACCTGCTGCAGCTTTACTCCTGCATGGTCTATGAAGGTCCGACCTTGCCTTCCCGTATCGTCCGCGGTCTTTCAGGCCTGTTGGACCGTGAAAAGGTGGAAAATATTGCGGAGTTGCGCGACAGCTCAGTGGAGAAATGGGCTGGCAAAAAGCTCGACTGAGCCAATTGTCAGTTTTTCCGCTGTTGGAAACACCGCCCTTGTTGTTTGGTCAGCTTGAAAGCACCATTGCCCAGTAGGGGCGGTTTCCGGATGCCATGTCTCTGGCAACGGCAACGCCCAGCCCACGATAATTGCCAAGCATGTTTTCCAGATGTTTGGGCGAATCAATCCAGGCCTGAACGGCCCTTTCGACCTCATTCTGTCCGCTGGCGATGTTTTCTGCTGCCGGTAGCGGCACTGAGTGGCTCTTCATGCGGCTTAGGAAGCTGTCACCTAAACCGATCAGATGAGACATCTTGTCAGCCTTTGCCATGCGCACGGCCTGACCAGTTGCAGCCTGGCGGGCATTGGTATTCGGGCTGAGAGGCGCAAGGCCGCGATCACTCCGCAGCTTGTTGACCATGGCAAGCGCGGCACCGGTTTCATCTGACGTGTTGCCAGTGAGCTTGGGCGCGCGTGACGACACGCAGGCCGACAACAACATTGTTGCAGAGACGGCAAGAATGCTTCTGCGGGAGATTTGTGACATATCTTGTCTAGTCATATTAGCGGCGGTAGCTGAAAATGCGCAGGATGATGAAGATCGGAATGACGATGGTTGCACCCAGTATCAGGTAGTCGCCAATTTTGCCCAGTGCGGCAAAACCACTGTGCCAGATATCGAGAATGAAATTGCGGATGCTATAGACGAGATCCCAAGGGTCAACGCCAAAAATCGCCATCAAAAAACCGACGATCAATGATACGACCATCAGCTTCAATACGGTGCGAGCGGGGCTATCCCCCAGGAACCTGTTAACGTCACCAGCCATTATGTTCTCCTTTTGGGACAGAGATATGAAAGGCAACGCCTGCCTGCAACCCTCTTTCTATGTGTAAGAGTGACCTGTGAGTGAAATAAGACTTGAGTTTTTTTGTGACTTGGGCAAATAGCGCCATCGCTTCAGGATATTGCAATGGCCTCAAACCAGTTTTCTTCCGGTGACGTAATCGTGGACCGCCGGGCGGATTATGCCCGAATGCTCGCAGAAAGTGGCGATCCTGCCGCTGCGAGCGAACTTATGGTGCAGGCTCTCGACCTGGCTCCGAGCTGGACTGCAGGTTGGTTCAGGTTGGGGGAATATCACGAGAAAGCTGGTGACAAGGAGGGTGCAGTATCCGCGTACCAGCAGGTGGTCACGCTCGACTTTGAAGGTATATTCGCCGCCAGCCTGAAACTGGCAGTGCTGGGTGCGCTTGAAACGCCCGATCAGCCGCCAAGTCGTTATGTCGAAGAATTGTTCGACGAATATGCAGTCAGATTTGAGACCGCATTGGTTGAAAAGCTCGACTATTCCGTGCCTGCCGAACTTGCGGCATTGATTGAAAAAAATGCCACATGTTCGATATTTCGTGACGCTGTTGATATCGGCTGCGGCACCGGATTATTCGGTGTGGAAATTCGTCACATGGCAGAAAAGCTGGAAGGGTTCGATATATCTAGCAATATGCTGTGCAAGGCGGATGAAAAAGGGATCTATGATTATTTAGGTCAAGCAGACCTTGCGTTCGCCGCCGAAGAGTCCGCTCTTTTTTCGGATATGCTTCCCAGAAACCGCGCTGACCTTGTCGCCGCTGCTGATGTATTAATATACCTTGGCAGGCTTGAAACGGTTTTCGACCTCGCTGCGACCCTTCTTACTCGGGAGGGCATGTTTGCTTTTTCCGTTGAAGATGCAGGCAATGAAGTCGGCTTCGTGCTTCGCCCGTCGCTGCGCTACGCGCACTCCTTTGATTATGTCGCGGAGCTTTTGAAAGAAAAAGGTTTCAACCTCCTCGAAAGCACACGCACAACAATTCGCATGGAAGCCGGAAAGCCAATTTCCGGCATTTTGTTTGTTGCGCGCAAGGTGGCTCGTACAACGTCCTTTGCTTAGCTGTCAGTAGAGTCCGCGAGGGAAATAACGACGGTAGATTTCGTCCAGCTTGCCATTGCGTGACAGTGTCGCCAAGGCTTGATCAAAGGCCGGAACGAGAATATTTTCCGGATCATTTGCCATGATTGTCAGACCCTCGCCGAGAAATTTGTCCGACATGTAGGGCCCGTCGAACAGCACGCAGCAACCCGCCGAGGCAGTTCCAGATACCCAGAATGGTAGCCGCAGACCGTCGGCAAACACGGCATCAACGGTTTCGGTTTTGACTGCGTCCAGCAGCTCTTCGTAGTTTTTAAATTCAGTGGCGTTGATGGCAGGGAAAAATGCCTTCAACATCGCCTGATGGCGCGATCCGGTGATGATGCCCACTTTACGGTTAGCCAGAGCCGTTGTGGCAGGACCTTGCAATTTGGCGTTCTTGTTGGCGACAAAACGTGCGGGAAGCATCATGTAGGGCCGTGAAAAAGAAAACCGCTGGCGCAAGGAACCGGTGACAGCCATTCCGGAGACAACGGCGTCGCCCTCGCCCATTTCAACGGCGGCTTCCAGTTCGTCAAATGGCAGGGCCTGCATCTGGCATTTGGCAGCCATTTTCAGCTGCGCGCAGACTTCGCGCACAAGATCAACATTAAACCCGGTCAACCGGCCGTTCTGGTCAGTAAAGTTGAAGGGCGGAAAATCTACCGACATCAAAAAGCGTATACTGGCAACATCTGATAGATTGGCAGTCGGTAGACGTTCGCGCGTATCAAACAGGACGGGGAGTGTTCCCTCCTCGTTTTTATCTGCACTGATCGCTGGTGCCGTAGAAAAGGTAAACAGGGTGGCAATGGCGACAAATAGACCCTGCAATTTCATTGAGGTGATCTTCAGGGGCATGTGTTTGATCAACTTTCACGTATGAGCGCTGTCACAACGTTATGGCGGTTTATCCGTGATCTGCATAGCCAATATCGCTCTGAGACGTCACTATCCAGGTTTAAAAAACCGTCTGTTTTTTTACGACTGTCACAATATTCACGCGAAAAGCGCGACCGTCAAATAAACGGTCACGCCAGAGCTTTACCGCTTTTCTTCAATGCTTTTAAGGGTTCTGCAGTGAAACCGGCACGGCTCAATCAGGGTTTTAAAGGTGTTGTCAAAGCCTTGTCGTCGGTATCAACGACAAAGACTGCAAGTAGTTTTGCTGGTTCTGTCTGGCTGGCATTAGCACTGATATCATGTTGGTCACCCGGCAACTCCGTGAAATTCATGCCCTTGGTAAAGGTCTTGGCCTCGCCACCGTTCACGCCACTTAAAACGGCCCCTTTAAGGACTGTTGCATAAATGATCGCGGATTTTGCGTGGGTATGAGCAGAATTGTAACCACCTGGTGCGTATTCGACGAGTACGCCTTTGACGCTTTTTCCGGGGACATCGGGAAGAAGGTGCTCATATACAAGCGTCACCTTTGTTCCCTTGGTGTCATACGCCAACTGGCCTTTGGTGATATCGTCTGCGTTTGTCACACCGGATGAGAAAAGGATGGCTGCGACCGTAAGATTGGGAAGGAGCGTCGTCATCACAGGTTTTCCTCCTGTTTTGCGGTAACATTTTGGGAGTGCCATTCAGTCAGTGTGATTTCACCTATGAGTGCGTCTTCCGCTG
>NZ_DAMDBP010000052.1:268-25699 GCF_032092815.1 Agrobacterium sp. | reverse complement strand
CCAGCGGGTTTTCGCCGTTCGGGGTCTTGGAGATTTCGAGCTTGCCGTTCTTGACCGACAGCCATGCCCAGCCGGAGCCGAACTGCGTGGTGCCAGCAGCAATGAAATCAGCCTTGAACTTGTCGTAACCGCCGAGGTCGGAGGTGATTGCAGCTTCAAGCTTGCCAGGCAGCTTGTTACCGCCGCCGTCCTTCTTCATCCACTTCCAGAAGTGAACGTGGTTGTAGTGCTGGGCAGCGTTGTTGAACAGGCCAGCATTGGTGCCGAAGGACTTCTTGACGACTTCTTCCAGCGACAGGTCTGCAAGACCAGCTTCAGCGGCAAGTTTATTGCCGTTGTCGACATATGCCTTGTGGTGTTTGTCGTGGTGGAATTCGAGCGTTTCGCGCGACATGTAAGGCGCGAGAGCGTCGTAATCGTAAGGAAGTTCGGGAAGTTCAAAGGCCATGGTGGTACTCCTTGTTGCAGCGGTGACCCGCTCCTTGAAACCTTGTGCGCGGAACATAGGAGCGGAACGCAATTGAGGCAACCTGCGAAATATCAAAATGTTCCTGCAAAAGAGAAAATTCCACCAACAACATCAGAAATTCACAATCGCATTTGATGGTTGCGTACCGATTCAAGAACTTTGGTTCGGCAGCTGATTGAGAAAGTTACATGATGAAAAAAACTCTCTGCACCGCAATTCTGGCAAGCCTGATTTCACTGCCCGCCGCCGCGTCCTCCGACGACGCATGGCAGGAGTTCGCAGCCGATGTTCAGGCCAAATGCCTGGCCGCAACCGACGGCATGATCGAGAACGCCAAGATCGTAGTCGATCCGTTTGGCAGTGAGAGTTATGGCCTTGCGATCATCAGCGGCAAAGCCGCTGGCGCAGACGCCACCATCAGCCATATCTGCGTTTACGACAAACAGGCGAAAACCGTCGAGATCGGTGGCGAAATGACGACCGACAACGTCAAGATCGATATTCCCGATCAAGCCAAGCCATAAGCGTCCAGCGGCCGCTCAACTGCCAAAAGCTAGAAGCGCGGGGTGGTATCCGCCTCGCCGAGCGGCCTCTGCATCAGCACGGTATCAAGCCACTGGCCGTGCTTCCAACCGATTGATTTCAGCGTTCCGACCATCTCGAAACCCGCCGCACGGTGCACTGCAACAGATGCGGCGTTGGCAGAATCGCCGATCACCGCCACCATCTGGCGGAACCCCTTGGCGGCTGCGTCTGAAATCAGCGCATCCAGCAATTTGCGGCCAATGCCCAAGCCTTTGGACGCCGGGCTGACATAAACAGAGTTTTCCACCGTTGCCCCATAGGCCGGGCGAGCGCGGTAGGCACCGGCATAGGCATATCCGGCGACATCGCCATCGACCTCCGCGACCAGATAGGGATATCCGCCTGTCATCAGTGTGACGCGACGGGCCAACATTTCCTCCAGCGACGGCGGCTCGATTTCAAAGCTCGCTTTTCCGTGAAGGACGGCATCGCGGTAGATTTCCGTGATGACGGGAATATCGCCCTCGAGACAGGGGCGGATGCTGATGTTGAGTGAACGCGTTTCGGCCATTGCCGTTACCCTGGATATGTGTGGCAGGACATTTTGAGTGGTTGAAGAGCGGAAAGGTGTCCTCGCCTCTTCCTCAAAAAAAAGGCCGAGAAAACCCGGCCGTTTCAAGTGATTTCCTATCAGGCGTCGGTGCCAGTTTTGGCCCATTCCAGATAAAGTTCCAGTGCCTTGCGAGCAACAGGACCCGCCTGCAATTCCTTCTCATCCAGTTTGGTAACCGGCGAAACCTTGGAGTAGTTGCCGGAGCAGAAAATCTCGTCGGCGTTCTTGAAATCTTCAACCGAAAGGCTTGCCTCGCGAACCTCAAAACCAGCCTGACGCAGCAGACCGATGACGCGCGAACGGGTAATGCCGGCCAGGAAGGTGCGGTTTGGTACGGGTGTCAGAACAACGCCATCCTTGACCATGAAGATGTTGGAGGCAGCGGTCTCGGCAACATTGCCATTCATGTCGCGCATCAGGGCATTATCGAAACCGCGCGAACGGGCTTCGAGAATGGCGCGGCCGCTGTTTGGATAAAGGCTGCCAGCCTTGGCATCGGTCATCGCCGTTTCCGGCGACGGGCGACGCAGAGGCGAAACGGTCAGTGTCAGCGACTTGCCGGCATCCATCGGCGCTTCAAACAGGCAAAGCGCAAATCGGGTGGAGGCACCATCCGGCGCCACAACGCTGCCAACTGAGCCATGTTCAGCCCAATACATCGGCTTGATGTAGATGGCGGTCTTGCCGTCAAACTTCTTGACGCCTTCGAGCGCAAGAGCCTCGATTTCCTCAGGGGTCTTGGTGGGGATCATGCCCATATTGGTGGCCGAGCGATTGACGCGCTGGCAGTGCAGATCCAGATCCGGTGCCAGACCATCGAACCAGCGAGCGCCATCAAACACTGTCGAAGCCAGCCACATGGCATGCGAGGTTGGGCCAATCAACGGCGGGTTGCCGGGCAGCCATTCACCATCAACATAAGTCCAGGTGTTTGATTTCGGTGAAGTATCGACGGCCATTCTCAAAGTCTCCTATAGATAAGTGGCCGGAGTGAATGCCTCGACCTCCATTAGGTCAAGATAATTTTTCCACAAAAAGACAAAACGACGCAAAACGATATTCACCAGCTGCATATGAGCAAGAATCTTCCATCGAACCAGCAACTTGATAAATGGACGCATAACGATAAATGATGGGGCGGCTAAAAACGCTGTTATAGCAATCAGACACTGTCTATTCGTGTCAGCATGGGAGACTCACAGATATGGCATGGTCCGCCACTCAATATCTCCGATTTGAAAATGAAAGAACGCGCCCTGCCAGTGACCTGCTGGCGCAGGTTCCGCTGGAAAGCGTCATGGCGGGTTATGACCTCGGCTGCGGGCCGGGCAACTCCACGGAGCTGCTCACCAGTCGTTATGGTCTCAACGTCATAACCGGCGTCGACAGCGACGATGACATGCTGGAAAAAGCCCGGGACCGCTTGCCAAACACAGAATTCCTCCAGGCAAATCTTGCCAGCTGGAAGCCGGAGGCAGCGGCCGACCTGCTTTACGCCAACGCGGTTTTTCAATGGGTGCCGGACCATGTCAGTGTGCTGGAAAAACTGATGGACCATTTGCGTCCCGGCGGTGTTCTGGCTGTACAGATGCCGGACAATCTGTCTGAACCAACACATGTATCCATGGAGGAAACCGGAGCAGCCGGGCCCTGGGCTGCAGCCTTTGCCGGCGGGCGTCTGCGCCGCACGCCATTGCCTCCACCCACCACCTATTTTGACCGGCTTGGGCCAAAATCGGCGCGTCTTGATGTGTGGCATACGATATACAACCATCCGATGTCGGATGCCAAAGAGATTGTCGAATGGGTGAAAGGCACCGGCCTGCGACCTTATCTTAATGCGGCTGGGACTGACCATCAGGAAGCATTTCTGGCCGATTACACCGCACGGATTGCCAAAGCCTATGCGCCGATGTCGGATGGCCGGGTGCTGCTGCGGTTTCCGCGTATCTTCATCGTTGCGGTCAAGAAATAGGTAGGATGGCCATCTTGCCCACATGACCCATACACAACAAGACCCCACCCATCATGCGATCGGCGGGGTCTTTGATTTTTCAAATCAGTTCAGCCGATAGGCGATAACGCTGTCGCCCAGCGTCGTGCCAATCGAACCATGACCACCGGCGGCGATGACGACATATTGTTTGCCGTCCGCCCCCCGATAGGTGACTGGCGTTGCCTGTCCTCCGGCTGGCAGGCGGGCCTGCCAGAGCTTTTCACCCGTTTTCATGTTGTAGGCACGCAGGTAATTGTCGAGGGTCGCTGCGGTAAAGGATACGCCACCTGCGGTCGTCAACGTGCCGCCATGGGCGAGAATGCCCATAGGCAGCGGTATCGGCCAGGAGTAACCCAGCACCTTCTGATCCTGCACCGTGCCATTGCGGCGTTTCCATACGGTTTTGCCTGTTGTCAGGTCAACACCCACCATTTCGCCCCATGGCGGCGTATTGCATGGCAGGCCAAGGCCGGAGCGAAAGTTGAGAATGCTGATGCCGAAAGGCCCTCCGAGATTTTCATTGCCTGGGCTCGTACCTTCCTTGGTAAACAGACGGGCATTCAGATCATCCGGTTTGCGCGGATAGGCCTGATAGAGATAGGGCAGATATTGCGGTGTGCCGATCAGCCATTTGTTGACCGGATCAACCGCAATCGAACCCCAGTTGAACACGCCGATATTGCCCGGCCAAACCAGCGAGGGTTTGCCGACACCCGGAGGCGTAAACGGATTTCCATCATAACGTGCCTGCTTGAATGCCAGACGGCACAGGGCCTGATCGATCGGTGAGACACCCCACATATCGACTTCACGCAGTGGTGCCGGTGTGAAGTTTAATGACGAGATCGGCTGCACCGGCGACGGCTTTTCATTGGGAACATCGGTTTCCGTGCTGACCTGCTGTTCGCTGACAGGCAGGATTGGCGTGCCATCCTGACGGTTGAGCACCCACAGATTGCCGCCTTTGGTCGGAACGATTACCGCCGGCACATTTTTGCCGTCCTTCGGCAAGTCAAGCAGTGTCGGTTGCGATGGATTATCGCGGTCCCAGAGGTCGTGATAGGAGGTCTGGAATTTCCAACGCAGTTTGCCGGTTTCGATATCAAGTGCCGCGAGAGCATCCACAAATTGCGCATCGTCGTCGGTGCGGTTCATGCCGAACTGGTCGGGTGACTTGTTGCCGAACGGCACATAGACCAGACCAAGCGCCTCATCGGCACTGAAGGTCGTCCATGCGGTGGGCGAGTTGGCCTCATAGGTTTCACCTGAAGCCAGAGGTGCGGTGTCATCCGGTTTGCCTGCATCGAATTTCCAGACAATCTTGCCGGTGCGCACATCATAGGCGCGGATGACGCCTGAGGTATTGTCCTCGTAATAATTGTCGGACACCGAACCACCGATGATGATCAGGTTTTTCGTCACCAGTGGTGCTGATGTCTGCATGTAAGAGGATTCATGTAACATCGGCATCTGCACCAGAAGGTCGACAAACCCATTGTCACCGAACTCGCTGCACAATGCACCGGTATCGGCGTTCAGCGCATAGAGGCGGCCGTCGACCGTGGTGGAGATGATACGGCGCGGGCATGTCAGGGCAACCGGAGCCGGAGCCGTTGCGGCGGGCGCTGTTGTCGTGCCATCCGTTGCCGGTGCGGTCGGTGCAGCTGGAGCAACGGGTGCTGCCACGAAATCGCTGGAGTCGTTATACGACACGCCACGGCAGGTCTGGTGTTGAGAAAAGGGGCTGGGTTTCAGTTCAGGGTCAAATTTCCATTTCACCTCGCCCGTTTCCGGAACCAGCGCCTCGACAATGTTGTGTGGCGTGCAGAGATAAAGCAGCCCGTTGACCTTCAGCGGAGCCACTTCGAATGTGAACTCCTTGGTGTCGTTTTCGGTTTTGAGATCGCCGGTGTGGTGTTCCCAGGCAACCGTCAGGCCTTTGACGGTATCGACATTGATATCGTTGAGTGCGGAATAACGTTGGCCGAGATTGTTGCCACCATAGGCCACCCAGTCATCCGCGGGGAAAGCTGGCGTTCCGGCCGCAGCAGGTTCGGCCTGCGCCGTCTGCATTTGCAGTTCGCCGTCAATCAGGCGCGGATCGACAAACCATGAGACGACACCCAGCAGAACGATGATGGCCACCGTTGTTCGCAGCAGCTTAACGCTTTTGCCTCTGGTTTTCAGGCCAGCCGGCACAAATGGCAGGCAAAGCAAGAGGGCCAGGAAGGTGAGCAAGGCACCACGCGGTATCCATTGCCATTTGTCGAAACCGACTTCCCAGATGGTCCAGGCAAAGGTCGCGATCAGCAACAGGGCAAAGAGGAAATAACCGGATTGTTTTCGCCGCATGAGTTGAATGGCGGTAATGAGTAGGCCGATGCCGAGAACCACGTAAAAGACGCTTCCGTCTGCCATGGCCAGTTGCACACCGGGATATAATATTGCCAGCGCGAGAATGGCTGCAATAACCCCAATAATGAGAACAAACATGTGTTCTCCTTTCGCAGATCTGAAAAAATCACCAGCGCCGGAAAGGCTTTTCGACACCAGCATCAGCACAGATGAAGCGCGCTCTGTCGCAGGGTGGCTTCGTGTGGAGCAGCCGCATCATTGGGGCTGTGTCGTCCACAGATCGCATTGCCGGTGTCGTTGCAAAACGACATTTCAAGCACCGGTTGCGTCGAGATTTTTGACATATTTCAGTTGAGAATGGAATACTAATTAACGAGCTGTCCACCGCAGAAGATGGATGCCCCGGACACCTCTCGTTACGTTGCGCCGTGCGCCTAACGCGGTGTCAGCAACAATGTTCCAACTGGACATCAAAAGGGCAGCCGAAGCTGCCCTTGTTGTGGTCATGTGCTGGCGCTCTATCGTGCGGCAACAACGCGGGCCCGGTGGTCGACGGCCCTCACCCCGAGTGCTGCGATGGCCAGAACCGCACCAAGCACGCTGACGGCAGTCCAGCCATCGTAACCCCAGGCGGCGGTTGCGAGAGCAGAACCGCTGGCACCACCCAAAAACATGCTGGTCATGAAAATGAGGACCACGGCGGTCTGCGATACGGCCAGCCAGCGGCGCTGCAAAGATACCGACAGCACCCACCACACCAAACAGACCGGCGACATCGGCACCGAGATGAAAATCAGGACCCTGCAGGTAAAGCGCAAGAATGGTCCAGAATGCCGAGAATGAGCCAAACAGCGCTGCCTGCACCAAGGCGGCAACCCGCAAATCCGGTTCACGCTTCCAGATATGGACGAGCGAAACCATTGCCTGACGGTATGGCATGCGCGACGACGGTCTGTGGTTGGGAAGAGCCACAAACATCAAGGCTGCAGTAAACAGTGCCATCGGCACTCCGATCCAGTACATTTCACGCCAGCCAGCATGTTGCCCGACAAAACCGGACAAGGTGCGGCTCAGCAAGATACCCGATAACAGACCGGCCATGACAGTGCCGATGGTGGCGCCACGTTTGTCTGGCGCGGCAAGCGAAGCGGCAAAAGGCACGATCTGCTGGGCAACGGCAGAACCGACACCGACCGCAAAAGACGCGACAACCAGGATCCATGCGGTTGGCGCAATGGCGGTTGCAACAAGCGCCACGGAAAGCGCCATGAATTGCGCGATGATCAGGTAGCGCCGATTGACGATATCGCCGAGCGGCAACAGCAACAGCAAGCCGGCGGCAAACCCGAGTTGTGTGGCAGTGGGTACGAAGCTGGTGATCGCATCCTGCGGGAAAGCAGCCTTGATGATGCCGAGTATAGGCTGGTTATAATAGATGTTTGCGGCAGCGATGCCGCTGGCAGTTGCCATGGCAAGCAGGCTCCAGCGGCTTAAACCGCTGTGTGCTTGCGCTGTCTTTTTCGTGTGATCCGTCATTTTCACGCCTTTCTGGCCGAAGAGATGGCGTAGGTATACAATTTAATCAAAATAAGATTTAGTGATCAATATAGATCAATCCGCATAACGGAAAATGATATAATGAACACGCAAGACGTCCTGGTCTTTACCACAGCCGTTGCTGCCGGCAGTCTTTCCGAGGCGGCGCGTCGTCTTGGCATGCCATCGATGATGGCAACGCGCCGCCTGGCTTCACTGGAAGCAACGGTTGGCGTAAGGTTGATGCACCGCACGACCCGATCACTTTCCCTGACGCCGGAGGGCGAAACTTTCCTGCCCTATGCGCAGGCATTGGTCGAAAACGCCGAAGAAGCGCTTGGTCAGCTTGGTTCGGGCACGAAGACGGCGAACGGCTTGCTGCGGGTGTCGGTTCCGGTTGCCTTTGGCCTGCAATTCGTGGCGCAGATCGTGCCGCAGCTGCTGCAAGACAATCCTGATCTTCGCATTTCCCTTGATATGAACGATGCGCTGCCCGATCTGGTTTCAAGCGGCATGGATCTGGCCATCCGTATTGCGCGCTTGAAAGACAGCAACCTGATTGCCCGCAAGCTGGCGGACAATCCACGCATCCTTGTGGCATCGCCCGATTATCTCAGGAAACGTGGCACGCCACGCGTGCTGGACGACCTGCAACAGCATGACTGCCTGCCGATTGCCAATATCCAGCAATGGAATTTTATCTCTGGCGGCAATGAACGGCATATGCGGTTGAACCCGCGCTTTTCCGCCACCAGCATTGAAGGCTGTCATGCCGTCAGTATTGCGGGCGGTGGCATTGCACTGCTTGCCAACTGGAATGTGGAAAAGGATTTAAAGGCCGGACGACTGGTTGAGATCAGGCTCGATGACGCCGCGCCACAGACGATTGGCATATGGGCGGTTTACCCAACACGAAAACTGCTGCCGCAAAAGGTCAGTGTTTTCATATCAGCCTTACAGGACGTACTGGATAAAAACGTCACCGGCAGTGTCTGAACACTGCCGGTTTGACTGTAGGCTGATTATGCGTGGATGGAGTTGACCATCTGGAACACCTTGTCGAAGGCGCCATTTTCTGTTGCGAAACGCAGTGGCTTGCAACGCTCGACCACCACTTCCTTTTCATCCGGCCGGTTGGTCAGAATATCCATCACTTCCGTGATGAAGGCCTCGAGTGGCATGGCGCGCTCGTCGGTTGCCTGATGTTCGCCCTGCAATGTCGTCTGCACATAAGGTGGTACGATTTCGATCACCTCAACCGGGGTAGCCTTCAACTGCTCGCGCAGCGTTACCGAATAGGCATGGATGGCCGACTTGGTGGCGCTATAGGTTGGGGTGGCGACCATCGGTACAAAGGCAAGACCGGATGACACCGTCAGTACAGTTGCACTTTTCTGCTTGAGGAAATGCGGCAACAGGGCTGCGGCCAGGCGAATGGGGGCCAGAAGATTGGTGGCAATGGTTTCTTCGGCAATCGAGAGATAATCCGGTGCCGCCGGGATGGCCTCGTTTTTCATGATACCGGCATTGTTGATGACGGCGTTGAGCGCCGGATAAGAACCCACGACCTTGTCGGCAAATGCGCTGATGTCAGCCGCATCGGTTGCGTCCATCACAAAGGATGCCATGCCGGGATTGGCCTTGGTGACCTCGTCCAGCACGTTGGCACGTCTGCCGCTGATGATGACCTGATTTCCGAGAGCATGAAATGCCTCTGCCAGTGCCCGGCCGATGCCGGAACCGCCGCCAGTGATGAGAATGGTGTTTCCTGAAGTTTTCATGGCGATGACCTTTCCTTGTTGTCTGGACAAAGATTAGTTATGCTGCTCTCCAACTGAAAGAAGGCACCCAAAAGATTTATACTTACCAAAAGGAGAGTGTCTGAATGAAAAGGCATTCCGTCGACCCGCTGATTGAAGAACGCCTGCATGACGAGATACCGGAGACGGTCGATCCGGTTCTTGAAGCCTTGGTTCGGGACATTATTGCCAAGGTCGCAGACAAGTGGACGATGCTTATTCTCGAAGTGTTGGAAGAACATGGCACCGTTCGGTTCACGCAGGTTGGCAAACTTGTGGGTGACATCAGCCAGAAAATGCTGACCAAAACATTGCGGCAGATGGAGAGCGACGGGCTGGTGAAACGGACTGTTCACCCGGTAATTCCGCCCCATGTGGATTACAGCCTGACACCGCTTGGACGCAGCCTTGGCGGCGCATTTTGCGGTGTTTGGATCTGGGCTGAGACCCACCACGCTGAAATTGAAAAAGCGCGTCGAACCTTCGCGGATGCATCCGGGTGAATAAAATGGGCGCACCCCTCTCGAGGCGCACCCTTTCAAAAAAACGGCCGTTTATCGCCCGATCAGGTGAACTGACTCAGGCCCGGAACGGACGCGATAACCTGATCGACCACTTCATCACCAGCGTGCTGGCGGGCAACCGCAATGGTTTCCTTTGCAAGAGCGGAGATTTCGCCCATGCCAAGACCCTGGCTCATCAACTGCTGACCAAGACCCATGATGCCGCCGCCACCGATGGCGCTCATCAGGCCACCGAGAAGACCACCACCGCCACCAGCACCTTCACCGTTAAAGCGAGCGACCAGTTCGGTTGCGCCGGGAATGGCTTCGATCATGCGGGCAATAGCACCGTCATCGGCTTCGCGCTGTAGAAAACCCAGCATCATGCCAACGGCCTTTTCGGCAACCTCCGGGCTGATGCCTACCTTATCGGCCACCTGCGTTACGAGTAGGTTCATATCGTCACCTCCTGATTATTTTGACGTTGACGTCAAGGTAAAACAAATGTCTTGCTGACTCAAGCCACTGTGGCAAACTATGCAGTGTTTAGCATTGAACGCAGTAACTTGTTGTTGGACATTGCTTGCAGCCTTACAAGAACATTGCAATAGATTGATAAAGAACGAAACGTGTCGGCGAATTCAAGCCCCCACAAGCGTTGGTAACCGACACGCCCAACAGGAGAGACGCCCACATGTTGCAGGATGGAAAACTCTACATCGGCACAAGCCGCAACCCGGACGACACTCTCAACAAGGGCGAATATCTGGAACTGAAATACGGCAACCGCCACGGGCTGATCACCGGTGCCACCGGTACCGGTAAAACCGTGACCTTGCAGGTTCTGGCCGAAAGCTTTTCCAATGCCGGTGTGCCGGTGTTCTGCGCCGATATCAAGGGCGACCTCTCCGGCATTGCCGCGATGGGCGAGGCAAAAGACTGGGTTAGCAAACGCGCCGAACAGATCGGTTTTTCCGATTTCGCCTTCCAGGAATTCCCGGTGATTTTCTGGGATCTCTACGGTGAAAAAGGCCACCGGGTGCGCGCGACCATTGCCGAGATGGGGCCATTGTTGCTGGCGCGGCTGATGGATGCCTCAGAGGCACAGGAAGGCGTGCTTAACATCGCCTTCAAGATTGCCGACAAGGGCGGCTTGCCGCTTCTCGACCTCAAAGACCTGCAGTCCCTGCTCAACTACATGGCGGAAAACGCCACCGAGCTTTCCGGTCAGTTCGGTCTAATTTCCAAATCATCGGTCGGCTCATTGCAGCGTGGTCTGCTGGTGCTGGAGCAACAAGGTGCCGAACACTTCTTTGGCGAACCCGCCCTGAAAATCAGTGATATCATGCGCGTGACCAATGACGGCCGTGGCGCTGTATCGGTACTTGCGGCCGACAAGTTGATGATGAACCCGCGCCTTTACGGCACCTTCCTGTTGTGGCTGCTGTCGGAACTGTTTGAGGAGCTGCCCGAGGTTGGTGATCCCGACAAACCCAAGCTGGTGTTTTTTTTCGACGAGGCCCATCTTCTGTTCAATGATGCGCCGAAGGTTCTCGTCGAACGCGTCGAACAGGTGGTGCGCCTGATCCGTTCCAAGGGCGTTGGTGTATACTTCGTGACCCAGAACCCGCTTGATGTGCCGGAAACCGTGCTGGCGCAGCTTGGCAACCGTGTGCAGCATGCCTTGCGTGCCTACACGCCGCGCGAACAGAAGGCGGTCAAAACTGCGGCCGACACCTTCCGTCAAAACCCGGCCTTCAACACGGCCGAGGTCATCACCACGCTCGGCACCGGTGAAGCACTCGTTTCCACCCTGCAGGAAAAAGGTGCGCCTTCGATCGTGGAGCGCACACTCATTCGTCCACCGTCTGGCCGCCCCGGTCCGCTGACCGACGCCGAGCGGAA
Source organism: Agrobacterium sp. (assembly GCF_032092815.1). Lineage (GTDB taxonomy): Bacteria > Pseudomonadota > Alphaproteobacteria > Rhizobiales > Rhizobiaceae > Agrobacterium. Next base: position 13,998 of record NZ_DAMDBP010000052.1, on the reverse strand, counting down.
AAGCGTGATCAACCTCAGCCCGGTAGCCGGTCAGTATGACACCGATATCGACCGGGAATCGGCCTTTGAAGTTCTGGCTGCACGCGCCCAGAAGGCCGCTGAAGCGGAAGCTGCAAAACGCGCGGCAGAAGAGAAGGCTGCGGAGCCGGACAGTGCTGCCGGACGCTGGACCCTGCCCGGTTTTGGCGATGCACCGAAAGAAGCTTCGACAACCGGTTCGCGCGGTTCTGCGCCACGCCGCACCGGCGGTTATCAACGCGAAACCGTCATTGAGGCAGCGATGAAAAGTGCGGCGCGTTCCGTCGCGACATCGGTTGGTCGCGCCATCGTGCGTGGCATTCTCGGCAGCCTCAAACGATAAGGTTTTGCCACCGCCCGAAATTCAAAACCGGGCGGTGGCATTTCAAGGCAGAGGTTCTGCTTATTTCTCACGGTAGAAAATCATGCCACCGTGATAGAGCACATCATCAACGAACCTGCCGTCGGCGGTAAAACCCGTGTCATCCCAATAATCGATGTGATTGCCGGTGACTTCGTAGCGCCCCTGATAGGCACTTTTGCGATTTCCCCGCGCTTCATCATAACGCCCGTTGGGCAGCAATTCCTGGCGGATACGGCCATCGCCGGTGACCCACATGCCGACATAGGGGTGAGTGGCCGCTTGCGATGTCTGTTCTGTCTTGTCTGTTTTCATCATGGTGTTCGCTTTGGATGGGCTGGCATCTGCAACGACAGATGCGAGCGCCAGTGCAATTGATGTTGAAACCATTTTCATTTTTTACTCTCCCGCTTCACGCAGCCGTTGGACGCACAACGATTTCGTTGACGTCGACGCCTTCGGGCTGCTCGATGGCAAAACGCACTGCCCGACCGATGGCATCCGGCTTCAATGCGATGGCGCGGTAGGTCTTCATCAGTTCTGCAGCCGCTGGATCGGTGATCGTATCGGCCAGTTCACTTTCCACCACGCCCGGATGGATGCAGGTCACGCGGATGTCCTGGTGTTCCTGCCGCAAACCGTCCGAGATGGCGCGCACCGCAAATTTGGTTGCGCAATAGACCGCTGCTGTCGGGGAAACAGCCAGCGCACCAATCGAAGCAATATTGATGATTTGACCTGATTTGCGCCTGATCATCTCAGGCAGCACGGCGGCAATGCCGTAAAGCACACCCTTGATATTGACGTCGATCATGCGGTCCCACTCGGCAACCTTGATTGATGACATCAATGACAAAGGCATGATGCCAGCATTGTTGACGATCACATCCACCTGTCCGAACGCCTTGCGACCCGCCTCGACGAAATCAGCGACACTTTCCCTGTGCGTCACGTTCAACGGATGAATGACCACCTCCGCACCGGCCAGACGAAGCTCTTCAGCCAGCGCCTCAAGGCGATCCAGACGACGGGCACCGAGAACCAGTTTTGCACCGGCAGCGGCCAATTCACGGGCAATGCCAGCACCAATACCGCTGGATGCACCTGTAATGAGAACAACTTTGTTCAATGCCATGATTTATCTCCTTTGGTTTCCCAGCCCGATCCTGTTGGACCGCGTGCTGTTGCAAGGAAGATAATTCCGAGGCATTGTCGTGATAACCGCCTCAATGATTACTTCAATGAGTAGAAAATCTAACCAATGAACATTGACCTCAACGCCCTTTCGATTTTCTGCATGGTGGCTGAAGAACGCAATTTCCGCGCCGCAGCCGACCGCCTTGGCGTGACACGCTCCGCTGTCAGCCAGACCATTCGCAAGCTCGAAGAAATGATGGGGATTGCGCTGGTCCAGCGCACGACACGCAGTGTCAGCCTGACGGAAGCGGGGCAGCAGCTTTATGCCGACGTCTCCCCCTCCATCGCACAATTGGCGCAAGCTGCCCTTGCCACATCATCCCTGGGTGGCGCGGTGCGTGGACAGTTACGCCTGGCCGTATCCTCGATTGCCGAACGTTTCCTGTCCGGTCCGCTGCTTGCCAGTTTTGCCGAGGCTCATCCACAGGTCCAACTTGACATCGTCGTGACCGACGAGGAGTTCGACATTGTCGCGGAGCAATATGATGCCGGCGTGCGGTTGGGTGAACTGATTGCGCAGGACATGATTGCAGTGCCCGTTTCCGCCGAGCAGCGGCAACTTGCCGTCTGTGCGCCAAGCTACCGCGATCGACATCAATTGCCGTCCCACCCGGCAGAGCTGATTGAGCACAGATGTATCGGCTGGCGTGCCCGCCCTGGTGTGGCACCCTATCGCTGGGAATTCGAGGAAGATGGCCGGGAATTTACCGTTGCAGTCGAACCGGAATTTACCACCAACGACATGCAGTTGATGATCAAGCTGGCCTGCGCCGGTGCCGGCATTACCTTCGGTATGGAAGAGACATTTCGTCCATACATAGAACGTGGGCAATTGGATTCGATACTGGATGATTATTGCCCGAGCTTTGCAGGGTTCTACCTCTATTACCCGAACCGCCGCAATCTGGCACCCAAGCTGCGTGCCTTCATCGACCATGTTCGCCTGCCAAGACGTCACTGAGCTGACGGGGGCCGGTCGTGCGCCATCCGCACCAATTGTTTCAGGATAATGCCTGTGTTATGGATGGGCATCTGAAACCGGTTTTGAAAGGAGGCTTCGCATGGACACTTCATGCTTCTGGCGTTTTTGCCAGATCACGCACCTTTCTGCCCTGCAAATGCGTTTGCGGGGCTGACCGGACACTCTCACATTCTGGTTTGCCTTTCGTAGCGGTTTAACGCAGCCTTTGCGCTATGCGCAGTGCTGCATGTTGTTGATCGCCGGATTTTGTTGCCCTGTTGCCGAAAGCACTGTTGGCAATTGCCATGGCTAACCCCGTGACATCCGGTTTGGTAGACCAGAGAATTCATATGACTTTGATCAATATTCGTGACCTTGGCGTCACCTTGACCACGCCCCTGTTTTCAAAACTCAACCTGACCATTTCGGCAAGTGACCGTATTGGCCTTGTCGCTGCCAATGGGCGGGGCAAATCCACGTTGCTGCGCGCTCTTGCCGGAGAGGTTGACACCACCGAAGGCCAGATCACATCGGCGCGCGGCGTGACCATCGGCCATGTGACGCAGCACATCCCACCTGACCTGATGACGCTTTCGTTCCACGACGCCGTGTCCGGCGGCTTGCCACAGGAACAGGTCACGGCTGAAAGCTGGCGCGTTGATATGTTGCTGGACATGCTGGAGGTTTCCGAAGACATCCGCCATCGCCCGCTCTCCGAGCTAAGCGGTGGTTGGCAAAGACTGGCGCTGCTTGCCCGGGTCTGGATCCGCGAACCTGACGTGCTGTTGCTTGACGAGCCCACCAACCACCTTGACCTTGAGAGGATTGCCGTCCTTGAAAACTGGCTGGCGGGATTGCCGCGCGAAACGGCTATTGTGATTGCCAGCCATGACCGGGCATTTCTGGACAGTGTGACACGCACCACGGTGTTTCTACGCCCGGAACGTTCACAATCCTTCGCCCTGCCCTATGGCAAGGCGCGCCTTGCACTGAATGAGGTGGATGCTTCCGAGGAACGCCTTTACCAGCGCAATATGAAAGTGGCACAGCAACTGCGCCAGCAGGCTGCCAAACTGAAGAATATCGGCGTCAATTCCGGCAGTGATCTGCTTGTTGTCAAAACAAAGCAGTTGAAGGAACGGGCTGACAAGCTGGAGGATGCGTCACGACCCGCGCATCGCGAGCTATCCAGTGGCAATATTGCGCTCGCCAATCGTGGCACACATGCCAAGGTGTTGCTGAGCCTTGACGATACCGAGGTGACAACGCCTGACGGTACCTTGCTGTTCAAATCAGGTAAACAGCATATTCGTCAGGGAGACCGGATCGCACTGCTGGGGCGTAACGGCGTTGGCAAGTCCTGCCTTGTGACACTGTTGAAAGCTGCCATTGACGACCCGTCAGCGGCCGGCAGCATTCGGGCCACCCCAACGCTGGTTCTCGGTTATGCGGACCAGGCTCTCAACATGTTGCAAACCGATGAAACGCCGCTTGCCGCGATCATCCGGCGTTTTGATATTTCCGACCAGCAGGTCCACACCCTGCTAGCCGGTGCCGGTATCAGCATCACCATGCAGCAACGGCCGACCAGCCTATTGTCAGGCGGACAGAAGGCGCGGCTGGGCATGCTGGTTTTGCGGTTGATGGCACCCAACTTCTATCTGCTGGACGAACCAACCAACCACCTTGATATCGACGGTCAGGAAACGCTGGCAGAAGAACTGACCAGCAAAAACACAAGCTGCGTGCTGGTATCACACGACCGCAGTTTTATCCGCGATGTTGCCAACCGGTTCTGGCTGATTGAAAAGCGCAAGCTGATCGAAGTGGACAACCCGGAAGGTTTCTTTGCATCCTTCGGATAGGGTTGTGTTGTGTGCCCTTTGCCAGTCCGGCAAAGGGCACACACCTGATTTGCGCGTTATTTGCGCGGCGCGACGAGCGAGAAGTACGCGCCGTGCGGGTCCTGGCAATTGATGATCCAGCTTCCGCCGGGAACCTCCATCGGACCATTGATTACCTTGCCGCCACCTGTGCTAACCCGGGTCATGGCATCTTCAATGGCCTCGACATTGAAATAATATCCCCAATGGCAGACAGGTACTTGCGGCAGACGCTTCATCATGCCGCCGATGGCTTTGCCAGCATGGGCAAAGATGCGGTACGGGCCCATTTCGCCCATGTCGAAATCATGATCCTTGGTCCAGCCGAAAATGCTGTGATAAAAGGCACTTGCCCGGTCGACATCGTCGGTGAAAAGCTCGCTCCAGCCGACATGGCCAGGGGCATCCGGCGCGGCTTCCGATGGCTGGTTTTCCATGGGCAGCGGCGTCATGATGCACAGAACCGCTCCGTACGGATCTTTCACCACGGCAAACCTGCCAACCTCTGGAATGTCTTCTGCCGGCCGCATGATGCTTCCGCCTTCGGCTTCGATGTTGCGCACCGTTTCATCGACATTTTCGACAGCAACATAACCCGTCCAGTTTGGCGGAATGCCACTTCTGGCGAATTCATCGGTCAGTTCCATCATGCCACCGACACCACGACCACTGATTTCGAAAATGGTGTAGGGCATGGCGGCATTTTCGAATGGTGCCGCCGTCCAGCCAATGACAAAACCGTAAAATCGCGCTGCAGCTTCGGTATCAGGCGTCATCAGTTCATACCAGATGAACTTGCCATGCGTATCAGACATTGCACTCTCCCATGGGTCAAAAGTTGGCGCTTTAGAGGCCGCAACCGCTGTTATTTTCTGCGGAATTCAGAAGACATGAACTGTTTGAAACTGCCATCCGGCTGCCTGACGCTGCCGGAAAAGGTCCTGTTGTTATCATCATGCAATGTCAGGACATCATGATAGACGACCATATCGCCGGAGCCATCCATCGCGGGCCCTTCGGCCTCCAGCGTCAGGGTCTTGCCATCGGCCTCAAGACAGCCTTTGTAAACCCAGAGATAGGTCATCATGGAACCGACCCATGTGCCGACAAAATTGCCTTTTTCCGGATCATAACCCACGGTGATCAGTGCCGTCATCGGGTTGCCGTCGGGCATTTTACCCTTGCCTTCACCGACGATCCATAATCCGCCAACCGATTTGACGGTTTCCGTAAACAGCTGTTCAGGGTCATTGGGATCATAGGCATCATGGCCTGACGTGGACACCATGATCCAGTCACCGACAATCCGTTGCAGGAATTCATGCTCTTTGTGCGGCTTGGGACTTTCCATAATCTTTTCCTCCCTGGACTATGTCAGTGGCAGCAGCTCGCTGTCTTCGGCGCATCCTCATACTGATCATGGCGGCGTACCCAGTTCATCACGCCATCCTCGTTTCGTCCCTTGGGCACCAGATCCAGCAGCATCAATGTGCCGATGGTCTGTTCGCAACCGCGGGCATAGGTGGAATAGGTATGGCAAACCTGTCCGTTTTCATCTTTAGCAAAAACACTGATGCCGTGCAGGTCCTTCAAGTCACCCATCGGCGGTATCTCGCGATAGTTATAAGTGATGCCTCCCTCCGAAAGCTCCTCATCGCGGAAAGACGCCTGATAGTCGTAATTGAAATCGCTGTCCTCGGCCGAGACCCAGGGAAACTTCCAACCCATGCGTGCCTTGTAGGCTTCTATCTTGGAAACCGGCGCACGCGACACGGCGACGAATGTGGCATCCGCATGCTGCATGTGTATGACAGAGCCATCGACGTGGTCGGCGAAAAAGGAGCAGCCAACACAGCCCTCCTCCCAATCAGGAGCCAGCATGAAATGATAGATGATCAACTGGCTGCGTCCGTCAAATAGCTCGCTCAGCGTCTTTCGACCGGACGCTGTCTCGAAAACATAATCTTTGCTGACCTTCTCCCAGGGCAACTGCCGTCGCGCCTCGTTCAAGCGGTCCCTCGCCCGCGTTGCCTCCTTCTCCAGAACGAGAAGTTTCTTGCGGGCTTCCAGCCATTCCTGTGGGGAAACGACAGCATGAGACATGATCAATCCTCCTACGATCAGCTTTTGCTTGACTATTTACGTTGATATCAACATATATTATCCATGTCAAATACGAGAGTGATTCCTTTTTCTACAACGCTTCTGGTGCGCGATAGTTGCCTTTGCCTTCACGCACAAAGGGCAGCGCGTGCCTTGGCACGTCGTTTCGACAATGCTTTGAAGCCTCTCGGCATGACCAATGGACAGTTTTCCCTGCTGATGTCGCTTAACAGGCCGGAGCCACCGCCGATGGGACCGGTGGCGCATATCTTGGCCATGGACCGGACAACACTGACCGCAGCCCTCAAGCCGCTGGAGAAAAAAGGCCTTGTCAGCATTGAGCCTGACCCCAGGGACAAACGCGGCAAGAGGCTGCACCTGACCGAAGCCGGCATGCAGTTGCTGGCGTTGGCCTTTCCGATTTGGGAACGTGTTCATGAGGAAATTGAACAGGGCATCAACAGCGGAGATCCGAGCCGTCTTCGCCAGGACCTTCTCGACATTTCCCTTTGAAGGGTTACCCCTGACATGACTGAGGCATGCGCATAAAAAATCGGCGGGATGAACCGCCGGTTTTTCCGATTTCGTGGACACGCGCCGATTACTCGACGGTGGCTTATTCGACCGTGACAGGAACCTCTGTCGAGGTGCGCAGAGCGTGGCTGTATGGGCAAACGATGTGCGCCGCAGCAACCAGCTTTTCAGCCACTTCGCGCTCGACGCCTGGAATGTGCACGCTCAGCGCAACATCAATTCCGAAACCGCCACCATCTTCGCGTGGGCCAACACCAACGGTTGCTGTCACAGTGGTGTCTTCAGCAATCTTTACCTTTTCCTTGCCGGCAACCACTTTCAGGGCGCCAAGGAAGCAGGCCGAATAACCGGCTGCGAACAGCTGTTCAGGGTTGGTACCGGTTGCACCATCGCCACCCAGCTCCTTCGGAACTGTCAGGGTAACGTCAAGAACCCCGTTTTCCGAAACAGCGCGGCCTGCACGACCACCAGTGGCACTTGCTTTTGTCTTGTAGAGAATAGGCATGGCATGAACTCCCTTCGGTTTGATCTGATGGGCAATACGTATCAACCAATTAAATTGCGCGCAATATAATTTTGCACATTGCCATAAAAAATATTATCTGTGAAAAGCACATCAACGTGAGAAATGATCTTAGGTGGCATGAGCAAGGAACTTACAGCCCCGCCGATTGTTCCATTAAGCGCGGGATTTGCAGGAGACACCATGGACAGGGATGAGCTTGAGAAGCATCTACAACTGGAACACCAGATTTGCTTTGCGCTATACGGTGCAGCCCACGCGTTTACGCGGGCCTATAAGCCGTTGCTGGACCCGCTTGGCCTGACCTATCCGCAATATATCGCCATGATGGCGCTCTGGGAAAAAGAGACCGCGACCGTGAAGGCGATGGGCGAAATGCTGGGACTGGATTCCGGCACGCTCTCCCCCCTCCTCAAGCGCCTTGAACAGGCAGGTCTGATCAGCCGCAAGCGCAGCGTGGAAGACGAGCGTCAGGTTCTGATCACCCTGACGGACCGTGGGCGAGACATGAAAAAAGATGCGGTTGGCGTAATGCAGGCCATCGGCCAGGCAACAGGCTGCGGGTTCGAGGAACTGTCTGCCATCCGTGACACGCTGAAAAAGCTCAGCGCAAAACTTAACGACACCCAAAACTGAAAACGCCGCATGCGGCTGCATACGGCGTTTTTGACATCATGCAAGCTTTGGGCAGCCTTGTTTACTGCCAGACAACGATACGCGCCTTGTTCGGCACGCGCTCATAGAGGTCGATAATGTCCTGGTTCATCAGGCGTACACAGCCCGACGAAACAGCCTTGCCGATGGAGTTCCACTCAGGAGAACCGTGCAGACGGTAGAGCGTATCCTGACCATTCTGGAAGATGTAGAGCGCACGTGCGCCAAGCGGGTTCTTGAGACCTGGCTGCATGCCGCCGTTTTTTGCAGAATATTTGGCAAGCTCCGGCTGGCGGGCAACCATTTCGTCTGGAGGGGTCCACTTTGGCCATTTCTGGCGCCACTGGATAACGCCCTCACCCTGCCACGCAAATCCCTGACGGCCAATGCCAACGCCGTAACGCATAGCTGAGCCGCCCTGCTCCACCAGGTACAGGAAGCGCGACCGCGTATCGACGACAACAGTGCCGGGACGCTCGCCTGTCGGGTCCAGCACACGCTGACGGTAGAAACGCGAGTCGATCTGGCGGAACGGTACGGCCGGAATGACATATCCGCCATCCTCAACCGAGCCATACATCACATTCAATTCTTCATCACTCAAACGACCGCCAAAAAACTGGCGAACGCCACCGGATATATTGTTGGCAACTGCGGAAGGGTTGTAGTTGCCGGAAGATGCACAGCCTGTGAGCAGGGCAGCGGAGGACAGGCCAAGCAAAGACAGGAAGGATCTTTTGGAGAAATCAGGTTGGTCGGGGTTCATCATGAAGGCCGGAATTCTTTCATAGCGGGACATCACATAACTGACGTGCGGTACTCATTTCGCAGTCAAGGATTTATTCCCACATTAGTTAAGGCATCCCTAAATTCCAGCAACCGGGCGTTAAACCACACCCGATGGGATGCGATCAAATGGTGAGCGTGGTCAAATAACCACAATCGGCGCGCCCTGTGGCACGCGTTCATAGAGATCGATCACGTCCTGATTGAACATGCGAACGCAGCCCGATGAAGTTGCCCGGCCGACGGACTGCCAGTCAGGAGTGCCGTGCACGCGGTACAATGTATCCTTACCATCCTGGAAAATGTAAAGCGCACGCGCGCCAAGCGGATTGTTCAAACCCGGCACCATGCCGCCATTGCGGGCAGAAACGGATGCCAGTTCCGGCTGCCTCTGAACCATTTCGTCAGGCGGCGTCCAGCGTGGCCACTTCGCCTTCCACTGGATTTTTCCACGACCCGACCAGGCGTAGCCGTCCTTTCCCAATCCGACACCATAACGCACAGCCTTGCCGCCATCCTGCACCAGATAAAGGAAATGCTGTTTGGTATCGACAATGATGGTTCCGGGCGCTTCAGCGGACTGGTAGCTGACTTCCTGCCTCAGAAAACGCTGATCGACGCGGCTATAGGGAATGGCGGGGAGCGTATGCCCCTCATCGCTCACCACGCCATACATGGCGCGGTGCAGCGGATTGGAAACCGGCAACCCATAGGACAGAGGCTGCCCGGGAACCGGAAGGCCATATTGCTGATGAAAGCGCGACCGGAACAGATCTGGCGGCTGCGGCGAAATCTGACCCGGCATGCGCTCACGCGGCGGCTGCCGGTTGGAATTCACATCATTATACTGGAACACCGGCGCCGTTTCGCGCACAAAAACGTCCGCATTCATACGACTGGTATCCGTTACGAACAGGCACCCACCCAACAGGGGCAGAACCATCAGGGCCGCAACGGAAAGCGAACGACGGCAGGTCGTCTTGAATTTGTCTGTCATTGAACCGCTTCACACAGATATCGTTGCCCTCATCATGAACTTTGCGGCTGGCGCGAAGCTGGTGTGAAAGGCGTTTACAGCTGATCATCCATGCTTGTCGGCACGCCGATCAGCTTTCAAAGCGGGCAAACCGGACGTGATTGGCGGGCCGCACCGGTCCCTGCTCCACAACGGCTGCCGGCTGGGTGTGGTGCGGTATCTGCCGATATGCCTTGCGTGGTCTCCACGCCTCGGCGCGGCGCGCCGACAGAAGAACAACAATCGCGAATCCGGCCAAAACCGGACCGGCAAAGGCGTCGATTACGGCATCAGTGCGGGTCATTTCAGTATCTCCGTAAAGCTCAAAAACAAGTGTATGCTTTACGAAAACCATAAGCGTGGTCGTGCTTCGCGCGTTTGAGCGAAATCAAACGGACTGCGAGCGCGCTATGCGATGCATGAACTGCAACTGAAATAAACCAACAAATTCAATTATTAAATGAACACTTGAGAAAGACTGCGCATAATGTCGCAGCCACCATTCAGCGCATCGCTGAGCATACATGATAACCTAGTCTTTGATTTCCAAAACCGTCAGGCGATTGCGAGCAGCCTTTTTGGCGCGGTACATATCGACGTCGGCTGCGGCCAGCAGATCTTCTGCCGTCTGGCCATGCTGCGGATAGAATGCAACGCCCAGCGAGCAATCAATCTTGAGGCAGGCGCCTTCCACATCAATCGGCATGGAGATTTTTTGGCGGATGTCGGCAAGGCGCCTGCGCACTCCATCCTCATCATGCTTGGGGTTGCTGAACACCAGCGCGAATTCATCGCCACCGAGCCGCACTGCGATATCGGAGGCGCGAATGCAGGACACGATACGATCCGCCACCCGGCACAAGACCTCATCGCCCGCTGCGTGTCCGAACAGGTCATTGACCTGCTTGAAGTCATCCAGGTCGAGATAGGTGATCGCCACCATGCGATTTTCACGTTTCGCCTCATGCAGGGCGCGATTGAACTGCGTCCAGAAGAGGGTTCGGTTCGACAGGCCGGTCAGCGGATCGTGGTGCGCCATGTAACGTACCCGCTCTTCCTTATGCCAACGGTCAATAGCGATGCTGGCAATGCTGGTTGCCATGTCGATCAATTCTTTTTCATGCGCTGAAGGTTTGCGTACCTCACCGGAATAAAGAGCAAAGGTACCAAGCACCTGCCGGTTGGCATCCATGATCGGCGTTGACCAGCAGGAACGAAGGTCGAAGCGCTCGGCAATTTCAACATAGTCCTGCCAGAGAGGGCTGTTGGCAATATCTTCAACCACCACAGGTTCGTTGCGCCAGGCAGCCGTGCCGCAGGAACCGACCTTTGGACCAAAGGTGATGCCATCGATCAATTTGGTATAGGCCTCTGGCAGGCTCGGCGCAGCACCGTGACGCAGCTTCCCTGTTTCCTGCTCAAACAGCAAAACCGACGCACAAATACCCTCAACCATGCTTTCCACCAGAAGTGTCAAGGAATGCAGGATCATGTCGAGCGGCTGACTGCGGGCAATCATCTCAAATAGGGCCGCACTGCCACGCCTTATCGTATCTTGCCGTTTGCTCTCGGTAATATCGCGGGAAATGGCAACGAGGCCAGTGATGCGGCCACGTTCGTCTCTCAAAGGAAGTTTCGTGGTCGACAACCAGCAGACCGGACCGCCATGGATCGAGAAACATTCCTCGACATCGTAAGTGGGTTCACCGGTTTCCAGAACACGCGCCTCATCGGCAAGAACCTTGCTTACCGATCTTTCTGGCAAAAAATCCGCTTCGTTCAGGTCGTGAAGAGCTTCCTCGGATGTCAAACCCAGATATTCACGCAGCGCGGAATTTGCAAAAATGAAGCGACCGTTGGTGTCTTTGACAAACACCATGTTGGGTAAATGATTGATCAGACCAAGAAGTTGATCGGCATCTGCGAAGCCACTGCTTTGCCGGAGAAAAGATATATCAAGAACTGTTGTCATGAACTACGCCAACTCGTCACGGCCAGTTCAGGAAATACCCGATCAAGCCCGCCCCACATGCTCCTGTTTGCCTTAAAATACAAAAATGGAAACAGGTAATTCATTCAAGCTGCTTTATTACGTTACCGATATAAAGAATATTTGCTTATGCTTGATTAAAGATTCATGGAAAAACCAAATCAGCACCCTCTTAGTTTGTCGCGATAACCAATAACGACCGTGGCGATATTCTGATCCCGGCCGGATGTTTCAAAAAAATTCACAGCACGCCACTGTAAATTTCCTTCCGTTTGAACCCAACCGGAAATACCCTCCTGTCAGAACGATTGCGATAGGTTGCGGATCTGCGACATGATCGGACAATCAATTGTTATTACTGACTTATTTTGCGATTTCGGGAATATCGCAAACATGGGGATTTTCATGCTGACCATTTACGGTGTTTACCGTTCGCGCGCTACGCGTACACTTTGGCTCGCCGGAGAACTTGGTATCGCTTACAAACACATTCCGGTTATCCAGGCCAGGCGTCTGGACAATCCGCTCGCCGATGACGCGCCTATAAACACGCTTACCCCGTCTTTTCTATCCATCAACCCGATGGGAACGATCCCCTGCATTGAAGATGACGGCATGGTTCTCTACGAATCGATGGCGATCAATCTGTACCTCGCCCGCAAATATGGTGGCACGATTGCCCCCAAAGATTTGTCGGAAGATGCGGCGATGATGCAGTGGTCGTTTTTTGCTGCGACCGAAATTGAGATGCAGTCGCTGAAAATTTCCACCACTTTTGCTGAAGATCTAGCGGAAACGGCCGCCGGCAAGGCGGTGATTGATGTGGCGGCGCGTCTGCTGCAACGGCCATTGCGTGTTCTTGAACAGTATCTTTCCTCACACGATTACCTGATCGGTGATCGTTTTACGGTTGCAGACATCAATGTGGCTGAGGTGGTGCGCTATGCCCAGGCCCATACGACACTGATCGACACATATCCTGCGCTTAAAACCTGGCTGGAGCGCTGCCAGTCCCGGCCCGCCTTCAAGGCCATGTGGGATGCACGCAGCAGCGAAGCAGCTTGATACGCCAACGATAAACAAGCCGCCCCGGAGATTGAGCGAGGGGGCTTGCAATTTCAGCCCTGTTTTTCAGCCTCAAGTACTTTTATGACGGCTGCACGCGTCAACATGCGCTGGTAATGAGCATGCACTTTTGGAAAACGGGCAATATCGACACCGTCGCTTTTCAGCCATCCTGACATGACAAAGAGATAGGGATCAGATACCGAATACTGGTTGCCGAGCACCCATGGGCCGCTATGGAAACCCTGCTCAATTATCTCGAAACAATCGCTCATGACCTGCGGGACCTTGCGCTTCATGTCGTCTTGCGATGACGCCTCATCTGCCCAGCGACTGCCACGACGGCCATGGGCATGCGCCACGTGCACGGTGGACGAAATATAGGCGTTGAAGGATTGCATGCGCGCAAATTCAAAGGCGTCATCCAGCGGCGCCAGTTTGGCGGCCGGTGCCATTTGCGCGATAAACACCAGAATGGCAGGCGTTTCAGTCAAAATTCCGCTTGAAGTGGATAGAGCTGGAACCCGACCTTTTGGGTTTATTGCCAGAAACTCCCCGGACTTTTGCTCCTGCTTGCTGAAATCGATCTGCACGACCTTGTAGGGTAGTCCGGATTCCTCGAGCACGATATGGCTGGCTC
>NZ_DAMDBP010000052.1:0-258 GCF_032092815.1 Agrobacterium sp. | reverse complement strand
CGCGAACAGGTGCCTGGCGTGGAAAACAGCGTAAACATTTTTCGATTTTCCTTATCTCAATCAAGGATGGGGGCTGGCAACATCACTGCGCAAAATCGGCTGCAACGCGGACATCACCGACGTGGATCCTGTTCCAGTTTTTCATGCTGCGATTGGACATATCGAGCAGGTCCTGTAGCTGCTGGCTGCTCTTTTCGGAGTAACGGGCCAGAAGTGCCGTGATCATCGCTTCAGCAGCGCGTGTCGTTCCGTCCTCGC
>NZ_DAMDBP010000051.1:17355-25941 GCF_032092815.1 Agrobacterium sp. | reverse complement strand
TCACTTAGCAAGCTAAGATGATGATTTTTCTTCCTCTCCCACAGGGGTAGAGGTACCGGTGCGAGTGGCAGCCACATACGCCCCCCTTCACCACCACAACCATCTGCCCGCTAATGCTGACGCCCTAGAGAGGCGTGAGTACCCATGGCAAAACTGACGGCGCAACAGGCCAGTTTCGTAGAGCATTATCTGAGTGATCAGGACGTGGCGCAGGCAGCAATCCGTGCCGGATACAGCCCGCAGACAGCCAAGGTTCTGGGTTACAAGCTGTTGCGCAAGGCGCATGTGCAGGCGGCCATCAACGCGGCAATAGAGGCGCAGCGCGCCCGCAGCACCATTGATGCCGATTGGGTGCTGGCGCGGCTGGCCGAACAGGCTGAGGCCGACATTGCCGACCTCTATGATGACAATGGTGACCTTTTGCCGGTGAAAGACTGGCCAGCGGTGTGGCGCACCGGGCTGGTGTCCGACGTGGAAATTACCGCGCTTTATGAGGGCCGTGGCGATGAGCGCAAGCTGGTTGGCCATGTGAAAAAGCTGAAGCTGGTGGACCGCACCCGCCGCCTTGAGATGATTGGCAAACATGTACAGGTCAATGCGTTTCAGGACATTGTCAAACATAAGGGTTTGAAGGCGCTGGCCGAGCGCCTGGAACGGGCCCGCAAACGCGAGCTGGAGGCCGGCGCATGAGCCAGTATCTCCCATTTAGTTACCCGGCGAAACATCTGCAAATTTCTGCGATATCACCATATGGTGATAGATTTCATGAATTTAAAAATACCGCATTGAATCAATGTATTAAGTTCAAATTCCCGACCGTTTTCCTCCCAACTCCCATCAGTATTTTGGGGTCAATTTTGCCTCATATCTCCAGATGGAGACAGATGTAATGACCGAAGATCTGGACCTTGGCCAAGACCCTGACGATGAAATCATTACGCTGGCGGCCGCCTGCCAGTTCAACCCCAGGCGCTGGAGCCGTTTGGCCTGGGACTGGGGTTTGGGCGAGCTGGATGGTTATGACGGGCCACGCGGCTGGCAGGACGAGATCAATGATCTGATTGGCCAGCATTTGCAGAACCCGCAAACACGTTATCAGCCGCTGCAGGTTTCTGTCGCATCAGGCCATGGCATTGGAAAATCTGCCGAAATGGGCATGTTGTCCAACTGGGCGATGTCATGTTTTGAAGACTGCAAGATTGTGACGACGGCCAATACCGAGGGGCAGTTGCGCACCAAAACAGCGCCGGAAATCGGCAAGTGGTTTCGCATGTCGATTACCGCCCACTGGTTTGATGTGCAGGCTATGGCGATTAAAAGCCGCGATCCGGAGCGCAGCGAAAGCTGGCGGCAGGATTTCATTTCCTGGAGCGAGACCAATACCGAGGCTTTTGCCGGCCTGCACAACAAGGGCAAGATCATTCTGCTGCTGTTTGATGAGGCCTCCAAAATTCACGACAAGGTGTGGGAGGTGGCCGAAGGCGCGCTGACCGACGAAAACACCATCATCATCTGGGTGGTGTTTGGCAACCCGACGCGCAACAGCGGCCGGTTTCGCGAATGTTTTCGCCGCTTTCGGCATCGCTGGATTGGTCGGCAGATTGACAGCCGCACGGTGCCCGGCACCAACAAGCAGTTTTTGCAGCGCATGGTCGATGATCACGGTGAAGACAGCGATTATGTGAAGGTGCGTGTGCGCGGGCAGTTTCCCTCTCAATCTGCCATGCAGTTCATTTCGGCTGATGATCTGGACCGGGCGCGCGCCACGCATTTACGCAAGGCGCAATATGGATTTGCGCCCGTGATCATTGGCGTTGACCCCTCCTGGACGGGTGATGACCCGACGGTGATCATGCTGCGGCAAGGGCTTTATTGCAAAAGGCTGGCCAGCATTCCGCGCAACGACAATGATGTTGAGGTGGCCAATCTGGTGGCGCGGTTTGAGGATGAATATCAGGCCGATGCGGTGTTTGTGGATGCCGGTTATGGCACCGGCATTGTCAGCTGCGGCACCACCATGGGCCGCAACTGGCAGCTGGTGTGGTTCGGTTCCACCAAGACAATCGACCCCGGATATTACAACATCCGCGCCTATATCTGGGGCCAGATGAAACGCTGGATCAAGGCTGGCGGCGCAATAGACCCGCAGAATGAGACGCTTTACCAGGACCTTGTCGGGCCGGAAACCGTGGCGCGCATGGATGGCAAGATCCAGCTGGAAAGCAAACAGGACATGAAGGCACGCGGCATTCCATCGCCCAATGAGGGCGACGCGCTGGCACTGACCTTTACCCAGCCGGTGTCGAAAAAGCTGCGCGGCAACAAACCGGTGATGCTGCCGGATGGCACTGTTGTGTATGACAAGGCCGTTTCCCGCGCGCAGATGGACTATGATCCCTTGGGTGGGTGATGTGGGTTTGAGTTGGGCTGCAGGTCTCTCGGCGTCGTCCTCGCCCTTGAGGCGAGGATCCAATCACGCCAATCAGAGATGTTGCGGTTGCGGATAGGTGGTTAGATCCCAGGGACAGGCCCTGGGATGACGGCAGAGAGGGAGGCAAGGTTCGCGGCACAACCCCTCACCTGAAAAATCTATGACTTAGCTAAAGCTAAGACCATGATTTTTCTTCCTCTCCCACAGGGGTAGAGGTAAGGGCGCGAGTGGAGCTGCCTCACCTCATCAACCACGTTTGCGATGTGTCCCGATGGGTGCCACGACCTCCCTCTTCTCTGTGCTTGTCACAGAGATCCAGTCATCCCCAGTCTTGGGGATGGGAGAGTCTTTTCGTCACGCAGACGCGTGACGACTGGATGCCTGTGACAAGCACGAGGCATGAGGTGGAGAGTGGGGCACGGTCGGCATCAAACAATGAGCCTTGAGCAACACCCCATCACCCCGCGTAAGCAAAATACACCTTGCCGTTGGCAGGATCGACAATGGTGACGCTGCCACCTGATCCGTAAGAATAGAACGATCCCGGAGACTGTATCACTTTGTTCACTTCGCTTTGAAGCGCATCTTCAATCACGATATCAAAGCCGTATTTCCCTAGAAAGCCCGAGATATCCGGCGGATAGCGATCGCGCGTACGTCCTGTCGCCGGATCATAAGTTTCGTCGAAACCCCATTCATCGTCTTTATCTGCGACTGGTGTTTGAGCCCACGCCTGCTGTTCGCCCAAGAGAGATTGCGGCAACTGGTTGCCTTTGCTGCGCGCCCATTCGGCGCTCTCATCCGTCAATCGGTAAACAACAAGACCAGTCTCATTATCGCCGGGCATAAAACCAACGCCCCAGAGTTCTTCCTGACGGTATTCAATTTCCGCAACGTCCAGCGGTGCGGGAACACGGGCGAGCACAAAATTGCGCTCATGAATTTTGAGGCCGACATAACAGGACGCAATGATGCCGACACCCAAGGCAACAATCAGGCCTCTTGCGACGGTCTGGTCGGGTTTTGTGTTGCGCCACAACCGTCGTAGCCCCAGGAACAGAGCCACAATTGCCGCAACAATAAGGACAATGATGACAGCCAAAGCAGTCAGGACGACAGCGACGTAATCCACTTGTTACCCTCACCCAGCCAGCAAGGTTTTCGTATCGACCACGCGGGCGAAGTCGGCCTCCAGATGGGCCATGGTCACGTCGAAAATCGTTTGTGCAGAGAGGTTGGCCGATGGCAGGTCGAAGCCGAGCACCGCGTCGCGCACCACGGTCATGCGGAAACCAATGTCAGCGCCGGCGCGCACGGTGGAATTGACGCAGAAACCGGCGACTGCGCCTGTTACCACCAGATCTTCGATGCCGTTGCTGCGCAGGTATTCGGCCAGATCAGTGGAGGCAAAACCGGACGAGGTGTTTTTGACGAAGATAGGCTCGGCGCCCGCCTCTTCAGCGCATGGCATTGGCTGGTAACCCGGTGCATCCGGGTGAAATGACGAGGCAGGATTGTTCTCGGCGTGGCGGATGTGCAGGACCGGGTGTCCCTTGGCGCGAAAGGCGGTCGCCAGCGCAGTTATCTTTTCCGGCGCGTCACCGTTCACATGGTCCCGCCCGGCTTCGATACGTTGCTGCATGTCCATCTGCATATCAATGATGATAAGCGCCGTTTTTGCCATGTCTCTGCCTTTGCCCCAATCGTGTAGTTGGCGCGTAGCTTTGAGAAAAATCGGGTAAATTCTCAAGGACTTTTCTTGAACTATGGTGGTGGAAAACAAAACCCCTCACCTGAAAAATCTATGACTTGGCTGAAGCCAAGACCATGATTTTTCTTCCTCTCCCACAGGGGTAGAGGTAGGGGTGCGAGTGGCGCTGCCTTGATCGTTATCGCCAACGCACACTGTCTGGCTCAAGAGGCTCCACAATCACGACCTCATGCCTTGTGCCTGTCACAGGCATCCAGACCTTTTGCGTCGGCGCGGCGGAAAAAGTCTATTCAGCTCAAAGACTTGGGCTGGCCTGGATTCCTGTGATAAGCACAGGAATGAAGGGTGGTTGGGGTGGTGTCATTGTCGTTTGACGAGATGTGGTTAGATATCAGAGACAAACCCTGACATGACGGGGGTATCGGACGACGCGCAACATTCGTGCAAAGTCAGAAGGCAAAAAACAACCACTTACAGCGCCGACACCCGGTTGCGGCCGGCGCGTTTGGACAGGTAGAGCCCTTCATCGGCGCGTTTGAGGATATCGCTGGAGAAGCGGTCCGGCGTGCCGAATTCGCTGACGCCGCCGCTGATGGTGGATTCGTAGCGCAGGTTCTGGCGGAAGGTAATCGGCACGTTCTTGCGCAGTTGTTCGGCAATTTCCAGTGCGTCCGGCTTGCGGGTGCCGGGCATGACGACGACAAATTCATCACCGCCGAAACGGGCAATCACATCGCTCTGTCGCAGGTTCTGGCGGCAGAGACGCGCAATTTCCACCAGCGCGGCATCGCCGGCATGGTGGCCCATTTCATCATTCAGGCGTTTGAAATTATCGAGGTCGAACACCAGAACCGAAGTCTGGTCACGCTCCCGTTCAAAAATCGCCAGACGGTCATCCAGTGTTTCAATCAGCTTGCGGCGGTTATAAAGCCCGGTCAGCGCGTCGGTTTCGCTGAGCAAGCGCAGCTTGTGCTGCACCTCGTTCTTTTCGGTGATGTTGCTGGCCACCCAGACGACGGCCTCTTCGCCGTCCACCGGAAAACCCAGCGCCTGCACGCGACCCTCAAAGGTGATGATTTCGCCGGGGCCATCGCCCACGCCCTTCACATCACTGCCGCTCAGCTCATATTCGACAATGTGCAGCACGCCGCTTTGCAGCGCCTTTTCAATTTCATTGGCAAACCAGCGGGCTTTTTCTTCCTTCAACACATCAAACATGTTGAGGCCCACCAGGCCGCTGCCATCGTGGTAATGGCGCACATCCTTGCCGCCAAAAACTGCGGCATAACGGCCGCTGCGCGTTAAAATGAAGGCGGGATCCGGAAGGGACGAAAGGATTGAGGACAACTGCTGCTGCGTAAACAAAGAAGTGCTTCCCAAGTTACCTGACGATCTGGCTGACAAGGTTGCATGGCGAATAAAACTCGCCTTAAAAACACCAGTATACCATTCCTATACTGGTACACGGCGCGTATTTGCTCGCGAATCAGCCTCCTGATCTCACCAACTTACCCAAACACTATTTCGTTTTTCTAAATAACTGTTCGAAACACGACAAAAACGAAGGAAAATCAGCCTTTTTTCGGGTGCCAACAGCGGTATTTTCGCGCAGAAGTTAGGCAGACAGGCGCTCGACAATCAGCCGAATATGTTCGCGGTCCAGCATGCGCGGGTTGATGCTGTTGTGAATAGTCACCCCCTCAATCATCGCATCCAGCGCATTGGCCTCGTCGGCGGTGAAGTGCTGCTGCAAGGCGCGGCGGCTGGCGGCCATCCAGTCCAGCATGATGGTTTTGAGCAAAGGCCGGCGCGAGGCATAGGCGTAAAGTTCAAAACTCAAGGTCAGGTCGGTGCTGCGCACCGGGCCGTCATCACAGAGATAATCCACCAGCGCCACCCTCGCCTGCTGCTTGTCCGCGGCATCTGCCATGATCTGCATGAGATGGTCCGACACCTGGATGGAGAGCTGGCGAAAGGCAGCGGCGATAATGTCATCCAGCCCGGAGAAATAATAGGTGAGCGAACCAAGCGGCAGGCCGGCGGTTTCGGCAATGCGGCGGTGGGTGGTATCTGCCACGCCCACCCGGGCAATGGTTTCCAGCGTGGCGGCAATGATTTTTTCCCGCCGTTCCGGGTCGTTGGCGGGCCTGCGGCCCTTGGCAGAAATGTCACGCTTAGTCATGGCTTCAGTCTCACAATCTTGACGCTGTGTACGAATGTACATATACCAGCAATCCCGCTCGTTGACCAAGGTTTATCATGCCATCCCTTAACCAAAGACGCCTGGCACTGTTTGTTTTTTTCTTCATTCCGGGGGTGGCCATGGCCTCCTGGGTCACACGCACGCCGGCCATTCGGGACCGGATCGAGGTGTCGATTGCCGAAATGGGGCTGGTGCTTTTGGGTCTATCCTTGGGTTCCATGAGCGGCATTTTGCTGTCTTCCTTTGCGGTTGGCCGGTTTGGCACCCGCGCGGTGATGCTGGCTGGCACTTGGCTGGTGGCCAGCAGCGTGGCGGTGATGGCGCTTGGCACAGTCACGGCGCAACCGCTGATCGTTTCGATCGGCCTTGGCTGTTTTGGCCTTGGCATGGGGCTTGCCGAAATTGCCGTGAATATTGATGGCGCCATGGTGGAGCGGCAGTCCGGCCGTGCGCTGATGCATGCGCTGCATGGCTGTTTCAGCCTTGGCACGGTGCTGGGGGCATTGGCTGGCATGGCCGCCAACGCGCTTGAGGTGCCGGTGGAAATGCACCTGGCGCTGATTGCGGTGTTCATCGTTCCGGCGATCTTTTATTTCATCCGTTTTGTGCCGGCCGGCACGGCCAAGACCGACAAGAGCCAGGCGGCGGGCACTTCCACTGATGCAAAAGACGATTACTGGCGTGACCCGCGGCTGCTGGCCATTGCGCTGATCGTGCTGGCGGTGGCGCTGGCCGAAGGTGCGGCCAATGACTGGCTGCCAATCCTGATGGTGGATGAGCACGGCTTTTCCAAAACGGCGGGCTCGCTGGTGTTTCTGGTGTTTGCCTCTGCCATGACCATTGGGCGTTTTGCCGGCGGGTATTTTCTGGAGCGGTTTGGCCGCTCGGCGGTGATCCGCACCAGTGCGGTGTTTGGGGCGCTGGGGCTGGCCTGCGTTATCTTTGCCCACAACCCCATCCTTGCCGGTGCATCGGTGCTGCTGTGGGGGCTTGGTGCATCGCTTGGTTTTCCGGTCGCGATATCTGCGGCCGGTGACTCCGGTGCCAACTCGGCAGAGCGGGTCAAGATCGTCACGATTGGCGGTTACATTGCCTTTCTGGTTGGCCCGCCGCTGCTGGGACTGCTCGGCGAAAATTTTGGCCTGCGCAATGCCATGCTGGTGGTGCTGGCGCTGCTGCTCGCAGCCATTCTGGCCGCACCTGCCGTCCGCCCGCGCAACCGGGCAAACAACAAAGACACCGTAACAACAACGGCATAGGGATAAAGACATGACCGAGATGGAAAAGGCACTGGCCGGCTTTTTGTATGATGCCAACAACGCCCCAGAACTGATCGAGCAGCGCCATGCCGCCAAGGATGCGTTGTTTGAATTCAACACCACGCCGCCGCGCCAGCTGGAAAAACGCCAAGAGATCCTGCGCAAGCTGCTTGGCAAAACCGGCAAGGCCTTTCACATCGAAGCGCCGTTCAACTGCGATTACGGCTACAACATCGAGATTGGCGAAAATTTTTACGCCAACGTCAATCTGTGCATTCTGGACTGCGCCAAGGTAACCATTGGCAACAATGTGTTTGTGGCACCCAATGTACACATTTGCTGCGCCGGCCATCCGCTGGATGTGGAACGGCGCAACAAGGGGCTGGAATATGCCTATCCCGTCACCATCGAAGATGATGTGTGGATTGGTGCCGGCGCGCAGATCATGCCCGGCGTGACCATTGGTCGTGGCAGCGTGATTGCGGCTGGCGCCATCGTTATTCGTGATGTGCCAGAGATGTCACTGGTTGGCGGCAACCCGGCGCGCATCATCCGCACCATTACCTCAGCGGATATATCCAAATACCGCGAGGCCTGAGCCCTGCAGAACGGTGTTCACGACACCGTCATGCGACGCAGCACATCGCTTCGCCAGTAGAAATGCTGGGCCAATGCCCCGGCCACATGCAGGCCGATCAGCAGCCAGAGCACTGTTTTCAAGACCTCGGCATGCAGGCCGCCAAGCGCATCCACCCCCAGATAATATGCCGCCATGCCCGACAAGGGCATGGCAAATAGCAGGGCATAAAGCAGCCCATGCGCCAAGCCGGCCAGCCGGTGAATGATGGGCGGTTGACCGACAGGTTGCGGTGGCACGCCGGTTTTGAACCGCACGGCAAGGCGCAAGGTGGCGAGAAACACAATGGCAATGCCGACATAGGCATGAATATTGGCGGCTCCCACCTGTTCCGGGGTCGCGGCG
>NZ_DAMDBP010000051.1:15243-17345 GCF_032092815.1 Agrobacterium sp. | reverse complement strand
TAGGCATGAATATTGGCCGCAGAAATATCAGCAGCTGTCGGCACCTGCCCGCGGTCGGTCATGCGTTGCCAGGCGTTCATGCCATCCGGCAGCAGCAGGTTAAAGGCAACAAGGCCGGTGACGCTCCAGTGGAGCAGTTTCTGCATTGGTGAATAGGACTGCATCAATATCATCCCTGTGGTGAACCCTGATGAACGGAACCGCAAACCGCACGCAAAAACCAGTTCCGGTTGCGGCACCGCTCATGGTTGCAAGATGCTGCGGTTTGCTGACATGAAACTGAACGTTGTTTCCCGTTCTTCCCGTGTTTTCGGCGGAATTTAGGGAAATAAAACAGGCTGTTGGTGCTCGAAAATTCCGCGACAATTTGACCAAAGCCAATTCAGCCAAGGTCGCTTGCAGAAAATGGTACGGCACAGTACCATGCCACCAACAGCACAAACACACCGGGGCATGAGATGAGCGCCGAACACCGCACGGCCAAGGGCAAGGAGCGCATTGACGCCTTGAAGGAAGCGGCGATCACCATGTTTCTGGAGGATGGCTATCAGGCCGCCTCGCTTGATGCGCTGATTTCGCAGGTCGGTGGATCACGCCGCAATGTTTACGATCATTTCGGTGGCAAACAGGGCCTGTTTACGGAAGCTGTGGTGGCGCTGTGCGACGAGATTTCCGCGCCGCTGAACGACATGGTGATTGATGGTGCCGACCCGGAAAAATCGCTTAGGCTGTTTGGCAGGGGCATGCTGGATATTGTGCTGGCGCCACGCACCCTTGCCCTGCACCGCATGATGATTTCGGAGGGCGGCCGGTTCCCTGCCCTTGCCCAATCCATCTGGGATGCCGGTTACATGAATGGGCAGCGGGTTTTGAGCCAATGGATCAGGGATGGCCAGGCGGTGGGTCTGCTGCGGGCAGATTGTGAGGCCGAACGGCTGGCAGAAGATTTCATCAACCTGACGGTGGCAACACCGCAGCTGAAGGCGCTGGTTGGCCTGCAGCCACCGCTGAATGAGCATGAGATCGAGGCCATGGTTGACCGGGCGGTGACAATATTTCTGAACGGCGCCTACCAACCCTACACAACAAAACAAACTGGCCGTTCGGCCCTTCACAGCAACCACACCCACCGGGGATCAAACGATGCGTAGACCACACGGGATGACCATACTCCGCTTTCTTCTGGCGGCATTTTTCGCCTTTGGCGGCATCATGAATATTATCGCCCCCGGCACCATTCAGGATGATTACCTGCGTTGGGGTTATCCCGACTGGTTCCATTACCTGACTGGTGCGCTGGAGCTGACGGCGGCGGCGCTGTTGATCAGCCGCTACCGCCTGTTTGGCGCGATCCTCGGCGCGTGCGTGATGACGGGGGCTGTATCGACCGTGATCTACAATGGCGAATATAGTCACGCCATTGCGCCCTTCATCACACTTGGTGTCTGCCTGCTGGTGGCGGCCTTTAACCGCACGGCGCGGCTTGTGTGAGGCCAGCTTGGCCCAGATATAAGGCTGGCGGCGGATGATGTTTGACATCAGCCGCCGCCAGCTTACGCCAGACGAAAAGTGCAACGTTTCCGTGGGTGGCGATTGGCAAACATGCTGTGTTCGTTACTCGGTAATTTCCACCGGCGTGCCATCCGGTGTCATGATCACGGCCTCGTAAAAACCATCACCCGTCAGGCGCGGACCCGACATCAGGCAGCCATCGGCCACACAGCGGCGCGCCAGCGCATCCACCGCATCCCGGTTGCCCAGTGAAATGGCAATATGGTCCCAGCCGACATGGTCATGATCCAGCCCGCCGCGGATCCATGGGCCGGCCATCAGCTCGATCTGGTCTGTGCTTTCCGGCAGCTGCACGAACCGCGACACAAAACCCTCACGCCGTTTGCTGTGATAGGCCTCGCCCACCGTGGCGCCAAAATAGCGCTGCCAGAAGGCGGCAGCGACATCGAGATCACGGGTCCAGAGTGCGGTATGGGCAATGTGCATGATGAATTTCAGCCTTTCAGATTGAGAACTGCGTCCGCATTGCTGCGGGATGAGCCATTAAATCGTTCACAAACGTGAATTAACATGCATAAATACGCACATCA
>NZ_DAMDBP010000051.1:0-15233 GCF_032092815.1 Agrobacterium sp. | reverse complement strand
AATGCACGTTGTTTTACCAATCATGCATTGATGTGAACGTGTCTCTGATGGGTGAATGGATGAATTAATTCAAGAAGATCGACCTTGCAGGCAAAATGCGGGCAGGTCCTATACTGCAAATATCAGTGGATTAATTTATACATTGCTTATTAAGTCAAAAATCATGGGTTAGTAATCGCTGTGTCGTGAAGCAACTGGGCCGGGGGCGGTTTGGCAGATAATCAGGATAATGAAGGTGGCGTCGGTTATTTCATGTGGAGTATAACCGACGACAGGCTGATCATGGATGAAATGACGTCGCAGTATCATGGGTTTACTGCTGATGTCGGATCAAAGGGCGTAACGATCGACGACATCCTTCAAAGGATCTGTCCGGAAATGCGCGACAGAGTGGCAATGGCGATCATGGCCAGCCTGACCGAGGGCGTATTGTTCGACCAGCGTTACAAGGTGTTGCTGCCGGATGGGTCCACGCGCACCATCGCTGCACGGGCCAGACCGATCTTCGATGAAGACAATCATCCCTTTCTTGGGCTGGGCGCTGTGTATGAGGTGACACCAACGAGTGTGACACCTCTCAGGTGCGTGTAAACAGGCAGGCGGTTCGGATTGTGAAAGCCAACGTGTCAGCGCGTTCGGGAACCACAACCTACACGCAAGTTCAGCGCATGGTTATTCGCCTATATGAACAACTTGGCTGATACAGCCTGAGTTCAATTACAGGATGACTGCGCGCTATGGACTACCGGATGTACCTCTTCATCGAAAAATTGTTCACGTCCGAGAGGAGTGTCGACCAAAGTATCGTCGAAAAGGCAGTGGCGTCGCACCAAAAGCTGATTGGCATAATCAAAAACAAATACCAACATAGTTCATACGCAGAAAAAATCATATCAGTAGCGAACAGAGCCATAGAATTAATCAGAAAAAATTCGATAATAGACGAAGGATATTACGTACAAAACCTAAACGATGAACAGATATACGAATTAGAAAGAACAAAACAAAGAGATCTTTGGCCGTTCATCGTAGCAATTCTTGCTGGCTATCAAATGAAATACAATGACAAAAGCAATGCGGGTGATCCGTATGTTCTTGAGGAAGTCATTAGCCTGATTAGCTGGCAGACAATGAGCGCCGGGCCCGAGTCCATTCACTCGATCATTCACCCAAAGCTGGAAATCTTTGAGAAAGAAGCCACGGCAAGAGCGAACGAGCTTTCGGAGACTGTTTCGGCGCATCGCAAACTTTTTGATGAGCAGCAACTTCTGTACGCGCAGGCTGCCGAGGCGACAGCAAAAGCGCAAGTTGAGCTTACCACTGCCAGTCAAGGTTTTGAGCATAAGGCAGTTGAACTCGAAGATAAACGCCTAGGCATTGAAAGTGACATTCGCCAACTTCGCGCTGATCTCGATGCTCAAGTCGCCAGATTTGGAACAGAAGCTGCGCGTAAACTTTGGGGCGAACGCGAGAAACAAAGCAAATGGGCTTTGATCTTATCGTCGATTGCGATCTGCCTGCTGATAGCCGCGCCCATTGTGCTCGCGGTGTGCTTTACACCGGAGATATTGCATTATCTCGCACAGATTGTCGCCGCGTCTGCCTTGCCAACGATCGACTCCAACGGCCAACAACTGCCACCACCCACTGATGCACAGGTGACGATTGCTGCGGTCGGACGGTTGGTCATCGTGACCGTGCCCATATTTCTTTATATCTGGGCCATTCGGCTCGTTGTACGCTTTAACTCACGATCATTGCTGCTGTTGGATGACGCGAGACTGCGGCTTACAATGCTGGATACCTTTTTTCACCTCATTGAAAAGGAAGGTGCCGTTAAGGAGGATCGTGCACTCGTGCTGAATGCCTTGTTCCGCCCGGCTCCTGGCCACGGCGATAATGTCGACCCGCCAAACTTTACCGAACTTGTTTCCAAAGCCATGGGAACAGGTGCGCCAAAGTAGGCTCGACAGACAGCGTTCTCATTTGAAAGATTATCGTCAAATAATCATTCAGTAAAATTTGACATATTTTCTTAGAAAACCTGAAAAATCACCGCCATTAACTGTGAATTCAAAGTCACTTTGACCCAAAAGACCAGCGCCTCTAAGAACAGATGCGGGGTATAACAATGGGTCTGGCAAATGAGTGATTTCGCCAAGCGGTTAACGATGGCCTTTAGCGAAGGAAAGACGGTTCTTCCTGAGCATATGTTGAATTATACAAGCGCTGCCCGTAATAAAGCGCTGGACAATGCGATTGAGTTCGTGCGCCAGAATGGCGGTGAAGTCATTCGCGGCTGGATCCTGCAAGGCAGCGGCTATTACGCCAAACATGCCATCGTGCAGCACAATGACAGGCTATTGGAGCTGACCAAGACCGGCCGCAGCCCACTGCCCTTTGTGCGCCATGACCTGTTTCCCGATGACTGGGATGCCTGCGGCATTTTCGTGATGGACAACGAGGTCTGGTCACGCGATGCGCAGCAGCAACAAACATCAAATGCGAGTGCGAGTGCGAGTGCGAGTGCGACAAAACCCGCCAAGTCTTACATGGCAAGTCTTCTGGGCCTGCTGAAATAACGCCCTGCCCGTGGTTTTTGCCAGGTTTCATAAGGCCGACTGCGTCACGGCAAGGCCTGTTGCCGCTTCACCCGATAGGCTTCAATCCATTCCTGCAGCTTTTTCTCTCTTGCCTCGGCCGGGCGGAAATTTCCCCACCTCATCTCTAGGCCGATAGAGTACAGTCCGAAAAACCACGGGCTTAGCGCCAGAAGCCATGCCAAGGCAGGTAAACCCATAACGGCCACGACAACCCCTTCGCTAACCCCGACATTGATCGAAAGCTGCATAATGAGAACAAATGGGACGCCGGCTAGCGCGAACCAGAACATCGTAACGTACATAACAGGAGCAGCTCTGAGCTGCTTTGGCCAGTCCCGACCGCTGCGAAGCGCCCAGAGTTCACTTCTGTGGCGGTAATAATTGACGGTTTGCCAAAGCCTACCAAACATCCAGTGCGTGCCTCATGACAGGTCATTCCGAGCGTTCTACCTGCCATCAAACAACTGGTCTGCATAGCCTGTTTGCCTGCAAATTTTCATGTCAGGTTGCATATTGAAGCAAAGCAAAAGCCCGACGTTTTTACGCCGGGCTTTGTTGTTTCAGATGAGCTGCGACAGATCAGAACTTGAAGCCGATACCGACGCGGATGGCGTGCTGATCGAGATCCGAATTGATCGTTCCGCCACCAACGCCGGTGAAGTCGAAATTCTTGTCGCCGAAATTGGTGTAGCGGTATTCCAGGCGGCCAAAGACATTGTCGGTGAAGGCGTAATCAACACCGGCACCCACGGTAAAGCCGTTGAAGGTTTCTTTCTCTCCAACGCCTGCGGGTGGCACATCAAGAAAACCACGGCTGATGGCCCAGCCGGCCGTGCCGTAAAGCAGAGCGCGGTCAAAGGCATAACCGACACGACCACGAATGGAGCCCTGCCAGTCCAGGCCGTAATTCAAGGCAGTAACACCACCGATCGCAAAGGAGTCATCGCCCCAGTTCTTTTCGAAATCACCTTCGATACCGATGACCCAGTTATTGTCCAGCTGGTGGTTATATCCCACGAAACCGCCAAGGATACCGCCATCAAAATCAGCAGAAAAACCGCCGTTAAAATCGACGTCATTGTTGTTCCAGGCATAACCGCCCTGCACACCGGCGGTGAAACCGGTCCATGAAAATGCCGGTGCGTCATAGGCAACCGGCGCGACAGGCGCCTCATAAACGGCATCGGCAGCCATTGCGGTTGAAGCTGCAAGTACAAACGCCGCAGTGTAAACCAGTTTTTTCATGATGGTTACTCTCTCCCAAGATTGCGTGAGAGCAGTACAACACAAATCACTCATATAAGATGTAACTTAAAGATCACACGCCTTGGTTTCGTGACAATCGAGACTGCATCTTTCGGGTTAGGCTTAAGAAATGGTCACTCACCCATTTTTGGTATTCCTGCCCGGCCGTGTTGGTGAAACATGATGTAGCATCCCTGCCATGCAAGGTTGAGCTGCCAGCGCAAATCCATTAGAGAAGCGACCTCAAACCAAACCTAATAGCCTAAAAAGAATGAGAGAATGCATTTTTACAAGCTGATATCCGGATTGGCGTTTACAACTGTTCTTTGCACCGTCGCAACGCCGCTTTTTGCAAAAGACTTTCTGCCGATTGAGCATGGAAAATATGTACAATCACGCCATGACTGCAATGATCCGAAAGGGTCCATGCTGTTCATTTATGATGGAGAGAGCGTCAAAAGCGGCAAGACGAGCTGCGAGATCAGCAACGTGACGCAGTCCGGAAACGTCTATAAGTTCGAAGAACGCTGCTCTTATTATCATCGCTCGTGGAGCATTCTTCCCACCACGGTCAACGACTTCAAGACCACGGTGCAGGTGCTTGCAAAACGGGAATTCGTGCTGAAGCGCGAAAATGAAAACCTGGAGTTCAACGATCAGTATCGGTGGTGTGCGCCGGAGTGAGGCTTGCGCCCATTCAGGCCGTGCGAACTGGCGGGCCGCTGTGTCCCGCCTGCGGCTGGCAGGTTTACCGCCAGCCGCCTTTTTGTGTTCAGTCATAAAAATTTGATGTGACCAGCAATCGCAAAGGTCCTATCGGCCTTACAAAGCCGATTGATGAATTCATTACCCGCGCCCGTCTGGCCATAGGTGCCGGGCGCTCTGTTTCAGGATGATGTCCTTTTGTTGCAAATGTTTGATGTATTGAAATTCACGCTGTGCCTTTATCTGGTGGTCAGGACGATTTGGCCCCTGCCCGCCTCGCGCCTGCTGAAAGGCGGCGTGGCACTTGTTCTGCTGGTCGTTTCCCAGCACCATTTGATCACCCGCATCACCACCGGCAACATGTTTTCACCCGAGGTGCCGCGGCTGGTGATGATCGCTGTCAATGTCGGTTTCGTGTTCATCGTGCTGGCGGCGATGATGCAACTGCTCAGTGACATTGTCACCGTGCTGATCGCTTTGGTGAAACGCCGCCGGGTGCGGATTTCGCACATGGTGCGTTACGGCATCATCGGCCTGTCGCTGGGACTTTCGGCCTTTGGTGTTTCGCAGGCGCTGCGCGTGCCTTCGCTGAAAGAAATGACGCTGGAGATCAAGGGCCTGCCGCAGCAGTTTGACGGTTACCGCCTTGTGCAGCTGACCGACCTGCATTTGAGCCGGTTGTTTCAACGCGAATGGGCCGAAGCGACCGTGACCGCCACCAATGCGATTGGCGCCGACCTTATCGTGATTACCGGTGACCTGATCGATGGCACGATCGCGGCGCGCCAAAACGACATTACGCCGCTTGGCGAGTTGAAGGCGGCGGATGGTGTGTGGGTTATTCCCGGCAATCACGAATATTATTTTGGCCGGCCGACCTGGATGGCGAAGTTCAAGGAGCTGGGCATGCAGGTGCTGGAAAACCAGCACAGGCTGATTACCCGCGATGGCGCCAGCCTGACGCTGGCTGGTGTGACAGACCGCAGCGCCGTGGCCTTTGGCCAGGAAGGCCCAGATGTGGACAAGGCGCTGGCCGGCTCCCCGCCTGACAACACCGTCATCCTGCTGGACCACCAGCCGCGTTTTGCACGCGACGCGGCCGCCAAAGGGGTTGATGTGCAGCTGTCTGGCCACACTCATGGCGGCATGATCTGGGGTTTTGACCGCATCGTTGCCATGTTCAACAACGGTTTTGTTTCCGGCCGTTATCAGGTGGGTGACATGCAGCTTTACGTCAACAATGGCACGGCGCTGTGGATCGGTTTTGCGGTGCGGCTGGGCGTTCCATCTGAACTGACGGTCATCACGCTCAAATCCGTCTGACGCGATTTCCTTGATCTAAACTCAAAAAAACGGCGTCTTCTCAGGCGCCGTTTTTTTATCTCGACGTCTGCGTGGCATCATCCAGAAAGGCGCGCAGCCTTGGGGTCATGAAATCCAGAAAGGCGCGCACGCGGTGTGGCAGGCGTTCGCCACCCATGAACAGCGCGTGCAGGTCTTCGGTGTCACCGTCCACCTCGTGTTGCAGAATTTCCACCAGCGCGCCGGAGCGCAGGTCATCCCGGATGTGATATTCACCGAGCTGCGCAATGCCCATGCCCATAACAGTCATGCGCCGCACGGATTCGCCATTGTTGCCGAGCAGAATGGCGCCAGGCGAATAATCCCATATGCGGCGGTTGGTGCGCGGCGCGGAAATCTGTTTCGAGCGGCGGAAGTTAAAACCCAGGCAGCGGTGGTTTTTCAGGTCCTGCAGGTTCTGCGGCACGCCATGTTCCTTGAGATAGGCTGGTGACGCCACCACCCGGCGCTGTGCGGTGCCAAGTTTGGCAGATGTAAGCGAGGAATCCCCCAGATTGCCGATGCGAAAGGCAACATCGGTGCGATCGAGATAAAGATCGACGATCTCGTCCGACAAGGACAGGTCGACAACGATGTTGGGGTGCAGCGCCCAGAACTGCGGCAGCAGCGGTTCCACCGCCACCGTGGCAAAACCGACCGATGAGGTCACCCGCACAACGCCGCCGCTGGTGGCGGCACCGCGTGACACCTCGCGCTCGATGTCATCCAGCTCGTTCAACAGACCCTGGCTGCGCTCATAATAACGTCTGCCCTCGGCCGTCAGCGACAGGCGGCGGGTGGAGCGCTCCAGCAGCCGCACACCAAGCCGCTCTTCCAGACGGCCAATCAGCTTTGACACATTGGAGGGCGTGATCTTCAGCTGGCGGGCGGCCTCGGAAAAGTTTCCCGTTTCCACCACCCGCACAAACACATCCATCTCACCGGCGCGGTTATCCATAGTCATGTCCATTTGTGAATATGGTTCATAGATGTGATGCCGCGAAACCGCGTTGTCAAGCACGGCGTATCACCCTATTTTTCCTGTCATATTTGGCTTTCAAAACGCTTCGCCTCCTCCCAAGCGGCGATTTAAAAATCCAATCGAGGAATGATGATGGAAAAGACCGGACCTAACTGGCCGTTGCTTGCCTTGGCCGTGGGCGCCTTTGGCATTGGCGTTACCGAATTTGCGCCCATGGGCATGTTGCCCGTTATTGCTGCGGGTGTTGACGTGTCCATCCCGTCGGCCGGGCTGCTGGTCAGCGCCTATGCCGTGGGGGTTATGGTGGGTGCGCCCTTCATGACGCTGCTGTTTTCGCGCTTTGGCAAACGCACGGCGCTGATTGCGCTGATGAGCATTTTCACCCTTGGCAATGTTCTCTCGGCCTTTGCGCCTGATTACTGGACCTTGCTGATTGCCCGTGTGGTGACCAGCCTCAACCACGGTGCGTTTTTCGGGCTTGGTGCCGTGGTGGCGGCAAGCCTTGTGCGGCCGGAAAAACAGGCAACCGCCGTTGCCACCATGTTCATGGGCCTGACCATTGCCAATATTGGCGGTGTGCCAGTGGCCACCTGGATTGGCCAGCAACTGGGCTGGCGTGAGGCCTTTGGCGCAACAGCGCTGCTGGGCATCATCACCATGGGTGGTCTGGCGCTTGCGCTGCCAAAAAGTGCTGCCGGCAAACGCCCTGATGTGCGCCGCGAACTGCAGGTGATGATGCGGCCAGACGTGCTGTTGCCACTGTTCACCACCGTGCTCGGTGCCAGCGCCATGTTTGTGCTTTACACCTATGTCGCACCAATCCTGCAAAACCAGACCGGTGCATCGGAAGGGTTCATTACCATTGCGCTGGTGCTGATTGGCGTTGGTTTCACCATTGGCAATTATGTCGGTGGCCGCGCCGCTGACTGGTCACTGACCGGTGCCGCCTCGATGTTTCTGGCGCTGCTGTCGCTGATGATGTTCCTGTCGCCCTTGCTGCTTGGCACACAAATTGGTGCGGCCATTACGCTTGTCATCTGGGGCATGGCGGCCTTTGCCATCGTTCCGCCCATGCAGATGCGGGTGATGCAGGCAGCATCTGAAGCACCGGGCCTGGCATCTTCCATCAATATCGGCGCGTTCAACCTCGGCAATGCCATTGGTGCGGGTATTGGCGGCATGGTGATCAATGCGGGTGTTGATTATGCCTATGTGCCGGTGGCCGGTGGCGTGACTGCCCTTGCCGCACTGGCGCTGGTGCAGATCGGCCGCCGCCTTCCCCAGGCGCAGGCCTGCTGATAAGACAGGTTGAGAAGCATAAGAGACCGCGCCGGACACTGTGTTGCACAGGCCGGCGCGGTGTTTTTACGTCAACAGGGCAACAATACGGAAACCCGCCATGAGCCGGCCACCCTACAACAACGCCATTCAACGGCTGGGCATTCTGGAGGCTCTTAGCGCTTACGATCCGCATGTGGCTGGCACACCGCCGCTTGGTGTGCACACGGACAGCAGCGACATTGATATATTGTGCTGCGCGCCTTACGCGGAGGTTTTTCTTGACACTATAGTGTCTCTCTACAGCAACCATGCCGGCTTCAGCTGTTGGCAGTGGGTGTCCGGTGATCGGCCGTTAATTGCCACGTTTCACGCTGAAGGCTGGGAGTTTGAAATCTATGCCAGCCCGCAGCCAGTAAAACAGCAGGCAGGATGGCGGCACTTTACCATAGAACAGCGCCTGCTTGCTTTGGGTGGCGAAACTTTCAAAGCAAAAATCATGTCACTGCGCAGTGAAGGCTATAAAACCGAGCCGGCCTTCTGGACTGCACTTGGTTTTGCTTGCAATGCTGATGGCAATACATCTGGCAAAGCCTATGCCGGCATGCTGGAACTGTGTGATGAGCCCGACGAAGCTCTTGTCGATAGACTTAAAAAAGCAGGTTTTGCTTAAACAGACCGTATTTTCTTAAACGTCACGCGCTGCGCAACTGTATTTTCCTGGATTTTGTTTCGAAGTGTATCATTTTGCTACGGTCCAACATAACCGATGTGCCATTTAGACTCGTTCTGTGGAATTTTTTGCGCTCAAAACTTAAAAAAAGCGCCGTCGCTTAAAATTGTAGTGAATTACTACAACTCATTTCAACTGATGGTGGGCATATTGCCCTCAACAGCACGCGAATGACGAGCGTGGACTACCCGGCATGAAGCCACTCTAAACATTATACTTCATCATTTCTTTTAGAGAGAAAAACATGCCTAGCATTTTGTCCAACACCGCCGCTCTGAACGCACAGGCCAATCTTTCCCGTGCACAAACCAACATCACCAGCCAGCTGTCCCGCCTATCTTCGGGTCTTCGTATCAACCTGCCATCCACGGACCGCGCAGCTGAAATCGCAGAACAAATGAGACGTGCCACAGCCTCTTCGGCTTCGGCCTCGGCGGCACAGCAAACCGTCAACAACGGACAGGCTGAAGACACCAATCTTGGCGCAAC
Source organism: Agrobacterium sp. (assembly GCF_032092815.1). Lineage (GTDB taxonomy): Bacteria > Pseudomonadota > Alphaproteobacteria > Rhizobiales > Rhizobiaceae > Agrobacterium. Next base: position 5,857 of record NZ_DAMDBP010000051.1, on the reverse strand, counting down.
CGCCGAAATTCTCGGTAAAATGTCTAATCTTGTTCTTTCGGCATCTAGCACTGCTGGTGCTGATCGCAGCACGATCAATGAAGAACTCTCCAAGCTCAAGACCGAATTGCAGGGCCTGGCCAGCAGTTCGACCAGTGATGTGTTGAACAAGTCTTTCGAGACAGCCAGCGGCAACTCTTACCACGTGCTGGATTCCGCAGCCGGACAGGGATCCCGCGAGATCAGCATTTCGGAATCGACAACGGCTGGCGACCTGGCTGACATGATGTCCGCTCTTGGCAGCATGCAGAGCGACGTCGGCGTGGCGCGCAGCAAGAACAACCAGGCATTGACGGAAGCGATGGCGTCGCAGACAAATGCTCTTGCACAGTCTGCCAGAGATTCCGGTCTCGACCTTATTGATTTTGGGGCAAACGACATGGTCGATTTGACAGCCCGCGCCAATATGGCAAAGGAGTTGCTTGAAAAATCAGCCCTTGCGATGGCCAATGTCCTGCCGGCCCTTTTCCGCTAACACAGGGCTGAATTGAACAAGATGAAAATGCGTGAGCGACCCTCACGCATTTTTTATGCCGTTTTTCTGATGTCTCACTACGCTGAGCTGGCCCATGCCACCATGCCGTGACATTGCTTTGAGCCGTTGCAGACTTGTGCTGCAAGTGAGCGGTTGCCGCGTGAGATGATTTGAGGGTGTTTGCCAACCCCTCACCTTAAAAATTGATCACTTAGCAAGCTAAGACCATGATTTTTCTTCCTCTCCCACAGGAGAAGAGGTAGGGGCGCAAACCCCGCCCCCTTGACTCCGCCCTCAAACTGGCTCTGATTTCAATTCCGTTTTCACATATAAGGTGGGCCAGTTGGCAGAGGCGACACGCAGGGTTGGTACGGCACGCAGCATTTACCTCGGGCTGCGCGAGCAGATTACCGGTGGCGTGTATGCGCCCGGTGACAGCCTGCCCTCCAGCCGCGCGCTGGCCGAAGAACTCGGCGTTTCCCGCACCACCGTGACGACGGCATTCGATCAGCTGATTTCTGAGGGTTATGTGCTGGTGCGCCAGGGTGCGCGGCCGGTTGTTGCCGGCAATATTGGCGGTGTCGACAGTGATTTGTCTCACAAGTCAGCCCCGGCCGACCCCGGCCTTTCCGCCTATGCGGCGCGGGCCATGGCGTTGCCGCCCAGCCATCTGGCCCGGCAAAAAGGCCTGCGATACGACTTTCGATACGGCGATGTGGCAGCCGATGATTTTCCCAAGCTGGCATGGCGAAAGGCGCTGACGGCAGCGATTTTGGCGCGGCGTGAACGCATGGGTTACGGGGACGCCGCGGGCAATGAAAACCTGCGCCAGGCATTGCAGGGGTATCTGTGGCGGGCACGCGGCATTCGCTGCGATTACCAACAGATTGTCGTGGTCAATGGTTCACAACAGGGGCTGGATCTCTGCGCCCGCGCATTGCTGAACCCCGGCGACCGGATTGTGGTGGAAGAGCCGTGTTACGCCATGGCGCGCAACATTTTCGTCAGCCTCGGTGCAAAACCGACGACGGTTGCCTGTGACAGCGACGGCATCGACACCAGCCAGTTGCCCACGGCGGAACCGCACCGCTTTGCCTTTGTGACCCCCAGCCACCAGTATCCGCTGGGTGGCATTCTTTCCATCGGGCGGCGCCGCGCGCTACTGGACTGGGCGGAAAACAGCGATGCCTATATTCTGGAAGACGATTATGACGGTGAATACCGGTATGACGTGCGGCCCATTCCGCCGCTTTATCTCTCCGGTCGCGGCCGGGTGATCTATATTGGCACCGTGTCGAAAACCCTGTCGCCAACCCTGCGGCTTGGTTATCTGGTGCTGCCGCCTCAGCTCGTTGAACCCCTTACCCGCATCAAACAGCTTGTCGATCGCCAAGCACCGACCTTTGAGCAGGATGCGCTGGCATCGCTGATTGAAAGCGGCACTTACGAACGGCATGTGCGCAAGATGCGGCGGCTGAATGGCGAAAGACGGCAGGCGTTTTTGCAGGCCATGGGCGATGTGTTTGGCGACCGGGTGGAGATTGTCGGCACCTCGGCGGGTTTGCATGTGGTGGTGTGGTTCAACGAATGGAAGCGACAAGACGAAACAGGCTTGATTGAAAAAGCCCGCGCGGCCGGCATTGGCATTTACCCGGTGTCGCAACTCTATGCCGAAGCCAGTGACCGACGCGCCGGTTTCGTGTTCGGTTACGCCTCCATGCCGCTGCACGATATTCCAGATGGCGTGCGGCGGCTGGGCCAGGTGTTGTTGAGCTGATGGATGCCCTGAGGGTGGCGGAAAACGCCGCCCAAACTGGAATGGTGTTTTCAAACAAAACTGGCACTTCTGGCCAGCCAGATGTGGCGTTATGGCTGAGACAGCAAACTTCTGTTTTTCCTCTGGCCGGGACCCGCCATGTCTGTTGATATCAACCAGCTGATCATTGTTTTTACCGCCTATATCATTGCCGCCGGCAGCCCCGGCCCCAGCAACATGCGCATTATGGGCGTGGCGATGAATGACGGCCGCAAGGCGGGTCTGGCCATTGCTTCCGGCGTTGTCAGCGGCTCGATCTTCTGGGGGCTGATGGCGGCGACGGGTGTTTCCGCCATCTTGAAAACCTATCCCGGCGCCATTGTTGGTTTGCAGATTTTCGGCGGGCTTTACCTGTTGTTTCTGGCCTTCAAGGCGGCACGGGCGGCGGCCGCACCGGACAAACCGGTGACGCAGGACAATGCCCGGATTGCCCCTTCCATGGCTGCGCTTTACCGGCGTGGCCTCGTCATGCATCTGATGAACCCGAAATCCATTCTGGCCTGGATTGCGCTGATGAGCCTTGGGCTTGGTTCGCAGGCTTCCACCACAGGTGTGGTGATTATTCTGGCCGGTTGCGCGGTGCTGAGCGTGACGATTTTTTGCGGTTACGCCATCGTGTTTTCCACCGGGCCGATGGTGCGGCTTTACCGCCGCGCCCGGCGCTGGATTGAGGGTGTTCTGGCAATCTCCTTCGGCCTTGCCGGTTTGAAACTTCTGTTGTCTCGTTTGTGAAAGGCGCTTTTTCCATGTCTCTGTTTGAAGGCCTTTCGGCATTCCCGATCACGCCGACCGATGTTTCCGGCCGGATCGACACATCAGCACTCCGCCGAATTCTGGAGCGCATCAAGGCATCCGGCGTGCATTCCATTGGCCTGTTGGGCAGCACCGGCGCCTACCCCTATTTGACGCGAGCCGAGCGTCGCCGGGCGGTGGACTGCGCGGTTGAGACGATTGGCGGGGCGTTGCCGGTGATCGTCGGCGTCGGTGCGCTGCGCACCGATGAGGCGATAGCGCTGGCGCAAGATGCCAGAGCCGCCGGCGCGGACGGGTTGTTGCTGGCGCCGGTATCCTACCAGCCGCTGCGGGATGAGGAAGTATTTGCGCATTTTCAGGCGGTGACGCAGGCCGGGCAATTGCCGCTTTCGATTTACAATAATCCCGGCACCACACGGTTTACCTTCTCCCACGCGTTGATTGCGCAGCTGGCGCAGTTGCCGCATGTGGCGGCGGTAAAAATGCCCCTGCCCGCGGATGGTGATCTCGCCGGTGAACTGGACGCCATTCGGGCCGTGACACCGGCAGGTTTCAAGGTGGGGCACAGCGGCGACTGGGGCTGCGCAGAGGCGCTGCGGGCCGGAAGCGACACGTGGTATTCCGTTATTGCCGGCCTGATGCCGGCGGAAACGCTGGCCTTGGCGCAGGCATCACAGGGTGGTGACACGACGCGCTCCCTTGCGCTGAATGCTGCTTTTGAGCCACTTTGGGCGCTGTTCAAGGAGTTTGGCAGTTTCCGGGTGATGTATGTGCTGGCCGAGCTTTTAGGCCTTGGCACCTTCGCCCCACCACTGCCGATTTTGCCGCTGGGAGCGGATGTGCGTGTGCGGCTGAAGGCAGCGCTGGAGAGTGTGCAAACCCAACAACTGGCCTGAAAAATCGATCATTTAGGTCGACGCTCACTTCCCTCATTCCCGCGCTTGTTGCGGAAATCCAGGCCCAGCCCAAGTCTTTGGGCTGAAAAAGACTCTTTCCGTCGCGCAGACGTGCGTCGACTGGATGCCTGTGACATCCCTCGGGTCATACCCGAGGACGAGGCATGAGGGCTGGTATGGTCCGCCCTATTCCTTCTTGGCGTCCGGCTGCTGAGGTGGTGGCTTTATATTGAACTTGCGCAACACGGCGCCGGCGATGGCCTCCATCACCTTAATCACCAGTGCATCCTGTGGCATGGGTTTGCCAGAAATCGTGCGGCTGATCTTGTAAAAGAACAGATAGCCAATCGGGATGACGGCCAATATTCCGACAGGAAAACCCATGGCTGGCAGCATGCCGATGATCGCCAGAACAGCAAAGACAAAAAAGGCGTAAGACAAAACGCGGCGCAGCCATGCTGGCATTTGAGCACTCAACTCCACTCAACCGAAGATAGATTGGCGCATTAACAGCGAAACCGCTGGCCAGTCCATGCTTTCACCGGATTGTCGTTTACGGAAGGTTGCTGCCACCGGGGTGTTCAGCGCTGAAAAGCTGCAACAATTTTGCTACTTGATGGTCCGTGGCGTCATCTGGCGCGGTATCACCATACGGTGCCACTGCCGGTTAGTTTTCAATTTCGATGGTGGTTATATCAGATGTATCGAGCCAAAGCGTGCCTTATCAGCTTGCTTCGGCCCGCCCGATTAAAGCTGCAATGCGGAAGCGCTGCTCCGCCACTGCCGATTCGATTATCCCCAGAATTGCAGGGTTCTTCACAGGTTTTGAACTGAAAAAAGTCTGGTTCAGCCGCGCCGAACCAGTTGCAGAGATTTGCGCAGCGACATGAACCACCTGCGGCCGTGCCTCATCTGATAGACGCCGCACAGGCACATCAGCCCGATCAGCACTGTTTCGAAGTTTCCGTCACTGCCTGTCAAAATCATGTAAATAAGGAAAAGTGCAATAAATACAGAGGCGGCGAAAGCCGCATAGACCTTAGGTGACATTTTTAAAACAACCCTACAACCAAGGATAGGTTTGCAAGATAAACGCAAAACGTGCAATCGGTCTAGCCCCCAAGGCAAATTAAATTAACGTGAGGTTGTGGTGCGGTGTATTTATCACCAGACGTCCGGTGCCTGCCGCGCGTGTTGCAGGTCGTTCCAATCCGCCACCCAGGCGACATAGTTGACGGCCAAGGCCAGCATGAGAACGACAACATACCAGTTGAGGTCGACCTGCCAGACATAAAGCAACGCGGCAAAACCTGATAAGACAATGGTTGAGACAACGGTGGTTTTCAGCCGCTGCCCTGATGTGGGTGGCTCGGCCGTTGGCCCTGCGTTGAAAGCCCGCATGATCAGCCGCGCGGTGGCCAGCCCGCAATAGCGCGTAAATAAGGCCTGAATTGTGGGGCCATTTTTCTTGTGACGCCAATATTGATAGGAGCTGATTATCAGCAAGGGAAAGGCCAGCAGCTGTTTGTTGTAAGAATCCAGCCGGAACACAATGACACACAACAACAGAACCCAAGCGTAGTAAAAAGCCCATGAAAACAGACGGCGTGGCGGATAAGACATCTGAAAATCCCACTCGGGCCAGTCCAATCTGTGGCTTGGCCATAATACATGATTCAATAACTCATATATTATCTACCGTGGGTGGAAATCACAATGCAAAAAGGTTGTGTCGCGTGTTGCGGTTGCAGATGCGTGGATAGATTCTCGGGTCAAGCCCGAGAATGACGCCGAATGGGTGGATCGAGAAGTGGCAAACAGAATGGACTTGCTTCGGAAAAGTGGAGAGGCGATTTCAGTTCAAGCGGCCAGTCTCTC
>NZ_DAMDBP010000050.1:9977-28757 GCF_032092815.1 Agrobacterium sp. | reverse complement strand
TCCAGATACGCCTGGAAGCCTTTTCGCATGACCAATCATGCCCAGAAAGCAGCGGGCCCAATGGGACGGAGACGGCGCTTACTGTTTTGCGCATCATTTACAATCAACTCAATTTAAGCGCATACCGCTTTCCATCCGGCTCTGGTGGGAATTGTTCGCGAGTTCGAGCGGTGCCAAATTTACGTCATCCTTGCATTTCGATTATCTACCGAACATCGCTCGTATCGGTGGATGGTTTCGATGCGCATCGAACAAAGCAGAACATCTGCATTGATCGACAGACATCTCAATAGCAGTTGTTGCGTTTTCATATGGCTTTAGCGGCCAGGCACACTTGAAGCGCATGTTTACAGCAAAGCTTGGTATGAGCCCTGCTCAATGGCATCGCACGTCTCGTTAATATGCGATCGCCACAACTTTCGATCCGATCCCAATATTGAATGCTCTGGGTGAGCTCATTACCTTTCAGTCCCGTCGGGTGTCACCTGTTGACTGTCTCCCCCTGTGCCAGACTGATAGGTTGGATCTTTGTCGACCGCCTCTGGCGATCGTGACTGGCCACCTGCTGGATTGTCATCAAAGGTACCGGCACCCGAGGGAGTATTTGTCTCGATCTGCGAGGGTGTGTCTACGACAGAACCGGATGCGTCCTGATCTGTGGCCTCACCCCAGATTTCTGCCGCAGTCCAAGCAATCACCGCCAGTATAAGTGAGCATGCGAGCACGTAGAAAACGGGCTTCCCATACCTACCCTGTCTCGCCTCCGTTGAAGTGAGTGGTGTGTGATGCAAGTCAGGACTGTTTTTCTTTTCAGGCATTGGACGCTAACCTTTGTAAACGATCTCGAAAACTGCGAACCCTGTCCGCCGAACTTTCATTCGATCGGCCTTCATGAATCGTAATTTATATCCTAGTCTTTCCTCGGCTTCGTGGTGCCAGGCGGTAGCTTGTTGACCGTTGCATCGTCTGACCCGATTATGACACGGGGCTTGGCACTGGCTACTCCGTTGTTTCGTGAGGATTTTTCACCGCGGGCGAACTGCGGTTTGCTGTCCTTATGTATTTTATCCATCTTGTCGTCTGCGGTCATTTTTCTAGCCTTTTCCGTTGAAGGGGTTCCTATGCAGGATGGAGCCACTGGAGCCAGGCTCTCGCCCTATGGAACCTCAAGGTGAGGTGAGGCCTTGCCAACCAGTCGCGCTACAGTTTACCGGTCGACAGGTTTCTGCCGGAAATGTCGGCTGGCAGGCAAACCTCGTCCGCGGTATCTTTCACAGGGACGGAAACCTCATGGGGAACAGACACGCTTGGTTGAGTGTCGGGTTCAAGAGGTGTGGAGGCCGAAGGTTGGCGCATCGTACGGTCTTCTACGGGCGTGCTCGAGACCATCTGAGAAAGGCTCCCTTCAGCCGTTTTCTTTGCGAGGAATTTGCTCGGATAAACGCCCTTGATGACGCCGGCGATCATGACGGCCCACCCATGTTCATGTGGTTTGATACTGTAGCCAATTTCTCTCATGTAATGCTCCTCCTCATGACCTAACCTCAAAACCCGCAAACAGTTCCCGCTTGCGTGAGCCGGCGACATACGTTGGTGCATCTGTCCCGCTGTGAGTTTGCAATGTTCCTAAGCACCGTCCCAACCAAACTCCGCGTGCTGATTGTTTTCTTATTGGCGGAACCCACCGACCGCAGGCCAGTTAGAAGGTTTTTGGAGGATGGAAAAAAATGATGGTCATCGAAACCACTTTCAAACCAATTTGGCCGGTACCTGTTCAGATAAGGATTGGAGCAGGACGCAGTAAACAGGTCAAAGGACCTGAAGATGCACTTTACTACATCACAAATCGCTGGCCCTCCACGAAAGGGAACCGACTTGAGTTGGCGCGCCTGAGCTGCATGCGGATGCTGAAAAGACAGGAACGTTGTGATGACGCGAGGAACGCGTTCGTAAGCGCTGCCCTGGAAGCGAACGTATTGGTGCTATGATGGCGATTGGCACTAGAAAACAAGAATACCAACAGGTGAAAAGAAGACTGGTAGTGGAGCCCCAAGGTAACGCTCTACCTTCAACAGATGCAACTATGCAAGTTGATCAGTGGGCAAGCGGAGATATGCCTGTTCGAACTTACCCCAACATACCTCACTGGATTCCCATCACGGTCGCGAAACCCCCTCGCAAATGACTCGACGTTTACAAAGTTACTGTCAGTTTGCTTGACCCGATATCTTTCGTTTTGATTGGTATGTTGGGTGATGCTTGGGCCAAATCAATCTACTTGGCCCAACGCCGTGGGACGATCCACTCTTGTGGTTGTCTATTTCAGTTTCCCTCGCCTGTGGTACTGGTTGCGAAAATGATGGAATGAGCGGAGCCTGAAAGAACCTCTTCGGAGATGAGGCGCTGACGTTTAACAGTCCCGAAATACCGATTGCCTGCAGCGCGGTTCACAGCGGTATACATTACAGTTCGCTTTGTCACGTGTCGGAACACTGCTCTCTTGAGCACTTTCGCCGAAATCGCACTGCCGACCACTGCTTACGTACCGATCGTACAGGACCATCTTGTTAACACGCTTGGAAGGGTAGCGCAGTATCGCCGCCGCTTCCCGATCAATCGCATCCTGAACCGCAGTGCAGGTCATGCTGGGCGTATCATAACGGGATATCGCATGAGAGGGTGATGCTGCGATTACGGCGACTGCGAGGAGCAACGCGGTCTTCCACATGTTCAAGCCTTCAGGTCGCTTTCTGATCGATTTGATATGACACGTCACTGATCGATCGTGGTTGATATGCTTGAGGCACTAACCGCATACAGCGTCTGAAGTTCCCTGCTCGAAGAACGCATGATTACCACGCAGTCAGACGAGCAGCCTGTCAAGAGGGATATCGACCGTCAGTGACAAACCGTCCGCTCTCCACAGGCGGGTCATGCTCGCGCCAATGCCAGCAAGAGCAGCTTTCTCGAGCCGGGTACCAAAGCCCTCGCGCTGCGGGGTCATCTTGACTTCGTGATCGACATGCTCGTTCCAGCTTAATTTTACAACCTTATCATCAACGGACACATCGATCTTCAACCTGCCGGAGGGATTGGACAAGGCCCCATACTTGGCGGCATTCGTCGTCAGCTCATGCAGCAAGAGCGCCAACGATGTCAAAGCTGCGCCTTTCAGTGGCGCGTCAGCGCCGAGGATGTCAACTGAGGGGCCTTGTGGATGTTCATGCGGCGCAACGATCGCTTTCAATAATGCCGACACAGTTGTGGCTGCGACCGCCGGATCTGTCGCGCTGACATCTGGAAGCGTAAGATCGTGCGCTCTTGCCAACGCGCCCATGCGCGATTTGAGTTCGCTTGCCAGTTCCTGCACTGATGTCGCTGGCCGAGCGCTAATCGAAATCAGGCCCGTTGTAAGGCTGAAGAGGTTTTTGATGCGATGATTGATTTCATGCAGCAAAAGATCTTTATGCAGCGCGGCCTCTCGTAGTGCTTCTGCCTGAGACGCCAACGCGTCCCTTTGTTCGGCCAACTGTTGCCTTTGGCGGTAGATTTCAAAGAAAACGCCCACTTTGCTGCGCAAAATATCCGGCTCGATAGGTTTTTGGATGAAATCGACCGCGCCCGCTTCATAGCCCGTGAAGCGTCTTTCGGCACCTGTTCCTGCAGTCACGAAGATTATGGGTATGCGACGGGTTCGCTCATTACCGCGCATAAGCTCAGCGAGCTCGAAGCCATTCAGACCTGGCATCTGCACATCAACCAGCGCCAGGGCAACATCATGTTGCAGCAGTATTTCGAGCGCCTCATCGCCTGACCGCGCTTTAAGGATTAGACGATCTTCGCTTTGAAGCAATGCTTCAAGCGATAGCAGATTTTCTTCAAGGTCATCGACCAGCAAGAAAGGAACCGGTGTCATATTCAAAGTCCTTCCAAATATTCTACGATCGCGGCAAGCGAGAGCACCTTGGCTGTTGGGCAGGTCCTGATTGCTGACATAGGCATTGTTGATGCAAAAGCTGTGTGTGGATCTTGTATGATGACGGTTCCGCCGGCATCCGTAATGGTGCGCGCTCCGGCGGCACCATCATGATTGGCACCGGTGAGCACAATTGCGAGCAACCGCTCGCCGAAGGCATCCGCAGCGCTTTCAAACAATACGTCGATTGACGGGCGGGAAAACGATACCGGCTCATCGCTGGAAAGCGCGAGCGTTTTATCAGCCTCAACTAGAAGATGATAATCAGGTGGCGCAAAATAGATTGTCGAAGGAAGGAGAGGTTCCTTATCCTCCGCTTCCTTCACCTGCATAACGCATTTCGACGCCATGAGACTTGCCATGATGCTGCGTTTATCCGGTGGAACATGGACCACAATGACGACCGGCACAGCCATGTCGCCTGGCAGATGCGGCAAAAGCGCCGACAGTGCTTCAACTGCTCCCGCAGAGGTTCCGATCACGATTGCGTCGATGCTACCTGTGATCATTCTCCCACCTTCTGGTAGATTTTCTCATTACGATCAAAGTCTGCAAACTCGCCGACGTAGTCGGAGAAACGTAATGATTCTTTCGAGCCAAGTCCGAGGAAGCCCTTCCGGGCAAGGGACTCATTGAACAGCCCCAACGCACGGTTTTGGAGCTTGCGATCAAAATAGATCATGACGTTTCGACACGAGATCAGATGCATCTCGCCAAACACAGCGTCAGTCACCAGGCTATGATCAGAGAAGACGACGTTACGACGAAGTGACTTGTCGAAGGAGGCGTTTCCGTAGGCCGCCTGGTAGTAGTTTGAAAGGCTCGTCTTGCCACCGGAAAGGCGATGATTTTCCGTAAACAGACGTATCCGCTCAACTGGATAAATGCCTCTCTCCGCCAGGTTGAGAGCTTCCTGGTTGATATCCGTCGCGTAAAAAATGGTCCGATCTTCCAGCCCTTCTTCGCGAAACAGTATCACAAGGGAATAGAGTTCTTCCCCTTCACTGCAGCCTGCTACCCAGACCTTCAGGGTGGGGTAGGTTCGCAGGTGCGGGACGACATGCTCCCTGATCGCCCTGAAGTAAGACGGGTCACGGAACATCTCGCTGACCTGCACTGTAAGATAGCGCAACAGTTGAGGCAACATATCCGGGTTATGCAGTAAACCTTCCTGCAATGAGGAGAACGTTGAAAATCCGAGCTGCTCCTTCGCCTGTCTAAGCCGACGCTTGATTGAAGCCATTGCATAGTTGCGAAAGTCGTAATGATACTTCAGATACAGCGCCTCCAGCAGAAGACGTATCTCGATATCCTCAACCTTGTCTTGGACAAGCCTGTCGATCATTTCGGCATCCAGACGCGCACCAGAGACAACAGCTTGTCTACATCCAGCGGCTTGGCCATATAGTCATTGGCTCCCGCTTCAATACAGCGTTGCTGATCATCCGGCATGGCTTTCGCTGTCAAAGTGATGATCGGAAGCTTTTTCCATACAGGATTTTCGCGGATACGACGCGTTGCGGTCAGGCCGTCCATGACCGGCATCATGACGTCCATCAGCACCAGGTCGATGGGTGCACCAGCACCATCCGATACTTTTGCAAGGACCTCGAGTGCTTCGCTGCCATTGCGAGCGATATCAACAATCGCGCCGCGCGGCTCAAGGATGTTCGTCAACGCGTAGACGTTGCGAATATCGTCTTCGACGATAAGGATGCGTCGTCCTTCGAGAACTGCGTCTCTGTTGCGCGCCTTACGGATCATTTTCTGTTGCTCATCCGGCAACTCGGAAATCACCTGATGAAGAAACAGACTGACCTCATCGAGAAGTCGCTCGGGTGATTTGGCACCTTTGATGATGATCGATTTCGAGTAACGCCGCAGCCTTTGTTCGTCGTCGGTCGACAACTCCTTGCCGGTATAAACAATCACTGGAGGAAATGCGTAGCTATCTTCTGCGCTTAGTGTTTCAAGCAACGTGTAGCCAGAGGCGTCGGGCAGAGTTAAGTCGAGGACCATACAGTCGAAAGTACCCTGGCTGAGAAGATCCAGACATTCTGCCACAGTGCTTGCCGTGACGGTCTCCACGTTCAACGTCTTCAACAGTGCCGCGACTGCATCGCGCTGCACCGCATCGTCCTCGACGATCAGCACACGGTGTACATCTTGCGACAGGCGGGTCTCGAATTTTTGCAGAACTCCAACAAGCTGATCACGATTGACCGGCTTGATCAGATAGCCGATCGCCCCCAGTGCGTAAGCTGTTTCAGTGTGATCGCTGCCAGAAACGACGTGGACCGGGATATGCCTGGTTTGGACATCGTTTTTGAGTTGGTCGAGTACGGCAAGACCTGACTGGTCTGGAAGACCAACGTCGAGAACGATCGCGCTTGGCGTAAATTGCTTGGCAAGCCGCAAGGCTTCCTCAGCTGATCCCGCAACGATCGAATTGAAGCCCAGTTCCCGAGAGAGGTCGCGCAATATCTCCGCGAAAGAAGCATCGTCTTCAATAACAAGCAAAATGCGTTTGTCGCCTGACAGCAGCTCACGATCATCTTCCAGTTTATGATGAACTGGTGTTGCTGTTGCGGGAGCTTGCACACTTACGGTCGAAGGCGTGGCGTGCTCGCGTTCCTCTTTGGGCAAAACCAAACCTGGGTCATAGTTTTCGGCAAGCGAGAACTTGAAGGTGCTGCCCTGTCCCAACTGACTTTCGAGTTGAATTGTCCCGCCGAGGAGGCGCACGAGCTCCCGTGAAATCGAAAGTCCGAGACCGGTCCCGCCGAACTTGCGACTGATGGTGCCATCGGCCTGGTGGAAAGCGTCAAACACAGTCTGGTGATTTTCTGTGGCGATACCAATGCCTGTGTCGGATACAGAAAATACCACGCCACCATTAGAGTTTTTTGTTATGCGAAGATCGACATGACCTGTCTCGGTAAACTTGATTGCATTGGACAGAAGGTTTTTGAGTACCTGCTCCAGCTTTTGCTGGTCGGTATCGATCGTTTGCGGAACGTCTGCAGCAACGTCGATCACGAGTTTCAGCTTCTTGTCACTTGCCAAAGGTTGAAAAAGCTGACGCAGGTTGTTGGTCAATCCTTCGATAGCAACTGTCTCTGGCCTGATGTCCACATGCCCAGCCTCGATTTTGGATAGATCGAGGATGTCGTTGATAAGATTGAGAAGGTCCTTACCGGAAGACTGGATTGTCCTGGCGTATTTGACCTGGTCTTCGGTCAGGTTTTCATGAGGATTATCGGCAAGCAGCTTCGCGAGGATCAGAGAAGAGTTGAGCGGCGTGCGCAATTCATGTGACATGTTTGCAAGAAAGTCCGACTTGTATCGGCTCGCTTGTTCCAACTCTCGCGCTTTCAGACGGACTGCAGCGTTTGCCTGTTCGAGATCATCTCGCTGCCCTTCGAGCTGCTGAGCTTGCTCCTCGAGCTGTGAGTTCGTCTGCTCCAACTCCGCCTGCTGCTGCTCGAGACGCGTCTGTGATTCCTTCAGGGCGCGGCTTTGCTCTTCAAGTTCCTCATTCGAAACCCGTAATTCCTCGCTTTGGGTCTGGAGCTCTTCGGATTGACGCTGGGTTTCTTCGAGCAGATCCTGAAGTTCGCCGCGATAAATTGCTGCACGCACTGCTGTCGCCATCGCCTCCGAGGCCCGCCCCAGCAATTTTATCACGTCATCGGAGACCTTTTGAAGGAAACCGAGCTCGACGACCGCCGTCACAGCTCCGTCGACTTCTCCGGGGAGGATGACAAGGTGACGCGGTTTTCCTGTTCCCAATGCCGATCCGAATTCGAGGTAGCCGTCTGGCACTTCGTCAACGATAATCTCACGACGCTCGGCGACTGACTGGCCGAGCAGGCCCTCACGAATGTCGAATGTTTCCGGGACGTTTGCTCCAGTCGGAACACCATAGCATGCAGCTCGTTCGAACCGGACGCCTTTTCCGGTATAAACTACGCCGGCAACCGCACCGGTATACCCGGCCATGAATTCGAGTATGCTCTTGCCAAGACGGTCCACCGATTGATCGCCCATCATAGCCGAGGCCAGCTGGACTTCTCCAGTCTGGAGCCACTCGTCGCGACGGCGTGCCAGCGTACTGCGCCGTGATCGCAGCAGTCAAGAGAAGGCCCAAAGCGGCCGCCATGACCGTACTCACAAATGCAGTTCTCTGGGCGGAATTCATGTCGTTCAGCCGTTGCAGCCGCACATCGGACTCGCCACCCGCCATCGCTGATATCTGGGCTCGGATAGCATCCATTTCCGTCTTGCCCCGGTCCGAATTGACAGCCGCAAGCGCAGCTTCCAGTCCAGCACTTCGCCTCACGGAGATTGTGTCGGCAAGCTCAGCCAGTTTCCCGTCAACGCGCTGGCGCAAAGTGGCGAGACGGCGATCCTGGCCCGGGTTCATTCCGGTCAGGAACCCCACCCGATCCAATTGCGCCGGAATAGTCTCTACGGCAAGGTTGTATGGCGCCAGATAAGATTCGTTGTTGGTGAGCAAAAACCCGCGCTGACCGGTCTCTGCGTCCTGCACTTTCGAGAGCAGTTCATCCAGGGCGACGATCGCGACATGCGTCTGAACGACCCGTTCGTTTCCTTCCCGCAAAGCTTGCAGGTTTCTGTAAGATACGATGCCGCTCGCTACAAAAAATGCGAAGGCGCAAACAAGTCCAACAGCGACTGCAGGGTCAAATCCAAGTCTGAAGTTCTTCTGCGGCGCGCGGCGTCGGTCCATTTAAACTCTCATAGCAATTTGAAAAGTGGGACCGGTTCAGGCCCATTCGATAATATTCAGTCAAGCCGAATTGAGAGACTGAGAAGGAGGAGTTGGAAAATGATCAGATTTGCCAAACAATTACAACAGTTTTGGCTGTACGCTAGCGTACAATACAATTGCAGGCGGCTTGTCGAGGTTATTCTTCCGCGTTCGCGCCAATCAATCCCTTTTTGCACCAATCTTTTTGTAGCCCTTCAAAGAGCACATCCGGACATCGTTCACCACGCTGATACCTGGCGAGTATAGTGGAACGGTGAGCAAGCAATTCGTCCAGTGATCCGTTGTTCAGTTGGCACCATTCCAGCATCAAGTCCGTTACGAAAATGATATCACCGCCCTCAAGGACCGTTATGGTCTCTGACTTAGCCGTTCGCATTCCATGTCCTGTATATCTCCTCTATCTGACTTTTAGCCTGACCAATGCTACACAGCGGTGCAATTGACATGCCGTGGCAGCCTCGTCTTGAAAAATCGACAATTCATTGGATTAAGGCAACTCACAGATATCGTCTCACATAGCACCATTGCTGAGGTATCGCGAGGTCATTCAACCTATGTTTTGTCCGAACGAAGCCGGCACGCCTGAGGTGCCAAATCCTCGACAATTGGCGACGGCAACACGAACTTCCAAGCTGGGAACAAATCCAACTGCGTCGATATTACGTAGCAAGTTCAAAACGTATCATATCGCAATCAGACCGACTGAACACAGTCTGTCGCGGCGCCAACATGAGAGAGGATGAGATGAGCAAAAAGGCAATTTCGCAGCCAGTTGCACTCGCGTTGTTCATCGTAATTGTTTTGGGCGTGGGCATAGCTTTGGGGATATTTTTCAGCCCTGGGGAATGGTACGCGGCACTGAAAAAGCCGCCTTTCAATCCGCCCAATTGGGTATTTGGCCCAGCATGGACAGTGCTCTATGTCCTGATAGCGGTTGCAGGGTGGCGTATTTGGAGGCGTGCTGGATTGTCGGCCGCACCGATGAAGATCTGGTACTGCCAGATGATCCTGAACTGGCTCTGGACGCCGATTTTTTTCGGAGCTCAATCGATGGGTGTTGCTCTGGTGGTTATTACCTGCCTGCTTTTTGCGATCATTTTGTTCATCGCACGCTGCGGTGATGTTGTGGCAGGGCTTTGCTTCATACCATACGCATTGTGGGTATCATTCGCATTACTGCTGAACGGGTCACTGCTTTTTCTAAACGGCTAAAGATTCCGCACTTCAGGCACATACGCTTGCAGGAGCGCTTTCCAATGATCCGCGACCAACCAAGGCTCGTCCAGGTGCCAGCGCATCCTGGCATTAGTTGATTGGAACTGTATGCATCTTTGCGCCGTTACATGAACTTGGATTGTAACGGAGGGTGCCATGCCGGACATAGGTGCGCGTTTCGGATATTCTGGCGTTCCCCGGTGCCCAGTTGATCCTCTCAAACTCGTGTACGTAAACCCAGCCAAGTTTTCCTCCTCCATTATTCATCCCAAATCAGGACTGGTACGCCGTTAAGTGCCAAGGTGATACCTTGGGATGCGTTCAGCACATTTGCCAACGCACGACGGTGAACCCGCGAAATCGCAATGAGCCATCAAAAGACCAAAGCGAGGCCGGCCAATGACTGACAAGGTTAAATATTCTCCATATCAAATGCCAACAGGCGGTTGGGGGTCCGTCAAATCACTCGCGACAAATGCGATGCAACAGCGAGCAGCAAGAGCCATACCGAGTCTCCTGAAGGATCATAACAAGACCGGCGGATACATGTGCACCAGTTGTGCTTGGGCCAAGCCGAAGAAAGCGCATCTTGCGGAGTTTTGCGAGAATGGCGCCAAGGCAACCTTCTGGGATTTGACAGCCAAGCGCACGACCCCGGATTTTTTCGCCCAACATACCGTAGCCGAATTGTTGCAATGGTCAGATTATGAACTCGAAAATCAGGGACGCCTGACACATCCGCTGCGTTACGATCCCGTCACCGACAAATATTCGGAGGTAGGATGGCCAGAGGCATTTGCCGATATTGGCGCGAAACTCAAGCAATATGACCGCAAGAGCGTCGTGTTTTACGCGTCAGGTCGCGCATCACTTGAAACCTCTTACATGTATCAGTTGCTGGCGCGGCTTTATGGTAACAATAATCTCCCGGACAGTTCGAACATGTGTCACGAGACCACCTCTGTCGCGTTGCCGCAAAGTATAGGGACCCCGGTCGGTACAGTTCTCTTGGAGGACTACCAACACACGGACTGTATTTTATCGTTTGGTCAGAATGTCGGAACAAATGCACCTCGCTTGCTCCACAGTTTGCAGGAGGTTCGTGAGCGCGGTGTGCCGATCGTTGTGTTCAACCCCCTGAAAGAGCGTGGATGGCAGGAATTCGTAAATCCACAGCGAGCATCGCAAATGATCCCCAACCGGCCAACAGAAATTGCAACCCAATATTATCAGGTCAATGCGGGCGGTGATATCGCCGCCATGATTGGCATGGCCAAGTTTCTGTTCGATTGGGACGAAGACGCGAAGGCCGCAGGTCAAGAGCGGGTTATTGATGAGATTTTCATAACCGAGCACACCACCGGCTTTGGAGAGTTTGAAGCGCATGTGCGAAACACCAGCTGGAGGGATATTCTGGACGCTTGCGGCCTTCCCAAGGCTGCGATTGAAGCCGCAGCCCAAACCTATGCCAAGGCACGATCGGTCATGGCTCTCTATGGCATGGGTCTCACCCAACACCGCCATGGTGTCAGCAATGTGCAGATGTTGGTCAACTTGCTACTCATGAGGGGGAATATTGGCAGACCTGGCGCTGGTATCTGTCCAGTCCGGGGGCACTCAAATGTTCAGGGACAACGTACCGTCGGCATCGCGGAAAAGACAAAACTCGTGCCCCTGGATAGGCTGGCGAAGCAATACGCGTTCGAGCCACCGCGCGAAGACGGCTTGAACACGGTGGAGGCGTGCGAAGCTATCGTTCGGGGCGAGATCAACGCTTTCATAAGTCTGGGCGGCAATTTTGTTCGCGCCATTCCCGAGCGAGAATTGATGGAGCAGAAGTGGCGCCATCTCGATCTATCGGTACAGATCGCCACGAAACTGAATAGAAGCCATTTGGTGACCGCGGCGACGACCTATATCCTGCCCACCCTCGTGCGCACCGAAATCGATGAACAGGCTACGGGGCCACAAATTGTCACGATGGAGGATTCAACGACCTGCATTCATGCGTCGCGCGGGAAATTTGCCCCGGCAAGCGATGTATTGCGTTCTGAACCCGATATTGTCGCGCAAATTGCCAAGCATGCTCTCGAAAATAACCCCACTGTGCCCTGGGATGAATGGGTAGGGAATTATGCTCTTGTGCGCGATGCAATTGAGGCAACCTATCCAGAGCAATTTCGAGACTTCAACAAACGTCTCGACATACCAGGAGGATTTGCCAGACCAGTACCGGCGCGCCACCGTCAGTGGGAAACAGAGACAGGCAAAGCAAGTTTCATTGTGCCGAAGTCTCTCTGTTCAAGCTTTGCGCAAGGAGCGGGCGACGATGTTTTAAGGCTTGTTACGCTCCGCTCAAACGACCAGTTCAACACCACTGTCTATGGTTTCGATGATCGACTGCGGGGTATCCGAGGCTCGCGAATGATCGTGATGATGAACCCGAATGATCGTGTGCGTCTGGGCATCACAAAAGGCGGCGATGCGCGACTAACCACCGCAGTCGATGATGGCGTCACCCGGACAATCGTACTAAAGGTCATTGATTATGACGTCCCAACGGGAACTTGCGCCGCCTATTATCCTGAATGCAATTCGCTGATACCGCTTTGGCACTATGCCGAAGAGAGCAAAACACCAGCAGCGAAGTCCGTCCCCGTATTGGCAGCACCGGCGTGAGTGGGGCTCAGCGGTTTAATCCCAACCACATTGGCTGCTTTTGAATGCGCTTCAGGTTATTTCAGTATCTAGCGCCTTTCAGGATTTTCCGATTTGGACGTCTGAGTTCAGAACTGTAAGGTCCGGCTGCTGATTTGCCAGCTGGATAAATCCGTCCCTTGCTCCATCTGTATCTTTTCCTGTTTGTAAACACTTGAAACAAGCCAGCAGTACTCTTCGATGAGATGGGCTTTTGGCGAATGGCCAATCATATTCGAGAACATCAATTATGCCGTTGACCGTTTTGATGTCCCACAATCTGCGTTGCTCATCAAAACTCACCCGAATGGGTTCTATCGATATGGTTCTCATTACCGTGCTCCTTCGCGAACACCCAACGAACTTGGCAAATCCCGAAATGTTCCGGACTGTCTTTCTCGTTGGTAGAACGACCGCTCTGCAGGGTCGCTGACCAAGCGCAGCAATTTTTCACGGTTTCCGCCGATGATGAATTTGTGCACACGCCGCTCGAGGCACGTGATAAGTGGATACGCGATGTCTGTTCAGTGAGTTGTGACAATTCTTGAGCGACAATAAATCTCCCTGAGACCTTGGATAACTGGCGGAGGACTGAACCGAAACAATCTTCAAGTTTACACCGAGCACGGGTTGTTACGAAATGGACGAGCGTTACGCATCCATGTTAAATTCTTCAAGTTCACTGATCATATCAAGCGCCGCCCTGACAGCCTTCTCGTCGGTCATGGCTGGATCAGCGGACATTCTGATCGTGATCAGATCATTGCCTTCAGCCTTGAATTCAACCGTGACAGTCGTTTCTGTTGTCCTCGCAACGTTGATGTTTCTCAGCAGCACATGCTCATTCCTCCGCAGTGTCAAGTTCGATGGATGAATGGGCCGAGTTGAATTCCTCGCGATCGAGGTATCGGTTTGTCTCGCCGGCATCATCATCCGGGTGCGAAATTTTCACTTCGACGTGGGGTGGCAGCGACGTTGCCTGATCCGCGTTCATAATTCCAATCGGAAGCAATTCGTCCCCTACCTCAGCGACGACCTCAACGACTTTCTTCTCCATTGCCACGACCATCCTTCTATGAACCTTATGTCCTTAACATCTTGGGCCCCTGGATTGTTCCAGCGGCTACGGGGCTGGCCTACCAAGACCGGTTCGAGGTTGGTGCGGTGACAACGTCGAGATCTGCCCTGCGGTCTTGTTGCCATCATGCAGCGTCAGAGCAATAGTCGGAAAACCGTCAGGGACGAGGCCGACCTGTGAGAGGGCTGCCTCGATCGCGTCGATTATGTCCGGCTGCATTTGGCCTGCTCAATAATTTCCTGCTTAGCCAAGGCACCCGTAAAACAGGTGGTGGTAACCTACCCTCTGCCTCGGTTGTGAAACGGTTCTTCAAGTCGCAAAGTCGGGCGAGCGTTGCGCCTCATCCAGTTGACATCAGGTGAAGGCGGTCTCCGAATTACAGCACTCGAAGCAGGACCGACCACTAAGCCAGTTGCGAACGTAGCGACGGTAGATGAACGCCAGCCACGAAATTTCCTTGCTTTCGCATTCATACGGAACCAGAAGTTGACCAGCGCGTTCACGTGCAGTTCGACGGGGCCAAAAAATCAGGAAAACGCATGAGTGCTACCAACCCGGATTGCGGGCGTCTTATCCGCGACCTCGACTGGGCTTCCAATCCTCTGGGGCCGAGGCAAGAGTGGGGTGTCGAATTGAAGACCCTCACGAATGTCATGCTCGGCTCGCTTCAGCCTATGCTTATCGTCTGGGGTCCATCACAGATCACCCTGTATAATGATGGTTACGCTACGATGTGTGGTAACCGTCATCCACAAGCCTTTGGGAAGCCATTTTACGATCTGTGGCACGACATCTGGGATCAGGTAGACCCCATTATCACAGCTGCCTACAACGGACATGGCACGGCTATGGACGATATTCAGTTTACGATGCATCGGAACGGTTATCGTGAAGAAACCCATTTCGCTTTTAGTTACACGCCTGTCCGCGATCCTTGGGGAACGGTGCTGGGTATGTTTTGCGCTTGCAATGAAATCACCGCGCAGGTGGCCATGGCACGAAAGGAACGCACACAGCGCGAACGCTTCATGCAGGTGTTTGAGCTCAATCCCGGCGGCATCGCCATGCTCGTAGGTCCTGACCACACGTTCGATTACGCGAATGAACAATATTATGCGATGATCGGCGTCGGACGCGACATTATCGGCAAGACCGTGGCCGAAGCAGTCAACGAGGTTGTTCGACAAGGATTTATCAAGATACTTGATGATGTCTATGCAACCGGGGAGCCCTTTATTGCGAAGAATATGCCTGTTGAACTCAATCGCGGCCCTGAAGGGGAAATGCAAACCCGTTTGATTGACCTTGTCTACCAGCCGATGCGTAATGAAGACGGTTCGGTAACGGGAATTCTGGTACAGGCACAAGACGTCACGCAACTGCGTGCCGAAGAGGAGCGGCAGAGCCTTCTGTCCCATGAGCTGGGCCATCGGCTGAAAAATCAGCTGGCTATGGTGCAGGCAATCGCTTCGCAGACCTTGAGGACCGCACCTGACGTCGCCACGGCTCGAAAGCGCTTGTCGGACAGAATAGCGGTACTGAGCGACGCTCACGATATTATTCTGGAAGGAGGGCGCGGCTCCTCAACCGTCACGCAATTGGTGGGGCAGATGACTGCCTTGCATGACGACCCAGCCAACACGCGTATCAAGGTGTCTGGCCCAAACCTGCGGATCGGTTCACGTCCGTCGCTTTCGCTGTCGCTAATACTCCACGAACTGGCCACCAATGCCTTAAAATATGGCGCACTATCGGTGCCATCGGGAAAGATAGACCTTAGATGGCGTGTCGGAGGCTCGCAACGCGATCGATTTGAGTTGGAATGGATTGAGAGCGGAGGTCCGTCTTCTAGCGCGCCGGCGTCCAGTGGGTCGGGTATGCGTCTGATTTCAGCTGGCCTCAACGGCACGGCCAACAGTTATGTCAACATCGAACACGGTCATGAAGGCATCCGTTGCCTTATCACAGCAGACCTTGAAACTTTCCAGAAAGAACATTGATGCAGTCTCGCCCTTTGCTCGTTGTGGAAGACGACGGATTGATCAGAATGGACATTGTCGACATTCTGGTCGACGCTGGCTACCAAGTGCTCGAGGCCGCCAATGCCGATCAGGCTCTGGATATTCTGGAACGCGAGCCTACTATCTCCGCACTACTAACCGACATCGACATGCCGGGCTCGATCAATGGACTGCACCTTGCCAATCGTGTGAAAGAACAACGTCCGCACTGTAAGATTTTGATCATTTCAGGCCGCTACAGCCCATCCCAAGGAAGCCTTCCCGATGAGGCGCTTTATCTCTCCAAGCCTATCTCCGAAGAGCAATTGGAATCCGCGCTCTGTCGAATGGCTATAAAGCCGTAATGCGCGCCGAAGAGAACATTGACGATTGCGAGACACTTCGTCTGCATTACTCGCCAAATTCATAATAAGATCCCCGGGCACGGTGATAATACCGTAGAACCCGCTGACACTTTCGTGGACGTGCTGAACGTCATATCAAAAATGACCCCAGGAAGATGAGTGTTCCCAAGGTTGTCATCAAACCGATGAGCGCAACCAGGCCATCGCGACACAGCAAAGCAGCGCCAAATAAGGCAACGGATGCCATCGGGAGAGTGCTCGCAAATGGGATGAACTCAAGGGCGGGGACCATGGTTGCCAGGCAAATCGCACTGAAGGCAATCACTTGAAGCAGTGGCGGTTTGGTCACCCAGCGCAGGCGCGCCTTCAATACAATATCAACGTATTTCGCAGGTGATTTCAATCTGCCGAGGATCTTGTAAAGCCTGGCGCTAGAAACTTGCTGGCGCTCTATAAAATCCGGCAACCACAGATGTTTGCGATTTAAAAGCACCTGAAACGAGAATAACGCGACAATCATAGCGATGATGGTTGGCAGACCAGGTATGCTGCCGATCGGGCTGACCTCGATTATGGCCGGCACCAGCAAAAAGGGTCCGAAACTGCGCTCGCCAAGTGCTTCGCGAATTCGATGTACGCCCACGGTCGAACCAGATTGGGATAGTTCGATCAAGGTGTCGATTAGGCTGGTCAGCGTCTTTTCGTTTTCGCCTGTCTCTTGACCATCCGTGACCATGATTATTTTCCATGAATTGTGATCGGACTGTGAGCGGCGAGCGTATTCATCAGCACATCTGAAGCCAGAAAATGCCAGGGAAAATTACCACCGTGGAGAAAGTGCTGGCCAAAGCGCAATAACGTATGATGCGGTTCAACCCCTCACCAAAACGGTTCTGCTGCCACATGATTGTCGTCAGGTAGATGACCGTCGCGCTTGCCAGCAAAAACAGTATGATAACAAGGGCGCGGAGCGAGGTGAACCCACCCCACATTGTTGCTTGCAGCCCCATTTCGCATCCCACCGCCTGCACGCTGTAAAGGCACAGGAAAAATAGCGCCCATAGGGTCAAAGGCCCGATTAGTAGGAAGAGCAGCTTGTAGCGCGACATTTTATGCTCCCCCTCTCAGGGTCGTGAAAATGTACGGGTAACAGGAGGCGACAAAGACAATCGCCAGACAGTAACCATGCCAAAGACGGGCGATATGAAGGTCGTTCTGGCGTGTTACGGAAATGTATCCGCTGGACAGTCGCCAGATACAGAAAGCTGCAAATATGCCCCCCAAGATAAGGTGAAGCGTCATGTAGCTTGAAACCGCAAACTTAACCGCAATGAGTGCATGCGATGTCGCCATCGTTTCTGACCAAAGCTCACTTAACTGCAAGCCTCCCGCCGTCAGATATGCCACAAGCGAAATGAGGCAAAGCCCTGATCGCCAGGCCTTTTGCGACGTTGCAGCGAGCCCTGAGGTGGTGGCGATAACGCCAACCAACATGATGATCAGTGACGCATTGGTCGGTGCAACTGCTGTTGTAACTGGAGCGCCAGTCAGCCAGAGAAACAGGCCACCAAACAGAAGAGATGAAAACAACGTTGCATTGGCGACAAGCGTCAGACGCATTGCGAAAATGCTTGGGGCATCTCTGTTTTCAAAATGCAGCGGCAGGTCACAATCCGATGCGGCATGAAGTCGGCCCCGGTCCTCTTGGGCGTGTGCATTGCGGGTCCAAAGCATAAAGAGCGACAATGTTGCAACGATTGCGACGATGGCCAAGGCGTACAGCTTGAAGAGAAGCGACACAAAAAAACATCCGGTAGCCAAAGCTGTGAAAAGTGGCAGGTAAGTCGGTTTCGGTAACAGGATAATCTGGTTTGCCTGGCCGGACACGGCGTCGACACCAATGGTCTCCATCCAACCATGACGAGCAAAACCAAGATAACCCTGTCCTGCAGCAAGATTTGCGCCGAGTTGATCAATGTCGAGGTCATCGGCACGTCTGCTGATTTGGGGGATGGATGCAAAATTATAGGAGGGCGGCGGTGTCGGCATCGCCCATTCAAGAGTACCCGCCTTCCAGGGGTTCCTCCTGAATGGTTTGCCAAACAGGAAGATCAGAACGATATCCAGAGCAGCCAACATAAAGCCCATCGCCATGATGAAGCTGCCAAAGGACGACAAGAGGTTCCACCATTCCCAGGGTGACGCCTCGGGATAGGTGTAAATCCTACGGGGCATCCCCAGCAAACCTGTCAGGTGCATCATAAAAAATGTCAGGTTGAAGCCGCAAAATATCATCCAGAACGCGGCCCGTGACAGGTGTTGAACGGGCTGGCGGCCGCACATATGCGGCACCCAATAATAGAGGCCTGCAAGCATCGGAAAAAGAAAACCGCCAACAAGAACGTAATGCAGGTGTGCTACCACAAAATGGGTGTCATGGGCCTGTTGGTCAAATGGGACCATGGCGAGCATAACACCCGTCAGACCCCCGATGATGAACACGAAAAAGAAGCCGAATACATGCAACATGGGCACACTGAGTTGAGGACGACCCTGGGCAAGGGTCGCCAACCATGCGAAAATCTGGATTGCCGTCGGGATAGTGACAAGCGCGCTGGCCGCAGAAAAAAAAGATAGAGCAACATGGGGTATAC